>CAZPWT010000020.1:0-69666 GCA_964590435.1 uncultured Planctomycetia bacterium
TGCTTCTTCCTCCGTCCTGCGCTGCCATTTCCCGCACTCATGTCCTGCCTCCTCTCGGGGTCCAGGAGGACCCGGTTGAGAGGCGTCAGAGTGTCAAGGGATTATCCCGGCCGGACCGCTAATGGCGCCGCCAGATGAACAAAGTCGATTACCAAGACTTCCGACTCGGAGACGCAGAGCACGTCGGCGTATCCGAGGAGAAGGCGTCCTCCAAGCTGGGAAGAAGCTATCGGGAATTCTGGATAGCGCTGGCCAGCGATCCCGGCGAGAGTCTTGAGCGCACGTTCAACGTCAGCAGTAGCGTCCTCGAAGTGGTCCCGTAGACCCTCGGCTGCTGCGCAGCGTGCGACGAATTCGCGAACGGTTCCGGTGGCGCCTGAGAGAATCATCTGGAGCGAGCGGTGAACCGTCGATCCAAACAGGCGTCCGAACCTGCCTTCTCCCTTCCTGGCTCGCAGTACTTCGGCAGGTGAAGCTCCGGTTTCGATCCCGTCGCGGATGGCAGCGGTGACCCCGATCGGACTGGCGACGGGGACGGCTGCCCGGCTGAGGCCAGCACTCCAGGTCCCTAGATCACGAGCGACGGCCTCCGAGGCTCGGAACGGCGCAACCGGCACGATGGGCGCCGCCCAATCTGGGATTTTGTCTGCCTGCCAGGCCTCTACACAGTGGACAAGAGGATCGGGAGAACGGAGGAGACTCGCCAGACCGGCCTTCTTGGAAGGTTTCTTGCCGGGCTTTTCGGCGACCTGCGGACCGGAAAGGATGAGGAGGTCGCGGGCGCGGGTAGCCGCCACGTAGGCGACACGGAGACCTTCGGCAGAATCGAAATCTTTCTCGCGCTCCCGAACCTTGCAACCCGGGGGAATGGACGCCTCGAACAGGTTCAGCTTGATCGCCGCCGAGCTGCCGTCGGCGCTGATGAGCCAGGCTGACCCGCCGCCCTGATCCGTCGAGATGACGTTCGCGTACACGACGATCGGGAATTCCAGTCCCTTCGCTTGGTGAACCGTCAGGAACCGCACCGCATCCTCGGCAACAGGTTCCGGGGCGTCGTAGTCGGACGGAGCGTCGAGCCAGGAGCGCAGCCGTGCGGTGACGGCGTCGAAGTCGAGTCCTTCCCTAGAAAGCACGTCCACCTGCAGGATGAGTTCCTCGAGTTTCGAGAGGCTGCGCGCCCCGTTGGGGCCACCCTCCACGAAGGCGGCGCACCGCGAGCCCGTCAGCAGGCGGCGGGCAGTCTCGGCAGGCGGAACGGACAGCCGTTCGCGACGCAGGGTCTTATGGAGTTCCTTCGCGACGGTCCACGCTGCGGTCTCACTGGCTACATCCTGCAACGCCAGCGGCCAGAAGGGGGGCCGGAACCACGCGGCCTCCGCAACCCCATCCTCGGGATCCGCGATGAATCGCAGGGCGAGGATGAAGGAGCACACCAATCGATCCTTCGCAAAGACGGAACCTCCGCGCGCGGCCCACGGGATGCCGAAGGCGTCGAACTCGCGGAAGTAGTCCGGCCATCCCGAGGTCTTCGATGCGAGTACGGCGATATCTCCCCACCGTGCGGGGCGCTTCGCCTCGCCCTGGCCGACCGTCACGCCGGCTGCGCGAAGGTGGACGAGGTAGCGCGCCAACGCTTCCGCTTCCAGTCGCCGGGCGTCCTCCGCGCCCGGCTTTTCCCCCTTCGGGCCCGCGAATGGAACGATGTGAACGGATGGCCCCGGGGCGGGGGTGACGGACGCGATGGGTTCGTAATGAACGACGCCCGTGTCGGGCTCGAAGACCTGGCCGGAGGCGGCGGTTCCCATCAGCTCCGAGAAGCGTGCGTTCACGTACTCGATGAGCGGTTGAACGCTTCGGAAGTTGGAGTTCAGGCGCCTCAACAGAGCACCACCGGTGGCGAGCCAGTCGCGAAAGTTAGCGTACGCGGCGATGTCAGCGCGCCGGAACCGGTAGATGGACTGCTTAGGATCGCCGACGATGGTGATCGCGCCAGGGCGAGGTTGCACGGTGTTCGGATCAGCAATGATCTCGCGCAGGATCTCGGCCTGGACAGGATCGGTGTCCTGGAACTCGTCCACAAAGACATGGTCGAACAGCGAGGCGTAGAACTGTCGGTGCGCGGGCTGGCGGACCACCTTGCGGAGGCTGATGAGCAGATCCGTCTGGTCCACGGACTCGTCTTCTGATTTTACGGCTTCGTACAGCGCGAGAATGGCCGGCGACAGACGCGCCAACCTCACGCCCATCCAGTCCATCATCGGAACCGAAACGGCGGGGAGAGCGTCGTCGTGCAGGAACAAGAAGAGATCCCACCCTTCGTCGTCCCCGTCAAAGTCCGCGCCCCTGCGAAGACCTTTGGCATCTGACTTCGCGGGCATGGTCTCCTCAAGCAGGCGAACCGCCCCGAGCATGTCCGGGGGGCTTGCAGCTTTCGCGACGCAATCGAAGAACGGAGCGAGGGCGTGAAGCCTGCTGCGGCCTCCAGGGGTCAAAGGCAGGGTGCGGATGCGGGCAGCCGCCAGCCGAGCGATGTCCGACAGGGACCGAAGATCGGGCGGAGCCGGCGGCGGGAACTTGACCGGAACGTCGCGCGTAGCGATCAAGTCGGCAAGCAGGTCGTCGAGCGCTTTGACTCGCATGTAGGACTCGCCGAATCCCCGCGCGGAGTACCCCGCGACGAAGAAGTCGCGGACGGTTTCCTCGGCCTCAAGTGCCGCGTCTGCCGGTAGACCCGTGGCTGCGGCGAGACTGCGACGGTCAACGGCGAGCAGAAACCGCTCGATCGCCTGTTCGACGAGGGCCGTGGGGTCTTCCTCGATCCGGTACCCCGGGCTCAGACTCGCTTCACGCGGCCGAAACCGCAGGAGGCGATCCGCGAAACTGTGGATCGTGCCGATGAAGGCGGCGTCGAGCCCGCTCAGCGCGCCCTGGAGCAACTGTCGCTGGTGCGCGGTGGGCGAAGCAGAGCCGATCCGGTCCAGGATCGCCTCGCGGATGCGATACCGAAGTTCGCCCGCCGCGCGGCGCGTAAACGTGATTGCGACGAGGCGCTCGATCGGGATCGCCGCCTGTCCCGCCGGGGGGGACAGGAGATTCACAAAGCGGTCAACGATCGTCTTCGTCTTCCCGGTGCCCGCGCCCGCGTCCACGACGACATTGCGGTCGCGCTCGGCCTTGATCTCTTCACGATCGCGCTGGTCGGCCAGAGTCATGAGGATTTCCTCCTACGGCCAGGTTTGGGCTTGGACTCGTCAGCCGGTGACTTCTTTGGAGGACCTGATTTCTGCCCCTCCACGCCGGCAGGCCCCTCGCCTTCTTCCGGTTCGGGAGAGCGCACGGGAGCCTTCATCAAGAGGAATTCCGAGACGGCGGGAGTGCGGACGGGCCACCGACTCTCAGTTTTCAGGGGCGCCGTGCGACCGCAGACCGGAACGAACGGACAATTTCGGCAGTCATCCTTGCGGCTGGTCCGTGGGTACGAACCCTCTTCCATCAACCTTCGCGCCAGCCCGGCCCACGATTCTCCGGCCTGCATCAGGCCCTCAAACTCGGCGCCCGAAAAGTCCCTTTCCCGCGGCGACGCAGCGGTCGCGTAGACGTAAGCGCCACGAGCCGGCGGCGGAACCTTCCATGCGGTTGCAAGTCCGCGAACGACGCACGCATAGATCGCAAGCTGGATGTCGGTGACCGGGTCAAGGCGATCGCCTGCCTGCCGCGGATGGGCTTTTCCAGACTTGAAATCGCGCACCGAGGTCCCCTCCGGCACGGTCTCCACGCGGTCGATCGCCCCGCGAACAGGGAGTCCGCCCACGATGCAGTCGCCGCGCCAGCCAAACGGTTCCTCGACGCGCGCCACCGCGATTCCCGGGCCGCGTTCCCACTCGTGTTTCACCGCGCGTTCGATGGCTTCCCGCAGGCGACGGCGCTCTCGGAGCCGCGTCTCTCCGCCGCCGAGAGGATAGGTGCCGACGCAGGAGTCGAATTCTGCGTCACCGACCCGCTGAGCTTCCGCAGTCCACGCGTCCAGCGAGGATTGGTGAGCGTAGAACTCCGCACCGCGCGCCTTGAAGAACGACTCCATGACGGCGTGAAACAAACTGCCGAAGACCAGCGTGTCGATCCGGCTGGAGTCAGGGATTGCGTCGGGTTCTTCCCAGTGAAACACCTTTTCGAAGAGGAACCTGTGCGGGCACTCCATGAATTTCTGGAGACCTGAGGGGGAGCAAATGCGAACTTCCGGTTTCGTCGCGGCAAACCTGCCGTCCAAAGGGCCGGGACCCGGAAGGTAAAGCGCTTCCGTGAACGCAGCCAGGTCCGCCGTCGAAGGGCGTTCGAGCTGGAGCCGTGGCAAGGCCTTGAGAGCGTGCCGGCCGGAGTCGAAATAGTCGCGCCTGAGAGCGTCCGCGTCCGGAAGTCCCTTGGTCGGCGCGCCCGTCACCGCGTGCGGGCGGCGGAGGACGGCAGCGGCCTCCAGGAACACGATGGAAGGTTCGCGCACGGTTCCGTCCACGGTCTGTCGCGGAGCGCTCAAGACGAGGCGCTGACATGTGTGGCGCACCACGCGACAGAGTCCGCGCAGCTCGGCCGCGGGGCGATGTGCCGCGAGGGACATGCCATCGATCCTGCGCCGGTCGAGGTCCGGGAGCAGCGGATCCTCCACGGGAGATCCCGCGATCGCGCCCTCGGCCAGGCCGACGACGCGGACCGAGTCGAAGGGAATTCCCGCGGCTTGTTCCAGAGTCCCGATGAAGACCCGCGGTTCACCGAACCGGCCGACACTCCAGCGGATTCCCTCGGCACAGCGTCGAATTGTCCTCAGCGCAGCGGTGCCGCGGCGATCGAAGCTCAGGAGGGACTGAAGACGGCGCGACAAGTCCGGCAGGTATCCGACGTCGTCCATCGCGATGACGCGGCTCTTCCAGAACCCCTCCAGGGCAGGCCAGATCCGCGACAGTGGTTCGCCTGCGGCTACTCGTTCCGCGAGTGCGGTCAGGTCTCTAATCGCTGGTAGAACTTCGCGGAACGGCACCAGTTCGCGCTTCGCCTGTGCCACCTCCCTCTCCTGGCGATCACCGGGAGCCGCGATGCCCGCGAGAGCCGCCAGTTGTGCGATTCGTTTCTCAAGTCCAGCCACCCACTCCCGGGCGTCCGCAATCCGCTCGGGCGACCCGCCCGGCGTCCCGCATGTGCAGATCAGCCGTCCAGCCCCCGAGGCAGACAGGTGGGTTCTGTCGTTCCCGTCTGCACCCTTCTCGAGTCGAATCGAGGGAAGAAGCCTCAGGAATTCCTCGGCGCGAAGTCCGCACTCCAACGCCCGAAGAAGCGCGTCCATGCGCTGCCCGACGGGAATTGTGGCCGCGGGCAATCCACCTGCGACGTGCAGCGGAGGTTTCAGGCCCTCCCACGGGAGCTTCGCCAGCCGATCATGCACCATTCCAGCGAGCGGATCCGCCTGAGGGACGATGACGGCTACCCTTTCCAGCGGGACGCCGTTTCGAACCTGCTCTGCGACCCAGTCTGCAGCGGCCGCCAGTTCCTCTTCCACCCCCGCGTGCCATTCGAAATGGACGGTGCCGTCGGGTCCTTTTCCCCGCACCGCACGATCTGCGGCGGGCCGGAACAGCCCTTCTCTCAGAATTGCCAGTTCCGAATCAGCGCCTTTCTCGGCGAGTTTCGCAGGTGCAACGCCGCCCAACGCGGCGCCGAGGCGAGCGATCTTCAGATCGATTTCGGCGCGCTCAGGTGCCGAGGCCAACAGCGCGACGGTCGCACCGGCGATGGAGGATAGGAATGCGATGAGATCCTCGCCTGGCTCAGAGGTCAGCAGTGCGAACACGAGACCGCGATCCCGCTTCCCAGGGGCAGCCGCTCGCCTCAAGATCTGATGGTCGTCGCACGCGTCGAGCTTCAGAGCTGCCAGAACCTCCGCGACGTCATTGCACCGCCGACTCGAGACTTCGTCCTTCGCCTCAGCACTCGCCTTGCGCAGCTCTCCGGCCCCGACGCCGGCAGCCGCGAGGTCACCCAGGGTCGCGGCGAACGCCTCTGCATACCCGGATCCCTTTCTCATTTCTCGCACGTCGAAATACCGGAGCCGCGTTTCCAGGTCCGGCGCCGCAAACAGGTTCTCGAGAGCTACGCTCCGAATCTCCTCGGCGCCACGAATCGGCGCTTCGCCCGCATGGAGCAGCCACTCATGCGCGACTTCGACGGGCTGGACCAGCCGAGTTCCGATCAACAAGGGCCTCAGCTTCTTGTCGAGCGCCAGCTCTCTTCGAAAGGCGTGCGCCAGCCGCTCGGAGGGCACGAGGACCGTGCGAACAAGCGCCGGGTCGGATTCAACGATGTGAGCCCATAGCGCCACGGCCTCTCGCAGATCGGCAACCGTATGAAGCATGGATTTCTAGCCCCTCTCATCGAAAACAAACGCTTCGAAATCCGCCACGCGTGCCCCGTCCTTGAACCACCCTTCGATCACGCCCCGGATGATCCCCGCTTCGCTCAACGTCGGGTAGATCCGGCTCGCGGCCGCGCCCTTCCCTGTCGAGGCCGGCAGGACGTAGACCTTCGTCTTCGCCCCCGGCTTCTCGCGCCACGCGAACCCCTCGACGCGGGCGACGAGCTCGCCGAGGTCGTGGTCGGCGGCGCGGCGGTGGACGTTGACGCCGGCGGCGAACGGGGCTTCCCGCCAGTCGGCGACCTCGACCCAGGCGATGCGGGGCGGGGTGGAAAGGCGGCCGCGGGGCTCAAAGGGCGCGAGTTCGCGGTCGGTGCGGGAGCCGTCGGGCCGGGCGGCGTCGATCTGGAGGGGCTCGACGCCGCAGCCGCGCGGGCTCTTCAGCCACTCCAGGATGAGCGGGAACTTGTCGTCGAAGTGCCCGGCGATCCCGTCGAACGTCTCGGGCGCGGGGACGCCGCCCTGGCACCAGGCGATCTGCTGGCCGATGGCGATGACGAAGAAGTCGTCGTCGGGGGCGCGGAGGGCGCCGCGCTCGACGGTGCGCTCGGCCTCGCGGACGAGGACGGAGAGGCCGGCGAGGAGGCGGGCGCGCTCGGCGGCGTCCGCGTCGCCGGACGCGAGTGGGACGACGGCGAAGAGCTTCAGCGGGCCGAGCACCAGGAACAGGTGCAGGCACGGCTTCTCTTCCTCGAAAATGTTCGCGGTCTCGCGGCAGACGAGCATGTAGTCGGCGACGACGCCGGCGTGTGCTTCACGCAGCCAGTTGTCGAGGAACTCGGGGCCGGTGCGGAACTCGCGCGTGGCGAAGCAGTCGTTTTCGACTTTGCGCAGCGTGGCCGCGAAGGCCTTGGGAACGTGCATCGCCGACAGGCCCAGCGAAGCGAAGAAGGCTTCGCGTCCTTCGTCGCCGCGCACGAGCCCGCAGCCGCCGTCCTCGAGCGGCGTGCCGTCGAGCACGTCTTCGATCGGCTCGACGAGCTCCGGCAGACTTCCCTTTCGGTCGTACGACAGCGTCTGCTGCGCCGAATTCAGCGCTTCCTCAAGGAACGCCCGCGCCGCGGCCGGCGCCTTCGCGGCGGCGTCGCGCACGGCCTTGCGGCATTTGTCGTCGTCGAACGCGACGAGGGCCGAGCCGAGCGCCTGGCGGTGGAGGTGAAGGAGTTCGCTGCCGGAGACGGTCGAGTAGGCGGCGAGGCCGGCGAGGAAGCGTGCGGCGCGGCGGGCGATCGGCGGTGGAACGCGCGCGGCGGCGGCGGGGTGGGCGATGACCCACGCGTTGGCCCAGGCGTGCACCTGGAGGAATTCCCCCCAGAACGGGGCGCAGGCCGCCAGGCCCTCCTTCGAGAACTCGGCGTGACGCTTCACGATGGCGCGGAGGGCCTGCTCGCCCAGGTCCACCAGGAGCGGGAACAGCTTTGCCACCGCGAGCTTTGCGGGCGCCTGCGGGACCACGCCGCGAGGAACGCCCCAGAACTCGCGCAGCAGCATCTCCGTTCGCAGGCGCAGCCCTTCGAGATTCCGTGAATCGGGCGCGCCGTCACTTTTCGGTTTCATGCTTCCCTCCCCCGCCAGACTGCAGCCCACACGGATTCGATTCCCTCGACGGGTATTCTTACGCAGCCGGGACGGCAGCGTGACAGAAAAGAGACGCGAGGCTGGCCCGTCCGCGGGTGCGCGACCTAGAACATTTCCCCGATCCGCGCCTGATCGAGCATCAGCCGCACATACCTCTTCTTCATGAGTTCGTCGTACGCCGCCTTCTCCGCCTCCACCCTGGCCTTCTCGGCCGCGTCCAGGATCCGCTGCTCTTCCGGAGTCCGCTCTGGCTCGTTCCCCGTCTGATCCGTCATGGTCTGCCTCCGATTGGCCGTCACTCCGGCTTACGCGGCCTGCCCGAAAGGGTGACGCCTTTTCGGGGTTGGGGCGTGTGCCCCTCGGTCGTCCACGGGCCAGATCGAGGCCCAGGACGAAAGCCGGGATGGGAGGAGAGGACGGTGAAGAGGAATCCTGTGCTCGCAGGCTGCGGTGCGTACGACCGACCGAGCACCGGGACCTCAGTGGCACCTTGACATTCGACTAACATATTGTAGAATTCTCTCCTAGCCTGCGCCTTCCGCGACGGTAAGTGCAGTCGGCAAAAGTCTTTCCGAAGGCTCTATCACTTTATACTCAAATCCGAGTATAAATGCGTATAAGTCGGTACACATGGACCCCCTCAAGAACCCCTTCTCCCCCGGCGCCGGATCGCCGCCCCCCGACCTCGTCGGCCGCGGCCCGATCCTCGAACAGGCTCGCATCCTCCTCGGCCGGGTGCGCCTGAAAAAGCCCGAGAAAAGCCTCCTCCTGACTGGACTCCGGGGCGTCGGGAAGACCGTGCTCCTGAACGAAATCGAACGGATGGCCCGGAACGACGGTTACAGGACGATCGCCATCGAAGCGCACGAGGAGAAACCCCTCGGGCCCTTGATCGCGAACAACATGCGCGCGCTCCTTTTCGATCTGGACCGGGTCGCCGGCACCGGGGAGAAGGTCAAGCGCGGACTCAGGGTCCTGCGCAGCTTCATCGGCTCGCTGAAGTTCACCATCGGGGACGTCAGCATGGGACTCGACATCGATCCGGAAAAAGGAACCGCGGACAGCGGCGACCTCGAGGTCGACCTCCCCCATCTCTTCGTCGCAATGGGCGAAGCCGCGGAGGAGAGAAAGTCGGCGGTCGCGCTCTTCATCGATGAGCTCCAGTACTTCAACCAGAAGGAACTCGGGGCCCTCATCATGGCGATGCACAAGATCCAGCAGCGCCAGCTCCCCCTGGTGCTGCTGGGCGCCGGCTTGCCGATCCTGCCCGGACTCGCAGGGGAATCAAAGTCGTATGCCGAACGGCTTTTCAATTTTCCGGTCGTGGGGGCACTTTCGGAAGACGACGCTGCGAAGGCCATCAAGGACCCGGCCCTTGCCGCGCAGGTCCGAGTCGACCCCGACGCGCTCAGGGAGATCTTCCGGCTGACCAAGGGCTACCCCTACTTCCTGCAGGAGTGGGCCTACCAGGCCTGGAACGCCGCACAGGCGAGCCCGATCACGCTCGCCGTGGTGAAGTCCGCGACCGAGCGAGTCGTCCCACGGCTCGACCAGAATTTCTTCAAGGTCCGCTTCGATCGCCTCACCAACGGCGAGAAGGATTTCCTGCGGGCGATGGCCGAACTGGGCCCGGGGCCGCACCGCACGGGGGACATCGCCGACGTGCTCGGCGTGAAAGTCACGGGGGTCGGGCCGGTGCGCGCGAAGCTCCTGCGGAAAGGAATGGTGTACAGCCCGGCGCACGGGGAGATGGCCTTCACGGTTCCGCTCTTCGACGAGTTCATGGTACGCGCGATTCCGGAACTGCGGCGGAAGGCGTGACACGTTTCCACGCGTCGTGCGTAAGGGCCGACATGCCCAACGAACAGGACGAAGCCTTCGCCATGCGCCTCGTCGCGTACGGCGC
Organism: uncultured Planctomycetia bacterium; assembly: GCA_964590435.1. Lineage (GTDB taxonomy): Bacteria > Planctomycetota > MHYJ01 > WSZJ01 > WSZJ01 > WSZJ01. The sequence continues at coordinate 9,942 of CAZPWT010000020.1, forward strand.
CGGGTTCCATCCGCTTCCCGAGCACAAGCGCTTCGATGAGGCCTACGTCGCCTTTCACCTCGAGCACGCCGGCCACGTCACGGTCTACCTGCGGCGTGAAAAGGCGACGAAGCAGGCGTACACGTTCCAGTTGACGGCCGCGAAGCCGCCGGACGAGGAGCTGGACGAGACGGCGGATGATCCGCGCGACATCGCCAACGCGCTGGCGGAGCGATTCCTGTGCGACACGCTCATTGTGCTGAAGGAAATGCCGAAGGCGATCCGGCGCGGCGCGATGGAGCGGGCGCTGGAACGGCTCAAGGCGGGCGAGAAACTGGAGCCACGCGACGCGGAGGTGCTGGAAGGATTCGTGAAGGCCTGGGACCGGACGGCGGAGGCGTAGCCGGAAGCTGTCACGCCCGGGGAGGCGCTTCGTATGATCCTCCGCGGGAGATTTCACTTTCTTGTTTCATGCAACGGGAGGCTCCATGACCGACAAGAAGCTCGAAGCGCAGATCGAGAAAGCCGACGCGGCGCTGGCCAAAGCCCGGCAGACCCTGATGGACCTCATCCGCAAGCGCGGGCCCGAGGAGGTCGAGGACGCGACGTTCACCGGGTGGGACGGCAAGCCGGTGCGGCTCTCGAAGCTCTTCGGCGGCCGCAAGGACCTGATCCTGGTGCACAGCATGGGCGTGCGGTGCCCGGACGTCCTCTGGCTGGACGAGATCAACGGCGCGCGGCTGAGCCTCGAGGACCGGGCGGCGCTGGTCGTGGCGGGCCCCGACGCGGTCGCGGAGCAGAAGGCGTACGCGAAGGAGCGCGGCTGGGGGTTCCGGATGGTGAGCGCGGCGGGAACGGAGTTCTTCGGCAGGATGGGATTTGAGGAGACCCCCGGGGAGATCATGCCCGGCGTGTCCGCGTTCTCGAAGTCCGGGTCGCAGATCGTGCGGCAGACGTACGCGTACTTCGCCCCGGGGGACCCGTTCTGCGGGCTGTGGAACTTCTTCGACATGCTGAAGGACGGCTCGGCGGGATGGAAGCCGGGCGGGATGGCGGATTCGTGGCTGGCGCGGAGGTTGGGGTGGGTGGAGTAGCCGAAACCAACGAAACCACCAGGCATAGGGAGGGGCGCTGAAATGACGACCGATTCCGTCAGCAAGTTGATCGCCGACTACCAGAACACCCACGACCCCGGGATCCTCGCGCGAATCGTGGACCGGTACTGCGAACTCACGATGGAGGAACCGATCGAGTGGATGGAGGAGTTGATCGACGCTTCGTCGGAGTCGGTGGCGATCGAGAGGGCGATCAACCAGAGGTACGTCGAACAGGGACGGAAGTGGCTGCGGGAACTCGGCAATCAGACAGGAGAGCCGAAAGACGGAGGTGGAGCTTGAGCCACGCGAGCGAATTACTCGAGGCGATCGGTTTGCGGGCGGAGGGCAGCGTCAATTGGTACGAGCTGCCTCGCTGCACCGCTCCCGGCGTCTACCTGGTTGAGTGGGCCGCCATGGTCCCGTCTGCTCCAGTCTCATTGGCAAGTGTCACGCGCTGGCTGACACGGGTGCCCTCGCTGCGATTGGACGGCGCACGGCCCAAGCCTGCCGATCTCGCCGCGCGACTTGGGAAATTCTGGATTCCGAGCCAGAAAGTAATTTACGTGGGGAAAGCTTCGAACAGTATCCGCAAGCGCGTGGGCGACTATTACGACACGACCCTGGGTGACAAGGGGCCTCATGCAGGAGGCCACTGGGTACAGGCACTGGACGGGCTGGAGGGCGCCTCAGTGACCTGGTGCGCGAGCAAAACGCCGGAGGCCCACGAGCACACGCTGCTAAAAACATTCGCGCAGAGGGTTCCTGACGCAGAGAAGTCCCTTCTCCACGATCAGAATCTCGTCCTTCCGTTTGCCAACAAGGAACTTGAGAAAGGGCTGACCAAGAACCACGGCATCAGAGGTTCCACGTTGGGGTAAAAGCTAGGCCTTCCCTGCCGGGCGACCTTCCCCTGCATACCGCGACTTGATGTCGGTCCGGCAAATCACCACCGGATGGCTCTTCGCCCGCGCGCCCCTCCCGCGCTCAGGGCTTCTGATCCTCGCCGGCCAGATTCACGGCGACCGCCCCCGCTTCAAATCTCCTGCGGATCTCACGGAACTGCTCTTCGCCGATCTGGCGCAGGCCCGACCGGCGATCGCCGAAACCGCGCCAGTTCCAGTTTTTCTTGTGGCCCAGGATCTCGTTCACGTCGGCACGAGGCACGAAGCCTTCCCTGGAGACGATTTCGGCGTCCGCTCTCCAGCGCCACCAGACCTGCTTTCCGCTCGCATGGAGCGTCGGCGTGTTCTTCCGGTCGTAGAGGGCGGAGGTCAGGCGCACGAGAGCTACGATTCCCTGGCGTCCTCGAGCGGCGATGGGACGACGGCGAAGACCTTCGGCGGTCTGCTTGAGCGTCACGGGCGCGCTGGCCGTCTCGTAGAGGAACGCGAGGTCCTGCGGCCTCAGGTCGCGGGCGACTTCCTCGAGCCCGTCCTGCAGGTAGACGTGGGGTAGAAACTCTTCGTACTCACGCTGCGGGTAGTGAACGGTGATCCAGTACCTCGGATTTGACATGGTGGCTCCTGCTTGGCTCGAAGTGGTCCGACGACTACCGACGCCAACTCGGACGCTTGTGCTCGAGGATATCCGCGATAGACCTCTCCTTCAAAATGGCGAGTGCGGCGCGTTCGCGGTCACGGTGCCCCGCTTCGGCAAGTGAGAATCTGGCGCCTCCTGCCGAGCTGCGCCAGTGGGTGGACCATGAGATCGCCTCTCAGACGCCTCATCCCCGCGAATTCAGCGCTTTCTCGACTCGCTCCAACTCCAGGAGCAGCTCCGCGAACGACAACGGCTCGCCGAGGAACATGGACTCCATGGCGGCGTAGTCCCTCCGGACTTCCTCCTCCCGCTCTTTTGTTGGCCGGAGGCGAAGGGAGCCTGGCCTGGCCTCTTCGTACTTCGCCCACTTCCTCGGGAAGTAGGACTTCTTGAAGTTCACGACCCGGTCCAGCAGCGCAAGCTGGCTGGCTGCCGCCTGTCCCTTCTCGCTCCGCCAGAGCGCCACGAAGTCCGAATAGTGCCTCGCGTGGCGACTCGGGAAGTCCTTGTCCGCGGGACGATGGTGCTCGGCGTGGAGAATTGTCGCCTTCTCCCAGAACGTGCGTTCGAGCTCGAGGGCCACGACCTGCGTGGAGGTGTCGTCGAATGCGCCCGGGAACGCCTCCTCGACCATGGCGGCGATGGGGTGCTTCGCGGTGGGACGCTGGTCCGTCAGGGAACCGAACTCGAGCTTCACCGACGGCTCGATGTACTCCGCATTCGCCGACGCCGGGTCGGGGTAGGCGAAGCGAAGGATCGGCGAGTCCGTCTGCGCATCCAGGTCGTAGGTCAGCCAGCTCCTGGCCCCACGCGCCGGGAGCAGGCGTCGAATTTCCGATTCGAGTTCGCCCTGGAATCGCTTCTCAACCGCTTCCTTGCAGAGATCCTGCAGCTTCTCGAAGAGCTTGTGGCGGGCGCTGGACGTTGGCGCGGATTCGAGATCTCCCTCCCTGACCCCCAGGAGGCCGGGGCTGATCGAAATGTCGATGTCTTCTGAGAACCGCTGGACAACCCCGAAGACCTTGGAGAGGGACGTTCCGCCTTTGAAGACGCAGTCCGCCCCCAGGTCCTTCGTTGAGAAGATCCGGGCTAGCAGCCAGCACACCCAGAAGTCCTTCTCGACGACCGCAACCGGCAGACCCAGCTTTTCCGACGCGTCGGTCATGACTTTGCGGCGTTCCTCGCCGGAGAGTGCGACGACACTCTTCATCGGTCTCCTCCCTCAATGAGCCGCCTCAGCGTGGGATGCATCCAGGCAGGAGCGCGCGGCAGATCGTTCCGGATCTGCTGAATCGCTTCGTGCGGAAGCTGTTGCCTCAGGCGGTTCAATTCCTGCTCATTGATGCCGTCCTTCCCGAGGGATCGAAGCGCGGAGAACACGGAACCGCTCCAGCGCCCGGGGGGCAGAAAGAAGCGAGGAGCGCGATGCCTCAACCGGATCGCGCCGCGAAGTCCCCAGGGGAGGCGCAGGGACGAGCCGTCCGTTTCGTACACGAGCCGCATGGGCACCTGGTTGCTCAAGCCCAGGGTATTGGCTGCGGAGGCGGAGTCTGGTTGAAAGCGCGAGCCGGTGCGTCGCGCCATGGCCTTCAGGAGTTCCGTATGGGAGGGCGCCAGTTCGCCCAGAAGCGGATCGGTCCGCGGACGGTCAAAGTACCCTCGCCGCACCTGGCGAATCGCCTGGCGCTGTCTCATGCGCATCAAGGCCATTCCGATCGCGTGGGTGGTGCCCAGGTCCAGGAAGTCGTGGCGGCTGAACACCCGCTCGGGTGGCCAGTGAGCGATTCTACGAGCCATTTTGGACGCAATCGTCATGGCACCGATGTAGCACTTTATCGTTATAAATTCAATTCTTATTTATAACGATTTGAGAATGGATAATGGCGCAGAATACCGAATCCAGAATCGCCGTTCCCGCGAGCGTACGTGTCCCTTCAGGCCAACGCGTCGATTCCCTCGCGATGACGCTAGCCTCAGGTACGCTGACACCCATGCCCCCTTCCCCCCACCTCTCCAAAACCCGCTTCACCAGCGGCCTCCAGTGCGCCCGCATGCTCTGGTGGCGCGTGCACGAACCCGACGCGCCCGAACTCGCCGTCTCCCTTTCGCTCCAATCCGTGTTCGACCGAGGCCACCAGGTCGGCGCCCTCGCGCAAACCCGCTTCCCAGACGGCGTCCTGATCCCGGGCGACCACCGGGACATCGCCGCGAGGGTCGAGCGCACGCGCCTTGCGATAGCGAGCGGGGCGCCCGCGATCTTCGAAGCTTCGTTTCTGGCCGACAACGTGTTCGCCGCGGTGGACGTCCTCGAGCGGCGGCGCGGCGGGTGGAAGCTGGTCGAAGTCAAATCCACGACGCGCGTGAAGGACGAGCACATCCCGGACGTGGCGATCCAGCTGCACGTGCTGCGCGCGGCCGGGCTGGTCGTGAGTCGCGCGGAGGTGATGCACCTGAACCCGGCGTGCGCGTTCCCGGACCTGTCGGACCTGTTCGTGCGCGCAGACGTCACGCGGGCGGCCGAAGCGTTTCTGCCCGGGGTGCCGGCGGAGATTCGGCGGCTGCGGGCGGCGCTGGTGGACCTGCTGCCGATCGTGCGGGACCACGTCAACCACCCGAAGTTCGGCGGGTCATTCGGCCTCAAGAGCGTCACGCCCGCGCTGGTGCCGGAGCTGGCGTACGGGGACCTCGAGATCGCGGAGGGCGACGTGGCCTCCACGCTGCTGGAGGGGCTGCTGCTCCGCGAGGGGGAGATCCCGGCGGCGGAGCGGAAGAAGTTGAGGAAGCAGCTGCTGGCGTATTGCGAGAGGGATACGCTGGCGACGGTGAGGGTGTATGAGCGACTGGAAGGACTGGCATGAATGCGGCGGAGAACGACTCGCCGGAGGGTGAATTCACTCGCCACTCCGTTGTTTCTTTTTTACAACGCTCTCGTTGACTTGGGGCATAGCGTTGTTGTATTCTTACAACACACGGAAAGGAGATGAACTTGAACACGAGACGCAAGACGTTCGGAGAGCTTTTCAAGGAGCTTCGAATGGCGACAGGGCTCACACTTCGCGAATTCAGCTCGAAGCACAAGCTGGACGCGGGGAATCTCTCAAAGCTCGAACGCGGCCTGCTCAAGCCACCTCAGAGTCACGAGAAACTCGAGGAGTACGCGACGGCGCTTCGGATCAAGGAGGGGTCGGACACCTGGTACCAGTTCTTCGACACAGCGGCGGCCGATGCCGGGGTGATTCCCGACGAAGTCATGGCTGATGCTGCCGTCGTGGACAAGCTCCCGCTTCTCTTCCGCTCGCTTCGCGGCCAGCGGATTTCTGAAGAGAAGATCAAGGAGCTCATTCGAGTCATCCGCGGCCGGTAGCCGCGAGTCTGGAGAGGCGGATGGAACCGTTCAAAGCACCTTACTTCTCGCCTGCAGAACTCCGCCAGCGCGCCGCGGACTTTCTTGCGCAGAGGAACCCGCGCGGCGAAGTCCCCGTCCCGATCGAACACATCGTGGAACGGATGGGCGTCGATATCGTCCCTGTGCCGGAACTGATGCGGAATTTCAGCATCGACGGCTGGACAACTCATGACATGAAGGAGATCTACGTCGACGAGTACGTCTACGACAACGTCGAGAATCGCTATCGCTTCACGCTCGCGCACGAAGTCGGCCACATCGTCCTGCACTCCGAGGTCTTCAAGCCCTACGAGTTCCGCTCGGTCGAGCAATGGCGGAAGTTTGTCGAAAGCGTGGACGACAAGCAATGGGACCACCTGGAGCACCACGCAAACATCTTTGCCGCCCATGTGCTGATGCCCACGCCGGAACTCGTCCGCATCTACAGGGGCTGCTCCGAAACGATTCGACGCGAGGCTCCTCGCATCGCCGAAGACCCTGCAGCGCTTCGACACTTCGTGGCGCTATGTGTTTCCAAAGTTTTCAGAGTTTCCGCCGATTCCGCAGAAATTCGCATCAGCAACGAACCGCTTCTTCAGGGCATTTCGTGAAGTCCAACCAGAACGCGGGTGGTCACTGGAAGTCCCATGACTCGCTGGCACTTCGGGGATGCTTCCGCCATGCCACACGCCGGCAGTGGATTCGCCGGAGCTCTGCGGGGAGGATTCGCTTGCCGGACCTATCGCCGTTTCTTCGGCCTTCCCCCCGCCCTGCCCGCGAGCATGTCCTTCACCAGCGCCCTCTTGACCTCCTCCAGCGGCTCGAACGGCGCTTCGAATTCGACGGAGACGCCGAACGGCTTGAGAATCGGCTCGAGCGCGCGGTGGAGGTCGGCGGTGTCGGTGATCAGGGCCTCGGGGAGCGGGAGGTCGAGGTCGGTGATGCCGGGATTGGCGCCGGAGAGGAACGTGGCGAGGTGGATGACCGCCTCGGCCAGCGCCGTGGGGCCGGCGAACGGGCGGGCATCCACGACCATCCCGTTGGGGGCGGCGACGAAAAGCAGGCGGATCGGGTCGTCGCCCACGGTCGCGGGGATCAGTGTGAGGGAGGCAGCGAGCTCGCCAGAGGGACGGCGCAGGCGGAGACGCGCCAGGACGTCCTCGGGCACCGAGATCCGGGGAGTCTCGGGTTCGAGGCGGGCGTTCGCCACCGTCCACGGCTCCGCGTCGGCAATCGCACCGGTGGCGTCGGCGGGAAGGGTGAACGCGGGAATCGTGAGGGCGCCGCCGTCGCCCGAGGAGACCAGCCGCCCCTCGGCGAACAGCCGCGGGATCGCCAGCGCCAGCGCTTCCAGGAACAGGGCGTGCGCGTTGTCGGGCGGCTCCTGCATCGCCCCCGCGGGTTTCCGCCAGACGCTCGGGTACAGCTTGCGCTTCCCCGCTTCGATCGGCGCCAGCAGCGTCGGATCCTTTCGCCCGCCCCGCGCCGGGTCCGGCCCCTTCTCAAACGTCAGCGAGAGCAAATCGGCGGACATCGCCATTTCGTCCGGTCCGGTCGCGCCCGCGACAAACCGCGCGGCGTGCTCGAATCCCCTCTCGCCCATCCAAATGGACAGCCCCAGTGCCTGCCCGCCTGACCCGATCACCGACACGCAGGCGCGCAGCCCGGTCGGCGGGTGCAGGAATCCGAAGAAGTCCTCGCCTTCGAGCTTTTCCCACGGGCGGGCTTCGTACAGGGACTGCGCGGCGGCGCGGAGGGCGTCCTTGCGTTCGCGGTTCATGGACGAATGAGAAGCGCGCGAGGCGGGAAAGTCAAAGAAGGGGGATCATGCGTTTCGGACGCGGCGCCTTGACTCCAGGGCGGCCCAAGTCCGGTGTCCTTCGAAACGAGGAAGACCTACGAAAGCCCTTCCCACCTCTCCAGATTCCTCCGCATCGCCGTCGTCTCCACTGCTTCCACCAGCCCGGCCCAGGTCCTCAGCCGCCAGTCCGCCGCGCCGGCGTCGCGCGGCCAGAGAGCGAACCGCGCCTCGGCGTCGAACCGCTCGGCACTCGCTGCACGCAGCGTCTCCCAGCACGCGATGATGGGATCGCGGCGGCGCTTGAGGAGGGCGGCTCCGACGATCCGGTCGAGCTTGTCGTGGTTGACGCGCGGATCCGCGGGAATGAGGTTCCAGAGGTCGTTGTTTTTCCAGGCGCTGAAGGGAATGACATGGTCGACGTCGAACTTCGTGCGGGTGAGCGGGCGGTCGGTCCAGGCGCAGCGAAGGACGGGAAGAGCAGCGTAAACGTCGCGGGCGACGGCGGTGTCGCGATCGACGCCCGGGCGGCGCAGGAGGAGGTCGAGGACGCGGCTGACTTCGATGCGCTTCTCGGAGATCTCGTGCGTCAGCTCGGCCCAGCGCAGGATCGACGATTCCTCGATCCAGTGGCCGAGCAGGCTGAGTTCCTTCCAGAGCGAAGCGGGGACGACGATGCGGCCGAGGGCGTCGGCGAGTGACTGCTCGGTGCCCGCGATTCCGGCGCGCGGCGTGCGGGAGCCTTCGAAAGTGAAGATCCGCCCTTCGCCGGAGGTCGCAAGCGTGTGAGTGACCGGCCCATCGACGATCGCGACCGCGGTCTTCTTCACGGCGGCGCGATAGGCTGCGGCCTGATCGTCCGGCACGCCGCGGCGGAGGTCGTCGCAGAACGCTTCGATGCCGCCGCAGCCGCGATATCCGGCAATGAGCTGGGCAAGCTCCCCACGGAAACTGATCCCGCCCGCGCCGCGCTTCTCGCCGCGCATCTGCGGGATGAACGCTTCATCGCCCACGAGCGGCCAGTAGTAGCGCAGCCAGCGCGTCACGACGAGGCCGAGCGGCACGCCGACGCGGTCGCCGGGAAGGAAAGCCGCCGCCTTCGGCGCGGTCTGCGCGAGGTCGCACAGGGCGCGGAGAAGCGCGAGCTTGTACGTCGCCACCTTGCGGTCGCGGCGGATCACCGTCTCGACCTGCTGCACGGACGCCTGCGCCCGGTCGTCGTGCCAGAAGTGAATCGTCAGCCACTGGACGCCCTTCCGCCCGCAACCGTCCCCTTGCCGCTGCCACGACGTCTGCACGAAACCGAGCCTACCGAACAACAGCTCGAGTTCCGCCGCACCATATGGATGGAACAGCCGCCCGTTCTCGTCGCGATGCTCCTCCCCCGCCCCGCGCGGCTCCGCGGGGACCGAAATCACCAAGCTTCCCTGCGGCTTCAGCAACTGCTTCAGCCGGAACGCCGCTTCGAAAATCTGGTGGGGCGGAAGGTGCATGAGCACCGCCGTCGCGAGGACCGAGTCGTAGGGCCCGCCGGTCTGGCCCGTCAGCGCGGGGAGCGCATCCTGCGAGAGGAACTCGGCGATCTCCGGGTGCCGGCGTCCGGCCTCGGCGATCATCGCCCCGCTCGCGTCCACGCCGCACGCAAGCACACCCCGCTTCCTCAGCCACGCGACCTCGCGGCCGCTTCCGCAGCCGACGTCGAGCACGCGATCCCCGGGGCGGCAGACGAGCGCGAGGAAATCGTGCAGCTCCCGTGGCTCGGCGGCGTCGTAGCGGCCGGCGAGCTCGGGGGCATTTCGGTCGTACCAGTGCTGAGTTCGGGGGTCCATGGCGTCGCTGGAGGTCGGGCCTGTGCGTCACTCTACTCGAGCAGGCGTGTGGCTTACTGGGGCCATGGTCGCACACGAGGATCCGCGTTCGTGAAATCGCAACCATCGCCACGGCACTTTCGCGCTAGGCAGTCTGACCTGGACTACGTACGAACATCATCTCCCTGGGATAGTCCAGTTCCACGATCGAGGCCTTGAAGAGATCGCTGCCCAGGACGGCGAGCCCACCAGCGAGGGCCCTGTCCAGAGGCTCGGGCAGAACGCCGAATTCCGCCTGAAACTGAATCGCTCCAACCGAACAAGGCGCCGAACGAATCTGCGTCCTGAACCTCCCACCGATTGCGGGGTGGAAATCTCCGACTTCCCCGGCGATCGGAAGATCCGCAAGCAGAGACTGGGGCGCGTATGAGATCTTCGCCCCCGTGTCCAAATACGAGCGGGTCTCAGCTCCCCTGATATTGATCTTGATGATGGGCAACTGAGCATGGGAGAGGTCCATCCGGATCCCGTGCTCGACTGGTCTGTCGGGGCCTTTCCTGAACACGACCCTCCTTCCCCTCCAGTCGATTGAAAGTGAATAGGCCGAGAGAATATCCCCTCCGATCAGAGCCACCAGCGGCGTCCCGACCCAGGTAGAGATGGCCTCGATGGGGGCATTCGGATATGGCCCGACCCGTTCCAGTGGATGTTCCATTCCGGCGACCCGGATCGAATCCAAGGACCCGAACGATTTCGGTGAACCCGTATCCAGCAGGACGCGTCCCGCCTTCAGGAGCAGGACGATGTGGTCATCCGCTGTTTCCATGGGAATCAGTTCGCTCATCCGAGATCCCTCGTCGACCGGCGTCATTCGCTGCCATACCGAATCGCCTTGCCTTTGTCGTCGCGACCACGGCGATCCGAGGTTGCCGAGAAATATGCGAGTTTGCGGGCCATTGGGTCCATGTCCATCCCGTAGCGATCGACTTCCCGCTCAAGATCCCGGACCAGTTCGTCGCAGACCCGGTCGAATTCCGAGAGAGGCATGAGTCTGGCAATTGCCCGGCGGATTGCGTCGGCCGCGCCCCTGAAGTCCCCCTCGCGATTGAGCCCGAGCCCTTCTTCGCGGGCCTGCGCTGCCCCTGCCCGAGCGGCGGCGCGCAGGACCTCTCGGTCCACTCTCTGCGCCACGACGCGCGATTCTTCCGCCCGAGTCCAGCGGACCTCGATCGGACGCGCGGGGAGGGGCGCAGCCCCCGCATCGATTGCGTCGCCTTGCAGAGTGAAGAGAGCGCGGACGGCGTCCCCCACGTTGCCGCCAGCGGGAATGTGAACTTCGAACACCACGCTCAGGACCTGCCCGGCAACAAGATCGCCCAGCGGCACCCACGACGCCCTCTCATCCCTGCGCGTGGGGTCCATGCTCAGGCTCTCGACACTGATCCCAGCGTCGGGGCGGATCTGCAGGACCGCGTCCCTCACGACGACCGCCTGGGCCTCGCCTACCTCGGAGTTCATTGTCTGCGCAGCTTCTGCGGGATCCGCGATGAAGTAAAAGTGACCGCCGCCGGAGTCGGCCATGGCCTGGAGAAGTGTCTCGTTGAAATCCGCGCCCACTCCAAACGTCGAGGTCACAACGCCGCGCCGCCTCAACTCCGCCGCATGGCGCGCGAGTTCATGGGTCGAGATGATTCCGTTGTTTGCAAGGCCGTCCGTCAACAGGAGGCAGCGGCCGACGCTTTCCCGATCGAGACCCGATCCCACCTGCTCGCAGCCGCTGAGCCATCCCGCACCAAGGTCCGTGTTCCCACCGGGGAAAACTGAATCCAACCGGTCCAGCGCCCTGGCCTTGTTTGCAGCAGTGGCATGACAGGCAGGGGTGAGCACATCCACTTCATTGTCGTACACGACGAGGGAGAACCTGTCCTGCTCGCCGAGGCTGGAGAGGCACCGCCTCGCCGCCTCGCGCACTTTCTCGAACTTGACGCCACTCATTGAACCCGAGCGATCGAGCACGAAGCCGACTTGGATCGGGACCCTTCGCCCACCTGCCTCGGCTCGTGGAACGCGAATCTCGCAGAGAACGTACCGGGTCGTCGCAACGCCGGCGGAAATCAGATGCCTGTCTGTCCTGAGTTCAAGGTTCATGGCCTATCTCCTTCCATCAGGCGCGTGACACAGCGGCGGATTTCGTTCACGAAGCGCCAGGTCTCGTGGCGAACAGGGAGCCGCACTTGGAGTTCCAAATCCGGAGTCAGATTGATCCTCCTCCACTCAGTTTCCTCACGCTGGCCGTCTTGCCGGTACGTCGGCGAAGCGTTCGATGGCGCGGCGAGCTTGGGATCCTCGAATGCAGGCTGCTGGGAAGGCTGCGGAAACCTCGATTCCTCCATCGTCGGCGGTTCCCCCCGCAGGACTCGACGGGCGTAATCCGAAGCCGACCCGGCTGAACGCCGACCGAGCATCTTCCGGGCGAAGTCCACGGAAGAATCGGGCAATTCCGCCGGACGCTCACTGGCGAGTTGCCTCAGTTCCTCGTCGCTAAGCTGTCCGACCCGATCCCGGATTTCCTCCAGGGGCCGATACTGCTCCCGCAGCGCCCGGATGATCTGGAGGAGATGCAGGTGGACCTCGGTGTAGTGCGATTTTGGCCCCATCCCTATGGGTGGACGCAGCACACCGTTCTGGATGTAAAAGCGGATTGTCCGCGGCTTGACGCCAGACCGCGTGGCGAGTTCGTCGAGGTTCAGCACGAGGGAGGGTTCGATCATGAGCAAATCATAACACTAGACATGTTTACTGTCAACTTAGTTCATCTCGCCCATAAACTCTTATGTATAAACGCGTTAAGAAATGTCGCCTTCAGGCATGTAGGAAACTCCCTTGCGGCGGGAGGAGTGCCAATCGGCTTTGGCACACTTGAAGTCTTACGCTCGAATCTACTCCGGCACCCCCAACAGAACCCGCAGACGCCCTATGAACTTCCGGAGCGGCAGGGAGCCACCTCCGAGGCAATGGTAGACCTCCGAACCCGCGAGAAACGCCCGGATGATTTCCAAATCAAATTGTCTCACCCCCTCGGTGCGGTGGGCGACAGGCTCATCACCGTGCCGAATCACCAGAGCTAGACTCCGGCTTTTCGCATCGGGGTTGCAGACCGGGCAAAGAGAAGATTCGTCGAGTTTCAGCCATGCCTCGCCGATTTCCAGGACCAACTTGCGGCATGAGGAAAACTCCGGCAACTGGTCCATCTCGATCACTCGCCCCGAAAATTCCGGGGAGTCGCCATGATTCCTCTTCGCCAGCAACCCTTTCGGCGTCAGGACGTACAGCGTCCTGCTGCCACAGGTTGGGCAATCGTAGCTGGCCTCCGCAGGAACCAAGGGAGTGACAAGAGTTGAAGATGGCCCGCCCTCAGCAAGGCTCTCGGCCAGTTGCGCGAGTCGCGCAGCCAACTCTTCGCGGGCAACCGAACCTGGATGAACCCTGAGCCACTCTTGAAGTCCCTGTGTCGTCCCTGGGAGGCCTCTCGCCCTAAGCGCCTCGACTACCGTCGCCGGGAGTTCGTCGTTGCCGTATTGCCAAAGAATCAACCGTAGGATCCGATGAGTCACCTGGATCTGCGAAGCGGATGCAGAGAGCGGGTTCGGCGAGGCGGGCCCGAGCAGGAAACTGAAGAACCGACCAAGGTGGAATGGTCCATACTGCCCCTCGGGCACCGGCAGGCTTGCATCCAGCAAGGAGCGAACGATCTCCGTCGCATGTTCCGGGTACTTGCCCATCCTGAGCAACGAAGCCAGGGCTGGCCACACCACATCGGGCGCCGCTTCGACGACGACCAGCAGGGCCTGGAGTGCGTATTCTGAGATTTCCGTCCCGGGACGCTGTCGCGTAGGACCAAACCAATTCACCAAGGCCTGAACGGTCTGACGGGAGGTACTGCGACCGAGAAGTCGGCAGCGCGCCATCACGGCCGGGCCACGGCCAAACCGCGCTAGCAGGTGATCATCGGTGGCCGAGCCGTGAATGCCGAGCGCGAGGATGCATGACTCTGGATTCGCGGGAGTGGGTGTGCCGGTAGGACGTGTGGACCCTGTTTCCGAATCAAACGTGAAAGCCCCATCGATCGTCCGTGGCTTCTCGAGATACTCCCGCAGCCAGTGGTCGATCCAAGTGCGAAGCACGGGCGCAATTCGACGGTCCCCCGGCGGGACCCGGGCAAGGAACTTCGCGGCGGCTTCGACCTTCTTCGAAGCCGGATCATTCAGGGCCTTCAGTGCCGCTTCGATTTCATCCTGGGACATGGCGTCTCATGCTAGGCCTCAGCGCAACGCGGAATCAAGCGCGCGTCGTCGCTCTACCGGCCGGGCGGGTCGCGCTTCAGCTTCGGGAGGGGCTCGCGGAGGAGGACGTCGTCGGGGCTCATGAGGTGGGCCCTTGGTGGTCCTGGATTTCGGAATGACACACATGCTCCAGCCCCGCGAACCCCGGCACGAACCACACGCGGCCGTCGGTCTCGACGGTGTTGCTGTTGAGCTTCCTGCAGAACAGCGGCTTCAGGCAATTCGCGCAGAGGTTGCGGTTCTCGCAGGCGCACGCGACCGGCAGGACGAAGCCCGTGGCCTGCTCTGCGCGATCGAGGCACTCGCCGCGCCACTCGCCGCACGTTTCGCAGCGCGTGAGCCCCTTCGGAACGCCCTCGGGCTGCAGGCCCTGCAGCCGCTCCGCCTCGCCAGGCGCCGCGGGGCGGCCGCCCTTGGCGGAGTCCCCGAGAAGGAAGCCCGTGTCGCGCGCGGCGCGGGCCCGGAAGAGTTCCCGGCGGTGCCGCAGCTCGTCGTCTTCCTCCACCGGCCGGCCGGGGTGGAGCTTGCCTTCCACGACGGATCGGATGCGCGACGCGGCGAGGCGCGCGTGGTCCGCGGAGGGCCCTTCGAAGATGGTGTTCTGGCCCCACCCGAGCGAAAGGCAGCACGGCAGGTCGTTCCGGGTCGATTGCAGGATCGCGAGCATCGTCATGTCCTCGAGCGGCATCGCCTGCGGCAGCAGCAGCATGTGGCACAGTCCCGGGCTCACCCAGGTCAGGACGTACGGCACGAGGGGGTCGGTCCGCATCGGTGCATCTCCTTTCGGGACCCGTGTCCCGCGCATCGGGCTTTCGCCCGGGCACCGTGGCGCTCCCGCCCGGTTGCCGGACCCGGCTCGCGCCGGATCACTCCTGATGCTGGTGGTTCTTATGCGGAAGGGCCGGCGGTGTGACGCGGGAATCTGTGAGGTCGCAACATGTGTTCTGGAAGCGCCCTCGCGATCCGGCGTTCAAGGGTTCAGTGGTGAGGATTGAGTGTTGAGTATTGAGTGACGGCCCGCCTTCGCTCCGGCGCTTCGCGTCCGGAGCTTCGGCGGGCTTCGCCCGCTGGCTGGGCGCGCTGGGTTAGGATCACACCACTTGAACGCTGAAACCGCATACCTCTTCCGACACGCGCTCCTCCGCGACGCCGGCTACCAGCTCCAGCTCCCCGGCGACCGCGCGCGGCTGCACGGGCTGGCGTTCGACGTCATGGAAGGTCTCTGCGGCGGACGGCCGCCGGAGATGGCGCCGCTCGAGAAGCGGGACGCAGCGCCGCCAGCTCCGCATGCTTCGGATGCGATCGCGGAGGAGCTCGCGGAGCAGGCCGGGGCGTGCGCGGCGGGAGTGCCGGCGCGCGCGGCCGAGTTGCGGGCCGCGCAGCGGATCTACCTGCGGCGCGGGGCGGAGCGGGCGGAACGGGCCTACGACGCGGAAACGGCGGCGCGGCTGTGGGAAGGTTTCGCGGCGCAGGTCGAGGGGCCCGCGCGCGGCGAAGCGTTCCGGCGTGCCGGGAACGCTCTCCTCCAGGGCGGCCGGCCGCACCTCGCGCACCGGTTGCTGGAGGAAGCGGCCGCGATCCAGCGCGGCGGGGCGGATCGGGTCCTTGAGGCGATGGCGCTGGGGACGCTCGGCGTCCTGATGAAGATCTCGGGGAAGGTCGCGAGGGCGCAGGAACTCCACGACGCCGAGGAATCGCTTCTGCGCGACGCGGGCGACGCCCGGCTTCACTCGGCTGCGCTGGATCACCTCGGCTCGCTGTATCTCGACGTCGGCCGGATCCCGGACGCCGAGCGCGCGTTTGACCGGGCCGTCGAACTGGCGCGCGCCGCGGGGGACGACGGTGGCCTGGCCATGAGCCTCTCGAACGTCGCCATGCTCTACATGGAGACCGGAAGGCACGCGCTGTCGGAACGCGCCTACGAGGAAGCCCTCGCCATCTTCCGCGCCCGGCGCGACCGCCTGACCGAGGGGGTCACGCTCGGCAACCTCGCCAACCTCTACCGCGCCACGGGCCGCGCGCCCCAGGCCGCCGAACTCCTCGCCCGCGCCCTCCAGATCCATCGAGAAGTCGGCAACCGCCGCTTCGAAGGCGTCGCCCTCGGGCAGCTCGCCGGCCTGCACCGCTGGAACTGGAAGCTGGAGGAAGCGAACGCGCTTTTTGGGCAGGCGCTGGCGATCCATCGCGAGGTCGGGAACCGGCGCTTCGAGGGGGTCGTGCACGGCCAGGTCGCCAACCTGCTCCTGGATCTCGGCCGGCACGCCGAGGCCGAACGCTCCTACGAGGAAGCGCTCGTCATCCACCGCGAGCTGGGAAACCGGTTCGGCGAGGGCGGCGAACTGACGAACCTCGCCGGCCTCCATGTCATCCAGGGCCGGCTCGACGCGGCACGGGCGTGCTTCATGCAGGCGCTCCCGATTCACGAGCAGCTCGACAACCGGCCGATGCTGGGTTTCACCCACTGCGGTTTCTCCCTGTGCCAGCTTGCGGAGGGACGGGTCCAGGAAGCGGCGGAGAGCTGGCGCGCGGGGTCGGCGGTGCTGCGTGAGCTCGGGGACAAGGAGACGCTCGCGGAATTCGTGCGGGAAATGCGCGAGGCGTGCGCGAAGGCCGGCATCGAACCGTTCGTTAATGAATGACGGGCCCTCCTCGCGGACGGCAAGCTCTACCCAGCTACCACTGACCACCAACCACCGACCACCAACCCGCTCCCCGGCATGCACTCCGAAACCGCATACCTCTTTCGTCACCCGCCTTCGCTCCGGCGCTTCGCGTCCGGAGCTTCGGCGGGTCGGGCCACTCGGCGTGCCGAAGCGGTGTAGGATCACCGGACGTGATTGCTGAAACCGCTTATCTCTTTCGTCACGCCCTCCTCCGCGAAGCCGCCCGGCAGCTCCAGCTCCCGGCGGACCGCGCGCGGCTCCACGGGCTGGCGCTGGAGGTGATCGAAGCGCTTTTCGGCGGCCGCGCGCCGGCGGCGCCGCCGTGCTCGTCGGCGGGCGACCACGAGATGGCGGCGCACCCGACGGACGCGTTCGCGGCGGAACTGGCGGAGCACGCGCTTCATGCGCAGGCGCTCGAGGCGCGCAGCCTCTACCTGCACCGCGCAGCGCTGCTCGCGCGGCGGCACTTCCACCTCGGCGCCGCCCGCGAACTCTGGGAAGCGTACGCGGCGACGGCGTCGGGGGCGGAGCGGGGGGAAGCGCTGCGGTGCGCGGCGATCGACGCGATGGACGGGGGGCATCGCGCGGCGGGGACGGCGCTGTTCGAGCGGGCGGTGGCGGCGCAGCGCGAGGCGGGGGCGCGGCGGCTGGAGGCGACGGCGCGGACGGGGCTGGCGACGGCGCTGCGGCTGGCGGGGCGCGCGGCGGAGTCGGAGGCGGCGTTCCGCGAGGCGCTGGAGATGCACCGCGCGGAGGGAAACCGCGACATGGAGGGGACGACGATCGGCAACCTCGCGAACCTCCTCAAGCAGGTCGGACGGCTCGACGAGGCCGAACGCGGCTACCAGGAGGCGATCCGCATCCACACGGAGATCGGCGACCGCCGCGCCATCTCGCTTCATCTCGCCAGCTACGCCCGTCTCATGCGGGAGACGCGCCGCATCGCCGACGCCGAGCGGCTGTTCGGGGAAGCGCTGGCGATCCACCGCGCGGAGGGGGACCGGCGGTCGGAGGGGATGACGCGCGGGAGCCAGGGGGTGCTGTTCCTCGAGACGGGGCGGGTGGCGGAGGCCGAGGCGGCGTTCCGCGAGGCGCTGGCGATCCACCGCGAAGTCGGCAACCGCATCAATGTGGGGACGGCGCTCGGCAACCTGGGCGTGCTGTTCCGGCGCATCGGCCGGCTGCGCGACGCGGAGCTGAGCCACGAGGAAGCGCTCACGATCCACCGCGAGCTCGGGAACCGCATCGAGGCCGCGCACGTCCACTCCAACCTCGTGAGCGTCTACCAGGAGTCCGGCCGCGCCGACGAGGCCGAGCGCGCCGCCCGCGCCGCCCTCCCGGTCTTCCGCGAAACCGGAAACCACCGCTTCATCGCCACTTGCCTCGTCAACCTCGCGCGCCTCTGCCGCCTCGACGGGCGGCTCGACGAGGCCGCGCCGCTTCTCGAGGAGGCCGCCGCGCCGATCCGCACGACGGGCGACCCCGTCATGGAGGGGACCTGGCGGTGCGAGTCCGCCTTCCTCGCCATCGCGCGCGGCCGCCTCGACGAAGGGCGCGCGCTGTTCGACGAAGGGATCGCCGCGCTCCGCAAGGCGATGGACGCGCTCGAAGTCGAGGAGCACCTGAAGCTGCTGAAACAGACTCTCATCCGCGCGGGCGTGACGGACATCGAGGCGTGGGGGACGACGGCGAGTCGTGAGTGATGAGTTGTGAGTATTGAGTGACGTCCCGCCTTCGCTCCGGCGCTTCGCGTCCGGAGCTTCGGCGGGCTTCGCCCGCTGGCTGACCGCGCGAGGTTAGGATCACGGGACTTGAACGCCGAAACCGCATACCTCTTCCGACACGCCCTGTTGCGCGACGCCGCCTACCAGCTCCAGATGCCGGCGGACCGCGCGCGGCTCCACGGGCTGGCGTTCGCGCTGATCGAAGCGCTGTGCGGCGGGCGGGCGCCGGAGCCGCCGCCGCTCGAGCCCGGCGTCCCGACGCCGCCCTCCCCGCATCCCTCCGATGCGTTCGCGGCCGAGCTGGCTCACCACGCGCTCCACGCCCACGAACCCGGAGCCCCGCCGCGGCTCCTCGACATCGCGCGGCTGTACCTGCGCCGCGCGGCGGAGGCGGCCGACCACGGCGCGCAGCAGGAGGAGGCCGTGCAGTCGTGGACGCTCCTCGCGGAACTCACGGAGGGAGACGCCCACGGCCTCGCGATCAGCCGCGCGGGAATGTCCGCGAACTTCCGGGGTCTCCCTCGCGTGGCCGAAGACCTCTTCCTCAGGGCCCGCGAGCACTTCAGGTCCACGAACCGCCCCGCGCTGGAGGCCTACGCCGTCTCGACGCTCGCGAGCTTCTACCGCGCGACGGGACGCATCGACCAGGCCCGCGAAACGGGAGCCCGGGCGCTCGCCATGGCGCGGGAGACCGGAAACCGGCGGCTCGAGGGCGTGGTCCTCGCGAACCTCGGCACGCTGGACGCCCAGAACGGCCGCGTGGAGTCGGCCGAGAAGGTGCTGGGGGAAGCGCTGGCGCTGCTGAGGGAGTGCGGCGACGCCCGGGCTGCGGGCTCGGCGCTCGTGAGCCTGGGCAACGTCTGGCGTAACACGGGGAAGAAGGACGACGCGCGAAATGCCCTGGAAGCGGCCTACGCCGTGTTCCGCGAGCACGGCGACCGCACCGGGCTGGGGCTCGTGCTGATCAACCGCGCCGGGATGCTCTTCGAGGAGCACCGGATCCCCGAAGCGCGCGCCGCGTACCACGAAGCGATCGCGTTCCTGAGGGAAACGGGGCAGCGCCGCCAGGAGGCGATGGCGCTGGCGAACTTCGCGGCGCTTCTCGCCGACGACGGGGAGACGGAGGCGGCGGAACGCGCCTACACGAGCGCCATCGCGCTTCAGAGGGAAACCGGCGACCTCCGCGCGGAGGGCACGGCCCTCGGCGGAATGGCGGTCCTGTACCGGACGACCCGCCGGTTCGAGGAGGCCGCGCGCTGCCACGAAGCCGCGCTGGCGATCCACCGGTCGCTGGGATCGCGGCGCGCGGAGGGCATTTCGCTGGGCAGCCTGGCATTCCTGCACTGGGAGCAGGGCCGGCTCGACGACGCCGAGCGGGAGCTCCGGCAGGCGCTCGAGCGGGACCGCGAGGTCCGCGACCGGAGCTACGAGGCCGATCACTCCTGCGCCCTGGGCCAGCTCCTCGTCCAGATGGGCCGCGCCGGGGAAGCGCGCCCGATTTGGCGTCAAGGCGCGCGGCTCCTGCACGAAATCGGCGAGGCGTGGAGGCTGGACAAGAAACGCCAGGAGCTGCGCGAGACGTGCGAGAAGGCGGGGGTGGCGCCGTTCAGTGATGAGCGTTGAGTCGTGAGTAATGAGTGACGTCCCGCCGTAGCGGAAGGCAACCTTCAAGTCCTTACCACCAACCCCCGACCACCAGCCACCAACCCGTGAACGCCGAAACCGCATACCTCTTCCGACACCCGCCTTCGCTCCGGCGCTTCGCGTCCGGAGCTTCGGCGGGTCGGGCCGCTCGGCGTGCCGAAGCGGTGGAGGATCACAGGACTTGATCGCTGAAACCGCCTATCTCTTTCGACACGCCCTGTTGCGCGACGCCGCCTACCAGCTCCAGATGCCGGCGGACCGCGCGCGGCTGCACGGGCTGGCGCTCGCGGCGATCGAGGGGATGTGCGGCGGGCGGCCGGAGGCGGGGCCGCCGATCGCGGAGGACTCGCCGGGGACGCACCGTCCGCACGCTTCGGATCCGTTCGCGGAGGAACTGGCGGCGCACGCGCGGGCGGCGGCGGACCGGGCGGAGGGGCTGTACCTCAAACGGGCCGCCTCGGTGGCCGGCCTCGGCTACCGCCACGCGGCGTCCGCGCGGCTCTGGCGCGCGCACGCGGCGACCCAGCGCGGCGCCGAACGCGGCGAGGCCCTGCGCCGCGCGGCGGCCGCCGACCATCACGCCGGCGACCTGGCGGGGGCGGAAGCGGCGATGGCGGAAGCGGCGGCGGAGCTCGCGGCGGCCGGCCACGCGCGGCTCGAAGTCGTCGCGCGCGTCGGCGTCGCGGACGTCCTCGCCGACCGCGGGAAGCGCACCGAAGCGCAGTCCGCCTACGAGGCGGCGCTGGCCCAGGCCCTCCCGGTCGGCGAGGCCGGCCTCGAAGGATTCGTGCGGGCGCGCCTCGCCCGCTCATACGGCGACCTCGGGAAGCTCGCCGAGGCGGAGGTGGAGTTCGCCCGCGCCCTCCAGCTCCTGAGAAGCGGCGGGCGGCGCGACCTCGAGTCCACCGTGATCACCGACATGGGGATGCTGCTCTTCTACATGGGCCGCGTCCGCGACGCCGAAGCCCTCCTTCGCGACGCGCTGGCGCTCGCCCGCGAAACCCGCGCGCGGCGGGCGGAGGGGAGCGCGCTGGGGAGCCTGTCGCAGGTCCTCAAGGAAACCGGCCGGACCGCGGAGGCCGAAAAGCTCGTCCGCGGCGCCCTCGAGATCCACCGCGAAACCGGCAACCGGCGATCGGAGGCTTCCGCCATCCTCGCCCTCGCGCGGACCCTGCGCGACTCGGGACAGAACGTCGACGCCGAGAGCCGCTTCGCGGAGGCGCTCGCCCTCATGCGCGAGATGGGGGACCGCCGCAACGAGGGGTCCGCGCTCGGCAACCTCGCGGTCCTCTACCAGGAGACCGGCCGTACCGAGCCGGCACGCCGCACGCTCGAGGAAGCGCTGGCGATCCACCGCGAGACCGGGAACCGCCGCTCCGAGGGCGTCACTCTCGCCAACCTCGGGAGGTTCGCGTGGATCCGCGGCGACCACGCCGCTTCCGAACGCCTCTACCGCGAAGCCCTCACCGTCCAGCGCGCCGCCGGCGACCGCGGCATGGCCGCCGCCTCCCTCGTCAACCTCGGCAACGTCCTCGCCGACCTCGGCCGCACGGACGAAGCGGACGCGCTCTACGCCGACGCGCTCCAGATCCACCGGGAGCTGGGCAACCGCCGCTGGGAAGGGATCGTCCTCTGCGACATCGCAGTCCTCCGCGTGAAACAGGCGCGGATGGAGGAGGCCCGTGCGGCCTGGAAGGAAGCGGCGGCGGTGATGCAGGGGCTCGAAGAAAAGCGCGTGTTCGAGGAGAAGCGCGCGGCGATGGTCGCGGCGTGCCGGGCGGCGGGGTGCAAGGCGCTGGATGGAAGCGCGCCGTGAGGGCAGGCCGGAAGACATCCATAGCGCAGAGAACCTAACTTAGCACAAACAAACGTCCCCCGAATCGCGTTCGACGCCCCCCGACTCCCGTTTCGCGTTCCCCGAGTGCCGTCGCGCCGCCCCCGAGTCCCGTTTCGCGCCCCCCGACTGCCGTTCCACCGCCCCCGAGTCCGGATCCGCGCCCCCCGAATGCCATTTCCCGTCTCCCGAGTCCCGTTTCCGCCTCCCCGAGTGCGATTCCGTGCTCCCAGAATCCCGGTCCGTCGCCCCCGAGTCCCCGCACGCCGTCCCCGAATCCGTTCTCCCCTCCCCCGACCCCCGTTTTCCCTTGGAATTCCCGCATCTCGCCTGCTAGAAATTCCCGCGCCGGACCCCGCACCTTTGATTCGCACACCTTGGCCCCAAACCAATGACACGATCGGCATTTCGCCGATCCTTTTTCCCCTACTGGGAGGTGCTGACATGGCCCGTGACGAAGCCGAAGAAGTCGCAACTGGGATGAGACTCCGAGCGTCGTACCTGGTCGAACAGGCGGACTACACCGAAGCGCTGGCGAAGAAGGAGGCCGCCCTCCTCGCGCCCCTGGGCATCGCGAAGGCCACGCTGGATTCGCTCGCGGACCTCAAGTCCAAGCTCACCGCCGCGACGAAGGACCGCGCCCTCGCCTCCGCGGACGCCCAGTCCGCCACCGCGTCGCAGGACGCCGCCCTCGCGAAAGCGAAGTCCTGGCTCCGCAAGGCCATCCTCATCGGCCAGAACGCCTACGACGACGACCGCGGCCAGTCCGAGGAATTCACCAAGGGCGGCAACACCGGAAGCTCCGTGCCGAAGCTCTCCGAGAAAATCAAGAAGGTCATCGGCCTCCTCAAGCGCGACACCACGACGACCTCCAAGTTCGGAGCCACCCCGGCGTTCCTCAAGGAAGGCGACGACATCCTCGCCTCCCTCTCCACCGCCGACGCCACGCAGGAACACAAGAAGGCCGACCTGCCGAAGGGCACCAAGGACTTCCACATCGAGAAGTCCCGCCTCTACTTCCTGCTGAAACGGATCAACCGCGCCGGCCGCGCCGCGCACGTGGACGATCCGGAGGCGGCGGGACGGTACAACCTGTCGATCCTTCATCGCCGTGGGACGGCGAAGAAGGGGAAGGAAGCGGTGGGGGCAGCATCCTCCTAGACCAGATGTCGTATCCGGGCCGGCATCCGCAGATGGTGCCGGCCCGGCTTTTTGCGATTCGCGACTCCTCGTGTACGATTTCCCCGTGACTCACACGCGCCACGAGTCCCAAATACTCTTTTTGCGCAGGAGTCAGCGATCATGAATCCCTCCGAGTTCATCGCAAAGTGGCGCCGAAACCGTCGAACCGAGCGTTCCGCGTGTCAGGAACATTTCATCGACCTCTGTCGGTTGATCGAGCACCCCACGCCGGGAGAGGTCGACTCGACGGGCGACACCTTTACGTTTGAGCGGGGAGTCACCAAGGAACACGGCCGGGGCTGGGCTGACGTGTGGAAAAAGGGCGCGTTCGCCTGGGAATACAAGGGGCGCCACAAAGATCTAGAAGCTGCGCATCGCCAACTGCTCGGCTATCGGGAGTCGCTCGAGAATCCGCCGCTTCTGGTTGTTTCGGACATGGAGCGCATCGTCATCCGCACGAACTTCATGAATACAGTCTGCAAGACGATCGATATTGATCTTCTCGATCTGGACAAGCCCGAGAAGCTCCAGATCGTTCGCGACCTGTTCTCACGACCGGATCGCCTTAAGCCTCAGGCCACGCGCCAGAAAGTCACCGCCGAGGCCGCAGAGCGGATCGGAAAGCTTGCGCAAACTTTGCGTGCGCGCGGGCTAGCCCCGTCGGCCGTGGCGCGGTTCCTCGATCGAGTGGTCTTTTGCATGTTCGCGGAGGACACGCGACTTCTTGCAGACGACCTATTCAGCCGGCTGGTTGAGAAGTGCCGCAATAAACCTGAGCAGTTCGCCGACGCGCTCGCTTCCCTGTTCAAGGCGATGGCCAAGGGTGGCCTCTTCGGGACGGATCAGATCCGCTGGTTCAACGGGCATCTGTTCACAGACGCTGCCGTGATCGCCTTGACCGAGGATGAGATCGACGAGGTGTATAAGGCATCGCGCCTCGAGTGGAGCGATATCGATCCATCGATCTTCGGAACGCTCTTTGAGCGTGGCCTCGACCCCGGAAAGCGAACCCAACTCGGCGCGCACTACACGAGCGCGGAGGACATCGAGCGGCTCGTCGAGCCCGTCGTGATGAAACCCCTGCGGCACGAGTGGCAGGGAGTGCGCGAAGAAGCGGATGCGCTCCTAGTCAAGGCAGATGCTGCCGAGCCCAAGACGAAGAGAGCCATCACGGAAGCGAAGAAGAACCAGCACAAAGCCGAGCGGCTGATCGACATGTTTCTGCATCGGTTGGCGACTGTGACCATTCTTGATCCCGCGTGCGGCTCGGGCAATTTTCTCTTCGTGACATTGAAGAAGCTCAAGGATCTGGAGAAGGAGGTTCGTTTCTGGGCTATCAACCATGGCGCCGGCCTGTACATCCCGCGCGTCCACCCGCAGCAGCTGTTCGGGATCGAAATCAACTCTTATAGCCACGAGCTCGCGCAAATGACCGTCTGGATCGGGTTCCTGCAGTGGATGCACGCCAACGGAGAGCCGATTGACAAGCAACCCCTCCTCGATCCTCTCGGAAAGAACTTTCTCAACAAGGATGCGATTGTCGACAACGTTGACCCTGAAAATCCACGAGAGCCAGGATGGCCTAAGGTCGATTTCATCGTGGGCAATCCTCCCTTCCTTGGGGGGAAGATCCTCAGGAGTCAGCTCGGTGACTCCTACGTCGACATGATGTTCAAGGTGTGGAAGGGTCGAGTGCCGGCCGAGGCGGATCTCTGCTGCTACTGGTTCGAGAAAGCGAGGGGTGCGATAGCGAGGCAGCAGTGCTCGCGCGCTGGACTGCTCGCGACTCAGGGAATTCGCGGCGGCGCAAACCGTGAAGTCTTGAAAAACATCCAACAGGGTGGCGGGATCTTCTTCGCAGAGAGTGACCGCGAGTGGGTTCTTGATGGCGCGAGTGTCCACATCAGCATGATTGGCTTCGATGCAGGAACGGACACGGAACGACTCCTGAACGGGAAGCCGGTTGCCGCCATCAACGCGAATCTGACATCGGCAGCAGATGTCACCACCGCAGAGATACTCCCCGAGAACAAATGTATCGCTTTCATGGGCGACACGAAGGGAGGGGCGTTCGACATCGATGAGTCGACAGCCAGGGAGATGTTGGGAGCGCCGAACGCTCATCTTGTTCCAAACTCCGACGTGATTCGTCCCTGGGTAAACGGGCTCGACATCACGCGACGGAATCGTCGTATGTGGATCATCGACTTCGGGATCGGAAAAGATGAAGTCGAGGTCGCACGATATGAGAGACCCTACGAACACTTGGTGACGCACGTGAAACCGGTTCGCGGAACCTCGAGGAGTACCGTCGGGCGCTGGTGGCAGCACGAAAGAGCCCGCCCGGAAATGAACGCGGCGTTGAAACCACTAGCACGTTTCCTCGCCACTCTGACGGTGTCCAAGCACCGGCTCTTTACTTGGCTGCAGGCTCCGACTTTGCCGGATCACCAACTGATTGCCTTCGCCCGAGCCGACGATTACTTCTTCGGTGTTCTCCAGTCTCGTGTTCACGAAATTTGGGCTCTAGCTTCTGGCACGCGACTCGAGACTCGCCCTCGCTACACTCCGACGACCTGTTTCGAGAATTTCCCGTTCCCGTGGGTGCCTGGGCGCGAGGCCGAATCCAGCCCTACGTACCGGGCCATTTCCACTGCGGCAGCCGATCTGGATCGCCTGCGCCAGAATTGGCTCGAGCCGAAGGACTGGATGACCTCCCAGTGTCTGGAATTCCCGGGAAGCAAGGCCGGTCACTGGGGAGCACTCTCATACGATTGCGGACCTGATGGACTCGGCACTACGCGTTATGTTCGCAGAGCGCTGGCGAAGCCCGAGCATGATGCAGAACTAAATCGGCGGACGCTGACATCGCTCTATAACTCGAAGCCAAAGTGGCTGCTCGACGCCCATGCTTCCCTCGACGCTGCGGTTATCGCGGGATACGCGACCGCAACTAACGACCCGAGTTGGAAGGTAGGTCTCACCGACCAGGAGGTGCTGGAGAAGCTCCTGCGCTTGAATCATGGACGTTCTGGTTCATCCGCCATGAACGCTCGGTGAGACGCCGGAAGGAATGCCCGGTTTCGACAAAGCTTGATGTCGCAGGGCCGGTCGCGAAGGCGCTAACGAAGCATCGCACTCGCCACGAACTTCACGAGCCACGCCGTGGAGTCCACCGACCGCATCCAATCGAGCATTTCTTCCGGGCCAAGCATGACGATGACGAACTTGGTCGCTGCAAGACGCAGCTCCTGCCGACGGGCATCCTCGGAGAATCCGGAGGCGGAACACATGATTCCGATTCGGCACCTATCTCTCTTTCCCTGCACCTTGGTTATGAAAGCCGAGACATCAGGTTGGCCTACCCGATCCTTCCAGTTCTTGCTCTCGACGAGCAGGAACGGCACGCCGTCCTGGTACCACGGTCTGTCCGCGTAGTGTTCAGTTCGCAGGACAATGTCGATCTCTTCAGTGTCTGTGCGATGGTTTCTGCTGTGAATGCTCAGGCCCCGCACCTGCCCGAAGAGAAAGGAGAGCAGCCCCTCCATCCGACGGCCCCGGATTGCAGCGTCTCCAATCGCGAGACGCTTCCAGGTCGCCTCAGCGACTCGAGCTCGAATCACTGCAGGAAGTTCCACCGATCGATCTCCGAGCAGGGCGAGCATGTTGGCCGGCTTCTCGAGCTTGTAGTTGGAAGACACGACATGGACGGTGACGTCCAGGCCCTGGAGCATGCCAACGAACGAAGTGGAAAACAGGGAACCTTCGTCGACGACGAGGTGGATGCTCTTCCCCTTCGCCTGCGCCAAATTCAGCCGGGTAATCAGGAATGGCAGAAGCGTATCGGTAAGTTGCACCTGAAGGATCGCAGGAGACTTTGAGCCCGCGTTTACGAGGTGCGGCTGCCAGGAAATCGTAGGTGACAGGGTCAGCGCAGTCTTTGGGATCTTCCAATCTCCGCTCCTGACGAGCCCACGGAGAATCCCATCTATTCGCTTGGCGTCCGAGCCGGATGCCAAAGGTGGTTCCTCTCGCTCCGGATCAGATTCAGCGGTCACGGCGCTTCAGCGCCTCCGAGAGATTCCTGATAAGGCGTTCCCCGATCGATTTCACTTTCCGCTGCTCCGCGGACGTCCCCTGGGCCAGCAGGCGCTCGAAGCTCTTGACCATGTTGGCGCACTTTTTCGCCAATCGCCCGATCTCGATCATCGACTCCACCGACTCCTCGAACGCATCCTGAATCGAATAGCTGGGGTCCTCGACCAGTGAACGCAGCGTGTCATCGAGCGCCGAATCCGCGTCGTCCTCCCCGGCGTCCTCGCGGGCAGCGGCAACGATTGGACGGACTTTTCGAAGTGCCACAGTGTCGGTAATGACCTCGTCGAGGCGTTTCTTGACGAAAGCGCTCGTTATGTTGTCACCGCCGAGCTCCTTGAAGAGTGTGGGACGCTGGGCGGCAATCGGGTCGATGACGTTGACCTTCAACTCCCAGAAGAAGTTCAACGGGACCCGCCCGTTGGCGATGTGGTCCTGGTACTCCTTGGGCAGCTCAATCGCATGCCGAAATCTCTTGAGCCGATCAATCGTCAGGCCGGTGATATTGCTCAAATCTTCGTCAGTTGATGGCAACCCTGCCTTCTCTCGAAATTTGATCAAACGCTTGAGGGCGTAGGCAGTCGGCATGTCACGCCACGGTTCCCGAACCAGGTGGATATTGAACATCTCCACGAGGTTGTCCTCGGCGTTCTTGGCGTTCGTGATGACGGCAGGAATTTCCGTCCACCCTAACTGCTTCGCACAACGGTAGCGCCGCTCACCGTCGGTCAAAACGTATGACCCCCGCCGCTTCGGATCCTCGAATACCACGACCGGAACTAGGATTCCCTTTCGCTCGAGGGACTCGGAGAGCTGATCCAGCTCGTTCTGCGGGAATTCGAGCCTGGGGTTCTCCTCGTTGGCTCGAATTTTGGAAATCTTGAGATCCTTGACCTTGTGGAAAGGCGTCTTCGTCTTTCTAGCTGCAGACATACAGGTTCTCCGTTGCCGCTTTCACGTTGCCGCCTTGCGCTCCACCCATCGTGGAGTGCTTGGCCTCGAACGATGTGACCTTAACGCTGCGAAAAACGCTGCGGAGCAGTTTCTTCACGTCGCCGCCGGTCTGTTGAAGCAACCCGTTACTCGGGTATGACAGAACCAGGGTTGCGTCCCGCGCAGCCACGCCTTCCGCAAGCGAGCGAAACGCGGTGGAGACGCCCGTGGCGAGCGAAAAGTCAGTGACGAACCTGTCCGAGCGGTACCGCCCCTCACCCTTGGAATCAGGGAAGTCGTAGGCGTACATTGTTTCGTACACGTGGTAGTAACGAGAGTACTGATCCTTGGTGTAGGGCGGGTCGGCGTAAACAACCGATAGATCGTTGGCTCTGTCGGAAGCCAGGAATTCAAGAGCATCTCCAACCTCCACCCGGTTCTTGCCGCGCCACGCTGTGGTCCCGTGGGGCCGTAGGTCCGCGAAGGTCCGCCGAAAGAGGCTCCAGACGTCACGCGCCCATGCATATCGCACACGGGCAGCCGAAGACGCATCATTCGCCTTCAAGAACTGCGCGGTGTGGCCGGGTGCATTCACAACGATGCTCGCTGCCCAGATCCAGGCGGCCAGTGCGCGGTCACGCTCCTCTGCGCGAGTCGATCGGTCGATCGCGCAACGAAGTGCATCGAGTTGGGTTGCCTGCTTAAGGCTGAAGTAGCCACCGGAAAAGTACAAGCTGACTAGCTGGTAACGATCGAGGCCTTTGGCCTTGCTCGCGGCGAGCGCCAACCTTTCACAGGCTGGCGAATTCCCTACGTGAGTAGCACCGCTGATGTATCGGCGTAGCTTGTCATCCGTCTGGAGCGAGAGCGCTTCACTGCGAAGTCTGCGCTCATATCGGCTCCACATCGCCGCTCTCGCGGTCTTGTAGGAACCGCGAATCCTCTTCAAGACGGCTTGGACATCGACCCTGGCGCGCCTCTTGAACCGGGCGCGGCTGAATGCGCCCGTAAAAGAGAGGGCGTCATTCGTCGTGACTGGCCATCGCGGCGCGAGTGCCGCCGCCACGCTGCCCATGCCGGCGAAGAGGTCAACAACCTGTCCGTCGGGTTCGAGCCCGTCGATGATCTCCCGCACGGATCCCGCGAGCTGCCGTTTGGTCCCCATGTACCGGATCGGCACGCGCACCTCAATTCTGCAACAGGGTGGAGGAATCTTACTCTATCGGCTCCCGCGCCGCGCGGAGTGGCGAGCATCACATGGGAGCCTTCGGCCATAGGCGTGGCGTCAGCAGAACAGTCAGAATCACTTGCCGGGGCACGAGACGATCGGCCTCAATCGGCGCGGCCCGCAGGTCTTACTGTGGGCGGTACTTGCACGCACCACGGCCGCGAGCCGGACTGGCGGCCCGTCGTCGTCTGCGAACATTCGCCGGATCGCTCGCCCATGCCACAATCCCCCCATGCCCACCCCCGACCGCCTCACCCTGACCGCCGAGCGCTGGCACGAACTCCTCCGGAACCGCGCGTACACCTCCCTGCTCGCCGACTTCGTCCC
The DNA here is from genome assembly GCA_964590435.1 of uncultured Planctomycetia bacterium. GTDB lineage: Bacteria > Planctomycetota > MHYJ01 > WSZJ01 > WSZJ01 > WSZJ01. The sequence continues at coordinate 39,521 of CAZPWT010000020.1, forward strand.
GCGCTCTTCCGCCCACGCCGATGTCGGGCTGGATCCTTCGGCGAAGTGGTCGGAGATCGTGGCGCTGCTGCCGGGGTTTGAGGTGGTGAAGGTCGCGAACGACCATCCGCGGTGGCTGGTGATCCTGAAGCGCGGGGGGCAGGTGGTGGGGATCGACGCGGTGCGGGGGCGGACGCAGGTGGAGGCGATGGACGCGGAGCTGGGGGCGGAGGGGGTGCTGGCGGAGGTGGTGAAGGCGCTGGAGGCGCGGGCGCCGCGGGAGGAGGCGGAGAGGGACGACGGGGTGTGGGTGGAGTTCTGCGTGTCGGGGCGGCATGCGACGCAGCGGGTGTCGCAGTTCGTGCGGTGCCCGGCGTGGAGCGCGATCCGCGGGAACTACCCCGACGCGACGCGCGCGGCGGTCGAGTCGCTGCTCGCCCTTCCCGAACTCGGCCGGCACGGGCAGCTGGTGATCTGGCACGGCCCCACGGGGACCGGCAAGACGTTCGCCCTCCGCGCCGCGATGCGCGCCTGGCGGGAACGCTTCATTCCCACCGTCCTCGCGGACCCGGCGACGTTCGCGAAGAACCCGGAGTACTACTTCGACCTGGCGAGCGACTCGAGGGACGAGGCGCTGGCGGACCCGGACCTCCCTGCCGAGTTCGCGGGGGCGATCGGCGCCGGCGGCAAGGCGCCGCCGCGGCGGCGGCTGTTCGTGCTGGAGGACTCCGCTGCGCTCCTGGCGCGCGACCCGCGCTCGGGCTCCGACGTGCTGGGGCGGCTCCTGAACATGACCGACGGGCTGATCGGCCAGGGGCGCGAGGACCTGTTCCTCGTGACGCTCAACGAGGACGTCGAGCACGTGGACCCGGCGTTCCTGCGCCCCGGCCGCTGCGTCGCCCACATCCGCTTCCCGCTCTTTTCGCGCGAAGCGGCGACGGCGTGGCTGAAGGCGAAGGGGGCGGACGCGGGGAAGCTGGAGGACGAGACGTCGCTGGCGGACCTGTACGCGAAAACCGGCGGCGGGCCAATCCAGGATCGCGAGGACGAGTCGCTCCTTGCGCCGAAGGGGTTTGGGGCGCGACGAAAGGGCTAGCCCTCAGGTGATCGTCCGCGGGAGGACGCCCGAATCCCGGCGGGACTGCGCTACCCCCACCTGTTCCCCGTCACCCGGTCCGCCACGAGCAGCTCCTTCACGAGCTCCATCGCGTGCTCGATCTTCTCGCGCACGGCGCGCTTGCTCAGGACTTCGTAGTGGCGCCCGCCCTCTTCGCGCCGGTCCTCGGGGATGATCTCGGCCTCGGACCATTCGACGATGAAGCCGCCGTCGACGCGGTGGATCGTGACCTCGGAGCCGACGGCGCGCCGGGCCTGCTTGATGGTGAGGTTTTCGGAAGAAGGTCGCATGGGATGTCTCCAAAAGAGATTGAGGAAGGGCTCACACGGTTGTGCGTACGCGCGCCGCTCTGCTTTGTGACCGGCGCCGGGGGGAATCAGCGGGGCTTCTTGCGCCTCGCCGCGGCTTGCTCGGCGAGGTAGCGGCGGCGGTGCGCCGCGCGCACGGCCTGGAGGTGCTCGAAGAGCGCTCGCGTGTCGATTTTCCCGAGATCCCGGCCGGGAATCAGCGCGAGGCGGATGAGCGACTTGCGGTGGATGGGCGGGAGGGCATGGTCGTCGGGGTTGGGGGTGGGGGGCATGGGGGGGGCCTTGGGGGAAGGACTGGGTAAGGAAGGGAAAGGAATACGCGGATAAAGGCGGATTTCGCGGGAACGGCCGCGGATAAAGGCGCCGTTATCCGCGGCCTTTTCCGCGTCATCCGGCTTTATCCGCGTAGGCCGTTCCTCTACGCCGTCTCCCTCCTCCGCATCTCCTCCACCAGCTTCGCCCAGCGGCGATCCTTCCTCAGCGCCGCGAGGTCTCCGTCCACCTCCGCGTGGGCCACGTTATTCAGCCCCAGCTTCGCCGCGCGCGTCAGCTTGCGGAACGCCTGGTCCCGCTTCCCCTCCAGCGCGTCGAGGCAGCCGAGGTCGTACCAGGACCAGGCGTGCTTCGCGTCGGCCTTCAGCGCCGCGCGGAAGGCGTGGCGCGCCTCGCTGCGCTTCCCCTGCCGCGCCAGCGCGAGGCCGAGGTCGTAGGCGGCGTGGACGTCGTCGCGGCCGTGCCGGATCGCGGACTGGAGGTACACCTCGGCGTCGCCGTTGCGGCCGAGGCGCAGGAGGGACCGCCCGAGGCCGTGCAGGAGATCGCCGTCGTCCGGGTTGAGCGCCATGGCGGCGAAGAAGTAGTCGATCGCCTCGGCGTGCCGGCCGGCGTCCATCGCGTACTCGCCGAGCTCGACGAGGATCTTCCAGGCGAGCGGCGCCGCGGCCTTCAGCGTCTGGAGCGCTTCCAGCGGCCGCCCCTGCCGGGCGCGGGAGATCGCGAGGTTCTGGATCGACACGACGCCGACGTGCGAGTGCGCCTGCTGGAGCTTCGGGTCGAGCTCGACGATCCCCCCGAACCACTTCTCCGCGTCGCGGTGGCGGCCGAGCTCGCCGTGGGCGACGCCGAGGTCGAACTGCGCGCAGAGCGACCCCGGCTCGAGCTGCACCGCCTTCTCGAGCGCCTCGACCGCCCCCTCCAGCTTCCGCGCCGCCATGAGAGCGCTTCCCAGCTCGTGCCACGCCGCGCCGTCCTCCGGGCGCTCCGCAACGGCCTGGCGGAGGGCGGGAAGCGCCGCTTCGGCGCGTTCGGCGCGGGTGGGTTCCTTGGGACTCGGCGCGTGGGCCGGGGCAGGCGCGGGGAGGGCGAGGTCGAAGCGGACTTCGCCGACGGGCTTGCCGTCGGCGCGGAAGGTGACGGTGACGGCGCCGGGGTTGTCGGGGGGGAAGGCGACGACGGCTTCCTGGACGCCGTCGCAGCCGGGGAGGGGGTACGTGCCCGCGCCGCGGGCGACGAGGGGGAGGGCGAGGGTTTCGAGACGTTCGATCGGCGTGGCCATGAGCGGTGCCTCCGTTGTGGGTGAATGTCTATATGCGGAGGGGGGCGGGGTGTGACGGAGGGAGGGGGGTTGAAATCGCCTTTCACCCGAGCCTGGCGCGGATAAAAAAGGACAGGAAAAGATGCGCCGGCGCGCCATGGCAGCGGGCCATTACGGACATGCACCCCTTCAAAATTCCGGATTTCCTGTCACACCGCTTCCGAGCAGGCGTACACCCCCTCGTCCGCCAGGAGTGCCAGCGCCATGAGCCCGACCCGCCCCCCCGTCTGCTTGAAACCGTCCCGCCACGCGGCTACGCTCGTGCCTTCCCCGGCTCTCCGCGATGACACCCACTCCCCTCTCTCAATGCCCGGACGAGGACCTCGTCGAGGTCGTGCGGACGCCGAAACACGTCCGCCAGACGGAGGCGTTCGACGAGCTGCACAAGCGCCACGGGCGGATGCTGGCCGGCATGGCGTGGCGCAAGGTCGGCCTCGGCGGCGGGCTGGCATCGAACGCCCGGCGCGGCTCGGTCGAGGATCTGGTCGGCGATGTGCTCGGCCAGGCGATCCTGGGCTACAAACGCAACGGCGGCGCGGCGTTCAAGACGTTCCTCATGCGCTGCTTCCTGAACGAGATGTACTCGGGAGGACGCCGCAAGGGGAAGTTCGTCGCGAGCCTCGAGCCGAACGAGGACGGGGAAATCCGCTACGAGCGCGCGGCGGCGGTCGTCCCGCCGGGATCCCTCGCCCACCTCACTCTCCTCGAGGTCAACGACATCGCCCACAACGCGCTCGCCGCCATGAAGGAAACCGAGCGCAAGGCGTTCCTCTGGGCCGTCGTCCTCGACTACTCCCACGAACAGCTCCAGGACCTCTACCCCGGCCGGTCGCCCGCGGCGCTTCGCAAGGTCAAGGAGCGCGTCACCAAGTCCTTCTTCGCCGAATGGGAGCGGCTCGGCGGCCCGCGGGCGCAGGAGCTCCTGCAGGAACTGGGGCCCGCCATGTCTGAACGGCTCAACCCGGACCGGATCAAGGACCCGACGGCGCGCGAGGCGTACCGCGCGTGGCTCATGGGCGACCTCGCTTCCGCCGCGCAGAAAGTCGGGCTCGACGTCGCAAAAACGCGCGCCCTCCTCCTCTCCGCCGCCCACGACCTCTACGAACAGGCCACCCTCCGCGGCCGCAGCCGCGTCCGCGCGCAGGTCCTCGCCATCGGCGAAGACGCCGCTTCCGCCGACCCGCTCCTCGCCAGCTCCCGCCGCACCCTCGCCCTCGTCCGCGCCGCGTTCGGCGTCGCCCCGCTCGAGGCCGCGTTCACCACCCTCGGCGCGTTCGTGCAGGCACGGCTGAAATCCGCCGCCGACTTCGAGGCCGCCCGCAAGGCCCTCGCCCTCTCCCCCGCCGATTTCCGCCGCCTCCTCGCCGATGACCTCCACCCCGGCGCCCCCCTCCTCAAACGCCTCGCGCGCGTCCTCGACCTGCCGCTAGCCTCCCTCAAGGCCCTTCCACACTCCCCGATCGGCCTCGACGACGTCGTCACCCGCGGCGCCCCACGGCTCGACCGCGACCGCGTCCGCAGACGCGCCCTGGCCTGGCTCCCCGCGGCCCGCCGATGACCCCGGCGGTCCACGCCGCCCTCGCCCAGGCCGCTTCTCACCTCGACTCCGGCGACGTCCTCGCCGCCCAGCGCGCCTTCTACGCCGCCCGCGACCTCTCCGGACGCGACCCCGCCGTCCTCCGCGACATCGGCCGACGCTGGCTCCTCGCCGGCTGGAAGGCCGCCATTCCCAACCGCGACCCCGAGACCGGCTCCACCCTCTTTCACAACGCCCGCCAGATCTTCCTCAGCCTCGGCGGCGATCCGCAGCTCTGGGAAGCGCTCCGCGGGCTTGCGATCTGCTCGGCGATGCTCGGCGAGCACGACGCGGCGCTGCGGCTGTGCGACGAGGCCGAGGCGGCCGCGACGGACGGCCTCGCGCGCGCCAAGGTCTGGAACACGCGCGGCGTCACGCACAGCTACCTCGGGAGCAACCGTGAAGCGCGCCGCTGGGCGCGGAAGGCGCTGGCGGCGACGCGGGACGACAAGGTCGGCGACACGGCGCGCCAGACGATCGGCATCGCGCTGATCCGCGAAGGCCGCCCGAAGGAGGCCCTTCCCCTCCTCAAGGACCCGGTCAACCGCGCGTGGGCGCTTCTCGAGGCCAAGGATTTCCGAGGCGTGCTCGCGATCTCCCCGGGAAACCGGCCGCGGGCGTTCGCGTACCGGGCGAGGGCGTGGCTGGCGCTGGGAAAGCCGGCGCAGGCGCGGGCCGAGCTGCGGCGCGGCGAGCGGGTGATCGAGGAAGCGCGGGGGCGGCGCGACTCGGACGAAGGGCGGGCGGCGTTCGCGGGGAAGGCGCACGGCGTGTACGAGATGCTCGTGGAGCTCGAGGCCGGCGCGGGGCGCTGGCCGGCGGCGTTCCGCGCGGCGGAGGCGGCCCGGGCGCGGGCGTTCCTGGATTTCGTCGCGGCGCCGCGGCCGCGCGACCTGACGCACCTGATGCCGTCGGAGCGCGCGCGGTTCGAGGCGCTGCGCGCCGACATCGAGCGCGCCCACAAGCCGGGCGGCGACAAGGCCGCGCTCCAGAAACTCGAGGACGACGAGCGCCTCGCCCTTCGCCGCTACGAGAAGGAACGCCTCGCGCAGGCACGCGTCCAGCCGTGCGAGCCGCTCGACGCCGCCGCCGTCCGCCGCGCGCTCGCCGACGGCGAAGCCCTCGTCCAGTACCAGGCGCTCGACGGCGCCTTCCTCGCCTTCGTCTTCACGCGCAACCGCTTCCGCACCGTCCGCCTCCCCGCCGACGGCGTCCTCGAGGCCGCCCGGGACCTCCCCGTCGCCCTCGACCTCGCCCGCCGCGAGGAACGCCGCGGCGGCTCGGCCTTCGCCGACTGGCACTTCGGCATGCTCGGCGAAGCGCTGCTCGGGGCGCTCCCGCTCGACGGCGTGACGCGGCTCGTCGTCGTCCCCGACCAGGAACTTCACCTCGTGCCGTTCGCGGCGCTGCGGCTGCGCGGCCGGCCGCTCGCGGAGTCCGTCGCCGTCGTGACGGCCCCCTCGGCGAGCGTCTACGCGACGATGGCGTCCCGAAAACGCGCGTTCGACGCGGCGCGCGCTCGCTGCCTCTTCGTCAACGACCCCACGGGCTCCCTCCCGCACGCCGCCGGCGAGGAGGCCGCCCTGCGCCGCGCGTTCGGCCGCCGCCTCACCGTGCTCGGCGAAAAGGACGCTTCCCGCGAAACCGTCCTCCGCCTCGCCCCCCGGCACGACATCCTCCACTTCGCCACCCACGCCGTCTGGCGCCCCGACCGCGCCGACCTCTCCTACCTCGAGCTCGCCCGCAACGAACGCCTCACCGCCAGCGACCTCCTCTCCGTCGACCTCTCCCGCACCCGCTCCGCCGTCCTCTCCGCCTGCGACTCCGGCCGCGGCGACTGGTCCCGCGCCGAGGAAATGTTCGGGCTCCCCCGCGCCTTCCTCCGCGCCGGCGCCGCTTCCGTCCTCGCCACCCTCTGGCCCCTCGAGGACCACGCCGCGATCGGCGAGTTCATGGAGGCGTATTACGCGGAAGGGCTCTCGGCCGGGGAGGCGCAGCGGCGGGCGGTCGCGGCGGGCGTGCCGGGGAGCCTGTGGGGAAGCTGGGTTCAGATGGGGGTGTAGCGGCGGCGGGAGTGGAGCCGGCGAGGTTTGAGTGTTGAGGTGTGAGTATTGAGTGACGGACGAACGGCAGGGCAGGCAAGCTGAAGACTCGAGATGAACGCTGAAACCGCATACGTATTCCGCCACGGACTGCTCCAGGATGCGGCTTATCAGCTCCAGCTTCCGGGCGACCGTGCGCGGCTTCATGCGCTGGCGTTCGCGCTGATCGAGGATCTCTGCGGCGGCCGCGCTCCGGCTCCGCCCGCGGACCACGCTTCGCTCCAGCCGCACTCGACGGACGCCTTTGCCGAGGAACTTGCGCATCATGCCGCCATGGCCGCAGGAGAGTGCATGCGCGCGGCCCGGAAGCTCTACCTGCGCCGGGCGGGCGCCCTGGCGGAACGGCAATACCGCGGCGCGGCGGCGGAGCGCCTGTGGCGCGAGCACGCCGATCTCTCGGAGGGGATCGAGAGGGCGGAATCGCTTCGGGGCGCCGCGCGGGCCGCCGCCGCCGGGGGCCGTCCGGGGACGGCGGAGCCCATGCTCCACGAAGCGCTCTCGCTCGTGCGCGCCGCCGGCGACCGGCGCGCCGAGGGAGTCGTGCTCTCAGCCCTGGCCCGCCTGCACTGGGAGACCGGGCGGACCCGCGAGGCCGAAGCCGAGTACGGAGACGCGCTGGCGCTTCATCGCGAGTCCGGAAACGCCGTCGCCGAGGGAACGACGCTCTCGAACCTGGCAAGCCTCTTCAAGGTGTCAGGACGCCTGATGGAAGCCGAGCGCGTCCAGGGGGAGGCGCTGGCGATCCTTCGCAAGTCCGGCGACCGGGCCTCGGAGGACTCGGTTCTGGGGAACCTGGCGAACATCTACAAGGAAACGGGCCGGGTCAAGGAGGCCGAGCAGGTGTATGAGGACACGCTGGCCAACCGCCGCCGGCGCGGCGACCGTCGGTCCGAGGCCATCGCCGTGGGAAACCTGGCGATCCTGCACTACGAGACGGGCAGGAGCCGGGAGGCCGAGAAAGGCCAGGGGCTGGCGCTTGAGATCTGCCGTGCGATCGGCGACCGGCGCGGCGAGGGCGAAGCGCTGGCCAACCTGGCGAGCCTGTACAGCGAGTCGGAACGAAACGACCTGGCCGAGCAGTTCTTCGAGAGGGCGCTGGCCATCCACCGCGAAACCGGCGCGCGACACGCCGAGGGAACCGCGCTGGCCAATTTCGCCGGCGTCCTCGCACGCACCGGGCGGATTTCGCGGGCGGAGGAGTGCTTCTCCCGGGCCCTCGCGATCCATCGCGAACTCGGCGCCCGGCTTTCCGAGGGAATCGCGCTCGGCAATCTGGCCAAGATGCTCCTCCGGGAAGGCCGATTGCCCCAGGCCGAGCAGTGCCTCCAGCAGTCGCTGGCGATTCACCGCGCCCTGGGAAACCGGCGGTACCTGGGACTCAACTTGTGCGACATGTCCTTCGTGCTTCTCTCCCTGCGCCGGTTGGATGAAGCGCGCACGGCATGGCACGAAGGGACGGCATTTCTCAGGTCGATCGGCGACAGCGCGAAGCTCGCTACAAGGATGGCCAGCATGCGCGAGGCCTGCGCTGGCGCTGGGGTCGCCGCGTTCGAATAGGAAGCGACGGGATTGGCAGATGCGCCCACCATCGGGATCGTTCTGGTGCGGCAGAAGACCCGCACCCTGGTCGAGTACGCGCTGCGCGACCTCCTCAAACCGATCGGCGTTGCGGAATGGCAGTCGCACCTCGTGGACTCGCTCCCGCCGGAACTCGAGAGTTCGCTTCCTTCGATTGAGGACATCGAATCGCGCCTGCCTCCGCCCCCTACTTCACCAGGCGCTTCCGATGCTTCTCCACCAGCCCCTTGAAATCCGCGTCCTCGCGGAACTTGTCGAAGTCCACCTCGGTCTTGATGTAGTTCAGGATCGAGGGCTCCGTCGCAAGATCGAGCGCCTTCCCGAGATGCTCGAGGAACTCCTTCTTCTTTCCCACCGACCCGTAGAACCACGCCATGTTCGTCTCGTAGAACTGCTCGTCGACAGGCGGCTTTTCCACGGTCTTGAACATCTTCCAGCCTTCGTCGTCGTGCTTCGCCCGGATCAGGTACCCCGCCAGGATCAGCCGCGTGTTCCAGTCCTCCGGGTTGCGCTCGACGGAGTGCTTCAGGCACCGGATCGCGTCCTCGAGGAGGTTCGCGTTCTTGTAGTAGATCGCCAGGAGCGTGTAGTCGTCGGCCTCGGGCTGGAACGTCGCCGCGAGCGCGAGGTCCTGGGAGAGGAGGGCCTCGCTGAAGCGGCGCAGCGTCCGGTAGGAGCTGGCCATTTCGGTGAGGACCGAGGGAACGACGGACTTCGGCGCGTCGTGGAAGGCGCGGCGAAGCAGGTCGAGCGCCTCGTCGTGCCGGTCATTCGCCTGCAGGTCGCCGACGAGCCCGAGGATCGCCCGCGTCCGGATCTCGGGGCTCTTCCCCTTGTTCGCGAGCCGCTCGTAGCCCTTCAGCGCTTCGTCGCGTTTCTTCAGCCCGTCGTACAGGTACCCGAGCCGCTCCAGCTCGTACGACTCGTTGGCGGGCCAGAGCCGGATCGCCTCGTCCACCTGCTTGAGCGCTTCCGCGTGCTGCTCGAGCGAGACGAGATGGCGCCCGGCGTATGAATGCAGAAGCGCCGCGAATTCGCGCGAGGTCAGCGTCTTTCCGTGGCCGACGACGGCGGCGTCCTCTTCGCCCCATTCGCCCATCGAGCGATAGAACGCGTCCGGATGTTCGACGCCCTTGTTGGTCGTCTCGATGTTGATGCGCGTCTTGCCGTCGTCGAAGCGGGCGAAGGCGTGGCCCGGGACGGTGACGGCGTGGATCGGGAGGCCGAGCCGCTGGCCGATCACGGCGTAGAGGGTCGACGTCGCGAGGCAGTTCCCCTTTCCGCGCAGGACGGACGCGGCGAGCGTCGAGTCGCGCCAGTACTTGTTGGAGATGTAGTTCACCTTGCGGTCGAGCAGCAGGACTTCGTACAGCCCCTTCACGACTTCTCGCGGCTCCGTAACGCCCTCAAGGCGCTTCTTCGCTTTCGCTTCCAGCTCCGCGAGTGCGGCTTTCATCTTCGCGACATCGACGTCGGGCTCCTGCACGACGGCGAGGTCGAGGCAAGTGTCCGTGAGGTTGACCTCGTCGTCGGCGCGGACGGCGAGCGAGAGGGCGAGCACGAACAGGCAGGCGAGCGGGCGAGATTGGAAGCGCACCGTGAAACCTCGTGGGTTTGGGAGTGGAGGTACTTTACCGCGCGAGAGCGAGGGTTCCGTGCCTCAACTCTCAACCCTCAACGCCGTTCCTTCGACTTTCGACCTTCGACGTCGTCCCTACCGCCCCGGCGCCAACATCCTCGCCTCGCGCGCGAGCACCCACCTCCCGTCCCCCCCGCGCCGGTACAGCGACAAATTATGCCCCTCCACCCTCACCTCCGGCACCCCCTCCGACGCCGGCACCCGGATCTTCACCGAGAACCACGCGTGCCCCGCATCGCCGTACACCTCGACCTGCTGGACCTCGCACCGCGTTTCCACTCCCGGCATCGCCCGGTCCCGCGAGACCGCCCACGCTTCCCTCCCCTCCACCGGCGCACGGGCCGGCGCCAGGAACACCGCGTCCGGCGCCACCATCGCCGACAGCGCTTCGAAATCGTCCGCGTCGGAAGCGCGGATCCACGCGGCGATCATGTCGCGAAGGGCCTTTTCGTCGGGAGACATCAGACCTCCATCGCCATCATGTTGGCGGCCAGCGCGATGCACCAGCCGCCGCCGGGGAGACGGCGCAGGATGTTGAGCGAGTCGCCGGAAGCGCGGAGGACGGGCGCGCCGGGCTCGCGGATGACTTCGGACTTCTCGCGGGTCCAGACGTGGGCCCAGTCGCCGAAGACGGCGATCTCGCGGATGTCGAAGGTCGCCTTGAATTTCCGGCCGGGTTTCACGGCGCCCAGCACGAAGGCCGCGTACTCCTTGCGGCTGCGGAACGGCGGAAGGCCGGCGATGAGCAGGACGCCGTCCTCGGCGATCAGCGAAAAGACGGCCTCGTAGTCGGAGGCCTCGGCGGCGCGCGCCCAGGAGGCGATCACTTCGCGGATGGCGGACTCGTCTTCGGTCATCGGCGCGTTTTCCCGTGGCGGGGAGACGCCATGCTATCGCTGCGGCAGGCTCATGACACGTTCTGCCGCCTCGATGCGGGCGAGAAGCGCGTTCGTGTCGGCGGGAGGTTCCATGGCGCGCAAATGGTAGCACCGCCCCCCGAAACGGTAAGATCCGCCCGGGGAACCAGGAGAGGGACACGCATGATCGACCGCGAGACAGGCACCCGCGTCGGACGCCGCCTCTACATCGGCTGGGACGTCGGCGGGTGGCTCGGCAAGACCGACGGTCTCGCCGGGTACGTCTTCGGCCACTCCGGCGCCATGCTCCGCCGCATCCCCGGGAAGACCGTCTCGCTCTGGAAAGAACTCGAGGGCCAGCGCTGGTCCCTCGAGCGCTTCATCCGCCTTCTCGACCCCCAGCTCACCCTCGATCGCTTCGACCGCGTCGTCGTCGCGATCGACGCGCCGTTCGGGATGCCCGCTCGGTTCATCCGCTCCATCCAGTCCGACATCGCCAAGGTCCCCGAGCCCGAATACGCCTCCGACAAGGTCTCCGACTGGCGCCTCGCCTACCGCGTCACGGACCGGCTCGTGGCGAAGCGCTTCGACGTGAAGCTCCAGTCGCCGTGCCTCGACCGGCTCACGAACAACATGACGAAGGTGCGCGCGGCGCTGGCGGAGTTCATCCGCGAGAACCCGAAGATGGCCGCGCCGCCGTTCCGGCCGGACGTGCCGGGAGTGACGCGCATCGCGGCGATCGAAGTGGTGCCGGCGGTGTGGTGGTCGGAGAAGTGGATCAATTTCACGAGCTCGTGCATCCCGGAGTCGCATCGCGGGGACGACAAGGACGCGCTCGACGCGTCGGTCTGCGCGCTGAACGCGCTCTGGTACGACCTTGCCGTCACGGGGATCACGAAGGGCCGCTTCCCTCTCCTCCCGCCGATCGACCCGGGGACGACGCCGGCGCCGGAGGTGGTTCCGAGGAACCTGGTCCCGGAGTCGCTGGCGGAGTACGAGCCGGAGAGCACGGCGGAGGACCGCGAGGCGATTGCGCAGGAGGGGTGGATCCAGGCGCCGGACCTCGTCCGCTCCTGAGAACTGCGGTTATCCTGAGGGCATGGATGCGCCCGAGGAACGCCGCACGATCGTGATCCTGTTCGCGCAGGCGGTCGGGCTGGCCGACCTGCCGGAGGGCGAGCGCGCGACCGTCGCCGACGAGCTGTTCGGTCGACTGCGGGAGATCATCGAGCGGTCCGGCGGGGTCGTGGACAAGTTCATCGGCGACGTCGTGATGGCGCTCTGGGGCGCGCCGATCGCGCACGAGGACGACCCGGCTCGGGCGGCGCGGGCTTCGCTCGCGATGGGAGAAGCCGTCGAGCGCTTCGCGGAGGACCGGGGGCTCCGGCTCGGGATGCGCGGCGGGATCAACCGGGGCGAAGTGCTGTTCGGGAGCGTCGCGGGCGATCGGCCGACGGCGATGGGCGACCCGGTGAACGTGGCGCAGCGGCTGATGGCCTCGGCCGAGGAAGGCACGGTCATCGCGGGGCGGCCGGTCGAGCGGCTGGCGCACGGCGTGCTGAGGTTCCGCGCGCTTCCGCCGCTCCGGCTCAAGGGGCGCGAACAGGAGGTCGAGGCCTTCCTCGTCGAGGGCGAACTCGCCGGTCGGACCGAGATCCGGCTCGTTCCGGATCGCGGCGCCCCGCTCGTGGGGCGCGAAGCGGACCTCGAGCGGCTGCACGCGCTGGTTGCCGGATGGCACGGAGCGTACGCGGTCGTGACCGGCGACGCGGGAATCGGGAAGTCGCGGCTGCTCGCCGAATTCCGCAACCAGCTGCGCGCCCGGCAGCCGGACGCCCGGGTCCTCGTCGGGCGGTCGCTTCAGGACATCAAGCTGCCGCGGTTCGCGTTCGGCGAAATGTTGCGCATCGAGGCGGGCGTCTCCGGCTTCGCGCCGGGGGACGCGGCGCGGCTCGCGCGCTGGGTGGAGACCGGCCTCGAGCGCGCGGTGCCGGACCCGGTGCGGCGCGAAAATGCCGCGCACCTGGTGGCGCTTTCACTCGGGTACTCGATTCCCGGGACGCGCGTGAAGGACATGGAGCCGGCGCGCTTCGAGGCGGAGACGCGGGCCGCGTGGGCCGACTGGTTCCGCGCGCGGGCGGCCGGCGGACCGCTGCTCCTGTGCGTCGAGGACCTGCACTGGGCCGACGACGGGACGCTCGCGCTGCTCGAGACCCTCGCGGCCGACCTCCGCGGCGCGCCCGTCGCCATCCTCGCGACATCGCGGCCGGAAGGACGACGCCCGGCCGGTTTCGAGAGCGTGGCGCTGGGCGACCTCGGAAGCGAGGCCGCGCTCCGGCTCGCCGAGAACGCCTTCCACGCCGCCGTCACTCCCGAACTCGCGACGTTTCTCGCCGAGAAGTCCGGCGGCAACCCGTACTACCTCGAAGAGCTCGTCCGGTTCCTCAGCGAAGAGAAGCTCGCTTCCGGCCGCCCCGTCCGGCTCGACGTCGCCCCTTCGCGCCTCCCCGACGGCATCCAGGGGCTCCTCGTCGCGCGGCTCGACGCGCTTCCCGCGCCGGATCGTGGCGTCCTCAAGGCGGCGGGCGCGATCGGCCGCGTGTTCTGGCTCCACCTCACGGGACACCTCGCCGGCGCCGACGCCGGCCCGGCGCTCGAGTCCGCCCGCCGCCGCTCCATGGTCTACCCGCAGGGCGACTCGATGCTGCCCGACGACCCGCAGTGGACCTTCAAGCACGCCCTCCTGCGCGACGCCGCCTACTCGCTCCTGACCCGCAAGGACCGCCGGCGCCTCCACGCCCTCGCCGGCGACCGGCTCGAGGCCCTCGCGGAGAAGGCCGGCCGCCGCGTCCGCGCGCTCGCCGCTTCCCACCGCGAGGCCGCGGGCGAAGCCGCCGCCGCCGCGCGACTCTGGCTCCAGTGCTCGGCAGAAGCGTTCGCCGACGCGTCGTACGTCGAGGCGCTCTCCGGCGCCCGCGACGCCTCCCGCCTGGGCGGCGGCGCCGAGGCCCGCCTCGCCGCGGCCCGCGCCCTCGCCCGGGTCGCCCGGTTCAAGGAAGCCCTCGAGGAAACCAGGGCCGCCGGCGAGGCCCCGCCCGCCATCGCCTCCGGTCTCGGCATCGTCGAGTCGGAAGCCCTTCACGTCCTCGGCGACCTCCCCGGTTCGCTGGCGGCCGCGGAGCGCGCCGCGGCCCTGGACTCGGGGCCCCAGGCCACCGCCGAGGCCCAACTCTCCCGGGCCCACGCCCTCCGCTCCCTGGGCCGGATGGCAGAGTCGCGGGCGGCGCTTCAGGTCTGCCTCGCGCTCGAAGGAACCTCGCCCTCGGCCCGCATCCGGGCGCGCCTCGACCTCGCCGACCTCGACGAACTCGCGGGACGCACCACCGAAGCGCTCGAGGACGCCCTCGCGGCGCTCGCCGACGCCCGCGCTTCCGGCGACCAGTGGCTCGTCGGGGGCGCTCTCAACCGGGTGGGTTCCATCCAGGAGGGGCTCGGGAACTTCGCCGCCTCGCTCGCCGCCCACCAGGAATGCCTCGAGCAGCGGACGCGGGCCGGCGACCGCGCCGGCGTCGCCAGCTCCCTCAACAACATGGCCAACGTCCAGCTCCGCCAGGGACAGGGTCGAGCCGCAGTGCAGAGTTACCGCGACGCCGTCGCCCTGAGCCGCGAAATCGGCGACAAGCCCCGCCTCGCCAAGTACCTGGCCAATATCGGCAACGGCGCCTTCCGGCTGGGAGACTACTCCGAAGCGAAAGTCGCCACCCTCGAGGCTCTCGCGATCCAGCGCGAGATCGGCGAGCTCGAAGGGCTCGCAGGGACGCTCGTGAACTACGGAATTCTCCAGGCCACCATCGGGGAAGTCGGACCCGGGATCGCCTCGTTCGAGGAGTCTCTCCAGCTCCGGCGCTCCCTCGGTGACGCCGCAGGAGCCGCCGCCTGCCTGAATAACATCGCCCTGGCGTACGTCCATCACGACCGCGACAGGGAGGCCGTGCCCGTGTACGAGGAAGCGCTTCGCATTCGCCGTGAAATCGGCAACCGCGGCGGAGTCGCCTCGACGCTCGCCAACCTCGGGAGAACCTACGAGACCCTCGGGAATCTCCCCAAGGCCATGGCCTGCCTCGAGGAGGCGATGGCGATCCAGAAGGAGATCGGCGAGCGCACCGGCCTCGCGAACACCCTGAACTACCTTGGCACAACCCTCCTCGCGGCCGGTCGCCCCGAGGAGTCCCTTCAGGCCCATCGCGATGCGCTCGCGATCTTTGAGCCGACTTCGGAGCGATCGGGGACCATCGTCAGTCTCCATGGGATCGGCAGCACGCTGCTCGAGATGAAGCGGTTCGAGGAGGCCCTGGAGGCCGGCCGCAGGGGTCTCGCAATCGCGCGCGAAATGAGGCACCTGTCCGCCCTGGCCGGGTGCATGACCGTCATCGCGCTTGCCCAGCATGGACTTTCGCGGCACGCCGACGCGCTGGCCACCTGGAGGGAGGCTGAGATCCACGTGGCCAAGCTCCAGAGCAAGTATGAGCTCGCGAAATGCCGTGACGGGGTGGGCCTGGCGCTCGCCGGGCTGGACCGGCTCGACGAGTCCATGCGGGCCCACACGGAGGCGTACCAACTCGCGACCGAGGCAGGGGAGGCCAGGCTCATCCGGCATACGGCCGAGAACGCCCTGGGAATCGCCCGCCGGCTGGGCGAAGCCGACCGGATCGCCTTCTTTCAGTCGGCCCTGGACGCCCCCCCGCCCACGGCCTGACCGTGCACCGCTTCTCGACATTGCCCCGACTTGCTACATTCCTCCCACGTTTCCAAAAGAGGGGAATCCCATGCGCCGCTTCTCCACCACCGCCATCGCCGCCCTGTTCGCTTCCCTGCTCCTCGTGCGCTCCACGGCCCACGCGCAAGGGATGCCTGCCGACCTGCCGCCGAAGATCAACCAGGCGATCGACAACGGGGTGAAATGGCTGAAGACGCGCCAGATCAAGGACGGCGCGGAGAAGGATTCGTGGGGGACGGGGAACAACCCGCTGTATCCGGGGGGCGCGGGGCCCGCGCACCCGCTGTACATCGGGATCACGGCGTTCGCGCTGTACACGCTGCTCGAGTGTGACGTGGACCCCGAGGACCCGACGATCGTGAGCGGGATGGACTACATCAAGCGCAACATCGACCCGAACTTCAACGTGGGCGGCGTCGGGGCCGGCGGCGGCAAGATGCAGTGCATGTGCTACGAGGCCGCGGTCCTGATCATGATGATCGAGTCGTACTACGACGCGAAATGGGAGAAGGGGATCCGGGCGCAGAAGAAGGACCCGAAGAAGGAGAAGCGGCCGACGCCGAAGCTGGACGCTGAGCACGACACGTGGTGCAAGGGCGCGGTCGGGTTCCTCGCGGGGACGCAGTCGCGGACGGGCGGCTGGCGCTACGGCCCGCCGGCGTTCCCCTCCCCGCTGGGCGTCGACCAGGACACCTCCTCCACGCAGATCGCCCTTCTCGGCCTCGTCTCCGCGGTGCGCATGGGCCTGCCGGTGGACGACAAGGTGTTCCACACGGCGGTGATCACGACGCTGGAAAACCAGTCGAAGGACGGCCCGCCGGCGAAGCCGAAAAAGCCCGCGGACGGGAGCGGGACGATGGTGATGGAGACGGACAAGTGCCGCGGGTGGGCGTACACGCCGAACGCGGGGGACACGAAGGACCAGCAGGTGTCGGGCGGGATGACGGCGTCGGGCGTGTGCAGCCTGATCATCATCAAGAGCCAGCTGAAGGGTAATCCGCTCTTCAACAAGGACCTGCAGGCGCGGGTCGAGAAGGGGATTTTCGACGGCCTCGCCTGGATCGACGCGAACTGGACGGTGACGAGCAACCCGGGCGGGCACCGGAGCCACTATTACTACCTTTACGGGCTGGAGCGCGTCGGAGTGCTGGGCGGGATCGACATGATTGGCGCGAACGCGTGGTACGTGCAGGGCGCGCAACATCTCGTCGGCGCGCAGAAGGCAGACGGGCACTGGAACAGCGGGACGGAGCTGGAGCCGGCCGACGTGCTGGATTCGTGCTTCGCGCTGCTGTTCCTGAAGAAGGCGACGATGCCTGTCGGCGTGGTGCTCACGCGGTAACAACGAACGACGAGTTGCGAGTTACGGGTTGCGGGTTGCGAGTAACGGCAGAACGAAGACGGCCTCGATGTTCGAGGCCGTTTTTTTGTACCCAAGGTAGCGGACCATCGACCCGGCGCCCTTCCGTCACGCCGTTCCTCAGAACTCGCAACTCAGCGATCGAATCAACAAGTTACTTGAACTTCGCTTCGTTCGCTTTCCACCACGGGTTCCAGATCGCCATCTGCTGCGGCTGCGTCTTGCCGCTCAAACCCTTCGGCGGATCGTCCACCAGCTTCTCCAGCGCATTCGACATCGCGATGAACGCCTCGAACGACCCCTCGGGGCGCGCGGGCTGCTGCGACGGGCCGAGCCACTTGTTCAGCCCCGCCCAGACTTCCTTGATGATCTCCTTGTTCCCCTTGAACGGCCCCGTCGCGTCCGCCGCCGCCTTCGCGATGAACGGCGACGCATTCGTGATGTCCTCCACGAACGGCGCCGCCGCCGCGGGATCCTTCACCGCCCCGAGATAGTCGTACATCGCCGTCAGCATCTTGAGATTCGCTTCCCACGCGGGCAACTCCGTCGGCTTCTTCGGCTTCGAGTTCCCCACCAGTTTCTTGTAGTACGCCGTCTGCGACGTCAGCCCCTGCACCGCCACCACCGGGTCCCCCAGCGTCGAGATCTTCTCCGCCGCCAGGATCTTCACGTCCACGTCCGGGTCCCCCAGCGCCTTCGCCAGCGCCATCGTGATCTTCTTCGATCGCACGTTCATGTGCTTCGTCTGCGCGTCCGCCAACCCGTTGATCGCCTCACGCTTCCCGATCATGTCCTTCGTCTTCAGCTTGATGTCCGCTTCCTTGATCGCCAGGTCGTCCGTCGCCTCATGCGTCAGGCAGACCTTGCCGTCCGCGCAGTTGGCGCAGTCCTCGGCAAGCGCAGGAATCGACGCGAGGGCGAGAAGGGCGATCGTCGCGGCAAGACGGGTCTTCATGGGGATCTCCGGTCTGAGGGAATGAAGGTCGCCCTCCAGAGTGCGATTTTTGCCGGGGCGAGTCAACGGGGGCATGGCGTTTGCGATTCCAACCGAAGCGGAATCAAACGCACGGAAACGGCGTTTTGAAGGCGGGGGAAGGAGAATGTGTCCATGAAGCCGATCACGGGTGTCCTCCTGTCCGGACTGATGCTCGCGGGTTGCGCGCATCGCCACGTCACCGTCGTCGAGTCCTCCCCTGCCAGCGAGGGTGATATCTACGAGGACGAGGTCTACCCCGCGGACGAAGTCGTCCTGGAGGAAGCCTGCGAGCCCGCGTGGGACGGCCATGCTTTCGTCGTGATCGAGTCCCACCAGCACGGATTCGGCTGCGGCCACTTCTTCCACCACGGCTGCTGGCACCTCCACCCCTTCGATTGGATCTATCTCGAGATCGGGTACTCCCACTGCGGCGAGACCGGCGGCTTCTACTACGCCGGCGACCCCTGGGCCCGCGTCTGGGACGGCTGCGCGTTCGTCATGCTCCGCGGCCACGTCCACGGCGCCGGTTGCGGCCATCACTACCACCACGGCTGCTGGAACGCCTGCCCGAGCGACTACGTCTACGCCGACCACCGCCGGTCGCACTTCAGCAAATCCCCCCCGGCGCGCCACTCGGAGATGGCCGTGCGGTCGCGGAGGCCCGAGGAGCGCGCTTCGAGGAGAAGTTCCGGCATGCGCGTGGAAGCGGAGTCCGCGTCACGTCGTGCCGAGCCGGCCCGGGCGGCAGCGCCGAGACGCGAAATCCGAAACGTCGAGGCCCCGGGGCGTGGCCAGCAAGCGGAACGGAAGATCGAGCCGGCCGCACATCGCGCGCAGCCGCAGCGCATCGAGCAGCCGAAGCGGCAGGAGGCGCCGCGCCGCCAGGAGGCACCGCAGCGCATCGAACAGCCCAAAAAGCAGGAGGCGCCCAAGCGCATCGAGCCTCCCCAGCGGCGCGAGCCCCCGAAGAAGGAACAGCCGCCCCAGCGCCGCGAGGCGCCGAAGGAAAGAGAGAAGGAGAAGCGGAGGTAGTCCGCCCGCTCGCTACTTCTTCATCTCCTTCGGCGCCATCCCGAACTCGTAGTGCTCGTTGTTCGGGTAGTAGATGCTCCCCTCGCGCCAGAACTCGTCCCGGAACTTCGCAAGCTGTTCCGGCGTGAGGGACGTCGCGAGCGCTTCGTACGTCTTCAGCCGCTGCGCGTGAAGCGTCGCCGCGAGCTTGGATGCGACCTTGTCCGGGCCGAGCAGTTCCTCCAGCGACGTCTCGCCCGTGTGGATCCCCATCGCCTTCTCCTGGGGCAATTTGCTCAGTTCCATCACCTCTCCCATCACCTTCCCGAGCATGAGGCGCATCAGTTCGTTCCCGGGCTTCTGGTAGAGCCCTTCCTCCTGCGCGTTGAAATTCTCGGCGTAGAAGCGCTGCAGGGCCTCGGCGATCCGCTTTTCCTCGTCCTTCGATGCGAGGTTGACGGCGGCGATCTGGCCTGGCTCCAGCCCGAGTTCCTTCGCGGCCTCCTCGGTGATGTCCTGCCCGAGCGGGAGCACCTTCCCGAGCTTCTTCATGATCTCCATCATCCGGGCGCGGGCCGGATCGTCCTTGTCGGGATCCTTGGCGACGTTCGCCGGATCCTTGGCCTCGGCCGGGTCTTTCTTCTTCTTTTTCCCGGTGTCTTTCTTCGCCTCGGCCAGCGCGGTCTCGAGTTCCGTGACTTTCTTCGACAGCTCGTCGGCGCGCTGCCGCTCCTTCGCGAGCCCGGGATCCGCGTCCGCGGCAACGGGCGCCGCGGGCGCCTTTTCGTTCCTCGCGGCCGACAGGTCGGCCTGCAACCGGCGGTTCTGGCTGATCAGGATCGCGAGCGCGACGGCAAGCGCGATGGAGACGACGGCGAAGGCGGCGGCAACGCGGTTCATGACGGGCTCCTCATCGGATTCTCCCCCAGTATACGGGCCACCTCCGGCTGATGGACCTCCCACGCCCAGCCGGTACACTTCTCCCTTCATGCCCCCCCCGGATTCCAGCGAACTCCCCCCGGTTCCCGGCGCCCCCGCGGCCCCCGGGGCAACGCCGACGGACGTCGTCCGCCGCGAAGAGCTCGAGCGCGCCCTCTCGGAAATCGACCGGCTCACGCGCGAAACGAAGGAGCACGCAGCCACGCGCTCCACCGCGGAGCGCCAGGCCGCCGATTTGCAGACGCTTCGCAAGTTCCACGAGAAGGCGCACGCCGAAATCGAGAAACTCAAGACGGAGAAGGCGGTGCTCACGGCCGAGAAGGAAGCGATGGCCAAGCGGGCGGAGGCGGCGCTGGAGGACCGGCGGAAGCGGGAGAAGGCCGAGGCGGAGGCGGAGCGGCTGAAGCACGAGACGCGCCGGTTTGAAACCGAGAAGGTCGCGCTCGAGAAGAAACTCGCGGAGCAGGAGGCGCTGAAGGTGGCGCACGAAAAAGCGCTGGCGGAGGTCGCGAGACTCCAGGAGGCGCTGAAGCGGCTGGAATCCGTGCCCGCAACGCCGGGATCCGGGTCGCAGCTTCCGGAAACGAAGGCAATGCCCGCCCTTCCCGCGCCGGAGACGATTCCCATGCCCCCGTTCTCGCTTGAGGAGCCGTCCGCCCCCGCGAAGAAAGAGAGCCGCCCTCCCGCGACGGCGCCGTCGGGGACGCAGGCGAACGCCGCGCCGGAGGCCGGGGGCCGGATCAAGTACACGTGCGTGGGATGCGACCGCAAGCTGGGAGCGCCACCGGAATTCGCGGGGACGTACGGGACCTGCCGCTTCTGCGGCCACCGGATGCAGGTGCCGCTGAAGTCTTCGCGATGAGTGCGCCGCAGTTGTGCTGGATATTCCGAAAGCCGATTGTATAGTTAATGCCCTTATCCAACAGGAGCGACTCCGATGCGCGTTGCGATCCCCGTCACGGCCGGCCAGATCCCCAATCACCTCGGTCACTGCGAGTCTTTCCTCTTCGCGGATGTGCAGGACGGAAAAGTGCTGCGCGAGGAGCTTCTCCCGAATCCCGGCCACGGCCCCGGGGGCCCGCCGCCGGCGTTCCTGGCGCGTCGCGGCGTGAACCAGATCCTGGCGTGGGGGTGCCCGCCGCCGGCCAAGGAGATGTTCGCGGTCGTGGGGATCAAGATGGTGCTGGGCGCGACGGGCGACGCGAAAACGGTGCTGAAGGACTGGATCGACGGGAAGCTCAAGACCGTGTCCGAAGGGCTGGACGCCGGCGGCGGCTGCGCTCCCAGTTCGCTCGACAACGGAAGGGCCCGTGGCGGATGTGCCGGGGAGCACTAACCCGGAAGTTTCTCGTAGGATGACGCCATGACGATCAGCGTCGCCTGCCCCGCCTGCCGCCGGCCGCTCCAATTTCCCGACGGCGCCGGGGGCCGCGTGGCCGCGTGCCCGTGCGGCCAGCAGATGATGCTCCCCATCGCGCCGGTCGCCGCGGCGCCTCCCCCGCCGGCGAGAACCCAGGCTCCGCCGCGCCCTCGCCCGGTGCCCGTCCCGGCGCGCCGCCCGGGCGGCGGCTCCGGCGCCGGGCCGATCGTCCTCGTCATCCTCCTCGTCCTCGGGCTCATTTCCGGCGTCGTCTTCTTCAAGCGCGCCGAGGCGCTCAAGCAGGCGGCGGAACTCGACGCGAAAGCGGCGGCGCGGAAGGCCGAGGAGAAACGGGAGGCCGAAGAGGAGAGCCGGTACGTGCTCCTGCGCTCGACGTTCGACGACGAGCTGCTGCCGCCGGACAAGCGCAACGTCGCCGAGGGCCCCGCCCAGTACCTCGGCATGCGCGTCGAGGTCACGAACCACGGCTACGACGCGGTTTCCGTCGACCCGGTCTACTTCACGCTCACCGTCAACGGCGCCCGCTACGGCCGCGACACCGCCTGCGCCGTGAAGTTCGAGCCCATGACCCTCAAGGCGGGCGAGAAGGTCTCCGTGCCGCTCGCCTTCGAGGTCCCCAATCGCCTCACCCCCGTGGTCGTCGACTTCAAGCCCGCCACGCCGGCGAAGTGCAACGTCCGCTACGGCGACTCGCGTTAACGGCCGATCCGCACCGCTTCCCGCATGACCCCCTGCGTCCCCCCGTCGCGATCCGGGTCCGGCAGGACCGCCGTGGCCCGGAGTTTCCGGGGAAGCGCCGGCGGCCGGTTGCCCGCCCCGACCGGCATCGACGATTTCGGGAACACCTTGGACGCGTCGAGTTCGAAGTAGCGCCCGATGTAGGGATCCTGGGGGTCGGGGTCGTACACCTCGAGGTTCCACGAGAGCAGCGCCGTCGCAAGGACCTTGTCGCCCAGCACGGTCATCGGCGGCCGCTCCGCGCCGGCGTCGGCCTTCGCCTCGTCCCCGGGCCGGATCGCGATCGGCACGCCGGCCGCCATCCGCTCCCCAAGGACCTGGTTCGCGCGCTCGTCCCCCGCAATTCTCCAGACGCGCCGCTTCAGCGCATACAGCGGCCGCCCCGCGCGCCGTGCCGCCCCTGCCGCATCGGAATCGACCAGCTGCTCCGCCGCTTCGTCGCGCGCGAGGTACCACTCCACGAGCTCGCGTTCCGGCCGCGCGCCTGGCTCCGGGGCCATCACCGCGACCCACGCCGCCGCGTCCTTCGCGCCCCCCGCGGCCTCGCCGTTCGCCAGCCAGAGCCGCTGCCCGCCCGTCTCCGTCGCCACCGCCTCCTTCCAGTCCCGCGCGAACTGGTCGAGCGCGTCCTCCGCCAGCCTTGCGGCACGCTCGGGGCTGTAGGCACGCTTGGCTTCGCCGGTCGGCGCGGCGCCGGTCTTGCCGTTGTTGCCGGCTCCGTTTCCGGAATCGGTAGACGTGCATCCGGCGGCCAGGATCGGCAAGAGGCAGGCGACGAGGAGTCTCATGCGCGGCAGGATAGCGCGCCGCGCCGCCGAAGTCAGCTTCCCTTCCGGATCTCCTCGAGAAACACGTCGCCGTACTCCTCGAGCTTGCGCTGCCCCACGCCGTGCACTTCCAGGAACTCGGCGCGGCTCGCGGGCTTGCGCGCGGCCATGTCCTGAAGCGCCTTGTCGCTGAACACGACGAACGCCGGGACCTTCTTCTCGTCCGCGAGCTTGCGCCGCAGCGCCCGCAGCCGCTCGAACAGCCCGGGATCGGGGATGTCCTCGGTCGGCTCCGGCTCGTACGTCTCGACTTCGACAGCCGGCTCCGCCTCGCGGCGCTTCCTCGCCTTCTTCTTCGGAGGCTCGTACGCCTTCCGCCCCGCTTCCAGCGCTTCCCCGACAATGTCCCGCTTGAGGCAGCTGCCGCACGAGGTGCCGCACGCGGCGATGGTCTCGGCGAAGTAACCGGCGACGCGGCGCCAGAGGCAGGAAGGGCCGTCGGCGAGGTCGAACATGCGGCGGACGGCTCGGCGCTGCTGGTCGGCGACCTCGGGGTCCTGGACTTCGGAGTTCTCGAGGAGGCGCTCGAGGGACATGACGTCGGCCCACGAGTAGAAGAGGACGCAGTCGGCGGGGGCGCCGTCGCGGCCCGCGCGGCCGATTTCCTGGTAGTACCCCTCGACGGAGCGGGGCATGTCGCGGTGGAGGACGTAGCGGACGTTGGACTTGTCGATGCCCATGCCGAAGGCGATGGTCGCGCAGACGACGTCGAGGTCGTCGCGGCTGAACTTGTCCTGGGTCTTCGCGCGCTGGTCCGGCGTCAGCCCGGCGTGGTACGGCGCCGCCTTGACGCCTTTGCCCTCGAGGAACTCGGCGGTCGCCTCGGCGGCCTTGCGCGAGAGGCAGTAGATGATGCCGGATTCGCCGCGGCGCGCCCGGACGA
The DNA here is from genome assembly GCA_964590435.1 of uncultured Planctomycetia bacterium. GTDB lineage: Bacteria > Planctomycetota > MHYJ01 > WSZJ01 > WSZJ01 > WSZJ01. Next base: position 63,163 of record CAZPWT010000020.1, read on the forward strand.
TGCGCAGGATCATGTCGCGCACGCCGTCGCCCTGGCCCTTCTTCACGGCGAACAGGTGCAGGTTGGGGCGGAAGAACGACCCGCGGATCTCGAGCGGGTCCTGGAGGGCGAGCTGCTCGATGATGTCGTTCTTCACGCGCGGCGTCGCGGTGGCGGTGAGGGCGAGGACAGGGATTCCCCTGAAGCGTTGCTTCAGGCCGGCGAGGTTGCGGTAGGAGGGACGGAAGTCGTGGCCCCACTCGCTGATGCAGTGGGCTTCGTCGACGGCGACGAGCTTGAGGTCGAGGGACTCGAGGATGCGGCCGACCGAGGCGTCGATTCCCTCGGGGGCGGCGTAGAGCATCTCGAATTCGCCCGCCCGCAGCCTGGCGGCGCGCCGCGCCTTCTCCGCGGGTTCGAGCGAGGAGTTCAGGAACGTCGCGCGGATCCCGACCTCGCCCATCGCATCGACCTGGTCCTTCATGAGCGAGATGAGCGGCGACACGACGAGCGTCACGCCGCCCATGAGCCGCGCCGGAATCTGGTACGTCACGGACTTCCCCGCGCCGGTCGGCATCACTCCCAGGCAGTCGCGACCGGACATCGCGGCGCGGATGATCTCGAGCTGCCCCGCGCGGAACGACGGATATCCAAACACCTCCTTCAGCGCCTCGAGCGCCCTCGCATCGACCGGCGCGTGCTTCGCCCGGTCGCCTGCCTCGCGCAGCAGCCTCAGCGACTCCGCCGTGAACAGCATCGGCGCCTCGCGGTAGAGCGCGCGCAGTTCCGCAAGCCGCGCCTCGACGCCCGCGGCATCCCCCGCGGCGAGCGCACGGGACTCGGCCAGAACGTCGTCGGCGGAACGCGGCAATGATCCGGGCATCTGCAGATGATTTCAGGCTCACCGTGATGGCGCAAGCCTCCTTGATCCGTGGAGTTGTGCGCGATCGCAAGAAGCGGGTATTATGTGCAGCACATAATTCAGGGGTTGAGCATGAGACGCAACCTGACGCTTGCCATCGATGAGGACCTCCTGCGGCTCGCCCGGGTTGCGGCCGCGGAACGCAACGCGAGCCTGACCGACCTCATCCGGAAGTTCCTGGAGGAGACCGTCTCGGCCACCCGGAGGCGAAAGGCGTCGGTGCGGCGCCTCCGGAAACTGATGGAGGAGAGGCCCCTGGGCGTCGGGAAGGTGACCTGGACCCGGGACGAACTGCATGAGCGCTAGGGTCTTCTTCGACACGAACGTGATCGTCTACGCCTTCGACCGGCTCGATGCGGCGAAGCACCTCGTGGCAAAAAGGCTGCTCGACGAGCACGTCTCCGACGGCTCCTTCTCCGTGAGCATCCAGGTCCTCCAGGAGTTCTACGCGGTCGCCACAAGGAAGCTCAAGAATCCAGCGCCGCCGGCGAAAGCCCGCGCCATCGTCGCGGAACTTGCGCAGCATCGGGTCGTCGAGCCCACGTCTGGAATGCTCCTGAGAGGAATCGACCTGTCCGTCCGCCGGCAACTCTCCCTCTGGGATGCACTGATCCTGGAGGCCGCCCGGGACGCCGGCTGCAGCACAGTCCTCACGGAGGACCTGGCTCACGGAAGCTCGATCGAAGGACTTCGCATCACCAACCCTTTCAGGACCGGCGCGGCGACCCCGCAGCCGTAAGTCACCATGCGCTCGATCCTTCTCCTGCTGGCCGGCGCTTCCCTTGCCTCCGCCGGCGATCCCTGGTTCGCCAACGCCGCGAAATCTTCCGGGCTCGACGGCGTCACTTCCAAGGACTGCATCCTCACGGACCTCAACGGCGACGGCTGGTGGGACCTGTGCGTCGATCGCGAACGGCTCTTCATCAACAAGAAGGGGAAATTCGAGGAGCTCAAGGACAGCGGGATCGAGTTCCCGGAGGTGCTGATCACGCCCCTCAAGGACGGAAAGGCGGACACGGCGAACGCGAAGAAGCAGAAGTTCCTCCCGGCGTACCTGTACTTCGCGGACGTGAACGGCGACGGGGCGACGGACGCGATCTGGGGCGTGCACTCGACCTGGGAGAAGTTCGACGAGGCCGCCGGCGAGTGGGTGACCGTCAAGGAGTGCGACCACGGCCTCCGGAGCCGCGTGTACCTCGGGGACAGCAAGGGACGCTTCAAGCCCGCGGCGGAATCGGAATTCACGAAGCCCGAGTCGGCCGGGCCCGCGGGGTCGCTCGCAATCTGCGATTTCGACAACGACGGGAAGCTCGACCTGTTCGAAGGGCGCGAGTACCGGCAGTACGGCGTCCTGTACGGGTGCGGGCCGGACCGGCTGTGGAAGGGCGACGGCAAGGGCGGGTTCGCGGACGTCACGAAGGCCGCGGGGATGTGGCTCGAGGCGGAGCCGGGGACGGAGAAGAGCGCGCGGCCGAGCTACGGCGTGACGCACGCGGACTGGAACGGCGACGGGAAGATGGACCTGCTGGAGCTCGCGTACGGGCGGCAGTGGAACGTGCTCTGGAAGAACAAGGGGGACGGCACGTTCGAGGACGTCGGCATGGCGACGCACTTTGCCGGCGACGACATCACGCACGGGAAGTATCCGCCGGAGATGAACCGCCCGCCCGAGCAGCCCTTCCGGTCCAACGGCAACACGTTCGACTGCGCGGTCGGGGACTTCGACAACGACGGGGACCTCGACTGTTTCCTCGGAGAGATCGCGCACGCCTGGGCCGGCGAGGCGAGCGACCCGCCGAGCCTGCTGATCAACGGCGGGGAGAAGGAAGGCTGGGCGTTCAAGCGGGTGCCGGTGTGGGACGCGGTGCCGAAGCGGGAATTCCGGGACAAGCGGAACTACCAGTACGCGGACCTGCACGTGGCGTGGGGAGACTTCGACAACGACGGCTGGCTGGACCTGCTGCTCGGGGCGGGCGATTACCCGGACGGGCAGTTCCTGCGGCTGTACCGCAACCTGGGGAACGGGAAGTTCGAGGAGGTCACGGAGGCCGCGGGGTTCAACTGGGAGGGGTGCGGCGACCTCTCGCTCGGCGACGTCGATCGCGACGGCGACCTCGACATCGTCGCGGGGCGGTCCTTCATGCGCCTGAGCCAGGAGCACCGCGACAAGTACATGGGCGGGATCAAGACGAACGACATCGGCCTCTTCCTGAACGACGAGGCCGGCCGCAACGGCAACCACTGGCTGAACGTCCGCCTCGTGGGCAAGGACGCGAACCGCGCCGGAATCGGCGCGCGGATCACCGTCGTGGCGGGCGGCCAGACGATGACGCGCGAGATCCGCTGCGGAAGCGGCCTCGGCAACCACGAGGACGCGCTCGAGGCGCATTTCGGCCTTGGGAAGGCGAAGAAGGCGGACAAACTGACGGTGCGGTGGCCGGACGGGAAGCTGACCGTGCAGGAGTTCAAGGACGTCGCCGCGGACCGATTCGTGACCATCACCCAGGGGGAGAAGGCCCCAAAACTGGAATCCCCCCCAAGGAAGTAGCTGTTGTCCGCGCGTGATCCGCGCCATCCGCCAAATCCGCGAATTCCTTCCTTTTTTCCTACGGGCCCCCGCCCCACCCGGCATACAGGGTTCAGCACCCAACCCCCGGAGCCCTCCGATGCGCCCCCTCGCTGCCCTGCTCGCCCTGGCCCTGCCCGCCTTCGCCGGCGACTACCTCGTCCTGTCCTCCGTGGACGCGAAGGACCCGTACCACGCGGCGGCGACCGCCATCGCCGATTTTCACAAGGCGGGCGCTCCGCTCGCTTTCGACCCCGCGCATCCCGAGTCGATCCTCCCGAAGCTCAAGGAGCTCCAACCGGTCCACGTCGCGATCGTGCTGCGCCCCGAAGAACTCGACATCAACCTCGCGAGGCGCTTCCTGCGCGTCGCCGCGCAGGTCGACGCCGATCCGTTCGTGGACTTCGGCTACGGCTTCATCACGGGAGCGACGCCGGAAGACGCGAAGACGTTCGTCGCCAACATCGTCCGCGCTTCCTCGCTGGAGCGCCCGCGAACCGTCGGCCAGGGCGTCGTCTGGGGCGGCGACGGCGGCTGCCGCGCGGACGACATCCCCTACACGGCCGGCACGCTCACTTTCCCCTCGCACCGCCTCGCGTTCGTCGCGCCCGACGGCCAGCACGACCGCGACCAGAAGTTCATCGACGAGAACCTCGCCTCCCTTGGCGGCAGGGGCGCGGTCATGTTCGGCGGCCATGGCATGCCCTGGGAGATCGGCTCCGGCCCGCGCGCCGAGGACGTCGCGAAGATCGACCTCTTCCCCGCCGTCGTCTTCAACTACGCCTGCCATACCGGCGTGGCCCTCAAGTGGCACAACGAGAAGTACGAAGCGAAGGATGTCCTCCACACGATCGAGACGCTGGCGCCGGAGAAGAGCTTCGCCCTGTCGGTGATCCGCGCCGGCGCGACCGGGTATGTCGCCTACGTCAACCCGCGCCCCGCCGGCCCCGAGCTCGACATCGATTTCCAGCGCGTCCTCGCGGGGGCATCCCTCGGCGAGTCCCGCCGGCAGGATTGGGCCAAGATCACGCTGGGCTACCTCGGTTTCGGCGAGAAGGGCATCGCGGCCCCCGACGTGGTCGACGGCAGCCGCTCCCCGCGCGCCGGCGTCGACATGGTCCGCGACCTCATGCTGGACGGCGCAACCGGCGGAATCCTCTACGGCGACCCCGCGCTCCGCCCCTTCCCCGCCGCGTCCACCTCGCTGCCCCAGGGCGTCGAAACGAGCCACTCGACCGGAGCGGTACGCGTCACGTTCCGCGTCAATGCCTCCGCTTCCTTCCTCTGGTGCTGCGATCCCTTCAGGATGGATGGCGACGACATGGCCATGAAGGTCTACGACCGGGTCGAAGTGCCGAAGGACTTCGGTGACGTCGCCTCGGCGCGGGTAGACAGCGCGACGTGGGGCGCGGCGACGCTCACGACGATGCCCGTGCTGGTCGCGGAGGAGTTCGACCAGGGGAAGCGCTGGCTGCACGTGAAGGTCAACTTCTCGCGGATTGAGAAGGCGTCGGGCGACATCAACGTGGTGGTGACGGTCCGGGCGAAGAAGAAGTGACGGCCCGGCCTACTTTCCGCCGGGCAGCTTCTGCCGCTTGACCGTCCGCGGCGCCTCGTTCGCCTTGATCTTCACGTCGGCGGTGTTCACGAACCAGTTGTTCTTCGCCTTCCCGGCGGCCTCGAGGCCGCCGGTCGCGAGCAATGTCGAATCCTCGAGCGTCGTCCCGAACTTCACGTGGCCGCCGGAGTAGATGACGCAGGACATCCCGTCCTTGGCGACCGTCACCGCGCCCTTCGCGAAAATCACCGACCGCGTGACCTTGTTCGCCTTCACGTCGCCCGAGCAGATGACGATGCTGTCCTCGATCACGTCGAAGTCCGCGCTGTCGCACAGCACCAGTGAGCCCGCCTCGACCTTCTTCCCCTTCGCCGCCGCAACCAGCGCGATCTGCCCCTTGAGCCCGCCCTTGATCTCCTTGACCGTCGGCACCGCGTCCTTCAGCGCCGACGCCACCGCGTCGTCCGCGGTCTTCAGGCCCCCCGGCGACATGTCCGTGCCGAACAGCGCGAGCGCCTTCTTCACCGCCGCGCGCAGCTTCGGCCGGTGCTCCGTGTCCTTCGCGCCCTCGGCAAGCCACGCCGCCGCTTCGTCGAACGCCCCGTCAACCTTCGCGGGCGCCAGCGCCGCCGTCCACTCGAATATCTTCGACATGTCCTTCACCGGCCAGCCGTCGTGCTCGGCCGGGTTGTCCGTGATAACCAGCGTCGCCTCGTACCCAAGGCCGACCAGCTTGTCCTTCAGCCCCTCCGCCTGGAACGGCGGCGAATACGTGCACGCCTTGTCGTTCATGATCAGCACCGGGACGCTCTTCCCGCCCGCCTTCGGCTCCTTGTTCTGCGTCGAGGGCTGCAGGATGATCCACCCGGCCAGCAGGTCCGCGTTGTCCGCGACGAACTGGAACGCCTTCGCCGTCCCCTCGCTGTAGCTCACGCAGAACACGCGTTCGCCGTCGAAGCCGTACTCCTTCCGGATCTTCTCGACGAGCTCCGGCACCTCCGACGCCGCCAGCGACCCGTCCAGGCACAGCCCGAGATGCGGCTTCGGTCCCTTCACCTGGTTCCACAGGTGCCCGTACATCTTCCCCTCGTGCGGCCCCGGCGGAAACGTGATGTACATCGCGTACGTCCCCGAATCCGCCTTCTTCCATGTCGCCGGCACCGCCAGCTGGTAGTGGCACCCCTTGTGGTCCCCGTCCACCAGTCCGGTCTTGGGCTCCTGGGCCGAAGCGGCGCAGGCGAGGAGGAGGAAGGCGAGCGGGAGGCGGAAGCGCATGGTCATCTCCGGGGAAGCGGCGGTAGCGCAGAAGCGTAGCATCCCGGAGGAAATTCTTCGAATGGAGAGTAGGGAGGGAGCCGAAGCCCCCTCCCCCTCGTAAAACCGGACGTGCGGATTTCCCGCATCCGGCTTACCCGTGGTCGTTCGCCGAGAGGCATGCGCAGTCGGTCGGCAGGTCATATCGGGGCCCAGCCCTCCGCA
>CAZPWT010000021.1:0-34852 GCA_964590435.1 uncultured Planctomycetia bacterium
ATCAAGGTCTCGCCGACGTCGGCTTGGTGGGTGGCCGCGAAGGAAACGCTCAAGAGGTACGAACTGGTTCGTTACTCGAGGCAGTCGGATGTGTCAGGGGATTCCCGTGGCTAAACCGCTAATCCCAGCCGCCAGGCACAATTGTCAGACGAGCCATGGCAGGAAGAAACTATCCGCAAGGGGAGTGCTTTGCTTCAGGTAGGAGTAGGGACCGTTGAGGCTGTGGTTGGCACAACCGGTGCAGTCCTCGATCCCGAACCTTGCAGCAAGGTAGGCTTTGGCGTTCTCGCGGTCGTAGGTTTTGATGATGTGTATCAGGGTCTCTCGAAGTGGCAAGGACAGGGCCCCGGAGGTGAGGGATTCAGCCCTCTTGAGGAAGCCGCAGCCCGACTCGGTGGTTCAGGCGCGCGCAAGTGGGTCAGAGGACTCAAACTCGGGGCCGCTCTCGCAACGCCATTTTCTGCCAGCAAAGCAACTGCGGCCAGCGAGGTAGTTGCAGCCAGTGAGGTTACCGCGATAGCACGCGGCGCGGCAGTTGGCCGTGAAATTCGGGTTGGCGCGCAGACGCTCGAGGAGTTGCTGCCAGGCATAGCGGACGATGCGTACATTCACTTGACCCCTGCAAGTGCCAAGTCGCTTGCCCATGGAGTTGCAAAGGGGAACAGTTGGGTCCGATTCGGGGATGTCAAACACCTAACTCTTGGCCAATACAAGGCTGAAGTAGTAATGACAGATGCTGCGGCCAACGGATCAGAAGCCATGCGCGTCGTAGTTGCACCGCGCGGCGCACCGATGGCTCCGGCTCTGCCCGGAGACTACAATCCGATCTGTAAAGAGTTCCGAAACGTGGATGAAGTAGTTGGGGGCACCCTGGTAGACGTTCCTGCTGCAAAACCGGAATTCCTGAGGGACCAACCCAAGTGAGTGAAGACATCAGGAAGCAGGTCTTGCACGGAGAACGCTTCCTGCTCCACGCCGGTGTTTGTATTCGTGCCATCGAACCCGTGATTGTGGCCCTCCCGCCAGAAATCTTGGGGGCGAACGAGCGGATGGGCGACGTAATCCATGCTGACGACGACGCGAAGCTTGGCACAACGGAAGACAAGCAGGGCAAGACAATCACGATCCAAGTACTGTTGGAACCGGGGCAGGGGCTGCGCATCACGAAGTCCTGCGAGGTCATGTTCCTGTCAGCGTACCGCAAACCGGTTCCGAGCCTAGTGGCGATTTCCACAGCGTAGCGGGGGGGGACTGTAGGGGCTCAAAACCAAGACGGAGCGCAGCGTGCATACCGGGTAGGCGTCCGGCCTGGCCATCTCGCGTTGCCGTCGCCATGGCATGAGGATTCGCGCTTCCCAAACAGGAGGCGGCGATGGCAACGACGGAGGAAGTCGCGGCGTGGAAGCACGTGATCGAGGACCAGGAGCGCGGCGACGAGACGCAGGGCGAGTTCTGCGCGCGCCGCGGCCCGAAGCTCGGGACGTTTCGCAACAGGAAGCACCGGCTTGCCCGTTTCGAGGGCGAATCTCGCCCGTCTCCGATGAGCTTCGCTCCGTTCAAGCTCGTCGATTGCTCCGCGGAGACGGCGAGCGGGGTCGAGCTTGACCTCGGCGGCGAGCGCGGTTGAATCTCGCGAATTCCACAACGAACGAAATTTCGCGGAGGCCGCTGTCGCGCGATGGGTCCCGTGGCTTCGACCCGCTCACTTCCGAGGAGCAGGGACGAAGAGAAGGGCAGACACTGAGCCACTCGGAAACGTGGTCGATTTCGCAAGTCCTTGCGCACCAGCAGGATCGCGTCCGTACGACGCCGGTTTTGAAAACCGCTGGCCTCGCAAGGGGCCCGGGGGTTCGAATCCCTCACCCTCCATCTCCGCGGGGCGGAAATTTCCCCGCCCCGGCCTTCTTTCTCTCGGGACCCTCGGGATTTGGTTGGCGGAATTTCCCGCCCTTCCTACACTTACGGGTCCGGCTGTTCTGAATTTCCGCTCTACCCGCAACTGGAGATATCGCCGTGACGACCAGCCTCGCGCCCGAAAAGCCCAAGGTCCAGACCCCTGTCATCAACGACTTCTCGATCGAAGTCGCCACCGTCAACGGGTCAGGGAGCCAGACGGCCAACAGCATGCTGATGCGCTCCATCTTCCAGATGGGCGTCCCGTGCAGCGCCAAGAACCTCTTCCCGTCCAACATCGCCGGCCTGCCGACGTGGTTCACGATCCGGGCGAACAAGGACGGGTACATCGCCCGCAAGGCGGAACTGGACATCCTGGTCTGCATGAACCCGGACACGGTGTTCGAGGACATCCAGGCGCTCCGGCCCGGCGCGGTGTGCCTCTACAACGAAGAGCTCCCGGTCAACGAGGAGCTGCGCAAGGACCTGATCTGGTACAAGATTCCCTTCGCGAAGATCGTGAAGGAGTGCTGCCCGGACGCGAAGCTGCGGCGCCTCGTCACGAACATGATCTACGTGGGGGTGCTGGACTTCCTTCTCGACATCGACCTGCAGGAGACGTTCAAGGCGCTGAAGAAGAACTTCTCGCGCAAGCCGAAGGCGGCGGACATCAACATCATCGCGGCGCAGGCGGGGTTCGACTGGGCGAAGGCCAACCTGACCAAGCGTGACCCGTTCCGCGTCAACCGCATGAACAAGACGCAGGGGAAGATCATCCTGGACGGGAACAACGCGGCGGCGCTGGGGGCGGTGTTCGCGGGGGTGACGGTGCTGGCGTGGTACCCGATCACGCCGTCGTCGTCGCTGTGCGAGTACATGATCGACTACCTCGAGGAGTACCGCGTCGACAAGGAGACGGGAAAGCAGACGTTCGCGCACATCCAGGCCGAGGACGAGCTGGCCTCGATCGGCATGGTGCTGGGCGCCGGCTGGGCCGGGGCGCGCGCCTGCACGGCGACGGCGGGCCCGGGGATCAGCCTGATGGGCGAATTCGTCGGGCTGTCGTACTACGCCGAAATCCCGGCCGTGATCTTCAACGTGCAGCGCACCGGGCCGTCCACCGGCCTGCCGACGCGCACGATGCAGGGCGACATCCTCCAGTGCTCCAAGCTGTCCCACGGCGATACCAAGCACCCGATGCTCTTCCCGTGCGACCCCACCGAGGCGTTCGAGATGTCGGGGCAGTCGTTCGACCTGGCGGAGCGGTTCCAGACGACGATCTTCGTCATGCTCGACCTCGACCTGGGCATGAATAACTGGATGTCCGACCCGTTCACCATGCCGACCAAGCCGCTCGACCGCGGAAAGGTCATCTCGGCCGAGGAGCTCAAGAAGCTCGGCAAGTTCGAGCGGTACCGCGACGTGGACGGCGACGGCATCCCGTACCGCACGCTCCCCGGCACCGACGCCCCGAACGCGGCGTACTTCACGCGTGGAAGCGGCCACAACGAGAAGGCGCTCTACAGCGAGAAGCCGGCGGACTACAAGAACAACATGGACCGGCTGCTGAAGAAGTTCGAGACGATGCGGACGCACGTGCCGGGGCCGGTCGTCGAGTACGAGCCGGGCGCGGAGATCGGCTTCATCGCCTTCGGCACGACGCACCATGCGATGGCGGAGTGCCGCGACCAGCTGCGCAACGAGAAGGGGATCAAGACGTCGTACCTGCGGCTGCGGGCGTACCCGTTCAACCAGTCGCTCAAGGACTTCGTGGCGCGCCACAAGCGCGTGTACATCGTCGAGCAGAACCGCGATGGCCAGATGCGCGACCTCATCGCGCTCGAGGTCGGCGCCGACGTCGCCAAGCTCCGTCGCGTGAACCACTACACCGGGGTGTCCATCGACGCCCGCTTCATCACCAACACCGTGCTCAGCCAGGAGGGCAAGTAAATGGCCCCGGAACTCGCCAGTCCGCAGATTCCCGCCGAGCAGCGCAAGCAGAACCGGCTCGGCCTGATCCTTCCCGACTACCAGGGCTCGGCGTCGACGCTGTGCGCCGGGTGCGGCCACGACTCGATCACCAACCAGGTCATCCGCGCCTTCTTCGAGATGGGCGTCCCCCCGCACATGGTCGTCAAGATGAGCGGCATCGGGTGCTCTTCCAAGACGCCCGCATACTTCCTGTCCAAGGCGCACGGCTTCAACGCGGTGCACGGCCGCATGCCGGCGATCTCGACGGGGGCGGTGCTTGCCAACAAGCAGCTGTACTCGATCGGCGTCTCCGGCGACGGCGACACGGCGTCGATCGGGATGGGGCAGTTCGTGCACCTGGTGCACCGCAACGCGCCGATGATCTACATCATGGAGAACAACGGCGTCTACGGCCTCACCAAGGGGCAGTTCAGCGCGACGGCCGACCTCGGATCCAAGTCCAAGTGGGGCAAGGAGAACCCGGTCGAGCCGATCGACTGCTGCGCCATGGCGATCGAGCTCGGCTGCGGCTTCGTGGCGCGGTCGTTCTCGGGCGACACCAAGCAGATGCTCGCGATCCTGAAGGCGGCGATCTCCCACAAGGGGACGGCGTTCATCGACATCGTGTCCCCCTGCATCACGTTCAACAACCACGAGGGCTCGACCAAGTCCTACAAGTGGGCCAAGGACCACGAGGAACCGATCCACGAGATCGGGTTCGTGCCGTTCTTTGAACAGATCGAGGCCGAGGTGAAGCCCGGGGAGTCGAAGGAAGTCGTCTTCCCGGACGGATCGAAAGTGCGCTTCAAGGCGGTCGGGAAGGACTACGACCCCACCAACAAGGAGGGCGCGCTGGGCGAGCTCTTCAGGACGCGCGACCAGAAGTCGTTCCTGACCGGGATGCTCTACCTGAACACCAAGCTCCCCGACCTGTGCTCGCAGCTCGGCATGGTGGATGCCCCGCTGGCGACGCTGCCCGAGAGCAAGACCCGGCCGCCGAAGGCCGTGCTGGACGAGGTGATGGAGCGGCTGCGCTAGGCGAAACGGGCCCTTCGACTCGCTTCGCTCGCTCAGGGCAACGCCAGGTTGGAGCTGTCGGCGCACTCAAAGAACGGAACGGTTGGTGAACCAAACGGCCGGGGCGGCTCAACTGCCCCGGCCTTTTTCGTTTCGACCGCCGCGCTCCCACTCGATTTTTCCCCAATCTCTGATATCTTGTCCGCCTTGCCGTGCCGGACGGACGTCGACCGTGTCCGGGGAGAGGTGGCAGAGTGGCCTATCGCGGCGGCTTGCTAAGCCGTTGTACGGGTTTCTACCTGTACCCAGGGTTCGAATCCCTGCCTCTCCGTTGCCGAAGCGATCCCGGGCCGCTCCCGGGCCTTCGGCACGTCAGTTTTGACCGGCCAGATGCGAGGGACCTGGCCGAAAGCCGCGCTTCAGGAATCGTGAGCACGCGGTCCAGCGTCGGCCGAGGACGCGCGGAGAGGGCTCGGGCGGCGCGCGTCTTCCGGACCGACCATTCCCCACGTTCCGTCAGCGCGCCGGTCGAGCCCTCCCCGCGCGCCGCAGGCCGACGCTGGACCGCGTGGTCACTTTGCGCTGGACGCTCGCGCCCGCCCGGGACTAGCATGAAGTTCGCTTCATCGACATATCACCGGCCGACTGAGGAGACGCGTTCGCATGGGCGGTTACACGATCCGCGAGGGCTGCATCGGGTGCACGGTGTGCGCCAAGCGCTGCCCGACCGAGGCCATCACGGGCTCGATCAAGAAGATGCACTACATCGACCCGGAGCTGTGCATCGACTGCGGGGTCTGCGGCTCCTACTGCCCGGTGGACTGCATCTACGACCAGTTCGGCCAGCAGACGTTCATGATCAAGCAGGCCAAGCTGCGGCCGCTCGCGGTCGTGCTCGAGGAGAACTGCACCGGCTGCGAAGCGTGCGTCAACATCTGCCCGTTCGACTGCCTCTCCATGAAGACCGGGTCGGAGGGCGGGCACTTCTTCACCGTGTCCCACCTGTCCAAGCCCAAGGCGTGCGTCGCGTGCAAGCTGTGCGAGGTCGCGTGCAGCGACAAGGAAGCGATCCGAGTCGTGTGGCCCGACAAGACGGGGAAACTCGACCCGCTGGGCGAGCCGCTCCTCAGCTTCCAGCTTCCGGCTTCACTGAAGTAACCGGTGCCGTCTCGGCAAGCGGAGGTCGCTATTTCGCACGGGTTTTCCTGTGTCGTCCGTGGCGGGGGTGACGCGTGGTGATCGCGATCGTCTCCGACATCCACGCGAACCTCGAGGCGCTCGAGGCGTCGCTGGCCGACATCCGCACGCAGGGAGTGTCGGAGATCCTCTGCCTCGGGGACGTCATCGGCTACGGCCCGAACCCGCGGGAGTGCCTCCGGATCGCCATGAAGGAGTGCCGCTTCAACCTGCTGGGTAACCACGAGCAGGCGGTGATGCAGGGGCCGGTCGGTTTCAACCCGAAGGCCAAGAAGGCGGTGGAGTGGACGAAGGAGCAGCTGACGGCGAAGGACTGCCCGGAGGCGGAAAACCTGGAATTCTGGAAGTACTTGAACTCGATGCCGACGCAGCTGACCGAGGGGCAGGCGCTGTTCGTGCACGCCTCGCCGCTTGATCCCACCAACCAGTACGTGGTGCCGATGGACGCGTACAACGAGGCGTTCATCGACGAGCTCATGGACGTCGTGCCGCAGATCGCGTTCTGCGGCCACACGCACATCCCCGGGATCTTCACGCAGGACTACCTCTTCCTCTCGCCGCAGGACGTCGACAACGAGTACATGCAGGGCGAGAAGAAGCTCCTCGTGAACGTCGGCTCGATCGGCCAGCCGCGCGACGGCGACAACCGGTCGTGCTACATCCTGTGGGACCAGGAGAAGCGCTCGATCAAGTACCGCCGCGTCGAGTACGACTTCGAGAAGACGATCCAGAAGATCGAGAAGAGCGGATTGCCGGAGACGCTTGGGCTGAGGCTCGCGCGCGGCGTGTAGGGCGAGCGGCGAGCGGCGAGCGGCCAGCGGCGAGCGGCGAGCGGCCAGCGGCGAGCGGCGAGCGGCCAGCGGCGAGCGGCCAGTGGCGAGCGGCCAGTGGCGGGCGGCCAGTGGCGAGCGGCCAGTGGCGGGAGAGCGGGCTCTCGGCTAATCTGAACGGACATGGTTGAAAACGCTCCCTTCAAGAATTACCAGCTCGCTTCGACGTTTACGTACGGCCCCGTGAAATCGCGCCGGTGCGGGATGTCGCTCGGGCTGAATACGCTGCCGCCCGACCTGAAGGTCTGCTCGTTCGACTGCCCGTACTGCCAGTGTGGCTGGACGGAGCCGACGGCCAAGGGTCGGGGCGTCGGGCTGAAGTACCCGACGGTGAAGGAAATCCTGGGCGAGATCGAGACGCGGCTCGCGGAGCTGTCCGCGGCGGGGGAGCGCATCGACACGATGACGTTCGCGGGGAACGGCGAGCCGACGCTGCACCCGAAGTTCCGCGAAATCGTCGAAGGGACGATGGCCCTGAAGGCGAAGTATTACCCCAAGGCGATCGTCGACATCCTCTCCAACGCCCAGACCGTCAACCGCCCCGCCGTGCGCGAAGGGCTGAAGCTGCTCGACCGCCGGATCATGAAGCTCGACGGCGGCAACATGAAGGTGATCGAAGCGGTGGACAAGCCGCTCGCGAAGTTCGACCTCCCCGAAATCCTCCAGGGCCTCCGCTCCCTCGGCGACGTCACCATCCAGTCCATGTTCGTCGCCGGCCCCATCGACAACACCGGCGACGCCGACGTCGCCGACTGGGTGAAGTGCCTCGACGTCATCCGTCCGGTCGCGGTGCAGGTGTACACGCTGGACCGGTTTCCCGCGGACAAGCGGCTGAAGCGGGTGCCGAAGGCGAAGCTGGAGGCGATTGCGGAGCGGGCGCGGGGAGCGGGGCACAAGGTTGAGGTTTTCTGATGTATCGACGCAGCTTCCTATGTATTGACTGTGGAAAACTGACGCGATCCATCGCGTTCGATGGCAAGGGGAAGCCATGGAATCCGGCATGCTGCGGCGAATCGATGAGGCTGCTTTCCTACGAGCAGACGGTGGTTGCCTCGCGACTGCTTCCCAAGACGCGAAGCAGGTGGTTCGCGGCGGGAGGAAAGTTGCTGAAGGCTGCCGGAAAGAGGCGCTGGAAAATGGCCACGCCCCGAAAGTAACTTCGTGCGATTCGGCTAGCCGAAAATCTCCGTCACTGGGATCGCGAATCGGGGGAGGAGCGGAGTCCGAACGACATCCTCGATTCCAAACAGGCCTCGGCACCTCCAACGAGTCCCGTCAAGCTCAAGAACCTCGACTGTGCGCGCATCTGGGTCGCCTATCCAGTACTCCGGAAGACGGTGATTGAGATAGAGGCTCCTCTTCCGGAGCAGGTCGTGCTCGCGATGGTGCTTCGAGAGGAACTCGATGGCGATGTCGGGCGGACCGTTGAGGCGCTCATCGAGTCGCTCAAGGTGAGCCTGCGCGATGAAAACAACATCAGGCTGCACGACCGTCCGGTTCGACAGGACAACGTCGAACGGTGAGATGAAGATTTCGCCGAGCTTGCGGCGGCGGACGCGATTCTCGAGGAAGGCAGCGAGACGCAGCACCGCGGATTGGTGCTTCGCCCCGGGTGCGGGTGTCTTGTCGTAGAAGACTCCGTCAATGAGCTCGACGCCCCATTCGATGGGGAGGGCCATGTAATCGGCCACAGTTTTCGGGTGATCGGCGCGTACCGGCATGACCCAAGGATACGAGGCGCGGCGGTGGCGCGGAATCCGAAGCTACCAAACGCGATTCCGCTTCTCCCGCGGCCCTCGTTCTGGCAAAACACACCCATGCCCTTCCTCCTCTCCGACCGTGCCGCGCACCTCGCCCGCGAGGCCGGCGGCCATGTGCGGCTCGCGCCGCGGCCGGGTCCGCAGCACGTGCGGCCGATGCCGGTGGATTTCTTCTTCGAGGACGCGCCGCCGCGGGACCACGTGGCGTTCGCATCGGGGGGGGTCACCGTCTGGGTGCCGGCGCACCTGACGTGGCTGGCGGACAACGACGTGGCGGTCGAGGCCGCGGCCGACGGGCATCTGCACGGGGCGATCGAGGACGTCCGGCTGCCCTACTAGGCGACGCAAGTCTTTGCCGCGCTTGTCTTTGTGGGCGGTTGTCGACTCCCCGGGATTCTGGTATCGTTCGCCCCCTTACCCCCACACCGGGAGTCGCCACGATGTCGGACAGCGCCACACCGCTCTCCACGCGCCATTACTCGATGGAAGACCTCGACCACCCCACCAAGCCCGACGCCTCCAACGGCGGCACGAGCGACTTCCACGCCTACCGAAAGGACACCGACCCTGCTGAAACGGCCGACTGGACCGAGTCGCTTGACGCGGTCGTCGAGCACGGCGGCGTCGAACGCGCGTACTTCCTGCTGAACACGCTCCTCAAGCGCGCCCAGGTCAACAAGGTCCGCCTTCCCGCGCTCGTCCAGACGCCCTACGTCAACACGATCCCCGCCCAGCAGGAGCCCGCGTACCCCGGCGACGAGGAAATGGAGCGGCGCATCCGCCGCATCATCCGCTGGAACGCCATGGCCATGGTCGTCCGCGCCAACAACTCCCATCCCGGCATCGGCGGCCACCTTGCCACCTACGCCTCCGCGGCCAATCTGTACGAAGTCGGCTTCAATCACTTCTTCCGCGGCAAGGACAACAACGCCTCCGGCGACCAGATCTTCTTCCAGGGCCACTCCGCCCCCGGCATCTACGCCCGCGCCTTCCTCGAGGGACGCCTGTCCGTCGAGACGATGGAACACTTCCGCCGCGAAGTCGTCCGCGGCAAGGGGCTCTCGAGCTACCCGCACCCGTGGCTCATGCCGGACTTCTGGGAGTTCCCGACGGTCTCGATGGGCCTCGGCCCCATGGCCGCCATCTACCAGGCCCGCTTCAACCGCTACCTCCGCGACCGCGGCATCCGCAAGGCCGACGATTCGCGCGTCTGGGCGTTCCTCGGCGACGGGGAATGCGACGAGCCCGAAGCGCTGGGGGCGCTGTCCCTCGCTTCGCGCGAGAAGCTCGACAACCTGACGTTCATCGTGAACTGCAACCTGCAGCGCCTCGACGGGCCGGTGCGCGGCAACGGCAAGGTCATCCAGGAGCTCGAGGCGATCTTCCACGGCTCCGGCTGGAACGTGATCAAGGTGATCTGGGGGCGGCGCTGGGACCCGCTCCTCGACGCCGACACCGACGGCGTCCTCGTGCGCCGCATGGGCGAGGTCGTCGACGGCGAATACCAGCGCTACCAGACCGAGGGCGGCGCGTACACCCGGCAGCACTTCTTCGGCGCCGACCCGCGCCTCCTCAAGCTCGTCGAGCACCTCTCCGACGACGAGATCGCGCGCCTCCGCCGCGGAGGGCACGACCAGAAGAAGAACTACGCCGCGTTCAAGGCGGCGACGGAGCACAAGGGCCAGCCGACGGTCATCCTGGCGCACACGGTGAAGGGCTGGACGCTGGGCGGCAAGATCGAGTCCAAGAACGTCGCGCACAACCAGAAGAAGATGGAAGAAGAAGAGCTCAAGAAGTTCCGCGACGCGCTTCACCTCCCGATCCCCGACGGCAAGCTGGCCGAGGCGCCGTTCTTCCACCCGGGGGAGAAGTCGCCCGAGGTGCAGTACCTGCGCGACCGGCGTGCGGCGCTGGGCGGGTTCGTGCCGCGGCGCGTGGTGCGCAAGAAGGCGCTCGCGGCGCCGCCGCTGGAGAAGTTCGACTACTTCTTCAAGGGGACGAAGGAGGCGGTGTCGACGACGGGGGCGTTCGTGCGGATCCTGTCGGACCTGTGCAAGGACCCGGAGATCGGGCGGCGGATCGTGCCGACGATCCCCGACGAGGCGCGGACGTTCGGGATGGAGGCGTTGTTCAAGACTCTGGGCATCTACTCGAGCGTCGGGCAGCTGTACGAGCCGGTGGACGCGAAGATGCTGCTCTCGTACCGCGAGGCGAAGGACGGGCAGGTGCTGGAGGAAGGCATCACCGAGGCGGGCGCGATGTCGTCGTTCATGGCGGCGTCCACGTCCTACGCGACGCACGGCGAGCCGATGATCCCGTTCTACATCTTTTACTCGATGTTCGGCTTCCAGCGCATCGCCGACCAGGCCTGGGCGATCGGCGACGCCCGCGGCCGCGGCTTCCTGATGGGCGCCACGTCCGGCCGCACGACGCTGAACGGGGAAGGGCTGCAGCACGAGGACGGGCACTCGCATCTGCTGGCGTCGACGCACCCGACGTGCAAGGCGTACGACCCGGCGTTCGCGTACGAGATCGCGGTCATCGTGCAGGACGGCCTGCGCCGGATGGTGACGGAGAACGAAGAGGGCTACTACTACATCACGATCCAGAATGAGAACTACGAGCAGCCGGCGATGCCGGACGGCGTGAAGCAGGGGATCCTCGACGGCCTGTACCTGTTCCGCAAGTCGCCGCTCGAGAAGGGCCCGAAGGTCCAGCTCTTCGGCAGCGGCTCCATCCTCATGGGCGTCCTCAAGGCCCAGCAGATCCTCGCCGAGAAGCACGGCGTCTCCGCCGACGTCTGGAGCGCGACGTCCTACCTGAACCTCCGCCGCGAGGCCCTCGAGGCCGAGCGCTGGAACATGCTCCACCCCGAGTCCGCCCCGCGCGTCCCGCTCGTCCAGCGCCTCCTCAAGGGCGCCGAGGGCCCGATCGTCGCGTCGTCCGACTACATGAAGGCCGTCCCCGACCAGATCGTCCGCTGGGTCCCGCAGCTCCATTCGCTCGGCACCGACGGCTTCGGCCGCAGCGATACCCGCCCCGCCCTCCGCCGCCATTTCGAGGTCGATGCCGAATCCGTCGTCGTGGCCGCGCTCTGGCAGCTGGCGAAGCGCGGGCAGCTCAAGGCCGCCGACGTCACGAAGGCGATCCGCGAGTACGGCATCGACCCGGAGAAACCCGACCCCAGGACAGCCTAGGCATGCTGCGCGACGAAAACCTCCTCTTCGCCCTCTACGCCTACCGCATCGGCATGGTGACGAAGGAGCAGTTCGTCGCGATCACGAAGACGCTGAAGCCGGGGGTCGAGGCCGACCTGGGGAAATCGCTCGTGAAGCGGCACGTGATCGACGAGACGCAGTCGAAGTCCCTGTGGGACCTGATCGGCGTCCAGCAGGCGATGCTCGGCGACGCGCGCCAGGCGATGGGGCACGTCCCGATGGACGAGGACATCCGCGCCGCGCTTCACGCCGCCATCATCGCCGGCGACCTGCAGTCGCCCGCAGCGACGGACAAGGGCACGATCAACATCGACCCCCCCGCGGCCAGCTGAGAACGTGGGCGGAAACCTCCCTGCGGCGCGCGGCATGGGTCCGACCGGCGCGCCAGGCAGGCTGAGGGAGAATCTGAGGCACGTGACGCGCGCCGCCCGGACCCGTGCCGCGCGTCCTCGGTCGGCTTCCGCTCACGTTCTCAGCTGGCCGCGGAGGACAGAACGATTCGTCGGCTTCACCGAACAGATTCGATTCGCTCACCAGCCTCTCTTCGACCGACCACTAGGCCGACGCAGCCTGACCCGCAGGGCTTTCGCCCAGGCTCTTTGCGCTTGGTTCGCCCCCTGCCCGAGGGCCAGAATGGCGGGCATGAAGCGCGCGGACAATCTGCTCTTCGCCCTGTTCGCCTATCGCGTCGGCATGCTGACCCGCGACCAGCTGATCGCGATCATCGGGTCGCTGCGCCACGGGAAGGACATCGACCTCGGGCTGTCGCTGGCGAAGCGCGGGCTGATCGACGAGCGGCAGGCCGAGGCGGTCTGGAACCTGGTGGACATCCAGAGCGACGTCCACGGCGGCGCGAAGAAGGCGCTGGGGACGGTCGAGGCGGGAGTGCAGATCCAGCAGGCGATCCTCGAGGCGATCAAGCCGCAGCCGGCCTCGAAGCAGTCCTCGGACGACCCGCCGACGATCCGGTTCAAGTAGTTCGTTTAGACTGTCCCCGTGCCCGAGGATCCCCGCTACCTGCACGGCATCGCGCTCTTCAACGAGCAGTACTTCTTCGACGCCCACGACGCCTGGGAGGATCTCTGGGCCGACACGCGCGACGGGGACCGCGCGTTCTACCAGGCGCTGATCAACGCCGCCGTCGCGCTCTACCACTGGCGCGTGGGGAACAAGAAAGGCGCTGCCCACGTCTACGGCTACTTCACGGAACGCGCGCCGCGCTACCCGGCATGGCACCATGGCCTGAACCTGGGGAAGCTGCGCGACGAGATGGCGGCGTTCTTCGCGCGGCTGGAGACGGACGAGTTCGACGCGGCGAAGGCGCCGAAGATGGAGACGGAAGGGCTGGAGATTCCCGAGGCGAAACCGACCGAGGAGATGTGATGCTGAAGAGCGACCGCTGGATCCGGAAGATGGCGAAGGAGCAGGCGCTGATCGTGCCGTTCGTGGAGCGGCAGGTGTCCCGGGGAGTGGTGAGCTACGGGCTGTCTTCGTACGGCTACGACGTGCGGATCGCGGACGAGTTCCGGATCTTCACGAACGTCCACGCGGCGGTGGTGGACCCGAAGGCGTTCGACGAGAAGAGCTTCGTGGAGGTGCGCGCGAAGGTCTGCACGATCCCGCCGAACTCGTTCGCGCTGGCGCGGACGGTCGAGTATTTCCGCATCCCGAAGAACGTGCTCGCTCTGTGCGTCGGCAAGTCGACCTACGCGCGGTGCGGGATCATCGTGAACGTGACGCCGTTCGAGCCGGGGTGGGAAGGGTTTGCGACGCTGGAGGTGTCGAACACGACGCCGCTGCCGGCGAGGATTTATGCGGGAGAAGGGATCGCGCAGGTGGTGTTCCTGGAGGGAGAGGAGGAATGCGAGACGAGCTATGCGGATCGGAAAGGGAAGTACCAGAAGCAGAAGGGGGTGGTTGGGCCGCGGGTGAAGAGAAAGACCTAATATCAAATATGTAATATGAAATAAAGAATATGCAATTTCAGGCGCCGGATGCGAGGCGGGCGCGCGTGGTGCCGATGATCGCGTGTCCCAAGCGGATGACTTCGTCCGTCAGGCCGAGCGGTGCCGCCAGAATCTCCATCGGCAGAAGTTCGGCGTCGCGCGCCAGCCGGAGCCAGTAGCCGGTTTCGTGGGCTTCCTTGGTTGCAATCCCGATCTTGTGGACGAAGTCCTTGCGTCCTTCAGCCGCCTGGGCTTCCTCGATGTTGGCCCCGCAGCTGGTCGCGGCGTCGAAGAGTTGCCGCTTGAGCAGACCCAGCTTCCGCCGCTGCGGTCCTGTGCAGATCCTCACGACCTGCAGCGCCAACTGGTAGCTTTTCTCCCTGATCGGGTTGCTCACGCCTCGTCCTTTCATTTTTTATTTCATATTCCATATTTCATATTAACTATTACGTCTTTGTCAACACCTCTACTTCATATTTCCACCACCCCCGCTTCCCCTTCCATCGCCCCGATCACCGCCAGCCCCTTCGGCGCCGCATCCCTCGCCAGCGCCACAAACTTGTCCACTTCGTCATCCGTCCTGTCCGTCGCATGGTGGAACAGCGCCAGCTTCTTCGCCCCTGCCCTCTCCGCAACCGCCAGCGCATGCTCCCACGACGAATGCCCCCACTTCTCGTGCCCGCGCCAGTCCTCCGGCCCGAACGTCGCATCGTGGATCACGAGATCCGCGTCCCGCGCGAGCTCGATCGCCGAGTCCAGCGGCACTCCTTCCGGATACCCCACGTCCGTCATGTACGCCACCACCCCGGAGCGCCCTTCCACCCGGAAACCGTACGACTCGATCTTGCCGTGGGGAAGCGACGCGGCCGTCACCTCGAAGTCCTGGATCTGGAACGGCTCCTCGCCGAGGTTGTGGAACTCGAGCTTTGCCGAGAGGTTCTTGAGCGAGTAGAGCGGGCTGTAGTCCGGGTTGAGCGACTCGTCGAGGACGTGATCGACCTTTTTCCCGGCCCCGCGCGGCCCGTAGATGTCGATCTGCGCCTTCGGGTGGAAGACCGGCGCGAAGAACGGGAAGCCCATGATGTGGTCCATGTGCGTGTGCGACAGCAGCACCGTGAGCTTCTTCTTCTCCGCTCCCCCGGCCAGCAGCACCCGCCCGAGCGGGATCGCGCCGCTTCCCAGGTCCAGGATGATGCGGCGATCGCCTTCCGTGAGCTCGACGCACGGCGTGTTGCCGCCATACCGCACGAACTCGCCGCCGGCTGCGACGAACGACCCGCGGACGCCCCAGAAGCGGATTTTCATTCGAGCTCCAGCACCTGGCCCTGCCGCGCGGCGTCGATGGCGACATGGGTGTCGGCGGCGCGCTCGATCGTGTCGGCGATCATCCGGTCCATGTCTTCGTCGGTGCGGTTGGGGGCGTGGTGAAAGAGGACGAGCTTCTTCGCGTCGGCGTCGCGGAGGATCTCGAGCGCCTGCCACGGGGTCGAGTGGCCCCAGTGGGGGAAGCGCTCGTATTCGTCGTCGGTAAAGGTCGTGTCGAAGATGACGACGTCGCAGCCGCGGATCGCCTCGACCAGGTCGCGCCGCATCTTCTCGAGGATGCGCTTGTCCACGGGGGAGAGGCGCTTGGGGGCGCCCTTCGCGAAGTTGTGCTTGTAGCGGATGCGGTTGAACGGGGAAGTATCGGTGATGTAGGCCATCGACCGGCCGCCGTGGTCGATGCGGAACCCGGTGGACGTTCCCGGGTGATTGAGCGCGATCGGGAGGACATTGACGCCGCCGACGTTGATTTCCTCCTTGGGGGTGACGGGGAGGAACTTGAAGTTGGCGGGGAGGTCCTTGAAGACGATCGGGAACACGGCGTCGCCGGCGACGCCTGCAATCGCTTCGCTCAACCGCGTGCCGCGGCCGCTTCGGGCGAAGATGTTCAGCCGGTTGCCGCGGACGAAGACCGGGTCGAAGAACGGCAACCCCTGGATGTGGTCCCAGTGGAGGTGGGTGAGGAGCAGGTTGACGGTGCCGTCGCCGTGCCCGAGCGGCCCCTGCTTGAGGTGGCGCCCGAGCGCCCGCATCCCGGTCCCCGCATCGAGGATGATGGGCGGCCGGCCGGGCACCTCCACCTGCACGCAGGAGGTGTGGCCGCCGTACCGGACCGTCGAAGTTCCGGGCGTCGGGTACGAACCCCGGACGCCCCAGAACGTGATGCGCATGCAATCCTCTCCCGGGAAAAGCGGGGGGGCGAGGATACCAAGGGCACCGGGCGGGAGGAAATGTTGTGTCGAACGGGAACGGCCTGGTTCGGAGACGGGAGTTCGGAGATGGGAGTAAGGCCGCGCATACGCGGCGTGGTCGTGGCGCCCGTGCTCCCATCTCCGAACTCCCGTCTCCGAACTCGCCCTCCCTCCCGCTTTTCCAGTAGACGTCCTCCCCCGCCTTCAGCCATCCTCCCCGCATGCCCGTCCGCGTCACCAAGCAGCTCGAATTCGCCGCTTCGCACACCTACTCCGCTCCCGGCGCCTCTCCCGAAGAAAACGCCCGGCTGTTCGGGGCCTGCGTGCGGCATCACGGGCACAACTACATGCTTCAGGTTACCGTCGAGGGCGATACCGACCCGCGGACCGGCATGGTCGTCAACGTCACCGACCTCAAGAAGGCGATGCAGGACGCGGTCGCGGAAATCGACCACCGCAACCTGAACCTCGACGTCGAGCACTTCCGGAAACACAACCCCTCGACCGAGAACATCGCGCTGTACCTGTTCGAGAAGCTGCGCTCGCGGGTCGCCCCGGCGCGGCTCCGGACCGTCCGGCTCCACGAGGACGAGTCGCTCGCCGTCGAGGTGAACGATGCCTAGCGTGTTCCTCATCCGCCGCTACGCCTTTTCCAGCGCCCACCGGTTGCACTCCGAAGCGCTGACGCCGGCGGAGAACGCGCGGCTCTACGGCAAGTGCAACAACGAGCACGGCCACGGGCACAACTACGCGATCGAAGTGGCGGTCACCGGCCCCGTCGACCCGCGCACCGGCTTCTGCTGCGACCTCCCGGCCCTCGATGCCGCCGTCCGCCGCGCCGTCCTCGACCGCTTCGACCACCAGGACCTCAACGCCCTTCCGGAATTCGCGCGCCTCGTCCCCACCGGAGAGAACATCGCGCGCGTCGTCTGGGACAAGCTCAAGGCCGAGAAACTTCCGCTCGCTTCCGTGCGCCTCCAGGAGACGCGCGACAACTTCTTCGAATACCGGGGAGAGTGATGAAACGCGGCGAACGCCTGACGGACGCGCAGAAAGAGGAGCTCCAGAAGTCGGTCCACCGGCTGATCGAGGTGGTGGGGGACGACCCGAAGCGGGACGGGCTGAAGAAGACGCCGAAGCGCGTGACGGACGCGTGGGAGTTCCTGACGAAGGGGTACGGGCAGGACCCGAAGCAGGTTTTGAACAGCGCGCTGTTCGACAGCGAGTCGGACGACATGGTGATCGTGAAGGACATCGACTTCTACTCGATGTGCGAGCACCACATGCTGCCGTTTTTCGGGAAGGTGCACATTGCGTACCTGCCTGCGGGGAAGATCATCGGGCTGTCGAAGCTTCCGCGGCTGGTGGACATCTTCGCGCGGCGGCTGCAGGTGCAGGAGCAGATGACGACGGAGATCGCGAAGACGGTGCAGTCGCTGCTGGGGGCGCGCGGGGTGGGGGTCGTGGTGGAAGCGCAGCACCTGTGCATGATGATGCGCGGGGTGGAGAAGCAGAATTCGTATGCGCTGACGTCGGCGATGATGGGACGGTTCCGGAGAGATGGGCGGACGCGCGGGGAGTTCCTGGACCTGATCCGGCATGGGAGGATCTCCGTGTAGAAAAACGGCCAGGAAACGAAAAAGGAAAAAGGAAAAACGAAAAAGGAAAGAGGAAGAGTGAGGTGCGAGGGACGACGTGCGTTTGTTACCGGGGCATCTTCGGGCATCGGGCTCGCCACTGTGCGGGCTCTGGCCGCTGAGGGGGCGCGGGTGGCGTTATGTTCGCGGAATCTGGACAAGCTCAAGCCGCTGGCGGCCACGATTGGGGACGGCGCGTTTGCTTTGAAGGGCGACGTGCGCGAGATGCGGTCGATGCAGATCGCGGCGGACCATGTGAAGAAGAAGTGGGGCTTGCCCGCGGACATCGTCGTCGCGAACGCCGGCGTCGTGCAGACCGGCGAGATCGCCTCGATGGCGCCAGAGGCCTGGAGCGAAGTGATCGCGACGAATCTTACGGGCGCGTTCCACACGGCGCGGGCATTTCTGCCGGATCTGCTCGGTCAGAAGAGCGACCTCGTGTTCATCGCGAGCGTCGCGTCGTACCAATCGTTCCCGACGTGGGGCGCCTACTGCGCTTCCAAGGCCGGGCTCCTCGCCTTCGCGCGATCCGTCGCGGCGGAGGTGCGCCAGAAGGGCGTCCGCGTGACGATCGTCGCTCCCGGCGCGGTGGACACCGAGATCTGGCCGGGCGGGAAGAAGCCGCCGGTGGAGAAGATGCTCAAGCCCGAGGATGTCGCGGCGGCGATCGTGACCGCCGTCTCGGCCGATCGACGCGCGAGTTACGACGAGGTCCGCGTGATGCCGGCGGCGGGGCTCCTCTAGCTCCGCTTCAGTTTCTCCCGCCCGCGTGCCGATGAAGGGAGTTGCCTCTTCCTTTCCCATCGGAGACCCCATGCGCCCCCACTTCGGCCGCCGACGCCGTTCGCCGCTGCTCCAGGCGGGCGTGTTGAGCGCGGTGGGGCTTTGCGGGATCGGGGGAGTGCTGTGGAAATACCCAGCGGTCCTCCGCGTGGCGATGCTGCGGTCGGGGGTCGCGCCGCAGAAAACCGTCGAGCAGGTCGTCGCCGAGTACGGCCCGAAGGCCGAGGCGCGCTTCGCCCCCGTCTGCCGCGACCTGGGGCTGCCGTGGCCGCCGACGCGGGTGCGGCTGCTGGCGTTCAAGCGGGAGAAGAAGGTCGAAGTGTGGGTCGCGGGGCGGCGCGGGGTGTTCTTCAAGGGTGCCGAGTACCCGGTGCTCGCGGCGAGCGGCGTGGCGGGGCCGAAGCGGCGCGAGGGGGACAAGCAGGTGCCGGAGGGGTTCTACACGCTGGATTCGCTGAACCCGAACAGCCTGTTCCACCTGAGCGCGCACGTCAGCTACCCGAACGCGGACGACGTGGCGCACGCCGCGGTCGAGCCGGCGAAGCTGGGCGGGGACATCATGCTGCACGGCGGCGCGGCCTCCATCGGGTGCCTTGCGATCGGGGACGACGCGATCGAGGAGGTCTTCTGCCTGCTCGCGAAAGTTCCCGAGGCGCGCCGCGAGATCTGGATCGCGCCGGTCGATTTCCGCCGCGACGCGGCGTGGACGGCGCCGGGCGCGGAACCGTGGGTCAAGGAGATGTACGCGACGATGGCCGCGCGGCTCCGGAACGAGCACGCGGTGAAGTAGCGCGGCGCTACTTCCGCGCGGCGAGGCGGCGAAGGGCGGCGGCGGCCTCGAGCCGCTCTTCCGCGAGCGGCGAATCCTTCGCGATCGCGGACAACCCTTCACGCGCCCCGGGAGTCCCGATCCACTCGAGGACGCGCAGGGCGCGGAGGCGGCGGCGGCGCGGCCCGGTGGGGGCGGCCCGGGCGCCGGCGATGTCCTCGAGGCGCGCCCGGACCTCGGGGGAGAGGTCGCCGCGAAGGCGCTCCTGGAGGGCGGGGACGGCCGCGACGATGCCCCGCAGTTCTTCCGAGGCGGCGTCCCTGAGCGCCGGGTCGTCGCTGTCCAGGGCCCTCACCAGTTCCTCGACGCGTTTCCGGCCGGCCTCGTCCAGCGGCGCCGGCGCGAGGCGCCGGGCGAGGTCGGCCGCCGCGGCGTCGCCGCCGGAAACGAGCATCGCTTCGGCCGGCAGGGAGTTGGCGGCGGTCGCGAGGTCGCGCCAGCCGGATTCGAGGGATTCGGCGGAGAACGGATCGTGCGGGGTGAGGGCGAGGTCCCAGACGAGGCTGGTGGTGTCCCAGCTCGCGGTGACGAGCCGCCGCCCGTCGGGGCAGAACGCGACGCCGCAGGGAAACGCCGCGTGCCCTTCGAGGACGGCGATCCCGGCGCCGGACGCCGCGTCGAGGAGGCGGACCTCGCGCATGCAGCCGACGACCGCGAGCGTCCTGCTGTCGGGGGAGAACGCGACGCCCCAGAGCTCGGTGCCGTCGGCGGGGAAGCGCGCCGTGCGCTCGCCGGTGTCGGGGTCCCAGAGGCAGGTGGCGCCGTCGTGTCCGACCGAGGCGACCCGGGCGCCGTCAGGGGACCACGCGATGCCGAGCGCGGCCTTTTCGTGTCCCTGGCGGGAGACCAGGATCGCCCCCGTCTCCGTGCTCCAGATCACGATCGAGCCGTCGTCCATAGCGGAGGCGGCGCGTTTCCCGTCCGGCGCGCGGACGATCCCGTTCGTCCAGGAGCCGCGCTTTCCCTCGAACGGCACCAGGGCGCCGGTTCCCGCGTCGTGCGCCTCAACATTGCGGTCCCAGCCGCCGACGAAAATCCGCCGGCCGTCGGCCGAGAACTCGACCCTCCTCATGCGGCTCTCCACCACCACGCTCCAGAGCGGCTTCCCGGTCTCCGCTTCCCAGAGCCGCAGCGTGTAGTCGTCGCAGATCGACGCGATCAGCGCGCCGTCCGGGGACCACGCGACCTCGTAGACGTCGTCGGGGAAATCGGAGAAGCGGCGAATTTCCTCGCCGGTGGCCAGGTTCCAGATGCGGATCGTGCCGTCGTCGCCGGAAGTGGCGGCGCGGGCGCCGTCGGGGGAGAGGCGGAGGCAGCGGGTCCAGGCGGTGTGGCCGGCGGGGAGAGCGACCTCGCGAAGCGTCGAGGTGTCGAGCATGCGGATCACTTCGTTGTCGCCGCCCCACGCGAGCCGGCCGCCATCCGGGGAGAACGCGACGGACAGGATCTCGCCCTGGCGGCCGGTGGATTTCCACTCCTCGACTTTCCCCGCGACCTTCCAGATCCGGACCGTCCCGTCCGCGCCGCCCGAGGCCAGCCGCTGGCTGTCGGGGGAAAACGCGAGCGCCCAGGCCTCCTCCTTGTGCCCCTCGAGCAGCCCGGTCCCCTGCCCGTCGGCCACGTTCCACAGGTGGATCGATCCCGTGTCGGTCCCGCCCGCGATCGTCTTTCCGTCCGGGGAGATCACGGCGGCGAGTAGAGCCGCGCCCGTTCCCGGGATCGTCAACGTCAACGTGCCCGTTTCCGTCTCCCAGAAGCGCACCGCGCCGTCCGCGCCCGCGGCAAACACCGCCTTGCCCCCCGGCACGAACCCCACCGATGTGACTGCTCCCGTCGTTCCCTCGAGCAGGCGCTCCATCTTCCCGGAGGCCGCTTCCCAGATCTGCACCCCCGACGTCTCACTCCCGGTCACGAGCCGTTTCCCGTCCGGCGAGAACCGCACGCTCAGCGCCTCGCCGGATTGCTCCGGGAAATTCCGCTCCCGGGCGCCCGTCTCGAGGTTGATCAGGATCAGCTCGTTGCCCGCCGCGGCCAGCCACTTCCCGTCCGGCGACACCGCGAGCGCCATCGCCTTCAACCCCCCGGTCCGCAGCAGCCGCAGGCGCCGCCCGTCCTCCGTGCCCCACTCGAAGATCTCGGAATAGCCCCCCGTCGAATACACCCGCTTCCCGTCCGGCGAGAACGCCAGCGACCGCACGTCCTCGCCGTTCCGGAACCGGCAGGTTCCCAGCCTGAGGACGGCGGCGTCGGGAAGCGCGTCCCAGGGAGGCTCTTCTTGGGCGGCCACGTGGCTGCAGATGAGGAGGGCTGCGAGAAGGACGATGGAGCCGGGCTTCATCTGTGGAATCCTAACCGCGACGGCAGCTTCGTCTCGCACGTTCCCTGTGATCGGATCGCGGTGCGAGAGGCCGGGCACGGTCTCTCCATCCGCATACGGCTTGGGCTTCGACACTCCTGCCTCACGGTGCCTAAAACAGATTTGCATAAATCGACACAATATGTTATGTTTCGCAAACAAAATGAGAGACGCAATCCGCCGCAGTCCGGCCTCCCTTCGAGCCTTCGTTGACCATCTTCAGTCGCGCGGACGCTACACCTTCACACGCGAAGAAGCCCGCTCCGCCCTCCACGTCTCCGCTGTCGCACTCCAGGCCTCCGCCCGCAGGTTGCTCCAGCGCGCCCGCCTGGCGGCTCCGCGGCGCGGCTTCTACGTCATCGTTCCCCTCGAGTACCGCGCTGCCGGCGCACCGCCCCCGTCGTGGTACGTGGACGACCTCATGCGCGCTGCCCGCAGACCCTACTACGTCGCCCTTCTCACGGCGGCCTCCCTGCACGGCGCCGCGTCCCAACAGCCCCAGGATTTCCAGGTCATGACAGACGTTCCCCTGCGGATGGCGCGCGCCGGCCGCTCAACTCTGCGGTTCTTCGTGAAGGGCAACCTTGGACCGACTCCCGTGCAGGTCCTGAAAACGGAAACCGGCGGAGTGCGCGTCTCCACGGCGGAGGCCACGGCGTTCGACCTCGTCGGCTATCCCGAGGCGGCAGGACACCTCGGAAACGTCGCCGCGGTCCTCGAAGCGCTGGCGGAGCGGCTCGACGCGAAGAAACTCGCCATTGCCGGCGACCTCGTGAAACTCCCGGTCGTCCAGCGCGCGGGGTACCTCCTCGATCGGGCCGGCCATCGCAAGCTGACCGAGTTGCTGCACCGGCGCAGCCTTCGTCGCGGTCCGCGCCCGGTCGGGTTGCGCACGGGGGTTTCGCCGGTGAAATCGAGGCTCGACGGCCGCTGGAGAGTCCTAGTGAATCAGGTCATGGAGAGGGACGAGTGATTCCACGCGCTTTCATCACCGAGTGGCGCTCCGTCGCACCGTGGTCCAGCGACGCGCAGGTCGAACAGGACCTGGTCATCTCCCGCGCGCTGCTTGAAATCTACTCCGACCCATTCCTCGCGAGCGAACTCGCCTTCCGTGGCGGCACCGCGCTTCACAAGCTGTTCCTCCGCCCGCCCTCCCGCTACTCCGAGGACATCGACCTCGTCCGAAGAAGCCCCGGCCCTATCGGCCCCGTCGTGGACGCCCTGAGGTCCCGCCTCGATCCATGGCTTGGCCGGCCGCAGCGAAAGCGTGGCCCGGGAGGCGTCGCATTGTTCTACCGGTTTGAGTCCGAACTTGCCCCCGTGACGCCCCTTCGGCTCAAGATCGAGATCAACACCCGGGAGCACTTCACCGTTCTTGGGTTCCTCTCACGCGCATTTGCCGTGGAGAGCCGCTGGTTCGCCGGCAGCGCTGAAGTCGTCACTTACCGCCCGGAGGAAATGCTTGGTACCAAACTCCGCGCGCTCCACCAGCGCAAGAAAGGGCGAGATCTATTCGACCTCGCCCTCGCTCTGGAAAGGATCCCGTCGCTGGATCCGCCCACCGTCGTGAGATGCTTCGAGGAATACGTCAAGCGCGACGGAGGGCGTGTGACGCGTGCCGAGTTCGAAAGGAACCTCTCGCTGAAAGCGCAGGACCGGGAGTTCATGAGCGATCTGGGGCCATTGCTGGCGGATTCCGGCAGAGGTTATGACTCCCTCGCTGCCCTGAAGGCCGTACGCGAACGCCTCGTGCGACTGTTGCCAGCAGAGCCGTGGAAGGGTGAGCCGTCCCAGTCGCTTCATTGACGCCCCCTTCTCTCCGCGGCACGATCCGGGATTCACCCCTTTCACCCGGAGCCTCCCATGCCCAAAACCTCTTCCCGTTACCTGAACCTCATCGGCGGAAAGTGGGTGGAGCCGAAGACGGGGAAGTGGTTTGAGTCGCGGAACCCGGCGGATGACGGGGACGTGGTCGGCGAAGTCGCCAAGTCCGGCCCGGACGACGTGGACGCGGCGGTGAAGGCGGCGCGGAAGGCGTTTGACGGGTGGCGGCTGGTGCCGGCGCCGAAGCGCAGCGAGATCATGGGGCGGGTGGCGCAGATCCTGCGGGAGCGGAAGGAGGAACTGTCGCAGCTCTTGACGCGCGAGATGGGGAAGGTGATCGAGGAAGCGCGCGGGGACGTGCAGGAATCGATCGACACGGCGGCGTATGCGGCGGGGGCGGGGACGCGGCTGAAGGGGGAGACGGTCCCCTCCGAGCTGCCGGACAAGTTCGCGATGACGGTGCGGGCTCCGATGGGCGTGTGCGGGCTGATCAGCCCGTGGAACTTCCCGACGGCGATCCCGAGCTGGAAGCTGTTTCCGTCGCTCGTCTGCGGCAACACGGTGGTCTTCAAGCCGGCGAGCGACACGCCGTGCGTCGCGACCGCGCTGGTGCAGATCTTCGAGGAAGCCGGCGTGCCCCCGGGCGTCCTGAACATCGTGCACGGCGGCGGCAGCGACGTCGGGATGGCGATCGTGCGGCACCCGGGCGTGGCGCTGATTTCGTTCACGGGGTCGAGCGACGTGGGGCGGACGATCGCTTCGGAGTGCGGCAAGTCGCTGAAGCGCTGCTCGATGGAGCTGGGCGGCAAGAACGGCTCGGTCGTGATGGACGACGCCGACCTGGAGCTCGCGGTGGACGGCTCGATCTGGGGCGCGTTCGGGACGACCGGCCAGCGCTGCACCGCGACGAGCCGCATCATCGTCCACGAGAAGGTGAAGGCGGAGTACCTGTCGCGGCTCGTCGACCGCGCGAAGAAGCTCAAGCTCGGACCCGGGAACGACGAGTCCGTCAAAGTCGGCCCGCTCGTCAACGCCGGCCGCGTGAAGGAAGTCCACGGCTGGGTCGAGCGCGGCGTCAAGGAAGGCGCCAAGCTCCTCTGCGGCGGCAAGCCCGCGACGAACGGCGCGCTCAAGAAGGGGTGGTTCTACGAGCCCACGGTCCTCGACAACGTGAAAGCCGGCGACACGATGGCGCAGGAAGAAATCTTCGGGCCGGTGCTCTCCGTGATCACGGTGAAGTCGTTCGAAGAGGCAATTGCCGCGCTCAACAACTCACGCTACGGGCTCAGTGCTTCCATCTACACGAAGGACGTCAACCGCGCCTTCCGCGCCATCCGCGACGTCGAAACCGGAATCCTGTACGTGAACTCGAGCACGATCGGCGCCGAGAACCACCTGCCGTTCGGCGGCATGAAGGAAACCGGGAACGGCCACCGCGAAGGCGGCTGGACGGCCTACGACATCTACTCGGAGATCCGGACGGTGTACGTGGACTACTCCGGGAAATTGCAGCGCGCGCAGATCGACAACAGGAAGGCGGAGTCCTAACCGGGCGCCGGCGGTTTCTTCCGCGAGATCACGAAGCAGACGACGCCGACGACAAGCCCGAGGAGCCCGGGGAAAAGCAGCCCGACGCCGATCCCGATGGCCGTGCCGACTTCGCTGGAGTTCACGGCGCCCGCGGCGGCGGCGATGATCGCGAAGAGGCCGCCGAGCACGAAGAGGCAGCCGCAGCCGCCGCAGCCGAAGGTGCCGGCGAGGAGCGCGGTTTTCGCGCCGGCCGCAGGGGGCGCAGCGGGCTGTCCGGTCGGTGCCGTGTCCAAGGTCGTCCGCCTTTCGTGGGCCGCGACGAAGCGCCGCGGTGGGGGGGAACATCGGGAATTCCGGGCGGATTGTCAATTCCGCCTTCGCCGTTGACGCCGCCGCCGCGCGCTTCTTAACTCGTCCGTTCCACCGCTTTCCTGTCCCCCACTTCCCGAGGTCCCCATGCGCCCTTTCACCGCCGCCTGCCTTGCCCTCGTCCTCGCCGGCTGCTCTTCTGCCCCCGAAAGCACCGGCCCGCGCGTCGTCGCGCCGGCCTCCGACGCGCAGAAGCAGGAACTCTGGGAGCCGCTGACGAAACTCGCCGGGGAGTGGACGTCGCCGGACGAGACGGGGAAGCCGGTGACGGTGATGGTGATCAAGGTGTCGTCGAACAAGTCGATCGTGCACGCGACGATGATGCCGGGGACGCCGCACGAGATGACGAACGTCTACCACATGGACGGGCCGTCGGTGGTGATGACGCACTACTGCGCGGCGGGGAACCAGCCGCGTCTGCGTGCGACGGAGGGGAAGGGCGGGACGTTCGTGTTCCGGACGGACAGCGTGACGAATCTGAAGTCGGCGGACGAGAGCTACATGGGGTCGATGACGCTCAAGATCACGGACGCGGACCATTTCGAAGAGGACTGGAACTCCTTCACGAACGGCAAGGAAGAGCCGCACGTGGTGATCCCTTACACGCGCAAGAAGTAGCTCAGGGCGCCGGCTCTTCCAGCGGCGGCACGCCGGCTTTCGTGCAGCGGGAAGCCAGCCGCGCTTTCAGCTCCTCGAGCAAGCCGAAGTCGCGGACGTCCCTGACCCGCGCCGTGCCGGCCTCCCAGTGCTTCCGGGCCTCTTCACGCCGCCCGAGCTCGACCAGCAGGGTGGCGAAGTAGCAGTGGTGCATCCCCTCGGAGCGGACATTGCGAATTTCCCGGTCGATCGCCAGCGCGGCCTCGAAGGCGCGCTCGGCCGCTTCGGGCCGCCCGGTCTCGGCGTAGAGTTCCGCGAGATTCCCGAGGACGCCGCCTTCCTGGCGCCGGTTGCCCAGGTTCCGGTACAGCCCGAGCGCCTGCTCGTTGAACTCCTCGGCGAGTTCCAGCTGGCCGGTGCTCGCGTAGTGCGATCCCAGCCCCTCCAGGGCGTTGGCCTCGCAGCTCCGGTCCCCGAGGTCGCGACTCGTCGCCAGCGTTTCCCGCAGCAGCGCCTCGCTTTCTTGCAGGCGGCCTGTGACCCGGAAAAGCATCGCCAGGTTGCAGCGGTTGTTCCCCTCGGCGCCCCGGTCGCCGCAGTCGCGCAGCAGCGCGATCGCCTGCTGGTAGGCTCGCTCGGCCGCCTCCATTCGACCCGTCTGGCGCAGCAGGATGGCGTAGTTTCCGAGGATGATTCCCTCGAATCGACGATTCGCCGTCTCCCGGTGGATTTCCAGCGCCGCCTGGAATTCCGCTTCCGCCAGATCGATACGGCCGACCTCCTTATGAAGAGTCCCGAGATTCCCCACCGCCGAGCCTTCGGATCGGCGATTGCCCTCGCGTCGGTGGATCGCGAGCGCTTCCAGGAGAATCCGCTCCGCCCTCTCGACGTCCGTGGCCTTGGCCAGGTTCCCGAGGTTCTCGAGCGCGACTCCCTCGAATCGCTTCTCGCCCGCGTCCCGGAACCGGGCCCGCGCTTCCTCAAATTTCGCCTCCGCCCGCTTGAGCCCGCCCGACCTCGCTGCGGCCAGCGCGGACAGTCGCAGGGCCTCGGCGCGCTCGACGCCGTCCGAGACGCCGGCCAGCTCCTCCCAGAGCTGCTCGGCCGCCGCGAGGCGCAGCCGGAGCTCGGCGACCTCGGCGGCCCGCCGCAGATACAGCCGGCGCGCCTCCTCCAGGCGTCCCGACCGTTCCGCATGCCGCGCCAGCTCTTCCGCGAACGCGTCCGTCGCATGCGGCTGCCACGCCGGCTTTTCGAGGGGCCGAAGCGCCCCCGGCTGCGGCGCGCGGCCGCCGGCGGCGTCCTCGATGGCGGCGACGGCAAATTCGTGCAGCCGGGCGCGGTCTCCGGGGAGCTGGAGCTGGTAGCCCGCTTCGCGGAGGAGGGCGTGTCGGAAGAAGTAAGCGGCTTCGGCGTTCACGGGCGGACGATTCTGCGGCGGGGGAAGGGTAGAGGCTCGAAGTTTCGGGGAGGGCTCGGTCTTTCGAAAACTTGCCCTTACCCTTACCCTTGCCCTTGCCCTTGCCCGCGCGCGAACTACGGCTTGCCTTGTCGCAGGCGGGCAAGGGCAAGGGAAAGGGAAAGGGAAAGGGAAAGGGAAAGGGAAAGGGAAAGGGCAGGGGAGATTGGTCCAAAGCCCGCGAATTTACGTTACCTCTTGATGCGAACCGACTTGCCCCTATAATCTGGCCCCTCTCAACAGGACTCCCCCCTCACCTTCATGAACGCCGAAATCCTCAACATCATCGTCGTCTCGCTCTACTTCGCCGTCCTGGGCGTCCTCTCGCTCTGCGGCATCCACCGGTACGTCATGGTCTGGCTGTACTACCGGCACAAGGAAGAGACGCCGAAGCCGAAGGTGTGGTTCAAGGAGCTGCCGCCGGTCACCGTGCAGCTGCCGATTTTCAACGAGATGTACGTGACCGAGCGCCTCGTCGACGCCGTCTGCAAGCTCGACTACCCGCGCCATCTCCTCGAGATCCAGGTCCTCGACGACTCGACCGACGAGACCGTCGAGATCGCGCGCCGCAAGGTCGCCGAAAAGCGCGCGGAAGGGTTCGACATCACCTTCATCCACCGCACCGACCGCACCGGCTACAAGGCCGGCGCCCTCGAGAACGGCCTCCGCCACACCAAGAACGAATTCGTCGCGGTCTTCGACGCGGACTTCCTCCCGCGCGCCGACTTCCTCCAGCAGACCATCCACTTCTTCGCCAATCCGCACATCGGCATGGTCCAGGCCCGCTGGGACCACATCAACCGCGACTGGTCGTGGCTGACGAGGATCCAGGCCATCATGCTCGACGCGCACTTCGTCCTCGAGCACACCGCCCGCAACCGCTCCGGCCGCTTCTTCAATTTCAACGGCACCGCCGGCATCTGGCGCAAGCAGGCGATCACCGACGGCGGCGGCTGGCAGCACGACACGCTGACCGAGGACCTCGACCTCTCCTACCGCTCGCAGCTCAAGGGCTGGGAGTTCGTGTACCTCAAGGACCTCGCCTCCCCGTCCGAACTCCCCGGCGACATCAACGCCTTCAAGACCCAGCAGCACCGCTGGGCCAAGGGCGGCGTCCAGACCGCACTCAAGCTCCTCCCGACCATCTGGTCCTCGAAAGTGCCGCTCAAGATCAAGATGGAAGCCACCCACCACCTCGGCAACTACGTCTCCTTCCTCGGCATGGTCCTCGTCTGCCTCCTCATCCTCCCGTCCATGATCGCTCGCCAGGAAATGGGCTGGCTCAAGGACCTCAAGTGGGCCGACGCCTTCGTCCTCATCGGCGCCTTCTGCTCCGTCCTCGTCTACTACGGCGCTTCCCAGATCGAGCTCGGCAAGGGCTGGGCCAAGCGCTTCCTGCTCTTCCCGCTCATGCTCGCCGTCGGCGTCGGGATGTGCCTGAACAATGCGAAGGCCGTGATGGAAGCGCTGCTCGGCCACCAGACGGGCTTCGTGCGGACCCCGAAGCACGGGTTGGCGGCGAAGGGGAGCTCGCTGGCCGGGAAGAAGTACCGCTCGAAGTGGAACGTGATGGCGGTGCTGGAGCTGATCTTCGGCGTGTACTTCAGTTGCGTCTGCGGCTTCGCCTGGCACTTCGAGATGTGGGGCGCGCTGCCGTTCCTGGCGCTCTTCCCGATCGGGTTCTTCTACGTCTCGGGGCTGAGCTTCATGCAGGCGTTCGGGGCGAAGCCCAAGGCGGCGCCGGCGCCTGCGCCGGTGGCGGAGAAGCAGACCGCCGCGTAGCCGGGCTTGTGCGGGGCGCGCAACGCCCCGACAATGTCCCCCTTGGACACATCGGCCCCCCGTCCCGTCGTTTCGCTGCGCGGCCTCACCCGGGTCTACCGGATGGGCGATGCGCTCGTGACCGCGCTGGACCGGATGGACCTCGACATCGCGCGCGGCGCGTTTTTCGGCGTGGTGGGGCGGTCGGGAAGCGGCAAGTCGACGTTCCTGAACCTCCTCGGCGGGCTGGACACGCCGACGGAGGGGACGATCGAGGTCGACGGGCTCAAGGTGACCGGCGCTTCGCAGGACGCGCTCGCCGCGTACCGCCGCGACAAGGTCGGCTTCATCTTCCAGCAGTTCAACCTGATCCAGTCGCAGACGGCGCTTCAGAACGTCGAGATGCCGCTCGTCTTCGCGAACGTCCCGCCGGGCGAGCGCCGGAAGCGCGCTGAGGAGCTGCTTGACCGCGTGGGGCTCGGGCCGCGGCGCAAGCATCGGCCGGTGGAGCTGTCCGGCGGAGAGCAGCAGCGCGTCGCCATCGCCCGCGCCCTCGCCAACCGCCCCGCGATCCTCCTCGCCGACGAGCCGACCGGGAACCTCGATTCCACGACCGCCGCTTCCGTCACCGAGCTCCTCAAGCAGATGAACCGCGACGGGCAGACGATCGTGCTCGTGACCCACGACCGCCCGCTCGCCGAGACCGTCTGCAGCCGCTTCATCGAGCTCAAGGACGGCCGCATCCTTTCCGACTCCGCCGTTCCCGCCCCCCAGCCGGCCGCAGGAGCCTGACATGCGCGTCTCGGACATGTTCGCCCACTCGCTCGGCAACCTGATGCGGCAGAAGCTGCGCACGTTCCTGACCGTGTTCGGTGTCGTCGTCGGGACCGGCGCCATCGTCCTCATGGTGTCCCTCGGCATCGGCCTCCAGGCGCAGACGACCGAGCTCTTCAATCGGGTCGACATCCTGACCTCGGTGAGCGTATTCCCGCAGAAGCGCAGCACGTCGTTCGCGAATTTCGGGAAGCCGCTCGCGGGGACGTCGCAGAAGCTGGACGACGAGGTGGTGAAGGAATTCCTGACGATCCCCGGGGTGCTGACGGCGTACCCGGCGCTCGACATGAACGGCCGGCTGCAGATCGAGCGCACGGTGGAGGGGAAGAAGAAAACCGAGCTGGGCGGCTGGGTGCAGTACGTCGGGTTGCCGCAGATAGCGATCCTTCCGGACTACCGCCGGCAACTGCTCGCGGGGGCATTCTGGACCGAGGAAAATCCCGGCGAGCGCGTCGCCGTCGTCCCGGCGGACGTCCTTCACGACATGGGCATCGGCCCGCCGCTCGCGGGCCACCAGAAGCCGGGGGAGACTCCGGCCGGCAAGGGCGACCCGCGGTGGAACGAAATCCTGGGGCTGGAAATCAAGATCCAGTTCAACGTCGCGGTGGCGAAGGCGGAGCCGGGGGTGAAGGAGGAGCCGAAGGAAGAGGGGACAGAGGAGGAGCGCGACCCGGAGACGGTCTCGAAGCGGATCACGCGCCGGTTCAGGATCATCGGTGTCTACGACTCCGCGGACCTCGGCATGCCGATGGCGCCGTCGGTATTCCTCCCTCTCGACCAGGGGAGGGAGATGATGAAGCTCCGCGGCCAGCGTGGCGGCACGGATGACGGCGGGTACCGGGCCATCATCGTGAAGGCGAAGGACGCTTCCCTCACGGACCAGGTCCAGCGCGAGATCGACGCGCGCGGCTACGGGACGATGACGATCCAGGATGTGGTGCAGGTGATCGGCTACGTCTTCGTGACGCTGAAGGCGGTTCTCGGCGCGGTGGCCTCGATCGGGCTGATCGTGGCGTTCTTCGGCATCGCCAACACGATGATCATGGCGATCCTCGAGCGCACGCGGGAGATCGGCGTCATGAAGGCGCTGGGCGCGCGCAACGCCGAGATCCGGCGGCTCTTCGTGATGGAGGCCGCTGCGATCGGCGGCGTCGGCGCGCTGTTCGGGATCGGCGGCGGCTGGGCGTTCGGGAAGGGGCTGAACCTCATCGTGGCGTGGTTCGTGGAGAAGCGCGGCGGGCCGGAAGGCGTGTACCTGTTCGTGGTTTCTCCCTGGCTGGCGGGGGGGACGCTCGCGTTCGCAGTGGTGGTCGCGGTGATCGCCGGCCTGTATCCCGCGTGGCGTGCGTCAAGGCTCGATCCCGTGGCGGCGCTCCGGAGCCTCTGAGCCGCGAATTACGGATTGCGATGGACGGCGAGCGGGTTCTCCCAGCGCAGGCCCGGGAAGCGCCCGAAGTCGCCGTCTGCCGAGCACAGCGTCAGGCCATGCTCGATGGCCAGCGCCGCCAGGTGGGCGTCGTGGACCAGGCCGCTGCGCGCCGCCGCGTGCGGAATCAGCGCGGCCAGGATAGCGCGGTGCTTATCGGTGGGGGACGGGGCATGGACGCGCGGGTGATCGAGCCACGCCTCGACCTGCCTCCAGGCCACGGACGCGGGAACCGGCTGCGTGAATACGCGGCGGTCGCCGACGATCCTGACGAACGCCAGCAGGCTCGGCCAGGGCATTCCGACCGGCTCCCGACCGTTCAGCTTCGCGGCCAGCCAACTGCCGGCGGCCGCATGCTGCGGCATGGAGGCGATCACGGAGAAGATCAGCAGGTTGGCGTCGACGAGGATCAGGGCCTGGCGCTCCGGTCCCCCGCGTCCAGCTGATCGAGGACGTCGCCGATGCACTCCAGGTTCGGGAGCAGGCATTTGCCGGCATTCCAGGAGGGGCTCTTGTAGGCCTTGCCGGGTTGCCGCCGCGACGTCATCCCCTGGAGACCGAGGCGAAGCGCCTCGTTGACGAGCGCCTTCAGGGAGACGCGCTTCGTTTCGCGCAGGCGGGCCAGGAGCACCGCGATGTCCTTGTCGATCGTCAGGGTCGTTCGCATGCATCAAAGCATA
Source organism: uncultured Planctomycetia bacterium (assembly GCA_964590435.1). Taxonomy (GTDB): domain Bacteria; phylum Planctomycetota; class MHYJ01; order WSZJ01; family WSZJ01; genus WSZJ01. The sequence continues at coordinate 32,152 of CAZPWT010000021.1, forward strand.
ACACTAGTGATGTCTTGATGCCAAGGCGGTCCGGGAGAAGAAAAGGGCCCGGTGGTGCTCACCGGGCCCATCGTTTCTCCGCCGCTCCCGTTACATCACGAACGTCGCCTCCGCACCCTTCCACCAGCTCTGCCACTTCTCGATGAAGGGCGGCCGGTCGCCGGGCTCGCCGGGGACCTTTCCCTGGTCCTGCTTCGTGAAGATCTTCAGGAGGTCGTTCGCCGCATTCGCCATCGCAACGTCGTCCTCTTTCAGCGCGTTGATCAGCGCCGGGATCACGATCTTCCCGTACTTGCGGATCTCCGCCGTCGCCTGCTCGCGCTGCTCGAACGTCCCCCGCGCGTAATTCGACAGGTGCTGAGGCAGGTCGCGGCGCATCGCCCCTTCGCTCACCCCGCCGCCCGTCTTCTTGATCTCCGTCACACCGCCTGGCGGATTGGCCGGCGGGTTCGACGGCGGATTCCCCGGCGTCGGCGGAATCTCGGCCCCGCCCCCGCCCCCGAACTCCGCCTCGCTGACGAGCTGCGCCGCCTGCCCCTTCGGCTCGTTCACCCACCAGTGCCGGTACTCCATGATCATCGCCGCGCGGCTCGCCGGGGAATCGAACAGCCCCTCAGGCAGAGCCGGCCCGCCCTTGACGGCGCGGTCGACGATCAGGCGCGACGCGTTCGCGACGTCGGAGTCGCCGGACCACTTCTGCACGAGGCACGGGATCACGGCCCGCCCGTGGCGAAGGAGCTTGGAAGCGGTCTTCCAGAAGGACTCGTCGACGGAGTGGGACTTGAGGATCGCAAGCGTGGTGATGACTTCCGCGTCAATCGCGGGGTCGGCGTCCCAGCCCGCGTCGGCGGGCGGCCTCGGCCGCTCCGGCGGCTTCTCGGAAGTCTTCGTCGCCGCTTCTTCCTTTTCCTTCGCCTCGGCCGCCGCCTTCTTGGCGACGTTGGCCTTCTTCTTCTCCTCGGCGCTCGGCTGCTTGGCGATGTAGATGACGAGGCCGATGATCGCGAGCGCGACGACGCCGACGCCGCCGTAGAGGACCATCTTGTCGCCGCTGTTGTCCTGGACTTCGGGGGCGGGCTGGGAAGCGCGGCGGATGGCGCGCATGTCGGCGTTGGGGTCGAGCGCGCCCATGCCGACGGCTTCGTTGACGACGCGCATCTTGGAAGTCCCGCCGCGGGCCGCGGGGGGGCGGGACGTGCGGCCGGTGCCGCCTCGTGCCGCCCTGTGCGTGTTGCCGCGCGACGCCGCCTTGGCCGGTGCCGCCGCCGCCGCAGGGGCTCCGCCCGGGATCGTCACGATCGTGTTGCACTCGGGGCACTGGAAGCGGTCGCCGGGGTCGTAGCCGGAACCGTCGTACTCGGCCTTGCAGCCGGGGCAGTTGACCATGCCTTCACTCATGAGGGGTGCCTCGAACGCGCGCGCCGATCCGGCGGCGGACCCCCAAGTTTGCGACCTGCGGGGGCGGCGGCGCAAGGAGGAATGAACGCGCCCCGGCGACTTAACGTTTTTTAAGCGGCCCTACTTGTCCCCGGCCGCGACCCGGCGCGGCATGTCCTTCGACAGCGCCATCTCCTCACGCGCCGCGTCCAGCTCCGCCCTCAGCGCCCCGTTCTCCCGCTCCAGCCGCGCCACCCGCTCGCGCAGCTCGTCCGCCATCCCGCCTTCCTCCCCTTCGTCCTCCCCGGGCTCCGGCTTCTTCGGCTCCTCCGGCTTCGGCGCCGGCTTCCCCTCCTCGCCCTCCTTCCCCGGCGGCGGCGCTTCACCCCCGCCCGTCAGGCTCCGCGGCATCACCCCCTCCGCGATCGCCTTCAGCTCCCCATCCTCCGGCCGCACCTTCAGCCCGCGCTCCGCCGATCGCTTCGCGTCCGCATCCCGCCCCACGCTCCACGCCGCCAGCGCCTTCATTTTGAGCACGTGGTAGCGGTCGGTGCGGGGAAGGGCGTAGTCCGACACGCGGGCCAGCTCGGCGAGCGCGCCCTCCATGTCGTTCTTGTCGAAGGCCTCGTAGGCGCGGATGGTGGCGCCGAGGGTGGCGTCATTGAAGTGTTTGTCGGACATGACCTCGAAGTCGTAGATCTCGATCCACGGCTGGCCGGCGAAGACGGAGCGGACCTCGCCCCAGACGGTGAGCCAGGAGTAGCGGGGTGTGCCGAGGAAATCGGCGAGCCACTCGCGGTCGCGGCGGACGAAGAGGTTGGTGAAGACGTCCTGGCGTTCCTTCGAGATGAAGACTTTCGACTCGGGGCCCCAGGCGGAGACCTGCGCGTGCTGTTCGGCGGTGAAGGCGGTGTGGACGGGGGCGTAGAGGTTCTCGGTCTTGTTGAGCCGGCACTTGAAGGTCACCCGCGTGTTCTTGAATCCCTCGGGGTTGTTGCGGATTTCGCGGAGCGAGACGTGGGCGAAGCCGGGTTCGTGGGCGGCGGCGGGAAGGGCGAGCGCGGCGGCTGCGAGGGCGGCCAGGGCGAGGCGCGAAAGAGACATGGCGGTCTCCGGAAGGTGAGAGCGTGGAACGGCTTGCGATGACTTTAGTGGCGCGGGGGGCAAAGTCAAGGGGGCCGGGCGCTGAGTATCCATCACACCTTGAAACGCGTTTCACCCAAAAGTAAAGCCTCCTCGACGGTCGAAAGGGGTTGTGGCGCAACACCCTGACCACGAGGAGGCTTACGATGACGCGGAATATTTCCAAGATTCTTATCGGCAG
>CAZPWT010000022.1:0-65805 GCA_964590435.1 uncultured Planctomycetia bacterium
GTCGCGCTTGTCGTAGCCGTACACGATCTTCGCCAGCGTCTTCCCCGCCGCCGTCGCGTGCTCCAGGCTCTCCAGCCGGCCCTTCGCGTCGTACGTCCGGCTGATCCGGTTCCCGTTCCCCAGCGTCGTCGTCACGAGGAACCCGCTCGCGTACGCGAACGACGCCTGCGTCGTGCCGTCGTTCGCGATCGAAAGCAGGCGGTTCGCGTCGTCGTACGCGAAAGCCTGCGCGTGCGACCCCGGCAGCCCCGCGTCCACCGTCGTCGTGACCCGGCGCCCTTCCGCGTCGTACCCGTGCGTCACCGTGTGCCACGGCACCCCCGCGAGCATCCACGTCGCCCGGTAGAGCTCGTGCGTGTGCGGATCGGCCGCCGGCGCGTCGGGGCGGTACTGGTACTCCACCCGGATCCCGGAGAGCTCCCCTTCCACGGCCAGCAGATTCCCCATCGGGTCGTACGTCCGCAGCACCCTCTCCCACAGCGCGCCCGTGCCTTCGGCGCCGCCGCCCACTGCCGGTTCCCGTCGTTGTACGCGTACTCCCAGAACGGCCCGCCCGATTCCTCGCCCGGCGACGTCGTACAACCGCCGCATCCCCGCCTCCCTCTACCTCGGAATCGGAACCACAACGAGATCCCCCGCCGGCGAGATCGGCACCTGCTGGTACGACGGCCCGGCGTTTCCCTGGGCGTGGAACAGGAAGAGAATGCCGCGCTTCTCGTCGGCAAGGGCGGACCAGATGCGACGGCCGAGTTTCCAGGTTCCGCGGACTTCGAGGGTGGTGAGGTCCCAGGCCTTGGCGGTTCCCTCGGCGGTGAAGGCCATCAGGCGGCCGGCGGCGGGGAGCGAGACGGCGGCGAGGTTGGGCTCCAGCTTGCCGCAGTCGGCCATGTCGGCGAGGTAGCTGCGACCGGGGCGCCGGAGCTGGCCGTTGCGGTCGAGGGCGAGGCGGCCGTCGGTGGTGAAAGTCAGGGGCGTCGCGGCGCCGTAGCCGTACGTGAGCGGGGTCGGGACCGGGACGAAGTCCTCGGCGCGGGCGGGGGGCGTGGACGGGAGAAGGAACGAAGTGTTCCCCGCGTAGGCCTTGCTGCGGTCGGGAGTGACGGCGAACCGCACTCCGCCGGTGGTCCGGTCACGGCGGACGATGGACTGGCGCGACGCGGACACGACGCAGAGCGAGTTGTCGCCGAGGACCAGGACGGTCTCCGAGTCGATCGCGAGGATGTCGGTCGGGGCGACCTCGATCTCGAACGTGCGCGAAGCGGTTGCCGCCGCGACGTCCACGATGCAGATCGACTTCCGGGCGCAGACCGCGGCGGTCTTCCCGTCCGCGGACAGCGACCAGCTCGACGCCCCCTGCGGCAGCTCGACGCTCGAGACCAGGTGGAGGTCGGACGAGGAGACGACGAAGAGCGTGGCGTCGCTGGCGTTCAGGCCGATGAGGGACGATCCGTCCGGGGAGAAGACGAGCGACCCCGCAAGGCACGAGTTGAGGCGCAGGGTGGCGACCGCGGGCTCGACGGACCCGTCCGAGCCCTCGACGCGGACCGGCGCCGGGCGGAGCCGCACGACGCGGAGCTGGTCCGCGGCGATCGAGACGTCGCCGAGTGCGCAGGTCACCGTCCAGGCCTTCGATTCGCTCTTTCCCTCGACCCGGGATCGGTTGGCGAGCAGGACGAGCGCGGCCCCGTTCGAGAACTCGACCTCGAGCATGTCGGCGAGGGGGATTTCCTTCCCCTCCACCGCGACCCGCAGCGACTCCGGCGGGACGGTCCCGCGGATCTCCCTTCCGTCCGTGGTCGTCACGGCGACCGGAACCGGCTCGGCGCCCGCGGCGGCCGCGAGCACCAGGGCGAACAGCGCCGCGAGCCTCTTCATTTTGCCTTGAGCGACCATGAGCGGATCTCCGTGAGGGGTCTCTGGGGCCGGGAGCCTTCGCGCGGATCGGGAAGCGGCGCGGTGATGGCGAACAGCACGCCCTCCGGGTCGACCTCCAGGTCCTGGCAGGCGACGCGCGCGTTCAGGGACTTCTTGAGCTTGAGGTCGGCCAGCGCGTACTGCTTGATGAAGCCGTCCGAGGTGGCGGCGAAGAAGGAGGACGTCCCGGGAGCCGCGGCGGCCGCCGTCCACGGCACCGTGTCGCCCGCCCAGCCCATGTCGCCGGCGCGCAGCGGCGTCAGCTTCACCACCCCGCCCCCCGCGCCCAGCAGCAGGTCGCCGCCCGCGGAGATCTCCACGATGTTCCCGAGCGGGTGCTGGCCGTGGAACGGCGAGTCGTACGCGACGAGCGGGCCCGAGTAACCCGTCGGCCGATCCAGCCGGATCGCGTAGAAATCGCCGGGCGAAGATCCGCGGTCGCCGGCGCAGACGCGCCGCTGGTCCGGGTGCAGCCGAAGCGAAAGTTGCGACCGGCGTTCGAGGATCAGTTCGGGCGGGAGCGACCCCGCCGTATCCACCACGGCCGCGCCCGACTGGACGTCGCTCACGACCGCCAGGCCGGCGTCCGTAACCACGATCTCCAGGGGATCCACGGCCACCGGCACCGTCCGCACCGGCTCCAGCGTCGAGGCGCGGAAGACGCGAATGACGCCGCTTCGCTTCCCGGTCTTGTCGGGCACGCCGCCGTCGCGCGCCGCCACGTACACCATGTCCTCCCGCGGATTGAGCGACATCGCCACCGGATCCATCCCGGCGTCCGCCGAGGCGGCCACCGTGAGGTCAGACGCCCGCAGCCGGACGATGCGCCCGTCGCTCAGGTCGAGGACGAAGAGCCGCTCGCGGTCACGGCACAGGTGCAGCGACGTGAGAACGGACCGGGGTGTCCACGTCGCGACGGGTGTCATCACGTCCCCGGTGACCATTTCGGGAAGGGGTTTCGTCGAGGCCTGCCCCGCGGCCACGCCCTCTTCGAACACGATCTCGCGCAGCATCGGCATGGATTGCACGACGGCGCCGTCCTGGAGCGTCCACGTGAGCTGGAACACGACGAGGATCGACCGGCCGTCGCCTTCTTCGAGGTCGAGCGCGACTTCTCCCGTCGCCGCCGCGGCATCGAGGGCCAGCGGGACCTCCGTCATCCCTTCGGCCGCGCGGGGCCAGACGCCACCGGCGCCGGCGGTCGGCAGGTCGCCGGTCCTTGAACGGCGGATCCAGGCGATGGACGCCGATTTCAGCGTCCGGAATGGGTCCACGACGTTGGCCCGGACGCCCACCGAGACGCGCCCCTTCTGCGCCGGCCCGGGCATCAGCGCGGGTCCATTCAATTTCGCGGCAAGGGCCAGGGCGAAGGAGTCGCAGGGAACAGCCGCGGTCGACACCGGCTGGAGCCCGGGATGCACGGCGATCGCCAGCACGCGGAGGCGCTCGTCCACGACCGGCCCGCCCTGCGTGCAAAGCGCAAGAACGTCGGGGAGCCGGATCAGCGACGGAACACCGGCGCGGTCACGCTCGATGCCGGCCACCGAGGTCCGGACCACCCAGGCAATCGGCGGCGGGGCACTCATGTTCGGCTGGCCCGGGTATCCCGCCGCGAACAGCACCGACGTCTCCGGCAGGTCGAACGTCTTTGCGAGCTCCAACGGCTCCGGGAGGTTCTCGCCCTCGACCCGCAGGCATGCCACGTTCCGCCCCGCATCCAGCGAGACCATCTCCGCAGGCAGCTCAAACGCTTGCAGCGTCCCGCTGTGGAACCGAAGCGTGAGCGTCGCCCCTTCCATCTCGCCCCACGACGTCGCGAGCAGGTACCCGACGTTCCCCTCCCTGCGGAAGAGCGTCGCAGACCCGGAGGCCGCGTACTTTCCCCGGAGGCTCAGCCACGCCGTTGCGCCCTTGACCCTCTCGACGTCGGCGGCCGAAAGCGCAGTCTCGCGCTGGGCGGGAACGTGCCGCTCCGCTTCCCCCCCGCAACCGCAGAGCGCCGCGAGGACTCCGGACACCAGCCATCGAACTCGTGAATTCATGGAATGCGCGCAGTCTACACGCGAGGCGGCCCGGGCGTATCATGTGAAAAACACCCGGAGCACCCGTGATCCGAGCCTCATTCGCCCTCCTCCTTGCCGTTTCCCTCCCCGCCCACGCCCAGGACTGGGCCTGGTGGGAAGGCGAAGCCGCCGCCTCCCAGAACTTCAACGGCCGCGATTTCGCCGCGCGGAATTACGGGGACAAGCGGGAAGCGCTCTCCGGCGGCGACTGGCTCTGCAACGGCGGCGCGGTCGGCGCGGAGCCGGTGGCGGCGACGTGGAAAGTCCGGGTGCCGGCGGACGGCGAGTGGCAGCTCTGGGCGCGGAAATTCTGGAAGCACGGGCCGTTCGAGTGGCGGTTTGACGGAGGCAAATGGTCCAGCTGCGGGCGGGACATCGGGCTGGCGGACAACGTCGTGCTGGCGCCGAACATCTGCGCGAACTGGGTCGCGCTCGGGCCGGCGGCGCTCAAGGGCGGCGAGCACGCGTTCGAAATCCGGCTGACGGCCAGGCAGGGCGAGGCGGGGACGGCGTGCTTCGATTGCTTCCTGCTGACGCGCGCGCCGTTCGCGCCGCGCGGCAAGCTCAAGCCGGGCGAGAAAACCGGGCTCGCGGAGGAAGGCTGGTGGGCCTGGGAGCCGGACGCCGACGCGTTCACGAAAGAGGCGCTTCTCGACCTCACCTTCCTGAACGAGAAAGAGGCGGGCGCGAAGGGGTTCCTGAAGGCGAAGGACAACGAGTTCCTGCTCGGGGACGGCAAGCCGGTGCGGTTCTGGGGGGTGAACTGCGGGCCGGACGTCTGGGGGCTGGGGCGCGCGGGGCACGAGTACCTCGCGGGGCGGATGGCGAAATGCGGCGTGAACCTCGCGCGGCTGCACGGGCCGGTGTTCGACCCGCGCGACCCGGCGAAGATCGACGCGAAGGCGCTCGACGGGCTGCACTCGCTCGTCGCGGCGCTCAAGAGGCGCGGGATCTACGTGTCGCTGTCGTTCTACTTCCCTCTCTGGGTCGAGGCTTCGCCCGCGTTCGGCCTCGACGGGTACGACGCGATCGAGAACAAGCACCCGTTCGCGGCGGTCTACTTCAGCCCGAAGTTCCAGGACCGCTACCGCGGATGGGCGAAGGGGCTGCTCGCGGCGAAGAACCCGTACACGGGGAAATCGCTCGCGGAGGAGACGGCGGTCGCGATGGTCGAGCTCGTGAACGAGGACTCGCTGTTCTTCTGGACGTTCGCCGACCGCAACATCCCCGAGGTCCAGCTCGCGATCGTCGAGAAGGCGTTCGCCGCGTGGCTGGAGAATCGCGGCGGGCTCGCGGCGGGGTGGCCGAAACACCCGCGCGACGCCGCTGGCCGCGCCGGGCTGTTCGCGGCGTGGGACATGACCGCGGCCGGGGCGGGCCAGAGCCCGGCAAAGAAGGCGCGCATGGCGGCGCAGGTGCGCTTCCTCGCCGAAACCCAGCGCGCGTTCTACGCCGACACCGCGGCGTGGCTGAAGAAGGACGCCGGTCTCAAGTGCCTCGTGAACGCGAGCAACTGGCGCACCGCCGACGAGGCGCAGCTCGGCGCGATCGAGCGGTGGACGTACGAGGCCGTGGACGTCGTCGATCGCCACGGGTACTTCAACGGGAAACACGACGGCCCGCGCGCGTCCTACGCCGTCTCCGTCGGCGACGTCTTCGAGGACCGCAGCGCCCTGAAAACACCGTGGGCCACGCCGGTGCCCTTCATCCAGTACGAAGGCCGCCCGCACACCGTCTCCGAGCTCGGCTGGTCCGGCCCCAACCGCCTCCGCGCCGACGCCCCGCTCTTCGCCGCCGCCTACGGCTCGCTCGACGGCATGCGCGCGTTCGGCTGGTTCGCGGTCGCGGGCCCGTCGTGGCAGGAGAGCCCTTCGAAATTCCCGCTCAGCACCCCTTCCATCCTCGGCCAGTTCCCCGCCGCCGCGCTGATGTTCCGCCGCGGGGACATCAGGGAAGGGCCGGTCGTGCTGCGCCAGTCGCTCGACATCGAGAAGCAACTCGACCTCGAGGGGTGCAGATTCGCCGAGGAGCAGGCGCTCGACGAGATGCGCGCGAAGGACGTCCCGGCGGGCGCGAAATCGCCGCAGGACGCGAAGTTCGACCCGCGCATGTTCCTCGTCGGCAAGGTCGTCCGCGCGTTCGGCAAGCCGGGTCTGGAGCAGGCGGATCTGCGCGCGTTCATCGACAACGACCGCAGGGTCGTCCGGAGCGCCACCGGCGAGATCGCCTGCGACTACGGAAAAGGCGTCCTGACCGTGGACACGCCGAACGCGCAGGCCGCCGCGGGCTTTCTCGGCGACGCAGGACCCATGAAACTCGGCGACGTCACGATCGACATGAAGAACCGCTACGGCTGCGTCATCGTCGTCAGCCTCGACGGCAAGCCGCTCGCCGCGAGCGCCAGAGTCCTCGTCCAGGCGTTTTCCCAGGAGAAATCGTACGGGTTCAAGGTCGACGCCGCAGGCCGCATCGAGGACCTCGGTACAGGACCGCTCAACATCGAGAACATCGACGCGACCGTCACCTTCGAGGGGACCGCGCCGCGGAAGGCGACGGCGCTCGACGAGCATGGATATGCGGGAGGCCGGATCGAACTCAAGGCTGCGGCGGGCTCGACCAGCCTGCAATTCCCTCCCGCCAGACCGTACGCCCTGCTCGAGCGGTAGCCCTCTTCACCGCCCCGGCGCAACCACCAGCCGGTTGCGCCCCGACGCCTTCGCCTTGTACAGCGCTTCGTCCGCAAGCCGGATCAGCTCGTCCGGCCCCCCTTCCGCCCGCCGGCACGCGGCCAGCCCCACGCTCACCGTGACCGGGGCCCACGGACCCGACAGGCGCCGGACCCTCTTTCGAAGCGACTCCGCCAGCGCTGCGGCCCTGGGCAGTCCCACGCCTGAAAACAGGATCCCGAATTCCTCTCCTCCGTACCGCGCGACCGTGTCGACCTTGCGCACCGAGCGGCGAAGCGTCACGGCGATGCGCTTCAGCACGCGATCCCCGGCCTCGTGCCCGAACCGGTCGTTCACGCGCTTGAAATGGTCGATGTCCACGATCGCCAGTGAGAATTCGCATCCCCGTCCGACGCCCTCCAGCGACCGCGCGAGCCGCGCCAGAAACGTGCGTCGATTGAACAGCCCCGTCAGCGCGTCCGTGGAGGCCAGCTTCCTGAGCCGGCTGTTCGCGCTCCGCAGCTGCCGGTTGCGTTCCGCCAGCTCCTTTTCTATCTCGCAGCGCGCCGCGAAATGGCCGATCTGGGCGCCAACGCCGGCGAGCACCTGGAGAAGCCGCGGGTGAAGGGGCCGCGGGGCGCGCGACAGGAACTCGACGACGCCGTGGACGCGCCCGTGGACCCGGATGGGGATCGCAAACCCCGAGTGCAGCCCCGTCGTGCTCGCGAGCGGGACCCGCGGAAAATTCGGATCCCGCGAAATATCGGCGATCCACGCCGGCCGCCCGCTCTTCCACACCCTCCCGGGCAGCCCTTCCCCTCGCCGGAATCTCACGCCCACGCTGGCCCGGGCAAACGTCCTCGCCCGGGAGGCCTCGCGGCTCCAGGAGCGCACGTAGCGGAGCCGGCCCGCCCCGGAATCCACGACCCATAGGATCCCGACCTCCCACCCCAGCGCCGTGCACAACGCCCGCAGGATCGCCGGCGCCGCCCGCTCGACGCTGCGCGACGTCGCCAGCGCGCGCGAGATCTCCAGGCTGGATCGCAGAAGCGGGATCGGGTTCGGCACGCCGGGAGGCTATTCCAAGAGGGCGGGAAGCGCTACGACAGGAGCCGCCGCGCCCGCGGCAGGAGAATGTTGTTCTCCTTGTGCACGTGGTGGTGCGTGTCCATCTCCAGCGCCGAGAGCCCCTTCAGCGCCGCGCGATACGTCGGGCAGGCGTCCGGCGGCACGGCGTAGGACTTCGTGAGGGCGCGGATCCTGTGAAGGGCGTCGCCGACGATTTCGTGCTCGTCCTCCAGCTCTTTCATCGCCGCCTTTACGTCGCCCGCTTTCTTCTTCGCCTCGGCCGCCTTCACGGCCGGGAAGACGACGTCCTCCTCTTTCTCCATGTGCGCTTCGATTTCCTTCCTCAGCGTCAGGAACGTGTCGCGGACCTGGAGCAGCTCGGGGTGGTGTTCGCCATGGACGTCGGCGATCTTGCGGACCTTGAATTCGAGTTCGGGAAGGGCCTGCCGCAGGAAGACGTGGTGGGTGCCGACGATGTGATCGGTGAGATCGCGGAGCGTGGCCTTCGTCCAGTCGCGGGCGCCCTCGGCGGGAGCCGTGCGGTCCGAGGCATCGAGCGCCTGGACGACGTCCTCGACGCGGATTTTGAGCTCGGCGCAGGCCGCCCGGAGGGTCTTCTTGCCTCCGCAGCAGAAATCGAGCCCGAAGTGCTCGAGGACTTCGCCGCGGGATTCGCGTTCGGTGACGAGGTCGCCGAGGGGCCTGGATGGATCGACGGGCTGATGAGACATGGTGAACCTCCCTTTGTTGTGGCTGGAACGGGAGCAAGTTTCAAACCCGAGCGCAAAGCCGCCTTTGCCGGGCATTTCACGGGCCATTTGCCGCTGGCTCGTGGGACATTCCTCAATAACCGGACAAAATCCGGGGATTCGCCCCTCGGCAGACCTGTCACTCCAGCAGTTTTCAACCTCGGCGGCAGGCCGCCTCCATCCCCAGTCATGAGCCCGGCAGCGCGCCGCGAGCCCATCGCTGGCGTCCGCCCGTCGAACGGGTAAGATCGGGCTCGCCACGACGTAACCCGCGCGATCAATCGTCGCGTGGAGTAGGGTGGATCGGAGGCCCCTTGAACCGCTTTCTACGCATGGACTGGGACGCCATCGCCGGGATCCTCGCGTCAGTCGTCGTCCTCATCATGCACTTCCTCCACGTCATCAACGTGGACACGATTCTCGTCCTCGCCGTCGTCCTCATCGCCCTCCTGTTCCTGCGCGACCTGAGGCGCGAACGGCGCGAGGAGAAGCTCATGGAGCACGTCACGCAGATCGGCACGGGCGTCCAGGGCCTCCAGGCCGGCCAGCGCGCCCCCGACGCGGTCCTCATCGGACCGGGCCGCCTCCGCACGGAGACCGAGGGGTTCGCCGTCCGGTCGCGCGGCGACATGGTCTGGTTCCACGTCTGCCTGCTCATGTTCAAGCCGCAGTCGCTCTTCGACGCCCTGCTGCGCCCCGCCGTCGAGAACCCCATGGTCAAGTCCATCCAGTTCGTCCTCGACGCCGAGCAGCGCGAACTCTGGGAGTCCGCCGTCGTCCCGAAACTCCGAGAGTGCCGGGGACAGGACAAGGTCAAGCCCCCCGTCTGGACGTCCATCCGCGAAAACGTCTCCGTCATCCTCTCCGACGTCGAGTCCCCCGGTAAAACCGAGTGCCTCGTCAGCTTCTGGGGCGAACCCTTCATGGCCCGCACCGTCGGCCACGACGTCCCCCGGTACATCTTCCACGTCCAGAGCCATTCCGAGCTCGTCGGGCGGCTGGTGGACCTGGCGCGGAGTTATCGGGTGGCGGGGTAACGACTGATCGCTCGCAACCGGCGAAGGCGATGCCGTCATACTTGTAGAGGGACGCCTTTACGCTCAGTCCCGTCGAGTGTCCCAAGTAAACCCGCGATGAAGCTCCGGTCGCACGATCCGCTCTCTGCGCTGCTCAACAGAATCCGCGACCTCCCTGCGCCGCAACAGGCGGAGGTTGCCGACTTCGTCGAGTTCTTGACGAGGCGAGTTGTCGACCGCCGAATTCTCGATGCCGCTGCGAAATTGTCGGAGTCGGTCTTTCGGGAAATCTGGGACAACGAGGAAGATGCCGTTTACGACCGCCTCTGAATCCGGATCCGCCCCGTCCTCGGATCCGAAGGAGGACGCCGAGCGCTTGATCAACGGGCAGGTCACCGGCCACAGCATGTGAAGTGGGCACGTCAGAGCGTGGGGATCCCCAGATCCACGCAGATCTTTCGCGCGAGAAATTTGCTGATCTCCGTATGCCTTGGAACCGCGGAATACCGGCCCGTCGCCGGGTTGAGCCACCAGGAGTGCTTCGCGCCCTCCCGGGCCAGCGAGCATCCGTGGGCCTTCAGGTACGAAACGAGTTCTCGCCGCTTCACACCTCGAGGACTTCTTCTTCAAATTTCCCCTTGGCCGCCGCGAGGGCCTGTTTGCGATACAACGCGAGCGCCTCGCGGAGCGCCGACCGGAGATTCGCAAGCAGCCCCCGCCGCGTCGCCGCCTGGGAGTTCACGCCGGGCACCTCTTCGATCCAGCCGATCCACCACTTGCCATCCTGCTGGAGAACTGCGGTGTACGAGGATTTCATGCGCTTCAGGATACCCCAGGATGAAACGCCGTTCAAACCAGGTTCTCGTTCAGCAACATCGCCGATGTCATATCAGGATGTTGCGCCTGATCCTCGCTTGCGCGACGGAAACTGTGTCATCACAAACTCGCGAACTGCGAGTGGAGTTTCGCCCTGGGAGAATCGCGCGTGGAGATCTTCGGGAAGTTCAGTTTCAAGCGCGCGAACACTGCGCAGAATCGTGAGCGTTTCGTCCTGCTCAGGAGTGGGAATGTCCGTTTTGGCCCCCAGCGGAAGACTCCGAAGCAGGTCCAGCATTGCAGGCGCGTGGGTCAGGATTCCTGCCTTTGTCAGGGCCGTTGCTGCCAGGCACCGGAACTCCCCACGAGTTTCAATCTCCGCGACCAGTGCGGGCACACCCTCGCGATCCCCATGCGACAGCAAAATGAACGCAAGGAGTGTCCGCAGTTCGGAACTTCCTGCCTGGCGCCGAAACTCAGCGCGTACCTCGGGCACAACTTCGGAACCAAGTCTTGCCAGGCGCTCGGCCAAAGGAAATCGATTCGTTGAGACCATCATTGCGTGAACGGCCTCCGCAGCGACAAGTCGCTTGAAGTCGTGGGTGAGGGCTCCTCCAGGCAAAGCCAGATAGTCATCGAGAACTCGGACCTGTTGCTCCAGGATGTGGCTGCGGAGAATTCGGATCAGGTCAGAATCACCGTTCACGCTATTGTTTCCAGGTAAGGATGGAGTTGGATCCGCCCTCGCAAGCCTTTCCCATGTCTGTCAAAGCCGATCCTATGTCCGCGTCATCGCCATTCTACACCCGGTGCCAGCTCGCTTCGCTGCAGCGACTGGGTGAGAAGCCTTACCCATCCCAACTGGTCTGCTGATCTGTAGAGCATATCGATGAAGTTCTTATCCCTCTCCTTGGCCTCAGAACCGAGCAGCGCGATTGAGTGGCCTGAGATCTGGTGCAAATGCTCGTTGGCTCTCCGTGCGCCTTCGTACTTCAACTCCGGCAGATCCACGCGCGCCTGGATGGTGATCTGGTGAGAGTAGTCGGCCAAGAAAAGGAGCTTGCGAGGCAGGGGCAATGACAAGTACCTGTCCGAGACTGAGCAGAGGTCCGCTGGATCGCTCATTTTCTGCCCTCCCAGTTTGCCATTCCCAGTCGCGTCACGTTGTCGCGCCAGATACTCTCCAACAACGAGGGGACACTTCTGCTCCGAATTGCCGATCTCAAGTCAGCTGCAAACTCCACGGCCTCCCTGCCATGAAGCAGGCCTGACGCTCGCCGTTGCGCAACCAGCGTTTCGAATCGGTCCAGCCAGATCAGAGCCTGGCGACCGTCGTCCTGGTACGCAAGCAGGCTTGCAATGCTAATCGATTCCTCAGCCCTCGGAATGGCCCGGCTCGCATACGCCGTGATGAGGTCGGGAAGAGTGATTGGAGTGTTGGTCGGCGGGACAACCTCCCGGTTGAGGCGTTCCGCAACCGCGGCGCAAACCTCACCATGCCTCTTTTCGGAGTAGCTCATGGCCGGGGCGCCGCTTGGTGATGCCAGCAGTTGAGGTAGTTCCAGCATTCCGGAGGCCTCCTGCGGAACGACCATGACCTGGATTCCCGCCGTTGGTCTGTACTCGCCGAACGAAAGTGGCTCGAAGACGATGAGTTGGAGAATCGGCTTTTCAAGTCTGCAAATTCCCGCCGATCCAATGACTTTCCAACCTGGAAAGTGCGCCAAGTAATCTTGGCGAATTTGCCGGATTCGCTTCGCAGAAATTCGCTTCACGCGTCGAGGCCCTTCCTTTGGCACCTCCGACGAGGCGCGTTCAGATCGCCCTCGCAATCCTCTCGCAAGCCTCCCGAATCCGCTCCTCCGTCTGCGTCAACGCCACCCTGAAATACCCTTCCCCGCTAGGCCCGAACCCGTTCCCCGGCGTGGTCACCACGTTCGCCTTCTCCAGCAGCAGCGTGATGAACTCCACGCTCGTCCGCTTCCCCGGCACCGGCGTCCACTGGTAGAACGTCGCGGGCATCTTCTCGGCCTGGAGCCCGGCCCTCTGCATCGCGGCGACGAAAGTGTCGCGGCGCTTCTTGTACATCTCGCGGATCTTCTTCGACTCCTCGTCGCCCTGGTCGAGCGCGACGGCCGACGCCTTCTGCAGCGCCATGAACTGGCCGCTGTCGGCGTTCGACTTGATCGCGGCGAGCGCGGCGATGAGATCCTTGTTGCCCGCGGCCCAGCCGATGCGCCAGCCGGTCATGTTGAACGTCTTCGAGAGAGAGTGGAACTCGATGCCGCACTCCTTGCCGCCGTCGAGCTGGAAGATGCAGGTCGGGGGATCCTCATAGTACGTCTCGCAATACGCGGAGTCGCTCGCGAGGATCAGGCCGTGCTTCTGCGCGAAGTTGACCGTGTCCTGCATCCACTTCTTCGACGCGACGGCGCCGGTCGGGTTGTTCGGGTAGTTGATCCAGAGCAGCTTCGCCTTCTTCGTGTGCGCGGCGGCGATGTCGGGGAGGAAGCCGTTCTCCTTGCGAAGCGGCATGAGCACGGGGGTGCCGTCCGCGAACACCGTCCCGCTGCGGTACGGCGGGTAGCCGGGCTCGGGGATGAGGACGGCGTCGCCGGGGTTGATCACGCTCAGGGGGAAATGGAACACCGCTTCCTTCGAGCCGATCACGGGGTAGATCTCGGTCGCGGGATCCAGCGTGACGTTCCAGCGGCGCTTGTAGTAGCGGGCGACGGCCTCGCGGAACTCGGGAAGCCCCTCGTCGAGCGGGTAGCGGTGGAAGTTCGGGTTGTCGATCGCTTCGCGCATCGCGTCGCGGATGAACTTCGGGGTGGGCTGGTCGGGATCGCCGACGCCGAGGTTGATGACGTCCTTGCCTGCGGCGAAAAGCGCCTTCTTCTTCTTGTCGATTTCGGAGAAGAGGTACGGGGGGAGCGATTTCAGGCGGTTGGACTTTTCCCAGGGCATGCGTAGCTCCTCGCAATTCGCCCCGGCCCCTGCCCTTTCCCTTGCCCTTGCCCTTGCCCGCTATGGCGCGGCGCCCGGCCGCACACTGCGGGCAAGGGAAAGGGCAAGGGAAAGGGAAAGGGCAGCGGAGCAATAAAAAACCCCTCTCATCGTGCCGAGAGGGGTTGGTTTCTTCGCCTGCTTTACCGCTTGCTGAACTGGAACCCTCTCCGCGCGCCGCGACGGCCGTACTTCTTGCGTTCCTTCATGCGGCCGTCACGCGTGAGCAGCCCCGCGTCTCTCATCGTCAGTTCCTGGCTCGGGTCCGCCTTCAGGATCGCGCGCGCAATCCCCAGAACCATCGCGCCCGCCTGCCCCGTCTTCCCGCCGCCGCAGCAGTTCGAGTAGACGTCGAACCGGTTGACCGCCTTCGCCGTCTGGAGCGGGTGAAGGATCAGGAGCCGGTCCTGCACCGCGTCGAAGTACTTTTCGTACTCCAGCCCGTTGACCACGATCCGTCCCGTCCCCTTCTTCAGCCGCACCCGCGCAATCGCCGTCTTGCGCCGGCCGGTTCCCCACCAGGTCTGCTTGTCCGCCACGGACGTCGTCGCGGCGGGCGTGGTCGTCGGAGTGCTCATCGGGCTTCGTCCTCTTCTCTAAAAGGTAAGCGCTTCGGGCTTCTGCGACGCGTGCGGGTGCTTGTCCCCCGCGTACACCTTCAGCTTCGTGAACGCCGCGCGGTTGCGCTTCGTGTTCCGCAGCATCCTCTTCACCGCGAGCCGCACGATCCGGTCCGGGTGCATCCGCAGCATCTTCTCGAACGGGATCACGTGCAGGCCGTGCGGCCAGGCGCTTCCGTTGTGCTTGCCGCCGCGGCTCATCGTGTCGTACTGCTTCTGCACGGCTTTCTTGCCGGTGAGCTTCACCTTCTCGGCGTTGACGACGACGACAAAGTCGCCGTGGTTCCGCTCGGGCGAGTAGCTCGGCTTGTGCTTGCCCATGATGATCGTGGCGATGCGCGTCGCCATCCGTCCCAGCGTCTTCCCGTTCGCATCGACGATGAACCACTTCGACTTGACCTCGTCGACGCCCGGAACGCGCGTAAAGTCCTTACCCATGTAGGATTTCCTTCGAGTTCGGTTCTTAAGTTAAGGGGCGGAGATTCTAGCGGTCAGGAAGAGGGCGTCAACAGGAATCCTTTTCAGGCCTCGGGATCGCCCCGCTCGGCGGCGCGGCGCCAGAGGTCCTCGGCCTGTTTTCTCATGCGGCGGAAGGCCAGGAGGGCCTGGCCGACGACGAAGAGCCAGAAGGCGACGGTGATGCCGGTGAGGATCCAGATGAACATGGCGGCCTTGAAGCACCAGCCGGGGAGGCCGCCGGGCCAGACGGTGCCGGCGAATCCGGCGCCCGAGAGGAGGCAGAGCCAGGCGAGGCGCCCGACGGCGTTGAGGGGATTGAGGCAGCCCGCGCGCGTCGGGCGGCGGAGGCGCCGCAGTTCCCCGTCGGGCACGGTCACGGGCGTCGCGACCAGCCGGCGGCGGTGATGATGACGATCGGCGCGAGGAAGGCGGCGCCGACGAGGACGAACGAGAAGCGCCCCGAGGCGAAGCCGATGGCGATCCACGCGGCGGCGACGCCGGCGATGCCGAGGGTGAGCCACGGCGCGGCGGGCTCGGCGACCGCGGCGGCGGCGATCGGCGCGAGCGATTTCCGGACGCGCTTGGCGGTGTCGCGCATCCGCCGCGTCGTCGACCGCTCGGCGGCCGCCTCCGAAAGCGGCGGCGCGTCCGTCCACGGAATCGGCGCCACCAGGTTCTCGCCGCCGACCCGCGGCGGCCCCGACGGCTTCTTCTTCGGCGCGGCCGGTTCGGGAAGCGGCGCGGTCATCGACGGGTGCTCGAACGGCGCCATCGGCGGGCGCGACGGCTTCTTGCGGATCGAGCCCCCGTGCGGCGTCGGCGGATCTTCCCACTGGCGCTCCACGGGCTCGAACAGCCCCAGCCGCCCGCCCGTCTCGTCCCGGAACTGCGCCGCCTCGTCGAATGCCAGCGGCGCCGGCGTCATCGCCGACCACGCCCCCGGCGGCGTGTCGAAATCCAGCCCCTGCCGCGAACTCCCCGGCGGCGGCGACACCCCCTCCGGCTCCGCCACCTCGGGGCGCTTCACGTACCGCGCCGTCCGCTCAAGCAACTGCCGGATTTCCCCGTCGAGGCTCCCGTCGAAATCCTCCTTGCGCGGCCCCTCGAACGCCGTGGTCGGCGCCGCCGGGTCGCGCGCCTCCGCCGGCTTCTTCTCCTCCGCCGCCGCGGGCAGCAGCAGCTCCGGCGTCGCCCCCCAGATCTGCTCCGGCGTCAGCACGTGCGTGTCCGGCTCCGCCGCCGCTTCACCCGACTCCTTCTGCGCCCTGTCCCGCGCCTCTTCCTCCGCCCACACCGCCATCCAGTCCGCCATCGGCGTCGGCTTCTTCGAGGGGTCCTCAGGCGGCAGGTTTGGTTCGGCCATGGATTTCCACTCCATGTTATCGTCCCGGACCCCGATTCCGATGAAGCGCACCTTTCTCTGCCCTGAACTTCCCGAGCGCGGCCCGGCGGTGCTCCCGCCCGGGGAGTCGCGCCATCTGGCGACGGTGCTGCGGGCGGCGCCGGGGGACGAGCTGCGGCTCGTGGACGGCCGCGGGCGGCGCGGCGTGGCGAGGTTCGTGGGGCTGGAAGGGGCGCTCGCGCGTGTCGAGGTTCTTTCAACGGAGCGCGGCGCGGCGGGGTCCGGGCCCAACGGCGCCCGAATCGGCGTCGCCGCCGCGATCCCCAAGGGCGCCCGCGCCGACTGGATGGTCGAAAAAGCCGTCGAAGCCGGACTCGACGTCTTCTTCCCGATCCTCACCCGCCGCGGCGTCGCCACCGCCGAGGGCGCTTCCAAGCGCGCCCGCTGGGACCGGATCGCGGCCGAGGCGGCCAAGCAGTGCGGCCGCGCGACGGTCCCCGAGCTGCTGGAGCCGCGGGCGCTGGAGGAAGTGCTGGCGCTGACGGCGGGATGGCCGGTGCGGGTCGTGGCAGAGGCCTCGGGGGGAGCGATGCCGCACGATCCCGGCGACGCGCTCGTCTTCGTCGGCCCCGAGGGCGGCTGGGCGCCGGAAGAGCG
Source organism: uncultured Planctomycetia bacterium (assembly GCA_964590435.1). GTDB lineage: Bacteria > Planctomycetota > MHYJ01 > WSZJ01 > WSZJ01 > WSZJ01. The sequence goes on from CAZPWT010000022.1 coordinate 16,377, forward strand.
CGGGCTGCTGGCGGCGCTGGCGCCGGTCCGGCTCGGGCCGCACATCCTGCGGGTCGAGACGGCCGCGGTGCTGGGCGCAGCGGCCCTGGCGGGGCGTTAGCGCGCCTTGAGCAACTCCGGATTCACCTCGCCATCGAACTCAGCGGACAGGATCGCGTCGCTGTCGTCCTTGTAGGTCCGCATCAGCCGGTACCGCAGCTTCGTCTTGAACGTCCCCGCGTGCACCGGGACCGCGACGACCCACATCTTCCCTTCCGGCAGGAACGCCCGGTGGTAGCTGTTGCCGCAGAACGAATCCGGCTCCGACTCGATCGCCATCCACTTCCCTTCCGAGTCCTTCGCCTCCAGCACCAGCCGCAGCGTCGAGTCGCACGCCGCGAACGCCGCTTCCTGCTTCGTGGTGTTCACGATGCGCACGATGCGACCAAGCGTCCTCGGGCGGCAGACCGCAACGCTGTCCGCGTCCACAAGGATGCTGACCGCGTTCTCCGGCGCCTTCAGCGACGCCGGGATCGCGACCGGCTTGTTCGGCGAGTGGTACCAGCCGCCGGCGGCCTCCGTGTCCTCCTTCTCGCTGCCGACGGCCGCGTCGATCGCGCGAGGCTCCTTCTCGTCGACGGGCTGAAGTGATTTCCGCGCGTCGAGCAGGCCGAGCACCTGCTGCGCCTGGCTGACAACCTCGACGTCGCTCGATTTCAGCGCTCCCTCGAGGGCCGGCCGCGCCGTTTCGCCGATCCAGAACAGGCGGTCCGCCGCTGCCGTGCGGACGGAGGGGTCGTCGTCCCCGAGCTCCCGGACGGCACGCGCGACGCCCTCGGCCGAGGCATCGATCGCCCCGTCAGGTTTCGGCGGGAACGACTCAGGAAGCGGGGGGCCGTCGTCTCCTGCGCAAACAACCGCGGCGAGCATCAATGCGAACAGGGCGGCTTTCATGGGGCAGGTCCTCAGGAAGTCGTGTGCCTGATTAGACGCGAATGCCCGCCCCCCGTTCCACCTCGTTCGGCCCGGCTTAATGATCCAACCCCATCCCCAGCTCGCGCCGCTTCTTCCACCAGAAATCCCACTTCTCCGGCTCCTTCCCGAACTTCTGCCCCGTCAGGATCTCCAGCGCACGCTGCGCCGTGTCCGAAACGCGCGGGTCCGGGTCGGTCAGCGCCCCGATCAGCGGGTCCACGCTCTCCTCTTCCGAAATCACCTGCAGCGCCCCCACCGCGTGCAGCCGCACGATCGGGTTCTCGTCCTTCAGCGGCCGCTCGATGATCGGCTTGATCGTGTCCTTGCGCCCCACCGTCGCCAGCACCAGCACCGCCTGCCCCCGTACCTTCCAGTCCGGGTCGGACAGCAGTTCCAGCACGCGGGGAAGCGCCCCGCGGTCGTTGTTGCGCCGGAGGCACTTCGCCAGCGCACCCATCGCCATCAGCCGCAGCTCGGCGTCCGGATCGCTCAGAGCCTCGACGATCGGGTCCGCCGGCGTCTGGTCGCTCCCGTGCACCCCGAGCCCCCAGAGCGCGCCCTTCCGCGCCTCCACGTCCGGGTCCGTCTTGACGAGGTCGATGAGCACCCCGATCACGTCGTCGCGTTCCCCGAATCCCAGCGCCCCGGCCGCGATCTTGCGCGCCCGCCAGTCGTTGCAGTGAACCGCCTTCATCAGCAGCTCGCGCTGGTCCTCCGCGATCCGCGTCATCCGGTGCTTCGCGTCGTTCTGGTCCGACTCAAGCCCCGCGATCCGCGCTTCCTCGTACGCGATCACCTCGTCACTGACCTTCATCATCCATTCTTCTTCCTCCGTCGAGAGCTGGTCGGGGGGAAGCGGGGTGGACTTGCAGCCTGCGAGGGCGGCGAGGGTGAGAAGGACGGGGAAAGCTCGGCGCATGAGGGTCTCCAGGAACCGGTTCACGGTTTAACGACGGAGCCGGGAAGGGGTTGGGTGGAAAGGATAACCGCCCCTTTGCCGGCTGGCACGCGCTGGTATCGGGCTATTGGCCCAGGGCGCGGCGGACGAGGGCCCGGAGGACTTCGGAGTCGTGCACGACGCGGGCGACGGGCGGGGCGGCGGCGCGGTAGAGGCCCGTGAAGCGCCGGCCGGCGTCGCTGGCCTCGACGCGCTGGTCGCGGAGGCGCCGGAGCTCGGCGACGCGCGAGACGGCGGGAGATCCGTAGGCGGCGGTGGCGACGAAGCAGTGGGCGCGCCAGTGGTGGTTGTCGTCGTCGCCGCTGACGCTGATGTGGCCGTCGCCCGGGATGTCGGCCTCGTAGAGATCCCCGCCGGCGGGATTCGACGTGCCGCACCAGAGCTTGTTTCCGAACTGGGCGAAATCGTTCGCGCGGAAATTGCCCGGGTTGTCGAACCCGTCGCGGTCCTCCTGGTCGTAGTCGCCGCCGTTGTGCGTGCGGAGGACCTCGAACGCCTCACCGACCGACTCCACGCCGACGTACATGTACTCCCCGAAGTGCTCGAGGTCGGTCACGAGGACGTTGTTGTCGTCGCCTCCGCCGTCCTTGAGCCGGCGGAAGAACCCGAGGTCATCCGGGGTCGACCAGATTTCGTACCCATTGGTCGTGTTGTGCGTCCCGATGTACATCTCGCCTCGATACACCTCCAGCGCAGTGAACGCCTTGTTCTGCGTCGTCCCGAATCCGTCGTCGACGAGGATCGTGAACGTGTCACCCGAGGAGATCCGGACGTAGTGCCCGCCGTCGGACGCATTCGAAGTCACGGCGTAGATCGAAGACCCCGACACTTCCAGGTCGTTGATCGCCGTGTTGTCCACGTCCCCGAACCCGTCCGTCGTGATCGACGTCGTCCAGGTCGTCCCGTCCGGCGACTTCCACAGCTCCGCGCCGCTTCCACCCGTGTTCTTCGTCGCCGCGTACAGGTCGCCCGAGAAATTCGCCAGCGCCGTCACCTCGGAATTCGACGCGCTTCCCATCCCGACCGGGCTGGCCAGCGTCCACACGAGGCCGTCGGTCGAGCGGTAAACGGAGCCCCCCGCGGGGGAAGCGGTGCCGCAGTAGAGGACGCCGCCGAACTCCTCGAACTCGGTGATTTTCGTCACGCCCGCGCCGAACCCGCCGGTCATGACGGCCGTGAACGTGGAGCCGTCGTCGGTGCGATAGATCCGCGCGCCGACGGAGGGGTTTTCCGTACCGATGTAGAGGAACCCGCTGAACTCGCGGAGGGCCGTGAGGCCGATGTTCGAGGCCGCGTCGATCCCGGGGCCCTCGACCGGATCCCAGTCGCCGTCGGCGAATGCGAGCGAAGACGCTGCGAGCAGCGCGGCGAGAGCCGTGAGAATGCGCATGGTCGACCTCCGCTGTCCCCCCTGCAAGACCGCCGGATTATAAGCGGGGGTCAGGCCCCCAGCGCAACCCGGAGTTTCTTCGATTCGTCGCGCATCGACCGCAGGACGTCGATGAACTCGGCGTCGGCCGGCCCGCCCTGCGGCGCCGAGGCCGCCACGGCGTGCTTTTCCTCCGGGTCCCCGAGGCCCGAAGCGCGATAAGCCCGCAGCAGGTTCTGGATCCGGTCCCGCACCTCCTGCGCGTTCTCGATCCCCCGCAGCACCCCGTGATGCGCCAGCATAGCCTCAGGCCCGTGCCCCGCCCCGACGCCGCCCCCCGCCGTCTCCACGATCAGGTCGCTGATGCCGAAATAGCGCTGAAGAGGCCCCTGCATGATGTTGAGGTTCTGCACGTTCGCGAACGTGAGCGTCACTTCTTTCACCAGCCACACTCCCTCGCGGATACGCAGCGACCGGTCCGTCACGATGTACCACCGCATCTCGTAGTTCAGCCGCGTCACCACGTAGAACACGACCGCCTTGAACGTCAGCAGCAGGACGCCCAGCCCCACGATCACCACCCCCAGCCACGCCATCCCCTTCTGCCAGAGCGCGATCGCCGCCACGAGCTCCATGATGACGAGCCCCAACGACGCCCCCGCCAGCGTCACCCACATCGGGATCATCAGGTAGGTCAGGTACCTGGGGGAAGCGCGGAAGACGACGACGCTCTCGTGCGTCCCGCCGGGTTCTTCCGGGGGCGTTTCCGGCACCTTGAGAAAATGAAGGGCGACCCGCTTCAGGGTTTCATACATCGCCCTTCCTCCTTTCCACGGCCTCGCGGACGGCGCGCAGGTCCTCGCGGATTTCGCGGAGCAGGGCGACGGCGTCGCCGCCGCCGGGCGCGGCTGCGGAGGCGGGCGGCGCCGGGGGTTTCGCCTTCTCGTGGCCCCGCATCCGGGAATAGAGGAAGTCGCGGATCTGCTCGAATTTCTCGGTCCCCTCGATGGACAGCTCGGCGGAAGCGCTGCCGGCGGCGGTCTGGATCTGGACGGTGCCGAGGCCAAGCCAGCGCTCGAAGATGTTGCGCGAGAGGTGGATGTCCTGGATCCGGGCGTAGGTGAGGACGACTTCGCGGCGGAAGAGGATGCCCCAGGAGGCGGAAACGCCCTCCTCGTCGAACTTGTACTTGAGGGTGTGGTAGCGGAAGTAGAGGGGGAGGAAGATGACGGGGTGGAGGACGGTGCCGAAACAGGACTGGATGAAGTAGAGCCAGAAGAGGTTCTTGTGGGGGCGGGTGATGGCGTAGATTTCGGCGGGGTCGACGGGCTTCATGGGGGGCGATTCTAAGCAGGAAAATCCGGAATCGACTTGACAAACAGACGCTCTGGCTCAATACTTATGGTTGATATTATGACACTCTGACGCGATCACGGATTCCCGTGACACGGGGCGGCGCGCCTCCGCCCCCACCTCTCCCTTGCCCTCCTTCCGATGAAAGGCGCCCCCATGCCCCGCGCAACCCCGTCATTCTGCTGCGTACACTGCGGCCATTCCGCCCCGAAACGCCTCGGCCGCTGCCCGTCCTGCGGCGAATGGAACTGCTTCGAGCCCGACCTCGCCCCGGAACGGGCCGACCCGGCGGGCTGGGCGGTCCCCCGCGACCGGGCACGCCCCCTCCCGGAAATCGCCGAGCCGGTCGAGCAGCGCTTCCCTTCCGGCTCAGCCGAGCTCGACCGCGTCCTCGGCGGCGGGTTCGTGCGCGGCTCCGCCGTGCTCGTCGGCGGCGACCCCGGCGTCGGCAAATCCACGCTCCTGCTCCAGACCGCCGATCGCGTCGCCGCCTCCGGCCGGACCGTGCTCTACCTCACCGGCGAGGAATCCGCCGCCCAGGTCGCCCTCCGCGGCCGCCGGGTCGGCGCTTCGTCGCCGAGGCTCTTCGTCGGAAGCGGCACGAGCCTGCCGGATTTCGCGGCGGAGATCGAGGCGCGCTCGCCGGACCTCGTGATCGTCGACTCGATCCAGACGGTCGCGCTTCCCGAGGTGCCGTCCATCCCAGGCTCGTTGAGCCAGGTGCGGGAATGCGCCGCGAGGCTGACCGGGGCCGCGAAGGCGGGGCGGCATGCGCTGGTGATGATCGGGCACGTGACGAAGGAGGGCTCGGTCGCGGGGCCGAGGACGCTGGAGCATCTCGTGGACGCGGTCCTCTACCTCGAGGGAGACCGGGTGCAGGACTACCGGCTGCTGCGCGGCGTGAAGAACCGGTTCGGGTCGACGGGCGAGGTCGGGATCTTCGAGATGTCGGCCGCGGGGCTCGCCGACGTCGGGAATCCTTCGCGGTACTTCCTGTGCCGGACGACGCACACGAGGCCCGGAGTGGTCGTCACGCCGGCGCTGGTCGGGACGCGGACGATCCTGGTCGACGTGCAGGCGCTCACGGCCCGCTCCGGCTACGGCACCCCGGCCCGCCGCGCGAACGGAATCGACGCGACCCGGCTCGCGGTGCTGCTGGCGGTGCTGGAGAAGCGCGCCGGTCTGCAGCTCGCCGCCGAGGACGTGTTCGTCGCGACGGGCGGCGGCGTCCGCCTCGACGAGCCGTCGAGCGACCTCGCCGTCGCCCTCGCGGTCGCTTCCGCGTTCCTCGACCGGCCCTTCCCGCGGGACACTGCCGTCGTCGGCGAAATCGGGCTCGGGGGCGAAGTCAGGCCCTGCGGCCCGGTCGAAGCGCGGGTGGAGGAGGCGGCGAGGCTCGGGTTCAGACGGATCATCGTGCCGGCGCCGGGAGTGAAGACCGGACGGGAGGTGCGTGTGGAGACGGTCGAGACGGTGGAAGACGCGCTCGAGCGATTGGAGCCACCGAGGGCACAGAGTTCACAGAGGAGGACTTAGCATGAGCGACGATCTCACCGAACGGATCATCGCGGCAGCGATCGAGGTTCATCGAGTCCTCGGACCAGGGATGCTTGAGGCCATCTACGAGGATGCACTTTGTATCGAGTTCTCGCTTCGCGGCATTCCATTCGAACGACAGAAGAAGGTCGCCGTTCTCTAAAAGGGTCGCAGAACTCGCAGGCAGCGCATTGACCTGCTCGCCTTCGACGAGGTCATTCTGGAGATAAAGGCTCAGCGCCAGAACGATGAACTGTTCATGGCCCAGGCTCTTTCGTATCTGAGATGCACGGGGTTGAAGCGTGCGCTCGTACTGAACTTCGGATTGAACACGCTGGTCCGCGGCATTCAGCGAATATCGCTTTAGCGTCGAGTCCTCAATTCATTCCCCAAAATCTCAGCTCTCCTCTGTGTCCTCTGTGCCCTCTGTGGCAGAATTCTCCCAGTGTCGCCCACCACCCAGGACCGCCTCGTCAATCTCACCTTCATCGCGATCGCCGCGGGCCTCTTCGCCCTCTCCGCCGCCGTCACCCCCTCCCCCACGGGAATGGGTACCCACGAGAAGCTCGGCCTCCCTCCCTGCATGTTCCTCAAGCTTACCCACGTCCCCTGCTTTTCCTGCGGCATGACCACCTCCTGGGCCTGGATGGCCCACGGCCACCCCTGGATGGCCTTCAAGACCCAGCCCATGGGCGTCGTCCTCTTCGTCGCCACCATCGCCGCCGGACTCGCTTCCCTCGTCTTCCTTTTTCGCGGCGGAACCGTCGAACGCCGCTTCAATGGGTACGCCAAACACGCGTCCATCGCCTTCTGGGTCGGCCTCCTCGGCGCGTGGGCCTACAAGATCGTGGAGACGTTCGCAAAATGAGCGACATCGGGAAGGACCTGCTCGGCAAGATCAAGTCCCGCAAGGCCCGCATCGGCGTCATCGGCCTCGGCTACGTCGGCCTCCCCCTCGCCCGCGTTTTCACGCAGGCCGGATTCCGCGTCCTGGGATTCGACATCGATCCCGAGAAGATCCGCGCGCTGGCCGAGGGCAGGAGCTACATCAAGAGCGTCTCGTCGGAGACGGTGAAGTCGATGCGCGACCGCGGGTTCGAGGCCACCGCCGACTTCGCGCGGCTCGACGAGCCCGACGCCATCATGATCTGCGTCCCGACGCCGCTCACCGAGACGCGCGACCCCGACATGACCTACATCGAGCGCACCAGCGAGGCGATCGGGAAGCGCCTGCGGCGGGGGCAGCTCGTGGTGCTGGAGAGCACGACGTATCCGGGGACGACGGAAGAGGTCTGCAAGCCGATCCTGGAGCGCGGGGGGCTGAAGTGCGGCCGGGACTTCCTGCTCGCGTTCAGCCCCGAGCGCGAAGACCCGGGGAACCCGAACTGGTCGACGGAGCGGATCCCGAAGGTCGTGGGCGGGCTCGACGCGGCGGCGGGGCGCGTGGCGGCGGCGCTCTACGGCAGCGCGGTCGTCAAGGTCGTCCCGGTGTCGAGCGCGGCCGCCGCGGAGGCGACGAAACTCCTCGAGAACATCTACCGCAGCGTGAACATCGCGCTGGTCAACGAACTCAAGGTCGTGTTCGAGCGGATGGGGATCGACGTCTGGGAGGTCATCGAGGCCGCTTCCACCAAGCCGTTCGGGTTCCAGCCGTTCACCCCGGGCCCCGGGCTCGGCGGCCACTGCATCCCGATCGACCCGTTTTACCTCGCGTGGAAGGCGCGGCAGTTCGACGTCACCACGCGCTTCATCGAGCTCGCCGGCGAGATCAACACGGGGATGCCGTACTACGTCGTCTCCCGGCTCGCGGAGGCGCTGGACCGCCGCGGGAAGACCCTACATGGCTCGAAGCTCCTGCTGCTGGGCGTCGCGTACAAGAAGAACAGCGACGACGTGCGGGAGTCGCCGGCGCTGAAGCTGATCGAGCTGCTGGAGGCGCGAGGGGCGAAGGTCGACTATCACGACCCGCACATCCCGCGGATCAAGAAGGGGCGGAAGCACGACGTGAAGCAGACGTCGATCGCGCTGACGGCGAAGTCGTTGAAGGAGCATGATGCGGTGGTGATCGTGACGGACCATGCGGACGTGGACTACGCGATGGTGGTGGAGCATGCGCCGCTGGTGGTGGACACGAGGAATGCGACGAAGGGGATCGCGAAGCATCGCGAGAAGATCGTGAAGGCGTAGGCCCTTCGACTCGCTGCGCTCGCCCAGGGCAAGGTCGTGCGAAATCGAAGGTTCGATCCGGGAGTTGCTGGGGGGTCGTGGGGGGCGGGAAGGAGCGTGGCATGAAGAAGTGGAGCGTCCTGGCGGTTCTGTTCGTGGCAGGGTGTGCGGCGGGGCCCGGGCCGGACGACGGGCTGATGCCGGCGGAGCGGCCGGCGCCGGCGCTGGCGGAGGTCCCCGAGCCCGCGGCGGGGGTGATCGCGACGGAGCGGATCGTCGTGGAGACCGACGCGGGGCTGGACGGGCTGGTCCGCGCAATCGGGCAGTTCGTGGCGCCGGGAACGTGGGGGCCGGAGCACGGGACGGCGATGTACGCCGACGGCAACGCGATCGTCGTGCGGCACTCGCCGGAAGCGCGCGAGGCGGTCCGCGCCGCGCTGAGGGCGATGGCGGGCGCGGAAGGACGCGTCGCGACGGTGACGGCGCGGCTGTTCACGCTCGACGCCGACGATCTCGCCACGCTGGCCTCCGCTTCCGCCGCCGACGGCGGCGTGGTGGACGTCTACGACGCAGAGGCGCTGGAGGCGGTGATCGCGGGCTGGAAGAAGCGTCCGTCGACGACCGTGGTCTGCGCGCCGAAGCTGACGCTGCTGGCCGGGCAGGCGGGAAGCATCACGATCGCGAACCAGGTGGCGTACATCCGCGGATTCGAGCGGCAGACGGCGGGGACCGACTCGGTCTGGGATGCGGTCGTCGGCTCGGTCAACTCCGGGTTCACCATGGCGGTCGCCGTCATCCCGAATGGCGCCGGCTCGCAGGACATGCTGCTGCACTTCTCCATCGAGTCGCAGCGGCTCTTCGACGCCGCGGGAGAGATGCCGGTCCTCCGGCAGGGTACCCGCACGACCGAGCTTCCCCGCCTCTCCGGGTGCCGCATCGCCTCGACCGTCCCGCTTCACCCCGGCCAGGCGATCGTCGCGATCGGCGCCGAGCCGCCGTCGGCGGACGGGGACGGGAAACTGATGGCGGTGGTGATCGAGGCGCAGTGGGAGAAATAGCCAAGTCCGGCCGGCGCCGGGAGGCACTTCAGCTCCCGGCGCCGTCTGTTATCCTCCCGCGGGGCGGCAATCGAGGCGAGGGGCGTGAGCGACATCCCGGGACCTGACGACCTCGGCGCGACGCGAAAGGCCGCGCCGCCGCCGGCCGACCCCGCGCTCGAGAAGACCGTCCTCGCGCCTTCCGGCCCCCGAGGCGCACAGGACTCCTCCCTCGCCGTCACCGGCCTCCCCGGACGCCGCCCCGGCATCCCCCCGACCCGGACCTTCGGACGCTACGAGCTCGTCGACGAAATCGCCCGCGGCGGCATGGGCGTCGTCTTCCGCGCCCGCCAGACCGACGCCCAGCGCGACGTCGCCCTCAAGGTCCTCCTCGCCGGCGATTTCGCGTCGGAGGACGACGAGAAGCGCTTCATCCGCGAGGCCGAGCTCGCCGCGCAGCTCAATCACCCGAACATCGTCGCAGTGCACGACATCGGCAGCGAAGCGGGGCGGCGGTTCTTCACGATGGAGATCGTGGACGGGCGGCCGCTGGACAAGTGGGCGAAGGGTCAGCCGCTGGAGAAGCAGTTGCGGGTGATGATCAAGGTGTGCCGGGCGGCGCACCATGCGCACATGAGGGGGGTGATTCACCGGGACCTGAAGCCGGGGAACATCCTGGTCACGGAGCAGGAAGAGCCGAAGATCCTGGACTTCGGACTGGCGAAGGCGGCGCGGGCGACCGACTCTTCGGTGAAGACGGTGACGGGGCAGACGCTCGGGACGCCGTTCTACATGGCGCCGGAGCAGGCCGCGGGGCGCGTGCACGAGATCGACATCCGGACGGACGTTTGGGCGCTGGGGGTGATCCTGCAGGAAGTCGTGTCCGGCGAGCGGCCGTTCCAGGGGAAGGAGATCCTCGAGGTCCTGCCGAAGATCGAGATGGAAGAGCCGGTGCCGCTGAAGGGGCCGACGGAGCTGCGGCTGATCGTCGGGAAGGCGCTCGAGAAGGACCGGGCGCGCCGTTACGCGACGGCGGAGGCGATGGCGGAGGATCTCGAGAAGTTCCTCGCGGGGGATCCGGTCTCGGTGCGCCCGCCGGGAGTCAGCCGGCGCTTCCGCCGCTGGGCGCGGAAGCATCCGGCGGTGACGGGGGCGATCGTGGCGATCCTCGCGGCGGCCGGCGCGGCGCTGGGGTGGGAATTCTCCCGGCCGGGGACGATCGTGATCGAGGCCGCGCCCGGGATCGCCGTCGAGATCGACGGCCGGCCGGTGCAGGGCGAGGCGCGCGTCGCGGCGGGGCGTCACCGGATCGCGGCGCACCGCGAGGGACACGAGGACTTCGCCGCCGAGATTTCCGTCGAGCGCGGCGAGCGCCGGACGATTCCCGTCCGGCTCGCCCGTTCCACCGGATGGCTCGATCTCGAAGCCGACGAGCCCGGGACCACCGTCGAGATCGACGGCGAAATCCACGGCCTCCCGCTCCGCCACCACGCCGTCCCGACCGGCGACGGCCGCCTCACCTTCCGCCGCCGCGGCTGCGAGTCCCGCGAGCGCGCCGTCACCGTCCGCCGGAACGAATCCGCCTCCGCCTGGGTCTCCCTCCCCTCCGCACGCTTCGCCTCCGTGCGCCTCGGGAACGTCTTCCGCGGCCCCATCTCCGTCCGCGACGCCAACCTCGACGGCGTCCCCGACGTCGCCGGCCAGTTCAGCCAGTTCCTCATCACGCTCGACGGCCGAAGCGGCGAGGTTCTGCGCGCGACGGTGCCCTACCGGGAGGCGGGCTTCATGTGGTGGCGCCCGATCGACTGGGACGGCGACGGCGTTCCCGACGATGCCATCGAAGGCGCGTTCGGCGACGAGATCCGCGTCTCCGTCTGGTCGGGGAAAGAACTCGGCGAGGGAGGGACGTGGCGCGGGCAGAAGGCGCAGAAGCTGCTGTGGGCGACGCAATTCCCGGCGAAAGTCGGCGGCGGCTGGTGGCCCCGCCCGCTGGCCCACGGCCGTTCGCTCTGGATCCCGCTTCCCGGCGGGTTCTGCATCGCCCGCGCCGGCGATGCGGCTCCCGGGGCGCGCATCGAACTTCCGGGCATCCCGGTCCCCGCTCTGGCCCGGCTCGGCGACGACGCGATCCTCGCCGGCGGCGGGACCGCGGTCAGCCGCTTCGATGCCGACGGACGCCCGCAGTGGACCTACACCTGCGAGAAAGGTGTGACGCTCCCGGCATCGGCCGAAGGTCTCATCGACCTGCCGGGCGACCAGCCGATCCCGTGCATCAGCGGCGACGATCTCGTCGGGCTCTCCCCGGCCGACGGCCACGTCGTCTGGAAACACGCCGGCGTGCAGCCGCGGCAGCTTCGTGCGGGCGAAACGCCTGACGGCCGCCCGCTGACCGTGTACTCGTTCCTCCCCGACGGCGTCGGCGCGTGGGACATCGCGACCGGCCGGAGGCTCTTCTCCCCCGCCGTAGCGACGTCCCAGACCTCCGGAGCGCTCACCGCCTGGGCGACGAGCTCCTGGTGCACCGTGGAGGGAACCGAGATCGTCTGCCGGTCCTCCGCAACGGGCGCCCCCCTCTGGCGCTTCGACACCCGCGTCGGCACTTCCGCCGACCCCGCCGTCGCGTTCGGCTCGACCGGCGCCGAGTACGCGTTCGTCACGCGGGATCACCGCCTGCTCGTGCTGGGCGAGGACGGAAAGTCGCGGCGGGAAGTGCTCGTCGATTTCACGCCGCAGGAGATTCACGCCGCGGCGCTGGATGCCGACGGCCGGCCGGACTGGGTCCTCGTCGGCTACGGGCTCCAGGTCGTGCGCTCTTCACGCGTCGTCTGGCGCCGCGGTTCCGACAACGCGGTCCGCAGCCGGCCGGTGACGTTTCGCAGGAACGGGGAGACGGCGGTGGCGCAGGTGCTGCGAAGCGGCGACGACCGGGTCGAGATGCAGGCGCTTCGGGGGGCGACGGGGGAAGTGCTGTGGCGCTACGGGACGCAGTTCGACGTGATGCACCCGCCGGCGCTGTTCGATTGGAACGGCGACGGCGTACAGGACGTGTTCACGCAGACGGGGGCGGTGGAGCCGAGGTTCGTGTGCCTGAGCGGGGTGGACGGCGCCGAGTTGGCGTCGATGCGGATTCCGGGGTCGCCCTACCCGACGGCTGAGTTGCGCGACCTCGACGGCGATGCGCGGCCCGAGGCGGTCCTGTTCCAGTACCCGACGCTGCTGTCGGCGCGGCGGTTCGGGGACGACAAGCCTGTGTGGGAGATCGAAAACGCCCAGCCGGTGTTCAACAGCCCGCTGCTCCTCGACCTCGACGGCGACGGCAAGCCCGAGATCGTCGCGGCGTTCGCTTCGGTGGAGGCCGGTGCGATCGGGGCGTGGTCGCTGGAGGGCCACGCGGTGTGGAACGTGAAGGTCGCGGAACGCACGTGGGGCTCCCCGTTTGCGCACGACCTCGACGGCGACGGCAAGGCGGAGATCGCCGTGCCGTGCGGGGAGTCGATGGTCTTCGTCGGGCGCGACGGAGCGGTGCTGGCCCGGATCCCGGAACTGGGCGGATCCTCGGTACCCGGCGTTCCCACGCCCGACGGGGGGTTCGTCATCGGCACCAAGACCGGCGTCGCCCGCGTCCGCCGCGACGGGTCCGTCGCCTGGACATGGACCGGCGCCTGGGTCACCGGCAACCTCGGCATCGCCAATCTCCCCGGCACACCTTCCCCCGCCGTCGTCGGCGCCGACTCCGCCGGCCGCGTCTTCCGCATCGACCTCGACACCGGCCGCGAACGCTGGCGCGCCAACCTCGGCGCCCGCTGCGAATTCGGCGTTACGCTCGAAGACATCGACGGCGACGGGACGCCGGAAGCGCTGCTGGGGTGCGACGACTTCTCGCTTTATGCGATTGACTTGAGGTAGAGGGCGGAGCTACCCGCCTTCGCTCCGGCGCTTCGCGTCCGGAGCTTCGGCGGGTAAGCCGGGCCTGACAGGCCCTGGGATTGGAAGGAAGTCTTGCTTGGCCCGGCTTAGTGTCCGCCTTACACTAACCCCATGCGCATCGCTCTCGCCCAGATCAACTTCACCGTCGGCGACATCGACGGAAACGCCGAGAAAATCGTCGGCGCCCTAGCCCACGGCCGCGAACGCGGCGCGCGGCTCGTCGTCTTCTCCGAGCTCTCCCTCACCGGCTACCCGCCCCGCGACCTCCTCCTCAAGTCCGACTTCGTCAAGGCCCAGCTCCGCGCCCTCGACCGCGTCCGCCGCGCCTGCACCCACATCGCCGCCGTCGTCGGTTTCGCCGAGCCCAACCCCGGCGAGGGCCGCCCGCTCTTCAACGCCGCCGCCCTCATCGACAACGCCCGCCTCGTCCGCGTCGCCCGCAAGTCCCTCCTCCCCTTCTACGACGTCTTCGACGAGGAACGCTACTTCGAACGCGGCCGCCCCAACGCCGTCGCTTCCGTCAACGGCGACAAGCTCGGCCTGTCGATCTGCGAGGACGCCTGGAACGACAAGGAGTACTGGTCGAAGCGCAAGTACGCGCTGGACCCGATGGCCGAGCTCTCGAAGAAGGGCGCGAAGATCCACGTCAATATCAGCGCTTCCCCGTACTGGATGAACAAGGGCGCGATCCGGCAGGACATGCTGGGGTCGATCGCGAAGCGGCGGCGCGCGCCGCTGGTATTCGTGAACCAGGTGGGCGGGAACGACGACCTGGTGTTCGACGGGCGGTCGTGCGCGTTCGACGCGAAGGGGCGGCTGCTGGCGCGGGCGGCGGCGTTCGCGGAGGATTTCGTGGTGGTGGACCTGGACGAAGGGCCCGGGGACATCCGTCCGCAGCCGGCCTACGAGACGGCCGCGGTGTGGGACGCGCTGGTGCTGGGGCTGCGCGACTACGTGCGGAAGTGCGGGTTCACGGACGTCGTGCTGGGGCTGTCGGGGGGCGTGGATTCGTCGCTGGTCGCGGCGATCGCGGTCGAGGCCCTGGGCGCGGACCGCGTACACGGCGTGCTGATGCCGAGCCGCTTCACGAGCAACGCCAGCAACGAGGACGCGGCCGTGATGGCGGACGCGATGGGGATCGACGCGCGGACGATCCCGATCGAGGGGCCGTTCAAGGCGTACCTGGAGGCGCTGACGCCGGCGTTCGACGGGCGTCCGCCGGACGTGACGGAGGAGAACCTCCAGGCGCGGATCCGCGGCGCGACGCTCATGGCGCTGTCGAACAAGTTCGGCTGGCTCGTGCTCACGACGGGGAACAAGAGCGAGCTCGCGACCGGCTACTGCACGCTCTACGGCGACATGTGCGGAGGCCTCGCGGTCATCAGCGATATTCCCAAGATGCTCGTGTACGCGCTGACGCGCCACGCGAACCGGGAGAAGCCGCTCGTTCCCGAACGCGTCTTCACGAAAGCCCCCACCGCCGAGCTCCGCCCCAACCAGACCGACCAGGACAGCCTTCCGCCCTACGACGTCCTCGACGCCATCCTCGCGCAGTACGTCGAGCGCGACGAGGACCCCGCGAAGATCGTCAAGCGCGGCTTCGACCCGGAGACCGTCGCGAAAGTCGTCAAGATGGTCGACCGCAACGAGTACAAACGGCGCCAGATGCCACCGGGGCTCAAGGTCACGCCTCGCGCGTTCGGCGCCGGCCGGCGGCTCCCGATCGCGCAGAAATACCGCCCGGAGTCGCGCGTCGACGCCAAGACCGCCCGTACCCCGCGCCGCCGGAAGAAGGACTGAAGCGCATGCCCCGATCCGCCACCGCGCGCCCGACGCTTCCGGGCCAGGACATCCGCCTCTCCGTCGACACGATCGTGTTCGCGCTGGACGCGCCGAGCCTGCGGGTGCTCCTCGTGAACCGCCCGGTCGCGCCGTTCGCGGGGCGGGAGGCGATCCCGGGGGGATTCGTGGAAGAAGGCGAGTCCCTCGACGCCGCAGCCGCGCGCATCCTCGAGACCGAAACCGGCCTGCGCGACGTCTACCTCGAGCAGCTTTACACTTTTGGCGCCCCCGGCCGCGACCCTCGGGGACGCGTCGTCACCGTCACCTACATCGCCCTCGTCCGCCCCCCAGCCCCCACGCCGCGCAACGGCCGCTGGGCCGACATGGCGGCCCTTCCCCCGCTCGCCTTCGACCACGGGAAGATCCTCGAGTACGCGCTCCAGCGCCTCCGCTACAAGCTCGAGTACACCCCGGTCGGATTTCGCCTGCTCCCCGAAGAGTTCACCCTCAAGGGCGTCCAGGACGCCTACGAGACGATCCTCGGCCGCCCGCTCGACAAGCGGAATTTCCGCCGCAAGATCCTCTCGCTGCAGGTCCTCCGGCCGCTCCCCCGCTCCGTGCGCATCGGCGCCCATCGCCCGGCAAAGCTCTACCGGTTCGACGAGGTGAAATGGGAAGGGCTGAAGGACAAGGGGAACGTCTTTGTGTTTTGAGCCGGGCTACTTCTTCTCGCCCACGACCTCGACGTTGGTCGAAAGCGCGTAATCCTGGCCGGCCGGCCCCTTGTACGTGAGCCGCAGGTGAAACGCGGCAAATCCCGTCTCGGGCTTCCGGACCCGGGCCTCCCAGGCCCCGTCCTTCGCGGCAAGTTCCACCCCGGACCACTTTGAGTCCCGGAAATCGCGCGTCGCGCTCGCCGCGGTCCACAGCTCGACCTTGATCGGCGCGTCCTTGGCGGTCAGGGTCATCACCGACTCCGTTTCCGCAATGACGGTCTTCCAGTCGAACGCGGGCAGCGCTCCCCCGTCCACGACGTCGACGTAGAACGCCGTCACCGCCTCGACGACGCCCGCCCCCAGCCCGTGCCCCGCGTTCGGGACCTCGTGGATGTGCTTCTCCCCCTTCAGTTCCCCGAAATACAGCTTCGCCGCGTCCACCGGCCAATACCGGTCGTTCGTCCCCAGCACGATCAGCTTCGGCATCGTCAGCCGGTCGCGGTACAGGAACGGGTCGATCAACTGAACCAGCCGCTTCCCGTTCTCCGTCTGCATCCGCTTCGGCAGGTCCAGGTCCGTGTAGTCCTTGATCTGCTCGGTGAACTGGCCGAACGACTCGATTTGAAGCGCCATCTGCGCGGGAAAGTTGAGGGTGTCGATGACCATCGGGGCGATCGCCTCGACGCGGGCGTCGAAAGCGGCGGTCATCCAGGTCGTCCAGCCGCGCTTGGAAGCGCCGGTGACGACGAATTTCTCCGGGTGGAGGTCGTACTTCTCCTTGAGGAACGCCTGTGCGGCATCCATGGCCCGCATGGCGGCCTTGGTCATGGGGAGGAGGGCGGGCCAGGACTCGTCGCCCGTCTCGAGGAACTGCTGGAAGGTGTAGGCGACGATTTCGTCCTCGGACTTGCCGTCGAAGATCGGCTGGTTGGGGATCTGCTCGACGATCACGATGACCGAGCCGGTGCGGATGGCGACGTCGCGGAGAAGGGCGACCTCCTTGATCGACGGGCCGGGCTCGTCCTTGCGGTTGTCGCCGCCGGCGATGACGAGAAGCGCGTGGCCGGGGCGTGTGACCTCGGCGGGCTTGATCACGTGCATCCAGTGGCGCCATTTCATGCCCTGCCAGGTCTGCGACGTCAGGCGAAGGACCGTGACCTCGGCTCCCTCGAGTTGTGTCGTGGTCTTCGCGGACCACTTGTAAGTTTCATCCGGCGCGAGCACGTACGGCGGCGGGTCGAGCGCGAGCGCTTTGGAGGCCGCGAGAAGGACGAGGGCTTGACAGGCGGTGCGGCGCAGAAGCGCGATCACGAAAGACTCCTTTGAAATGTGTGGCGACTTGCCGGATCGCGCGTCAAGAGGCCGCGCGCGCTTTTCCACGGGCCACTGTAGTACGGAGCTGCGCCCTCCGTCATTTGATTCCCGGGCGCGATGGCCGGGAGAAACAAAAAAAGCGGCCCGCCGTCGCCGGCGGGCCGCTTGAGTTCGAGGTCCTCGATCGCGCTACAGCATTCGCTTCCCCTTCTTTCCCAGCACGCCCGGGGTCTTCTTCACCCCCAGCCCGTTCAGCTCCATGATCACGTCGAGCGTCGGCCGGAGATCCAGCGACACCGGCAGTTGCCCGAACACGCTCAGCACCGCGCGCGCCGCCGCCGCCGACCTCGCCTGCTGCTCCGCCCTCACCCACGCCTTCGTCATCAGCTCGATCCGCTTCAGCCGCGCCTTGATCCGCGCCCTTTCGCGCTCCGTCATGTGGTCGAGCGCCCGTCCGAGCTTCCGCTCGTCCGCCCGCGACATCCTCCCGTCGCACCGCTTCAACAGGTCCCCCCACTGCTCGCTCCGGTCGCCCGCGTACAAATGAGAAGCCCCCGCGAGGGTCATCGCGAGGGCTGCTCCAGCCAGGATCAGCGTCTTCATTTCGGTCCTCCTCGGTCGCCCGGCGGGCCGCGCATGGCCCGCTCCCTGAAGAATTGCTTGAGGCGGCGTTTCTTCTCCGGATCGGGGAGCTTTTCGAAGGCGGCGCGATCTTCGGGCGACCAGTCCTGCATCAGGCGCCCGCGGAACGCACGGCCCAGGAACTGCCTCTTCTCCTCCGGCGACGAAAGCTGCTTCAGCTGGCGCTTCTGGTCGGCCGTCAGGCTGTGGGCCATCCGGGCGAACTCGAGCGCCATTTTGCGCCTGTCCTGCCCCATGTCCTGGAGTTCGCGAAGCTTCTGCGCGACGCGTTCGCGTTCCTGGGGCGGCAGGCCCTGCAGCTTCTTCGACAGCTCGCGGCGCCGCTCTGGAGTCAGATTGCGGAATTTCCGGAAATTGTCCTGCACGGTGGTGATTTGTTCGGGTTTGAAGGACTGGTACTGGCGGTAGGACTGCCGGATCCGGTCGCGTTCGGACTGGGGAAGGGCCTTCCAGCGCTCGATGTTCCGGCGGAGTTCCTCGACGGAGGGCTTCCCGGCGGGGGCCGTGGGGGTTCCCTGCGTCGCGCCGGCGAGGGCCGCGGCGAGGGTGAACGCGAGGGTGAGGAGGAGTTTAGAAGTCTTCATCGCTCATGCTCGTGACGAGATCGAGGTACTCCACGACCTGGTCGTCTTCCAGGACGTCGATGTTCTGGACGGTCTCGAGGTTCTCGTAGAGGTCGAGGTTCTGGACGACGCCGCGCTCCTCGTCCGAGGACAGCTTCGCCAGCTCGCGGTCGTACTCCGAAGCGACGCGCGACGGGCCGAGGATCATGGTGACGGCGAACGCAATCAGGACGACCGCTGCCGAAGCGATGATCGGGAGGTGCCGGCGGAGCTTGTGGGTCCAGCGGCGTTCGACCTCGAGCTGGACGCGCGCGGCCTCAAGCATCCGGGCCGGGAGCTGCGCGCTGACGTTGCGACCCGGCAGGTACCCGAGCAGCTTCCACGTCTGCCGCATCTGGGCGACTTCCTTGCGGCACGCGGTGCACGTCTTGAGGTGCGCCTCGACCTTTGCCGCCACGCCGGAATCGAGCCGGCCGTCGAGGTACGGGAGGAGGTCGTTTTCGTGGTCTTTGCAGCTCACAGGAATGAAACCCCGGGGGCGGGGAGAAGTTTCGCGGGAAGCGGTGAAAATGTGGCGCAGAATGACTGGACGCAAGTCATTGGGCCGCATCAGCTTGCGTCTCGCCAGAGGCAAGTGCCCACAAGGACTATTTCCACACTCCCGGGTGCAGGATCGTCATTACCCGCTCCCGTGACACCACCGCGAATCCTTTCCAATCTTTTCCTATCCGCGCCAGGCTCGTGGCCGTATCCCCGGAAAATCCCGCCGTTATCCCGGCTTCTTCTCATGTGCCCGGTGCGGTCCATGACGGCGGATGAACTGCCTGACAGAAGGGCTACGAGCCTGGCACGGATACCCAAAGACACGAAAGGATGCGATTGCGCGTGGCTCGCGGGAATTGATCTTGCTCCGGCATGGAAGCACGGCGGTGTTCAGCGCCATGCCGGTCATGCACCGGAGCCGTACAGCGGATTGACATTCACTCCACGATCCGCACGTAGTCCAGTCCCACGAGATGCCCCGGCGGATTCGCCTCCGGGTTCGACCCCGTGATCTGGATCCGGATCTCGTTGCTCCCTTTTTTCAACTCGGCAAAGACCCGTTCCTCCGGAAGCCGCTTCACCGTCCGCCCGTACAGGTCCAGCTCCTGCAGCACGACCACGCCGTTCACGCTCACCCGCACCTTCGCATAGTCCGGCGCCTGCGTCATCACGATCGACAGCATCCGCTTTCCTTCGAGCGCGCTCTCAAATGTCAGCGTCATCGCATCGCCCGTCCCGCCGCCCTTCCACAGGAGTTGCGCCTCCCCACTCCAGCCTTCTCCGAACGCCGTCGTGTCCTGCCGCTCGGTTGTACCGGAAGTGCACTTCTCCACCTTGAGCTTCTCGCCCTCGATCGCCCCGGTTACCGCGAACGCGGCTTCCATCGGCGGCGCGAGGCGCGCTTCGACCGGCGGCACGACGGCCTCGTGCTTGAACCCCGGCTCCGCGTACCAGTACGCCGTCGTCGCGTAGCCCATCACGCAGTCCTCCCAGTGCCAGATTTCGAGGTCGAACCGGATCGATTTCTCGAACGGCACGTCGTCGAGGATGTGGAAGCGGTTCACCGACGTCCAGCCGCGGTTCCCCGGGCCGTCGCTGCGCGACTGGGCGTGGTACGGCGCCGAGAATTTTCCCGTGCTGCACCACGCGTACCCGAAGTAGTCCTCCGTCCCCGTCCCGAACGTCGAGGGAAACGCCTCGCCGTCGATCGTGATCTTCTCGTCCCCCTCGCCCCACCACTGCTTCGCCGGGTTGCGCACGACGAGCGCCGTGCCGACCAGCCGCCCGCGCCCCTCGCCGCGCAGCACCGGCCAGTCCGACATCGGCCGCGTCTTGAGCTTGAGCGTGCCGCGCCACCAGGCATGGAAGCGCATCGGGCCGCAGGCGGCGGGGCGCACGAGCAGCGAGCCGTCGATGCTCACGCCGTCCGCGGGACGCTCGATCTCCACCAGCGCCGACTTCTCGAACGGGATCGGGAAGCGGCAGACGAGCGTGCCGTCCTGCGCGGCGGACATCGGCAGCGTCGCGAGGAACACGGGCTCGGGGCCGACGGCGAAGAAGTCGGGAAGCGGCGCCCAGGCGCAGACTTCCCCGTCGACGGTGATCTTCAACGCGGACTCGCGGAGCCGCTTCCCCGTCGCCTTGAGGCGGATCTCTGCGATTGTCCCGGGGCCCTTGAGCTCCTTGCCGATCGGCTGGCTCGCCGCGTCCTTCGGCGGCGGCGGCGGATCCTTGAGCGCCGCGCGGACCTTTTCCAGGACTTCTTCCGGGATCTTGTACGGCGAGTACGGCACCACCTTCGTCCCCGCGGGCCACGAGCGCACGTTGACGTGGTAGTACTGGTTCCCGGCGGTGCACGTCACCTTCATCGATTTCGCGAATGCGAACGGGAAGTACAGGTTCCCGCCGAGCGCCCGCATCCCGCCGAACGGCTCGCGGAACGGCGAGACTTCGCCCGAGAGCAGCGCCTTGAAGTCCTCCTTCAGGACTTCGCGGTCGTCCAGCCGGATCTTGAGCGTCCCGCCCGGATTCGCGCTCCAGATCCGCACGATCGCCCCCGGCCCGGTGGCCTCGGCGAGAACGTACTCGTCCTTGTCCTTGCGCAGGTAGTTCCCGCGGTCGGCGTTCGCGAACGGGTCGCCCTTCGTGCACAGCCGGTCGTAGCTCGAGAACTGCCGCTCGGTGTACTCCGCAGGGCGCGTGAGCCGCTCGAGGTCCGCCATCTCCCCCAGCAGGCTTTCCGTCGTGATCGCGTCGCCGGCAACCGCCCGCGCCGCCAGCACCAGCAGGACCGCCGCCGTCCTCATGTCCGCTCCTTCGTGGTTGCCACCCGCGCCCCCGCGCCGCCATCATACCGGCATGGCCTTCCGCCTCTGCCTCGCGTTCTGCCTCCTCTCCGCCGCGTCCGTTTCGATGGTCCGCAGCACAATGGAAGCGCGGCTCCGGGAACGGCTGCGTTCCGACTCGTGGGTAGACCGGGCGAACGCCGCGGTGCTGCTCGCGGACAATCCGCGGGCGGTCCGCTGGCTGTTGCCGGCTTCGATGGACGAAGCGCCGCCGGTGCGCGAGAACGCGAGGTGGGCGCTTCACCGACTGACGGGCCTGCCCTGGGCGAGCCAACCGGATGAGTGTGCCGAGTGGTGGCTCCGTTCGCAGTCGGTTGCGGGCCCAGGTCTGCCGGCACCCCCCGATGCCCGGGACGACTCGTGGGAGTACGGCGTCCCGGAGGTCGTCGACCTGAACGCACGCTGCGAGGACGGTGCGCTCATGGTCTCGATCGAGAACCGATCTCAATACGCGATGAAATTCGCGTCTGGTATCCCGATCGGCTATTCCGCCATCCTCTACTCGAGGCTCGGCGCGCCGGCCGCAGTCCTGGACCCGCCCGAGCCCGGCAGCGGCGTCGTGGAAACGCGCATCTGGGACCTCGATGGCCGCCGGTTGCAGACCTGGTACTGGAAGATCCACCGATTACGCATCGATGGTGGAAGGTCCGCCGGCGAGAGCTACGATTTGTCCGCGTTCCCGAAAGGTCACTACATCGCTGAGTGCGTGGCCGGGCCATTCGTGGCGTTCACCGACGACTTAGAGCGATCGTTCGGATTCGTGATTTCAAACGGCGAAAGGCGCTTCGTCCTCATCGACCGCTGAGACTCGCCTCGATCGCCTCAAACGTCTTCCGGAACGCCGCGTCCTTCGCCAGGTCGCCCGCCACCTTGCGGCACGCGTACAGCACCGTCGCGTGGTTCTTGCCGCCGAAATGCGTCGCGATCTCCTGGAGCGAGTGCGACGTCAGCTTCTTGGCGAGGAAGAAACACACGTGGCGCGGCGCCGTCAGCCGGCGCGAGCGACCGCTTCCCGTGATCTCGCCGGCCGGGAGGCCGAAGCGCGCGGATACCGCTTCCACGATCGACGCGATGCTCGGGCCGGAGGGGCGTTCGGGCTGGCAGGAAGCGCAGGCGGCGGAGACGGAGATGGTGGCGAGGTCGCGCAGCCGCTCCCAGCGCTGCAGGACTTCGCGGACGGAGCCGGGAGGGGCGGCGGCGGCGGCGAGGACGTCGGCGGGAAGGGTGCGGCGGTCGCGAAGGGCGGCGAGCTGGAGGAGGGAGCGGCGGCCGGCCTCGTCGGGGGCGTCGAGCCGGACCTGCATGGCGGCGCACAGGCGCGACTGGAGCGGCTTGCGGACGCCCTCGATGTCGCGCGGCTTGACGCGCGAGGAGACGACGACGCTGCGGCCGGCGGAATCGAGGTGGTCGAAGAGGTGGAGGAACTCCTCCTGGGTGGCCGGGCGGCCGGTGAGGCGGTCGACGTCGTCGAGCAGGAGCACCTCGGTCGAGCGGTATTTCTGCCGGAACGCCGCCATGCGGCCCTGCGTGGAGGCGTAGGTGAACTGGCGCATGAAGTCGTCGCACGAGGTCCGCACGACCGCCGGGCGCCGCCCCGCGCCGTCCCGAAGGCCGGCGTCGATCGCCGACAGCAGGTGCGACTTCCCGTTCCCCTCGGCGCTCGAGACCATGAGCACGCGGGACCAGGCGCCGCGCGACTCGGCGAATCGCCGCGCCGCCTCGTGCGCCAGCCGGTTCCACGGCCCCGTCACCGTCGTCGCCAGCGTCGCCGGCGGCTCCGGACGGTCCCCCTGCGACGGAACGAACCCCCGTGCCCTCGGTTCCCCGAGCGCCGTCACCGTTTCCATCGATCCCTCTCGCCTTTCGGCGGAACGGGGGCGCCGGGATGGATGATGATGGCCGGCCCGTCATGCGCCCTGTCGTCCCGCGGTTCACTTCCCGCACGGATCTTACGGAAGCGACGGCCCGGGCCGCAAACGCGCGGCTTCATTTTTATTTTGGCGCAAAAAAAACGCTGAAGCGCGCGTCACCGAGTCGCCCGGCGGACGTCGTCCCGGAGGCGCTCGAGCGGGAAGTTTTTCCCGGGGCACGCGGTGGGCTCGCCGCGGACGTCGCGGTGCGGCAGGATCTGCGCGGGCGGGATCGAGTAGCGCTTCGCCAGCCACACCACCAGGTCGCGCAGTCCCTCGTAGACGACCTCGGGCATCTCGCCCTCGTCGTAGTTGCCGACGACGCAGATCCCGATCCCGTGCTGGTTGTACTCCGTCGCGTTGGCGCCGGCGTGGGCGCCGTGCCGCTGGTCGATCCAGCGCTGCCCGACCTCCACGCCGCCGGCCGGCGCGCCGTTTCCGTTGCCGACGACAAAGTGATACCCGAGACCGAATTCCCAACGGTTCTCCTCGCGATGCATCCGGTCGAACTCGGCCGCGTTCCCCGCGGTCCCGGCGCTGTGGTGCACGACGATGTGCAGCCACTCGCGCGTCTCGGCGCGCACCATCTGCGGCGCCAGCGGCCACAGGGACACCGGCAGAATCGGGACGATCGAGAACGGGACGCCCGCCGCCGGCTCGTCCGGAACGACCTCAGGCTCGGGGGGAAGCGCCGGCAGCTGCGGTAACGGCCGCGGAATCCACTTCGACGGCGTCTCCCCCGCCGGGCGCGGGCGCAGCCCCAGCCCGTAGACGAGGACGTAGAACGCCACGATGGCGAGGGCAAACCGGAAGGGCCCGGGCCGGCGGTTCATCGGCCCCTCCTGGCGACGTTAAGTAGCTCCACGTTGATTTCCTGCCGTCCAGCCGCCGCGGATTTCGCCGGCCCGCAAGGAGGAGACCGGAACTGGAGCGGAACGGAGCTCCAGTGAGGATCGACGACGACGCGGGACGACGAAAGACGCGCGGATGGATGGCAGGAAATCAACGTGGAGTTACTTAGTTCCTGAACTTCCCGATGAGCATCGCCGAGTTGTGCCCGCCGAACCCGAACGAGTTCGACAGCGCATACTTCTGCTCGACCTTCCGCGAAACATTCGGGATGTAGTCGAGGTCGCACTCCGGGTCCTTCGACTCCTGGTTGATCGTCGGGTGCGCCATGTCGCCCAGGATGCTCATCGCCGTCACCGCGAGCTCCACGCCGCCCGCCGCGCCCAGCAGGTGCCCGACCATCGACTTCGTGCTCGAGATCGGCAGCTTCGGGGCGTGCGCCCCGAACGCCAGCTTGATCCCCTTCGTCTCGATCGCGTCGTTCAGCTGCGTCGAGGTCCCGTGCGCGTTGATGTACGTGATTTCCTCGGGCTTCACATTCGCGTCGTTCATCGCGAGCTGCATGCAGGCGCTCGCCCCGTGCCCGCCCGGCTCCGGCGCCGTGATGTGGTACGCATCGTCGCTCGCGCCGAACCCCAGCACCTCGGCGTAGATCTTCGCGCCGCGCTTCACCGCATGGTCCAGGCGCTCGAACACCAGCATCCCGGCGCCCTCGCCCAGCACGAACCCGTCCCGGTCCTTGTCGAACGGCCGGCTCGCCTTCTCCGGCGCCTCGTTCCGCGTCGACAGCGCCTTCAGCGCCATGAACCCGGCCAGTCCGCTCGGCGTCAACGCCGCCTCGCACCCGCCCGTCAGCACGATGTCCGCCTCGCCGTACTGGATCGCACGGAGCGCGCTTCCCATCGCATGATTCGCGCTGGAGCACGCGCTGGCCACCGCCCAGTTCGGGCCGCGAAGGCCGAACCGGATCGCCAGCTGCCCGGGCACCGCGTTGGTCATGAGCTTCGGGATGAAGAACGCGCTGACCCGCCCCGGGCCCTTGTCGAAGAGCCTCCGGTGCTGCTCTTCGAGTTCGCGCAGCCCGCCGATGCCGGATCCGACGATGCACCCGGCCTTCGCACGGTCCACCTTCTCGAGGTTCAGCTCCGAATCCTGGATCGCCAGCGAACCCGCGGCGATTCCGAACTGGGAGAAGCGGTCGAGCCGCTTCGCCTCGCGTTCGTCGATCCAGCGTCCCGGCTCGAAATCGACGCACTCGGCGCCGATTTTCGTGTCGAAGGCGGCGGTGTCGAAGGACTTGATGGGGCGCACGCCGCTCTTGCCGGCCAGAAGAGCCTTCCAGACTGCCTCACGGTCGCAACCGAGAGGAGTGATCAGTCCGATGCCGGTGATCGCGACGCGATGACGGGACATTTACTTCGAGTTCTTCTGGATGTAATTGATGGCGTCGCCGACCGTCTGGATCTTCTCGGCTTCCTCGTCCGGGATGGAGAGATCGAAAGCGTCTTCGATTTCCATGACGAGTTCGACGGTGTCGAGCGAGTCAGCGCCCAGGTCGTTGACGAACGAAGTCTGGGGGTTGACCTTCTCTTTGCCGACGCCAAGCTGCTTGCAGACGATCTCGATCACCTTGTCCTGGATTTCCTGCGGGGACGGCATGCGTTGCCTCCGTCGGCGTTTGGGGACTGGGTTGAAGGCGCGGATTATACGAACGCGGGTAATCAGGGCAACGAAAACCTAACCGATTTCGGGGTTTCGGCTGTTGAGCTCGAACAGGACCCCGCGGGCGTCGCCGGGGCGGAGGAAGTTGACGCGCATGCCGCCGGAGCCGGGGCGGGAAGCCGGGTAGACGGGGTTGCACCCCTGGGCCTGGAGGGAGCGGGTGGCGGCGTCGACATCGGGAACCTCGAGGCAGAGGTGGTGGATCCCCTCCCCCTTCTTCTCGAGGAATTTCGTGATGGCGGTTTCGCCCGGCAGGGGCTCGATCAGCTCGAGGCAGGTGTTGGCGAGCCGGATCTTCGCGACGCGCACCTTCATCTCCGGCACGTCCTCGAACTCGACTTCCGCGTCGGGCGCGAGGCGCCGGTAGACCGGCAGCGCGTCCTCGATCTTCCGGACCGCGATGCCCACGTGGTTCAGGGAGGAATGTGACATGCGCGGAGTATAGGGGGAAGCGGCCCGGGCGGCGACCCCGGCTTGCGCGCCCGGCGAAATTGCGGGACGATGAGCATGTGGCCGACCTCCCGAACGCGCAGTTTTTCATGAACGGCGGCGCGGCGCTGCTGCTGGGGCTCTCCGTCGGCCTCGAGCGCGAACGGTCCGCCCACGAGGAGCACCACGTCCCCTTCGCAGGCATCCGCACCTTCCCCATCGCCAGCCTCGCGGGCTTCCTCTGCGCCACCATCGAGGGCCCGGCCCTCATCGTCGCCGGGCTCGTCGCCATGGCCGCCCTCGCCGTCGGCGCCCACCTCCGCGCCGGGAAGGAAGGGCACCCCGGGGTGACGAGCGAAGCGGCGTTCGTGCTGACGTACCTCCTCGGCGCCGGCTGCGCGCGGGACATGGTCCTCCAGTGCGCCAGCGTCGCGCTCGTCCTCACCACCCTTCTCGCCGGCCGCGACCAGCTCCGCTCGTTCGCGCAGCGCCTCCCGGAGCGAGACCTCGCCGCGGCGATCAAGTTCGGCGTCATCTCGCTCATCATCCTGCCGCTCATCCCCGACCGGCTCGTCGGCAACGGCTGGTGGGCCGTGAATTTCTACAACACCTGGCTCATGGTCGTGCTGATCTCCGGGATCGGCTTTGCCGGCTACATCCTCACCCGCATCGTCGGCCCGCGCGCCGGCACCGGCCTCGCCGGGCTCGTCGGCGGCCTCGTCTCCAGCACCGCCGTCACCCTCACGTTCTCGCGCCGCAGCCGCGAAACCCCCGCCCTCTCCCCTTCGTGCTCCGTCGCGATCCTCGCGGCCTGCGCGGTGCAGTGGGGAAGAGTCCTCGTCGAGGCGGTCTTCGTGAACACGGACTTCGCGATGTCGCTCGCCCCCGCGGGGATCGGCATCCTCGGCGTGTCCGCCCTGATGGCCGCGATCGCGTACCGCCAGTCCGCGGCCACTCCCGCCACGGGCAACACCGGGATCATCGAATACCGCAACCCCGTCGAGTTGCGCCCGGCGATCACCTTCGCCGCCGCCTTCGCCGCAGTCACGATCCTCTTCCGCCTCGCCCAGGCCCGCTGGGGCTCCACCGGCGCCTATGCCGCCGCGTTCCTCTCCGGGCTCCACGACATGGACGCCATCACCATCTCCATGGCCGCCATGTCGAAGGCCGGGTCCATCCCCTACCCCCAGGCCACCGCCGCCGTCCTCCTCGCCGCCGCCGCCAATACCCTCGTCAAGCTCGGCATCGCCGCCGCTGTCGCCAGCCGCGCCACCCTGAAGATGGTCGCCCTCGGCCTCGGCATCACCTGCGCCGCGACCGCCGGCGCCATCGCGCTCGTGCTCAAGGGCTGAAGGCCTACTTCGGCGGCGCGTACTTCCCGAACTGCTCCTTCATCGCCCCGCAGATCTCCCCCAGCGTCGCCCGCGCCCGCACCGCTTCCAGGATCGGCGCCACCAGGTTCACGCTCCCTGCCGCCGCGTCGCGAAGCCCCGACAGCGCGCGCTTGACCGCCGCCGCGCCGCGCTTCTTTCGCAACTCCGCAAGCCGCTTCGACGCCCGCACCCGCGCCTTGCCGTCGATCTTGAGCGTCGGGATCTTTGCGGCCCCCTCGTCAGCCCACGCGTTCACGCCCACCACCACCGCCTCGCCCGAGTCCTGCGCCTTCTGCGCGTCGTACGCCGCCCGCTCGATCTCCTTCTGCACGTACCCGGCCTGGATCGCCGCCACGGCGCCGCCCATCGACTCGATCCGGTCGAGGTAGCCGCGCGCGGCCTTCTCGAGCTCCCCCGTCATCTTCTCCACGAACCACGAGCCCCCCAGCGGGTCCGCCACCGCCGGCACGCCGGTCTCGTGCGCGAGGATCTGCTGGGTGCGAAGGGCGATCCGGACCGAGTCCTCGGTCGGGAGGGACAGGGCCTCGTCGCGCGAATTGGTGTGAAGCGACTGGCAGCCGCCGAGGACGGCCGCCATCGCCTGCAGGGCGACGCGGGTGACGTTGTTCTCCGGCTCGCGGGCCGTCAGCGTCGAGCCGGCGGTCTGCGCATGGAAGCGGAGCATCTGCGACCGGGGATCCTTCGCGCCGAACCGGTCGCGCATGATCCCGGCCCAGATGCGGCGGGCGGCCCGGAACTTGGCGACTTCCTCGAGGAAGTTGTTGTGGGCGTTGAAGAAGAACGAGACCTGGCGCCCGACGGCGTCGGGGTCGAGGCCCCGTTTGACGCAGTGCGTCAAATAGGCGGCCCCGTTCGCGAGGGTGAACCCGATCTCCTGCGCCGCGGTCGACCCCGCTTCCCGGATGTGGTACCCGCTGATCGAGATCGGGTTCCACTTCGGCATCTCCTTCACGCAGTGCTCGATGATGTCCGTCGCCAGGCGCAGGCTGGCCGCCGGCGGGTAGATGTAGGTCCCGCGGGCGATGTACTCCTTGAGCACGTCGTTCTGGACCGTCCCGCCGAGCTTCGCCGCCGGGACTCCCCTCTCCTCGGCCACCGCCACCACCAGCGCCAGCAGCACCGCGGCCGTCGAGTTGATCGTCATCGACAGCGTCACGTTCTCCAGCGGAAGCCCTTCGAGCAGCTCGCGCATGTCCTCGATCGACCCGATCGACACGCCGACCTTCCCGACCTCCCCCTCGGCCATCGCGTCGTCCGCGTCGAACCCCATCTGCGTCGGCAGGTCGAAGGCGCACGACAGCCCCGTCTGCCCGCGGTCCAGGAGGTAGCGGAAGCGCCTGTTGGTCTCCGCCGCGGTCCCGAACCCGCTGTATTGACGCATCGTCCACGTGCGCGACCGGAACATCTCGGGATGGATGCCGCGGGTGAACGGGAATTCGCCGGGGCGCGGAAGGGCTGCGTCCGGGACGGGAGTGGAGACCAGGTCCACGGGGATCCCGCTGGTTGTCACGACCGTTTCGCGCGGGGTCTTGTGGGAACTCATCGGCGTGTCGGCTCCTCGGGAATCGCGGGCCCCATGATAGCGGCGGCTATCGCGAACCGCCGAGAGCTTCGCCGCTGGTCATCGTCCGGGCCCCGCGCTGCCTCAGGATCCGGGAGGCCGCGCGGGCCAGCTCCGCGTCGGCGGGGACCGCCGCCACCCACTTCCCCTCCGCGGTCTTCCGGAGCGCGAGGCCGGATTCGAGCAGCGCATAGTCGGCGACGGTCTTCCCGTCGGCGAACAGCGCGCGTTCGACCTCCTCGACCGTCACGTTGCGCACGGGGCGGCTCGTCCCGCGGACGAAGTCGTCCGGCTTCCGCTCGCGCCTGCCCGGCCCGCGCCCGCCCCGCTCGTTCTTCACTCGATCACCGCGAGCAGCTCGCCTTTCTCGACGGCAGCCCCCGCTTTCGCCCGGATTTCGACCAGCTTCCCGGCGCGGGGCGCGCGGATCTCGTTTTCGAGCTTCATCGCGGCAAGGACCAGCACCGGCTCGCCTTCCTTCACCTCGTCCCCCGCCGCCTTCAGCACGTTCGTCACGAGCCCCGGGATCGGCGCCTTGATCTCCGCCCGGCCGGACACCGCGCCGCCGCGCGCCTGCTGCAGCTCGAGCAGCTTCTCGAACCGCGCGTCGCGCGTCAGGAACTCGTAGTTGATCCCCTCGAGGACGACGTCCCAGGTCTCTCCCTTGCGCATCACCCCGACCGTGTGCCGCGCGTCGTCCACCACGACTCCCCGCACCGCACCGCGGCGGTCGTCGAAGCGGATCAGCCACGATTGCTTCCCGTTCGAGACACGGTAGCCGCCCGCCTCTTCCTCGACGGAAAGCTCGAAACGGTCGTCTCCGTGGCGCAGGGCGAATTTCATGTCCGGAGTCCCTCGCGCAGGGCGTTGAGTTTCCAGGCGGACATCGCCGGGGCGCTCCCGTTCGACCCGTCCGGCGTTTCCTGGCGCCGCCGACGGTATTCGAGCGCCGCCGCGATCGCCGCCGCTTCGGACAGGTGCGGCCGGTCAAGGCCCTCCATCGAGAACTCCTTCTCGACGAAACCCGTGTGGAACCGGGCTTTCCGGAACCGCTCGTCGGCGAGAAGGTGAAGGTGGAACGGGACGAGGGTGGGGACGCCGACGATGACGAGCTCGGCCAGGGCCCGGCGGAGGCGCTCGATGGCCTCCTCCCGGTCGCGCCCCCAGCAGACGAGCTTGGCGATCATCGAGTCGTAAAACATCGAGATCGCCCCGCCCTCCCGGATGCCGGCGTCCCAGCGGGTGTGCGGGCCGGCGGGCGTGGCGAGGCCCAGGATCGGCCCGGCCTGCGGGGAGAAATTGGCGAAGGGGTCCTCCGCGGTGATGCGGGCCTCGATGGCGTGGCCGCGCGGCGCGAGCTCGTCCTGCTTCCACGGCAGGGACTCGCCCTGCGCGACGAGGAGCTGGGCCTTCACGAGGTCCGTGCCCGTGATCATCTCGGTCACCGGGTGCTCGACCTGGAGCCGCGTGTTCATCTCGAGGAAGTAGAAGTTGCCGTCACGGTCGAGAAGGAACTCGAGCGTCCCCGCGCCGTGGTATTTCACCGCCTTCGCGAGGCGGATCGCCGTCTCGCCCATCTTCGCGCGCAGCTTCGCGTCCACGGCGGCGCTCGGCGCTTCCTCGATGAGCTTCTGGTGGCGCCGCTGGATCGAGCACTCGCGCTCGTTCAGGTGGACGACGTTCCCGCGCTGGTCGCCGAAGACCTGGATCTCGATGTGCCGCGGCTTGTCGACGTAGCGCTCGATGAAGACGCTTCCGTCGCCGAACGCCGCCGCCGCCTCGCCGCGGGCCTCGCGGATGTTGCGGGCGAGTTCCTGCGGCTCGCGGACGACGCGCATGCCGCGCCCGCCGCCGCCGGCCGCGGCCTTGATGAGGACGGGGAAGCCGATCTTCCGGGCGATGTCCGAGATGTCCTCGCCGTCCTTCACCGCACGGTCGAGTCCCGGAACAGTCGGCACGCCCGCCTTCTTCGCCACCTGCCGCGCGTTCACCTTGTTGCCGATCGCGTCGATCGAGGCGGGCGAGGGGCCGACGAAGATGATCCCCGCATCGGCGCACTTCTGCGCGAACGCGGCGTTCTCCGAGAGGAACCCGTATCCCGGGTGGACGGCGTCCGCGCCGGACTTCTTCGCCGACTCGATGATGAGGTCGCCGCGCAGGTAGCTGTCCTTCGCGGGAGGCGGCCCGAGCCGGAACGCCTCGTCGGCCGCCTGGACGTGCGGCGCCGCCTCGTCGGCGTCGGAATACACCGCCACCGTGCGGATCCCCATCTCGCGGGCGCTGCGCATGACGCGCACCGCGATCTCGCCGCGGTTGGCGATGAGCAGCTTCCGGATCTTCTTCGGCTTCACCGGTCTCGAGACCTCGATTTCACGACGCCGTTATCCGCGGCCGTTTCCGCGTCATCCGCAACATCCGCGAATTCTCTTCTTCTTAAGAACGACAATCGCGGATGTGGCGGATTTCGCGGAAAAGGCCGCGGATAACGACTTACAGCGGAATGTTCCCGTGCTTCTTGGACGGCACGCTTTCGCGCTTGCCTCTCAGCAGTTCCATCGCCCGGCAGATCTCCCGCCGCGTGTCCGCCGGCTCGATCACCTTGTCCACGTACCCCTTCCCCGCCGCGATGTACGGATTGGCGAAGCGCTCGCGGTACTCCGCGACGAGGCGCGCGCGCTCGGCGGCGGGGTCTGCCGCGGCGTCGATCTCGCGCTTGAAGAGGATGTTCACGGCGCCTTCCGCGCCCATGACGGCGATTTCGGCGCCGGGCCAGGCGATGTTGACGTCGCCGCGGACGTGCTTCGACGACATCACGTCGTACGCGCCGCCGTAAGCCTTGCGCGTGATGACGGTGATCTTCGGCACGGTCGCTTCGCAGTACGCATACAGCAGCTTCGCCCCGTTCCGGATGATCCCGCCGTGTTCCTGCGTGACGCCGGGAAGGAAGCCGGGGACGTCCTCGAACGTGACGAGCGGGATGTTGAACGCGTCGCAGAACCGGACGAAGCGCGCGCCCTTGACGGAGGAGTTGATGTCGAGGCAGCCGGCCAGGACCGCGGGCTGCTGGGCGACGATGCCGGCGACGCGGCCGTGGAAGCGGGCGAAGCCGACGATGATGTTCTGGGCGAATTTCGCGGCGACCTCGAAGAAGGTCCCGGGGTCGACGACGGAGCCGATGACGTCGTGCATGTCGTACGGCTTCCGGGGATCTTCCGGGATGACCTTGTTGAGCTTCTCGTCGCGGCGGTCGGGCGGGTCGTCGCTGGGGACGGAAGGCGGCTCGTCGAGGTTGTTGGCCGGGAGGTACGTCAACAGCCGGCGGATCGACTGGAGGCAGTCGGCCTCATTGCGGGACTGGAAGTGCGCGACGCCGGAGGTCTCGTTGTGCACGGCCGCGCCGCCCAGCGCCTCGCTGGTGACTTCCTCGTGCGTGACGGTCTTGATCACGTTCGGGCCGGTGACGAACATGTAGCTCGTCCCCTCGACCATGAACGTGAAGTCCGTGATCGCGGGCGAGTAGACCGCGCCGCCGGCGCAGGGGCCCATGATGGCGCTGATCTGGGGCACGACGCCGCTCGCCAGCGTGTTGCGCAGGAAGATGTCGGCGTAGCCGCCGAGCGATTCGACGCCCTCCTGGATGCGCGCGCCGCCGGAGTCGTTCAGCCCGATCACCGGCATCCCGACCTTCATCGCGAGGTCCATGAGCCGGCAGATCTTCACCGCGTGGGCGAGGCCGAGCGATCCGCCGAAGACCGTGAAGTCCTGCGAGAACACCGCGACGGGCCGGCCGTCGACCTTTCCGACACCCGTCACGACGCCGTCGCCCAGGATCTTCTGCTTCTCCATCCCGAACGCGTCGCACTGGTGCGTCACGAACATCCCGACCTCGTCGAACGTCCCCTCGTCGAGGAGCAGGTCGATCCGTTCGCGCGCCGTCAGCTTCCCCGCCGCGTGCTGCTTTTCGATGCGCTCCGCCCCGCCTCCCAGCAGGGCTTTCTTCTTCATCTCTTCCAGCCGCGCCAGCGGGCTGGAGGGAGCGGGGGCCGGGGTCGCGGCTTTCGCGGGCTGCTTCGCTTGCTTCGTGGGACGCGCCATTTCGGCGGAATCTTATCGGGGGTTGGTGCGGGCGGACAGAAAACGTGCGCGGAGCCTACTTCTTCTCGAAGTCGAGCAGCTCCATTCCGGTCTTCGAATCCGAGTACTCGGCGATCGCTTTCACCGTTTGCCCGGGCACCTCGGCGCAGGTCCACGACTGCGATGTTCCGTGCTCCGTCTTCGATTTGACCCAGTGGCAGGCGAACTCCCCTTTCGCCACCGTCACCTTCTCGTCGCCTTCTTCCGGCTTCGGCGCGTCGCCACCCGTGGCCTTCTGCCGGCGGTTGATCTTCGTATCCTGCCCGGGAATCGTGTTCCCCCCCATCAGCATGTCCGTCCTGACCGTGTAGGTCTCGTCGTCGAAATCCACCAGCGTCGTGGTCATCTCCATCTCGGACTTCGTCCCCGCGGTCTCGGTGACCATCTTGTACTTCGCCCAGGACCCCTTGCCGCACCCCTCCCACGGATTCGGGAGCAGCACGTCCCCTCCGCCGCCCGCCGGCTCCTCCTTGAATTCCCCGAACTCCAGCGACGCCAGAATCCCGTCGATCTCCTTCTCCGCCGCGTCCCAGTCGGCCGCCTTGACCATCACCCCCAGCTCGAAGTCGTCCTTGCCGTTCGACACGAACAGGTGCGCCGACTTCATCTCCTCCTCGCCCGCCTCCAGCTCCAGCACCACCTTCAGCCAGTCCCCTTCCTTGCCCGCGACCTTCTCCTCGCTCACCCACGTCACCACCGCGCCCTTCTTCTCCCACTCCGCACCGCGCCATTTCGCGTGCTTCGACGCCCCCAGCCCCTCCTTCACGTGGCGCAGCACCCCCTTCGTCCCGCCCTCCTCGCTCTGGAACAGCGCCACCCTCCCGTCGTCCGTGTTGCCGGTGTCCACCGTGTAGCCCTTGGGGAGCTTGAAGCGCGCGCCGTGCTCGGCGGACGTGAAGACGCCGTCCTTGAACTCGGCGGCGGCGGGAGCGGCGGCGAAGACGACGAGGGCCAGGACAAGGGGACTCGGGCGCATGGGAGGTCTCCGATGGGAAGGACGGAAAGCTTAGTGCGCCGGGCGGAGAAAATGAAGCGGTGGGCGCGTCAGCGGAGCGGGGTCAGCACGGGCGCGTCGTCATCGCCTTCAACCGTGAGGCGCCAGACGGCCCGGCCCGCGAAGGCCTCGCGAAGCCGCGCGTCCGCGGCGCTTCCCATTTCCCGGGCGAAAACCACGGGGGCGCGGTCGATGTCGGCGCGGTTGAAGACCCAGTCGAAGTGGGGCGTGTGGCGGGGACCGTAGCGGACGAAGACGAGGTGGGAGCCGCCGGTGGACTCGAGTTCGCGGACGAGCGCCGCGCGGTGCCTTCCGAACTCTCCCCCGGCGTCGTGGACGGCGACGCGCCACGCGAGGAGCCCGGCGGAGGGAAGCAGCAGGGCGATCGCGGCGAGGCGGCCCCAGCGGCGCGAAGGGGCCCCGAGGGCGTGGACGCGGCGGAGGGCGAGGACGACGAGCAGCAGGAAGACGCCCGATGCCGGGGCGGCGTAGTGCGGCAGCACGATCGTGAGGAGGGCGATCGCCGCGAGGAAGACGGCCCAGGCCGCGAGCGCGAACCTCCCGGTCCTCGAGCGGAAGATCGGCACGAGCGCCGCGAGGGGCAGCAGGGCCAGCATCCCGAACGGGAAGTCGACGCAGCGCCACCACTTCCAGAGCGTCTCGAGCGGCAGCGCCGCGAGCGAGCGCTGGCGGTCCCAGACGGGTTTCTCGGAACCGATGTAGTAGGCGGCCATGGCGGCATGGCGGTGCGGCGGGGGCGTCGGGGGCGTGCCGATGAGGAACGGGGAGATCACGGCGTACTGCTGCTGGTGGACGAAGTACGGCATCCGCAGGGCGCTTCCGGTGACCGCGCGGTTATAGGCGGCATCGGCGGCGACGGTGAGGGCGAGGCAGGCGGCCACGGGGAGTGCGGCCTTCGACAGCCAGTCGCGGCGGGCGAACGGGGCGGGCCGGGCGGCGACGCGCCATGCGAGGGCCGTCCCTGCCACGGCGCAGACGACGAACCCCTCGAAGGGCCGGCTGTTCGCGAGGATTGCGGCACCCGCGCCGAACAGGAGCGCGGGGGCGAGGGCGGGTCCGCGCTTCCAGAGTCGCGGCAGGGCTCCCATGACGAGGGCGCCGCCGATGGCGGCGACGGAGCCGCCCCAGTAGCTCTGGGCCCAGTAGCCCTCGATGCCGAGGCGGAGGAGCGCGAGGATGCCGCCGGCGAGCGCCCACCGGGGCGGGAGCCAGCCCCCGAGCATCCAGGTGAGGGCGCCGACGGCCAGGGCGGTGGAGAGCCAGACGCCCGCGACGGGGTGCCCCGCGAGCTGCCCCGCGGCGAGAGCGAGCCCCTGCCCGGGCGGATACTTGGACATGCGCGTCGGCTGCGAGAGCTCGTGGAAAGCCTCGAAGTGCTGCCAGAACGGGTGCGGCGGGTTGGTGAGGCGGCCCGAGGCGAACGTGTCGGCGGCGAGCAGGTAGCTGAACTCGTCGTGGATGGCGGGTTCCGGCAGGCCGCGGAGCGAGGCGGCGGCGGCGCCGGCGAAGGACAGGGCGGAGAGCAGGACGATGGCCAGCCGCGGGCGGCTCGCGGCCGCGCCGGCCGCGCGCGCGGCCGCCCTCGCCAGGCGCCCCGCCGCCGCCGGAAGGAACGCGCACGCCGCAACCAGCCCGACCATGGCGCCGAGCTCGACGAGTTGAGCCGTCGAAACCCATTCTCCCAGCGGGGCCGGCCCGAGCATCAGCGCCATCGCGATCCCCCTCCTCCGCTACATCGTCATGCCGCCGTCCACGACGATGTCCTGGCCGGTGATGTAGTCGGCCGCCGGGCTCGCGAGGAACGCCACCACGCCCGCAACGTCGGCCGTCTTCCCGAAGCGCCCCAGCGCGATGTTCGCGAACAGCGCCTTCTTCTGGTCTTCCGTCAGCTTCCCCGTCATCTCCGTCTCGATGAAGCCGGGACACACCGTGTTCGCCGTGATCCCGCGGCTCCCCAGCTCGCGCGCGACCGACTTCGTCATCGCGATCATCCCGCCCTTCGACGCCGCGTAGTTCGCCTGCCCGGGATTGCCGATCAGCCCCACGACGCTCGAGATGTTCACGATCTTCCCCGCCCGGGCCTTCATCATCGGCCTCGCCGCCGCGCGGATCAGGTTGAACGCCCCCTTGAGGTTGACCTCCATCACGCGGTCCCACTCGTCGTCCTTCATGCGCATCAGGAGGTTGTCCCGCGTGATCCCCGCGTTGTTCACCAGCACGTCCAGCTTCCCCCAGTCCTTCACGATCTTCTCGATCACGGCCTCCGCCTCGGCCACCTTCGAGACGTCGGCGATCGCGTAGGCGCCCTTGCCGTTCTTCGACTCGATCGCCGTGACGGTCTCCCGGAGCAGGGCCTCGTTGGTCGCGACGCAGAGGACCGCGGCGCCCTCCTCGGCGAGCTTCAGCGCGATGTCGCGCCCGATGCCGCGCGAGGCGCCGGTGACGAGGGCGGTTTTTCCGGTGAGCAGGGGCATGGAGGTCTCCTTTCGGGCGGAAATGGGGTCACTTGATTCCGGGATACGGGCGCGGCTGGGGCAGAACGCTGTCGTCGTCGATCTCCATGAGCCAGATTTTCCGGCCGCGCGCAAGGAAATACGCGATCAGCTCGCGGTTCTCCTCCTCGCCCATGTCGCGGGCCCAGACGACGCGGGACCCGTCGATGTCGGCTCGGTTGTAGACCCACTCCATGTGGACCTGGTGGCCGGGAGGCGGGCCGTAACGGACGACGACGAG
Organism: uncultured Planctomycetia bacterium; assembly: GCA_964590435.1. GTDB lineage: Bacteria > Planctomycetota > MHYJ01 > WSZJ01 > WSZJ01 > WSZJ01. The sequence continues at coordinate 53,329 of CAZPWT010000022.1, forward strand.
GTGGTCGCCGGGAATCTCCTCGATGCTGTCCTGGACGTGGGCGCGGACGTGGCTCCACCCGCCGATGATCGAGTGCAGCCAGAGCAGGTAGACGAACATCAGGGCCACCACGAACGTCGCTCCGAGCGCCGCGAGCCGGCCGAAGCGCCGGCCGCCCCTCCGGACCGCGTTGAGGTGCCGGAGCCCCTGCATCACCAGGAGGAACCCGCAGGGCGTCGCCGGCGCCCCGTAGTGCGAAAGGAAGATCGTGAGCGTGGAAGCGGCCGCGAGCGCGGCCGCGAACCCCGCGATCGCCATGCGGGTGCGGCGGCGCCGCCAGACTCCCGCAATGAACACGACCGGCAGGACCATCAGCCCCGAGTACGGGATGTTCGAGGCCATCACCATCTTCCACGGGATCTCCACGAGCATCTCGCCCGGCTCCTGCTGGCGCTGCCAGTACGGAAGCTCCTCGTCCTCGTAGTACTGGCGCATCACCTCGTGCCGGTACGGCGGCGGCGTGTTCCTCTTGCCGAACACCCACTGCGAAATCTGCGCGTACGTCCTCGCGTGGACGAAATACGGCATCGTCGTCGCGCTTCCCGTGACCGCCTTGTTGTACGTCATGATCCACGCCGCGTCGGCCGCGAGGACGAGGACGAGCGGGGCCGCCACGCGCGCCAGCCAGGCCGGCCGGAGCGACGGGGCGGACCGGAAGAAGTGCCACGCGAGGCCGATCGCCACGGGGAGCGACACGACCGCCCCCTCGAAGGGGCGCGAGTTCGACAGGAGGACCAGCCCCGCCGCGAGCCAGAGGCTGTCGCGCACCGAGGGGGCGCTTCGCAACCGCGGGTAGGCCCCCCATACGAGGGCGCCGCCGAGCGCGGCGACGGCGCCGCCCCAGTACCCCTGGGCCCAGTAGCTGGTCACTCCGACGCGCAGGAGGACGATGAGGGTCCCCCACGCGGCCCACCGGTGCGGCAGCCACCCGCGGAACATCCACGCGAACGCCGACATGGCCAGCGCCGTGCTGAGCCACACGCCGACGATCGGGTCGCCCGTGGCCCGCTGTCCCAGCGCCAGGAACATCCCCTGCGCAGGCGGGTACTTCGACTGGTACGTCGGCTGCTGGATGATGTGGAACGACTCGAAGTGCTTCCACATCGGGTGCGTCGGGTTTGTCAGCCGGCCCTGGGCGAACGTGTCGCCGGCGAGCAGGTAGCTGAATTCGTCATGGATGCGCGGCTCCGGGTACCGCAGCAGCAGGCCGGCAAGCGCCGCGCCGGTGAACGACAGGAGGCCCGGAAGCGCGATCGCGAGGACCGGCCGCGACGCCACGAGGTCCATCACCCGGCAGAAGGCGCGCGCCACGCGCCGCGCCAGCCTCGCCGGGGCCGCCGCCGCCGCCATCGTCGCCGCCGCGATCGCGCCGACCTCGATCTGCTTCAGCGAATCGAACCACGTGCCGAACATCTGCGGGCCGAGGACGGGCATCCCCGCAACGCTAGCCCGGCGGGGCGGTCATGGGAAGGGTGCGCGTGACGCTACACCCAGGCTTCCACGCCGGCCCAGTTCTCGACGTTGACCGTCTCGGACCCGTCCACGATCTTGCGCGCGAGACCGGTCAGCACCTTGCCCGGGCCGACCTCGACGAAGCGCTTCACGCCATCCGCGCCCATGCGGCGGAGGGAGTCCTCCCAGAGGACGGACTCGCCGACCTGGCGGCCGAGGAGTTCGCGGATCTGGGCGGGGTCGCTCACGGGGGCGGCGTTGACGTTGCTGACGACGGGGATGCGCGGCGCGCGGATTTCGGTGCCCGCGAGCGCCGACTTGAGCGTCTGCACGGCGGAGGCCATGAGCGGCGAGTGGAACGCGCCGGCGACCTTGAGCATCACCACGCGCTTGGCGCCCATCTTCTTCGCAGCCTCCGCCGCGGCCTCGACCGCCGCGACTTCGCCGCTGATCGCGGCCTGCCCGGGACCGAGGATGTTCGCGACGACGATCACGCCCTTGGAAGCGGCCTCGGCGACCGCGGCGCGCAGCTTGTCGAGGTCGAGCCCCAGCACGGTCGCCATCGTGCTCGGCTTCGCGTCGCACGCCGCCTGCATCGCCTCGCCGCGCTTGCGCACCAGCCGCACGGCGTCCGCGAAGGCGATCGAGCCGGCGTAGACGTGCGCCGTGTACTCGCCGAGCGAGAGGCCCGCCGCGACTTCAGCCTTCAGCGGAAGCCCCTTCTCCTCCAGCGCCCGGATCGCCGCGATCGAATGCACCAGGATCGCCGGCTGGCACGTGTCCGTGCGGTTCAGCGTTTCTTCAGGCCCGTCGAAGCAGATCTTCGCGAGGTCCAGCCCGAGAATCCCGTTCGCTTCCTCGAACGTCTTCCGCGCCGCGGCGGACTTCTCGAACAGGTCCTTCCCCATCCCCACCACCTGCGCACCCTGCCCCGGGAACAGCGCCGCGGTCTTCATGCCGATTCCTCCTGGAAACAAAACCGGCCGCCCGATGGCGGCCAGCGATGTGCGACTCTCCTTCACCACCACCCCCCAACCACCAGCCACCAACTCGCTAGTACCTCAGGGCGATGCTCCCCCACGTCAGCCCCGCGCCGAACGCCACCATCACCACCAGGTCCCCGCGCTTCACGCGCCCCGACCTCACCGCCTCGTCCAGCGCGATCGGCACCGAGGCCGCGCTCGTATTCCCGTACTTGTCGATGTTGATCATCATCTTGTCCAGCGGGTAGTTCAGCTTCTCGCTGGCGTACTCCAGGATGCGCAGGTTCACCTGGTGCGGGATGATCGTCGCGATTTTCGACACCGGCACCCCGCACTTCTCCGCGCACAGCTCCACCTGCTCCACCATCTTCGTCACCGCGAACTTGAACACCTCGCGGCCCTTGATCCGAAGGTAGTGGTACTTCCCGTCCACGCTCTCGTGCGACGCCGGCATCGCGCTTCCGCCCGCCGGTAGGCTCATGATGTCCTCCGTGCCGCCGAGGGCATGGAGGCTGCAGAAGAGGATCTCGGAGGGGCCGTCCATGGCGCGGACGACGGCCGCGCCGGCGCCGTCGCCGAAGAGGATGCAGCTGGTGCGGTCCGTCATGTTCAGCAGGGTCGAGAGCTTCTCGGCGCCGATGACGAGGCAGTTCTTGACGGTGCCGGCCTTGACCAGGCTCCAGCCGACGGAGAGGCTGTAGATGAAGCCGGTGCAGGCGGCGGAGAGGTCGAACGCCCCCGCCTTCACGCATCCGAGCCGGTGCTGCAGGTGGCACGCCGTGGACGGGAACATGTTGTCCGGCGTCACCGTCCCGCAGACGATCATGTCGATGTCCTCTGGCGCCACGTTCGCCGCCGCCATCGCCTTCCGCGCCGCCGCCTCCGCCATGTGCGACGTCGCCATGCCGGCGGGCGCGAAGCGCCGCTCGCGGATCCCGGTGCGTTCGCGGATCCACTCGTCGGACGTGTCGAGGAACTTCGCGTAGTCGTCGTTCGTCATCACCTTTTCCGGGACGTAAGACCCGGTTCCGGCGATGCCGACCTTGATGTGTTGCGTCATGGGTCAGGCGCTCATCGGGTACTTCAGGATTTCTGCGGCGATCTTCTCCACGACCTTTTCACGCGCGCACGCCGAGCCGCGCCGGAGCGCGTTGGCGATCGCGGTCGCGTTCGACCGCCCGTGCGCGATCATCGTCACGCCCTTCGTCCCCAGCAGCGGCGCGCCGCCATACGAAGCGAAGTCGCCGATCCGCCGGCCTTCCTTCAGCGCGGCCGCGAACGCGTCGCCGGCCACGCCGCTCTTCTCGAAATGCTGCAGGAGCAGCTCGCCCATCCCCTCGAATGCCTTGAGGAGGATGTTGCCGCTGAACCCGTCCGACACGACGACGTCCGCGGCGCCCTCGGCGATCGCGGTCGGCTCCAGGAACCCGACGTAGTTCAGGTCGGTCTTCTTGATCAGGTCCCGCGCCTGCTGCACGAGTTCCGTGCCCTTGTCGTCCTCTTCGCCGATGTTCAGGATCCCCACCCGCGGGTTCGCGACCCCGCGGACCTTCGCGTAGATCATCCCCATCAGCGCGTACTGCAGCAGGTGCTGCGGCTTCGGGACGATGTTCGCCCCCGCGTCGATCACCGTGCACTCGCCGCCACGCATCGGAATCGGCGTGGCGATGCCGGCTTTCAGCACGCCCGGCAGGTGCCCCATCAGGAACAGGCTCCCCCCGACGCACGCGCCGGTGTTCCCCGCCCCGATGAACGCGTCCGCCATCCCCTTCGCGCACATCCCGACACAGATCGCGATCGAGCTGTCCCGCTTCTCCTTCAGCGCCTTCCCGGGATGCTCCCCCATCTCGATCACCTGCGTGCAGGGGATGAGCTTCACGTTCGGCGGCGCCCCCGCGAGAAGCGGCTGCACCTTGTCGGGGATCCCCACCACGAGGACGACGTCCTCCGGGGCGGTCCGCGCATACTCCAACGCCCCACGCACCACCTCTGCAGGTGCGTGATCGCCGCCCATCGCGTCGAGGGCGAGCTTCATCGCGCTAGAGCTTGATGACCGGTTCGCCGTCGTAATACCCGCAGTTCCCGCACACGCGGTGCGGACGCCGCCTCTGGTGGCAGCGCGGGCAGTCGGCCAGGGTCAGCTTCGGAAGCTTGTGCCGGTCGTGAGTCCGCTTCTTGCGCGTCCGCGACCGTGAAAATTTGCGTTTTGGATTGGGCATGTCCGCTCCTGGATGGGACTTCGAAGGGGGCGGAGTCTAGCGGCGCGCCGCCGCGAGTGTCAAGGATGGGGGCCGAACCCGGGCTAATACTCCTCTGTCTCCCCCTGCGCCGGCATGTTCGCCATCGCCGACTGGAACTCGGCCCCGAGCGCCGGGTCGTCCCGCAGCGACTGGAGAAGCGGGTCGCGCCTCGCGAGGTCGCGGTTGTTCCAGCCCGCGGAAACCGCCTCGCGCAGGGCGTTCAGCGCCGCCTGCAGGTCCCCCGTCGCCGCCAGCGAACACGCCAGGTTGTACCGCGGCCCCGCCAGCGAGGGATTCAGCCGGATCGCGCTCTGCAGGAACGCGATCGCCTCCTTGTGCCTCCCCAGCCGCGCGCAGATCGCCCCGCAGTTCGCCAGCGTCCGCGGCCGCCGCGGCTCGATCCGGTTCGCCTTCACGAAATCCCGCAGGCTGTCGTTCAGCCGGTTCAGCCGGTGATTCGCCCTCCCGCGCCACAGCAGCACGTCCGCACTCTGCGGCTGCAGCTCCAGCGCCCGGTCGAACGCCCCCACCGCCTCCTCGTACTCCCCCCGCGCGAAATGCAGCGTTCCCTTGAAATGCGCCGCGCGGAAATGGGAAGGGTCCTCCTCGAGGGCGGTGTCGAGGCACTTGAGGGCGCCGGCGGTGTCTCCCGCGCGCTGGAGCGCCGCGGCCTCGCCGAGCCTGTACTCCACCGGGGACTGCGCGCCGCGCGCGGCCGCCTCGAAGTGCCCCGCGGCCTCCGACGGCCTCCCCTCCTGCAGCGCGATCTGCGCCAGCACCTCCGCCGCCACCGGCGAATCCGGGAACGCCGCCAGCGCTTCCTTCGCCGCCACCCTCGCCCGGTCGACCCGGCCGCGGGCCAGGTGCCCCTGCGCCGCGTGCTCGAGCGACACGCGGATCGCGTCGTCCGCCATGTCGCGCACTTTCTTCGCCGCGCCCTGCAGGCACGGCACCTTCTGCAGCTTCCGCCCCAGCGCCGCGCACGCCGCGCGGGCGGCGCGGGCGTCGGACTTGCGAAGCGCTTCCCGCAGCTGGGGGTAGAACTCCTCGAAGACCTGGCGGTCGACGCACGGGAGGGCGCTGGCCGCAAGGCTCTCGGCGACCTCGTCCTCGCTGACGGTGAGCTGCCCCCGGGAGGCGCACAGGAAGTACCGGACGTGCGGGCAGAGGTTCGCCGCGTCGATGTGGTCCGCGACTTCCTGCTCCGACGCGAACGAGATGAAGAACTCCTGGAGCCCGCGCGACTGGATCGCCTTCAGCCCCTTGGGCGACGCGAGCAGCACCGGCGCGACGCGGTCCGCCGTCAGGATTTCGCGGAGGCGCAGCAGCGGCCCGATTACTTCCGACGGGAAAGTGGCGCAGGCGCTGAAATCGAGGATGACGTTGTTGACGCCCGAGAGGCTGACCATCCCGGCCACGCGGACGAGGTCGTCCCGGCCCGCCTCCGACCCCGCCCCCTGGTCGCCGATGCGCAGGACCAGGAAGCAGGCGTGCCGGTCGATCGCGAACGACGCGTGGCTCATCGCGACGCCGCGGCAGCTCGGGCAGGCCAGCTCCCCGCGCAGCGGCGACTTGAACTTGAACGAGCGCCCGCACCCGTCGCAGCGCAGCACCACCGGCTGGGCGAAGAACCCGTCGTCCGGCCCCGCCCCCGCCTCGCTCCCGTACCCCAGCCCGCGCAGCACGTGCCACCGCGGCGGCGGCGGCATCCCCTCCGCTGTGAACATCGCCTGCACCTCCGCCCCGCGCTTCACCCGCTCCTCGTCCATCCACGCTTCTTCCAGCCCCTGCGTCTCCCGCTTGTCCGATTTCGCCCGCGACGCCTCCCCGGGATCCGAAAGCGCCTCGATGACCTCGTCGTAATCCTGGAACCGCCCCGAGGGGTTCTTTTCCAGCATCCGGGACAGCGCGGAACAGATGGGCGTCGGGACATTCGGGTTGTACCGGAGCGGCGAGGGGGGCTGCCCCTGCTTGTGCCGGCGCATGAGCGTGGAGAAGTCGGGGCCCTCGAAGGGCGGGTGGCCCGTGAGCATGAAAAACAGCGTGCATCCGAGGGCGTAGAAATCCGACCGCTGGTCCGCACGCGCGCCGTCGAACTGCTCGGGGCTCATGTACTCCGGCGTCCCCACCACTGCCCCCGTCCCCGTCAGGCTCGACCCGTCGAGCATCATCTTCGCCAGCCCGAAGTCCGTCAGCTTCACCTCGCCCTTCCGCGACAGCAGCACGTTCCGGGGCTTGATGTCGCGATGGACGATCGACCGGCGGACCGCGAAACGCAGGGCCTCGGCCAGCCGGATGGCGACCTGGGTCGCCAGCGCGACGGGAAGCGGCCCGTTCTCGGTGACGATTGAGTGGATGCTGGCGCCGTTCACGTACTCCATCGCCATGAAGTGGAACCCGTGGTGGCGCCCGATGTCGATCGTGCGCCGGACGACGCCGTGCTCGAGCGTCGCCGTGATGCGGGCCTCGGTCATGAAGCGGTCGAGGTGGTCCGCGGACTTCGACAGCTCGGGCCGCAGCACCTTGATCGCGAATTCGTTCCCCTCGGACTCCGCGAGGTAGACGTTTCCCCAACCGCCGACGCCGAGCAGCCCGGTGACCTTGTACCGGCCGAACGTCTTGCCGAGAAGCGGGTCCCCGGGATCCGGTTTGGCCTCCGGGTCCTCGGGGATCTTGAGCCGGCGAAGTTCTTCGAATGCCCGCCCGGTGAGGAGAGCTTCCTTCGCCGCGGCGGCGGCGGCATTCCGGACGGAGGGGCGCGTGGAGACGCGGACGGTCGGGGCCTTGGAAGCGCCGCGGACGGAGCGCTCCACGCCGGATTCGCCGCAACGAGGGCAGACGACGGAGCGCTTCTTGGCGAGGTCTTTCCCCGCCAGCGTCGCGGAGCACGAGATGCAGCGGAATTCGGTCTCGCGGATCGCGGCCAGGACTCCCTCGATCGCGCTCTCGTCGGCCATGCCGAGCGACGTGACGAGGGTCTCGATCGGGACCGGATGCCCCGACCGCTCGACGCGCGCGGCGGCGGCCGCGGCGTCGCCGGACTCCCGGGCCGAAAAATGCCCGAGCCTCTGCCCAAGAGAGAGGAACAGGGCGTCGAATGAGTCGATGGTGGCGGTATTCATCGGGACAAAGCCCACGCCGGCCGGGGCGGAAGCTTGGCCGCACATGATATCCGGGCGCCCCGCTCCGCGTATCGCGAAAAAAAGACTATCCGCCCCGGCGCTCTATCCGAGCATCTTCCGGATCGCCGCCTTCGCGGATTCCAGCCCCGCGGGGACCTTCGCGGGATCCTTGCCGCCGCACTGCGCGAAGTCCTTCTTCCCGCCGCCGCCCGCGCCCATCGCCTTCCCCGCTTCCTTCGCGATCGCCCCCGCGTCGGCCTTCCCCGTCAGGTCCTGCCGGACGCCGATCACGAGCACCGGCTTCTCCTCGAAGACGCTTCCCAGCGCCGCGACCGCGATCTTCTGCTCCTTGACGAGCTTGTCGATCATCGAGCGCAGCTCGTCCGCGGACTTGTCGCGCAGGAGTTCGACAACGGCCTTCTCCGCGCCGACCGCGAACGCTTTCTCGTGCAGCCCGCCCGCCTCGTCCGCCGCCGCCGCCCGCCGGGACTTCTCGTGCTCGCGCCGGAGCTGCTGGAGCTCGTCCAGCACCTCCTGGATGCGGTTCGGAAGCCGGGACGGCGGCGCGTTGAGCATCATCGCCGCCGCGTTGACGCGGTCCTCGACCTGCAGCGCGTGCGCCACGGCGCCCATCCCCGTGACCGCCTCGATCCGCCGCGTCCCGCCCGCGACGCTTCCCTCGCTCACGACGTGGAAATACCCGATCGTTCCCGCCGCGGGGACGTGCGTCCCGCCGCACAGCTCGCGCGACCAGTCGCCCACCGAGACGACGCGCACGATGTCGCCGTACTTGTCCTGGAAGAACATCATCGCGCCGAGCTTCTTCGCGTCCGCCATCGGCATCTCGCGCCACGTCACCGGCGCGTTCTCCATGATCCGCTCGTTCACGTAGTTCTCGATCCGGCGGATCTCGTCGCGGGTGAGCGCCTGGAAGTGGCTGAAGTCGAAGCGGAGCCGGTCGGGGGCGACGAGCGAGCCTGCCTGCTCGACGTGCTTGCCGAGGATGGTCCGCAGGGCGTTGTGCAGGATGTGCGTACCCGTGTGGTTCCGCATGATCGCCCAGCGGCGGTCCACGTCGACCTGGGCTTCCACCTTGAGCCCGGGGCGAAGCGTGCCTCGGATGACCTTGCCTCCGTGCAGCCAGTATCCCTCGGTCTTCTTCGTCTCGTCGATCCGGACTTCGACCCCGTCACCCTTGAGCAGGCCGGAGTCGCCGGCCTGCCCGCCGCTTTCCGCGTAGAACGGCGACTGGTCGAGAACGACCCGCACGACGGTTTCTTCGCCGGCGCCGTCCACCACGTCGTTCCCCACGATGACCGCCTTGACCGTCGCGGTTCCCTGCATCGCGTCGTAACCGCTGAAGCGCGTCGTCGCGACGGTCGGCTTGATCTTCCCGAGGGGCCCGAGGGAGAACACGTCCCCGGCGACCTGCGCGTTGCTCTTCTTCCGGTGCTCCTCCATCAGTTCGTCGTACCGCTTGCGGTCCACGGGGATCTGCCGGTCCTTGACGATTTCCGTCAACTGGTCGATCGGCAGGCCGTGTGTCTGGTGCAGGTCGAACGCGACTTCCCCCGAGAACGTCCGCGCCTTTTCGCTTTTCAATCGCGTGATCTCGCGGTCGATGATCCCCTGCGCCGCTTCCAGCGTCGCCGCGTACTGCTCCTCCTCGGCCTTGACGATCCGCGCGATGTTCTCGCGGCGCTCGACGATGTCGGGGTACTGGTCCCCCATCGCCTCCCCCACCGCGGGCACCAGGCGGAACAGCCACGCGTCCCTCATGCCCATGCGCTTCCCGTCGTCCGACGCCCGCCGGATGATCCGGCGCAGCACGTACTCGCGTCCCTCATTGCCGGGCGCGACGCCGTCGCCGATCACGAACGTCATCGCGCGCGCGTGGTCCGCGATCCTGCGGAAGCGCGGGGTGTCGTCGCCGTCCTGGGAATACTGCTTGCCGGTGATGTCCTCGATGCGGCGGATGATGGGGGCGAAGAGGTCGGTGTCGAAGTTCGTGGGGACGCCCTGGAGGGTGGCGACGGTGCGCTCGAGCCCCATCCCCGTGTCGATGTTTTTATTTTTCAGCGGCGCGAGCACCCCGCCGTCCTGGCGGTCGAATTGCGTGAACACCAGGTTCCAGATCTCGATGTGCCGCTTGCACTTCGTGCACAGCGGCCCGCAATCCACCGGCGAGCACCCGTACTTCGCCCCGCGGTCGAAGTAGATCTCGCTGCAAGGCCCGCACGGCCCGTTCGGCCCGTCCTTCGGCGCATTCGCGGGCCAGAAATTGTCCTTCGCGTCGCCGCGGAAGAGCTTCTCCTTCGGGACGATCTTGAGCCAGAGGTCGTACGCCTCCTGGTCGTCCTCGTAAACGGTCACGGTCAGCTTCGCCGGGTCGATTCCCATCTCTTTCGTGCAGAACTCCCACGCCCAAGGGATCGCCTCGGCCTTGAAGTAGTCCCCGAACGAGAAATTCCCCAGCATCTCGAAGAACGTGTGGTGGCTCGGCGTCTTCCCCACGTTCTCCAGGTCCCCCGTCCGCAGGCATTTCTGCGACGTCGTCGCGCGCCGGTACGGCTTGTTCCCCTTGCCGAGGAACATGTCCTTGAACTGGTTCATCCCCGCGCCGGTAAACAGCACGGTCGGGTCGTTCTCCGGCACCAGCGAGTCGGACTTCTCGATGGTGTGGCCCTTCTTCTCGAAGAACTTCAGGTACCGCGCGCGGATTTCGGAGGCCTTCATGTCTCGGATCGACTCTCTGTAAGGGGAAGCGGGAATCGTGGGGGCCGAAAGAATAACAACCGCCGCGGGGTGCGGTTCGAAAAAAGGCGGGTGGGCGCGCGCTACTTCTCCGCCGGCGCGGCCCCCGCCAGCGCGGCCTTCTTAACCGCCTCCTCGACCTGCTTCATGATCTCGGGGTTCTGCTCGAGGAATTCCCGCGCCTTGTCGCGCCCCTGGCCGAGTCGGACCTCGCCGAAGTTGAACCAGGTGCCGCTGCGGGAGAGGACCTTGTACTGCTCGCCGATGTCGAGGACGTCGCCTTCCCGCGAGATTCCCTTCCCGTAGATGATGTCGAACTCGGCCTTGCGGAACGGGGGGGCGAGCTTGTTCTTCACGATGGTGGCCTTGGCGCGGTGGCCGATCGTGGTCTCGCCGTCCTTGATGGCGGTGACGCGGCGGGTCTCGATGCGGACGCTGGCGTAGAACTTGAGCGCGCGGCCGCCGGGGGTGGTCTCGGGGTTGCCGTACATGACGCCGATCTTCTCGCGGATCTGGTTGGTGAAGACGACCGCGGTCTGCGACTTGCCGAGGGAGCCGGTGAGCTTTCGGAGCGCCTGGCTCATGAGGCGCGCCTGCAGGCCGACGTGCTGGTCGCCCATCTCGCCCTCGAGCTCGACGCGCGGCGCGAGGGCGGCGACCGAGTCGATCAGGATCAGGTCGACGCTGTTCGAGCGCACGAGCAGGTCCGCGATCTCCAGCGCCTGCTCGCCGTTGTCGGGCTGCGAAAGGAGCAGGTTCTCGAGCTTCACGCCGATCTTCTTCGCGTACACCGGGTCAAGCGCGTGCTCCGCGTCGATGAACGCCGCCGTCCCTCCCGCCTTTTGTGCATTCGCCGCGAGATGCAGGCACACCGTCGTCTTGCCGCTGCCCTCCGGCCCGAAAATCTCGCTCACACGCGCGCGCGGGATGCCGCCGCCGCCCAGGGCGAGGTCGAGCGAAACCGACCCCGTCGAGATGCCGTTCACGATGATCTTCGGTTCCGCGCCCAGGCGCATGATCGAGCCCCGGCCGAATTGCTTCTCGATCTGCGAGATCGCGGCCTGCAGGGCGGAGCGCTTGGCGTCGGGCTTGGCGGGTTCGGACATGGCGGGTTCCGTGAAGGGGATGTTGGGAAGGCTACAGCCTAGCGCGGGAAGCGGATTGGGCAACTCCTGGTGAAGCGAGGGGAGCGCGAGCGACGACGCGGTATTCCGCGCCTTCCGGCCGGAGGATCGACTCGTAGAGGACGAGTTCGCGGACTTCCCAGGCGCCGGCGACGGAAGCGCTTTCGCGTTTGATGGCCTCTAGCAAAGCCGCGGCGTTCCTGGGAGAGCGGACGCGGGCGAGGGTCACGTGGGGGTTGAAGACATGGTTGTCCGGATGAAAACCAAGCGGGGTGAATTCACGATCGAGCGCCGCCGCGGCGGCCTGCAGGTTACCGCCGTCGTCCTCGATCCTGGCGATCACGACGCGAGGCTTGAGCCCGCCGAAGACCCCGAGTCCCGCGAGCCGGAGCCCCGCCGGTCGGCCCGAAGCGGCCGCGCGTTTGAACGCGGCGGTCACGGGCTCCAGCGCCGCGGCGTCGACCTCGCCGAGGAACTTCAGCGTCACGTGCCACTGCGTGGGCGGCGTCCACTTCGCCTCGGCGCCGGCCTTCCGGAGCGACACCGAAGCGCGGCCGACAACGGAGTGGAGTTTCGGGTCGGTGTCCGCGGCACAAAACAGCCTCATGGTGTCTCCGGGCGTTCTCAGAGCGTGAGAAAAAATCCGGCGTGTCAGGCTGCGTCGGCCCAGTGACGGTGGTTTGAGGAGTTCTTGATGTGCGGGCCGACTCCGCCCGACCCGCGCGGATTTTTTTCACGCTCTGACGTTCGGATTCCATGGAGT
>CAZPWT010000023.1:0-99965 GCA_964590435.1 uncultured Planctomycetia bacterium
CCCCCGCCCGCTTTTCCCCTGCCCCTGCCGTTTTTCCCCCGTCAAGCCCCTCCCCTCTCCCAGCCGATCTACATACGGAGACATTCCATTTTCGGAGAGGTCCATCCATGCGCACCGCGGCCCTTTGTCTGATCGCCGGCCTGCTCGCCGGCTGCTCCTCGATGGACAAGGACTACTCGCGACCTCTCCCTCCCGGGCAGATGGCGCTCGAGAAGATCACTGATCCCGCCCTCTACCCCGACTTTTCGCAGGGGTGGAGCGACAAGGAGTCGCTGATCGCGGCGATCGACTACAGCCTCGCTTACTACGCGAAGCCGTCGTCCAAGAAATACTTCCCGTACCTTGACATCTCCCACGACCGCGCCGTGGCGAGCCTCCACGCGATGAAGGAGCTGCTGCAGAGCTGCTCCTCGGGCCCGGAGCTGAACTCGCGGATCGCCGCGGAGTTCGACGTCTACCGCTCGGTCGGCTGGGACGGCTCCGGCGAGATGCTCTTCACCGGCTACTGCGAGCCCATCTTCGACGCCTCGCTCACCCGCTCGGACCGGTTCCGCTTCCCGCTGTATGGCAAGCCGGAAGAGCTGATCAAGGACGACGAGGGCTTCCCGATCGGCTGGCGGCGCGCGGAAGGGACGATCGGGCAGAGCCCGCGGCGCGTGGATTTCGACGGCGGCTGCCTTGCGGGGCGCGGGCTGGAGATCGCGTGGCTGTCCGACCCTATGGACGTATACGTGGTGCAGGTGCAGGGCTCGGCGCGGCTGCGGCTCGAGGACGGCTCGCTGTTCCAGGTCGGGTATGCGGGCAAGACCGAGTACAAGTACGGCTCGATCGGCAAGGCGCTGGTGAAGGACAAGAAGATCGAGAAGAACAAGCTCTGCCTGCGCGCCATCCGGCAGTACTTCAAGGATAACCCCGAGGACCTGAACCACTACCTCGCCGTGAATGACTGCTACGTGTTCTTCCGCCCGGCCGAGGGCGGGCCGTTCGGGTCGCTCAACGTGAAGGTTACCCCGTTCCGCTCGATCGCGACCGACAAGGGCGTCTTCCCGCGCGGCGGCATCGCCTACCTCGTCGGCACGCTGCCTGAAATGTCAGGCGAAGAGCGCACTGGCAGCCGGCCGTTCTGCCAGTTCCTGATGGACCAGGACACGGGAGGAGGGATCCGCTCCGCGGGGCGCGCGGACATCTTCGTCGGGACGGGGCCCGAGGCCGAATGGCTCGCGGGTTCGACGAGCGACGAAGGGCGTCTTTACTACGTGTTCCTGAAGGAAGGGACGCCGGAAGTCGCCGGCAAGTAGCGTCGGGCGCAAGATCGATCTCCACGGGCCTCCGGAAACGGGGGCCCGTTTCATTTCACGGGCTGCGCGAGAATCCGCGCGGCGTGCGGCAATCCCCGCAAGGTCTCCCGATAGGCGCGCGAATTGCTCGGCATGAGGATTGCCGTCTGTCCTCCTGTTCCCTCTCGGAGTCCATCCCATGAACGCGACCATCGACGTCACCCGCTCCCTCGGCGAACTCGTCACCGAACGCGAATCCCGCGGCGACATCCTCGAGAAGTTCGGCCTCGACTTCTGCTGCGGCGGCAAGCAGTCCTTGCGCGACGCCTGCAAGGATTCGAAGGTCCCGCTGGCCGACGTCGTCCGGGCCCTCGAACGCGAGGACGCCACCCCGCCCCCCGCCACCGCCGTCATCGATTGGCGAAAAGCGCCCCTGCGCGACCTCCTCGACCACATCGTAGGCACCCACCACGTCTACCTGCGTCACGCCCTGCCCGCGCTTCAGACCAAAGTCGACAAAATCGCCCAGGTGCACGGAGAAAACCATCCTGAGCTCTGGCAGGTCCGCGAGCTTTTCGCCGGCCTCAAGATGGAACTGGAGTCGCACCTGAAGAAGGAAGAGGACGTCGTGTTCCCCGCGATCCGCCGCCTGGAAGCCGGCGTGCCGCTCCCGGAAAGCGCGATGGGCGAGCTGGAGGAAGAGCACCAGAAGGTCGGTGACACCCTTCACAAGCTCCGCCGCCTGACCGGGACCTACCACGTGCCGGCGGACGCATGCCCGACCTACCGGGCGGCGATGACAGGGCTGGCGGCGCTGGAAGCGGACACGCATCACCACGTGCACAAGGAGAACAACATCCTCCTGCCCAGGGCGCGCGGCGCGGCCCGGAAGGCGGCCGGGCGGTAATTTCTTCGGGGCGCAGGGCGACGGGGCGATAGCATCCGACGATGCGCCGGGAAGCCCTCCTGTCGGTCCTCGCCCTCGCGACGCTCGTCGCCGCGGTGATCGCGGCGGCTTCGCAGTCCCCTGCCCCGGCGCCGCACCCGCTGAAATTCGACGGGAAGCGCGCGTTTTCGGACCTGGAGGCGCTGGTGGCGGCATTCGGGCCGCGCCCGGCGGGGTCGGCGCGGTCGCGGGACGTCGCCAAATGGATCTGCGACCGTTTCGAGAAGGACGGGATCGACGCCCGCGTCTCGACGGGGTTCGTGCGCGGCGACCGCTGCGCCAACGCCATCGCGATGTTCCCCGGCAAGAGCGACCGCTATCTCGTCGTCATCGGCCACCACGACTCGGTCCACCGCGCGCCGGGGGCGGAGGACAACGCCTCGTCGGTGGCCGCGCTTCTCGAACTCGGCCGGGCGCTGAAGGGCGTCCCGCTGCGGCACAACGTGATCCTGTGCGCGACGGACGCGGAGGAGACGGGGGGGATCGGCGCGGAACTGCTGATCGCGGACCTGGGGAAGGAGCGGATCGCGAACACCGACGCCTGCATCGGGCTCGAGATGCTGGCGTGGCCCGGCGGCGCGCCCGTGCTGCACGCCATTCCACGGAATTACACCGCCGTGGCGCCGGCCTACGTCCCGGGGACCCTCCCCGCCGTCATGTCCGCCGCCTCCCCGGAGTCCCTTCCCCTCGGCGACCCGCGCGTCCCGCTGATCGCGCAGGCTTTCACGCGCGTCTGCTCGGCCAAAACGGGGAGCGACGACGTTTTCTTCGCCTGCGAAGGCGTCCCGGCGCTGTTCCTGTCGCGATCCTCGCTTTCCCGCTTCTACCCGCACTACCACCAGTCGACCGACACCCCGGACAAGCTCTCCGCCGAGGCCCTTCATTCCAGCGGCCGCATCCTCGAGAGCGCCGTGCTTGCCGTCGACGAAGCGCCCCCGCGGCGTGAGGACGGGCGCGAGTACCTGATGTGGCGCTCGATGCTCTTTCCCCAGCGCCTCCTCGCCCTGGCCGCGCTGGGGCCGCTGGCGGCGTGCGCGGTACTGGCGGTGTGGAAGCGGCGGGTGGACCGGGCGATCTCGATCGGGGCGGCGTTCGCGGCGCTGCCGTGCCTGAGCATGGCGGTGCGATTCGAGCCGCTGGTCGTCATCGCCTGCTGGCTCCCCGCGGCGGTGCTGCCGCTGGCGGCGTGCCCGGCGAAGCGCTGGGCGCGGCTCGGGATCGTCGCCGCCGGCGCGCTGCCGGCGCTCCTGCTCGGCGCGCTTTACGCCGCCGGCGCGATCTCGTTCGGCGTGAGGATGAGCCCCGTCGCCGGGATTCCCGTCCTCGTCGCGGGCGGTATGTCGCTCGGCGGCCTCGTCACCGCCCTCCGCGGCCTCCGCGACACGCCGCCCCCGCCGCTGGAATAGCGCCTCCGGGGCCGGACCGGCGCTTACAATCCGCCCATGGCCGTCAAGCCCCCCGAAAAACCCGGCGACGTCAAGGTCGTCGCCCGCAACCGCAAGGCGCGCTTCGAGTACTCCATCCTCGAAACCCTCGAGGCCGGGCTCGTCCTCACCGGAAGCGAGGTCAAGTCGATCCGCGACGGCAACGTCAACATCACCGACGCCTTCGCCCGCGTCGAGGACGGCGAGGCGTTCCTCTACGGCATGGAAATCGCCAAGTACCCGTTCGCCAACATCCTCAACCACGAGCCGAAGCGCACCCGCAAGCTGCTGCTGAACAAGTCGGAGATCCGAAAGCTGCAGGTGCAGTTGATGGAGAAGGGGCTGACGATCGTGCCGCTGGCGCTGCTGTTCCGCCGCGGGCTGGCGAAGCTGGAGATCGGCGTCGGGCGCGGGAAGAAGCTGTTCGACAAGCGCGAGGACCTGAAGAAGCGCGAGGCGAACCGCGACATCGAGAGGTCGACCTCCCGCCGAGGCTGAGCTACTTCGACAGCTTCGTGAGCACGAGCGAGTCCGCCTTGATGGCGATCTCGCCCTTCGAGGAACGGAGCTCGACGACGAGTTCCACGTCCGCCTGCTCCTCGTCGACCTCGAACTCCAGCTCCAGCGCCTTGTAGGCGTTCGAGCCGACCAGCGAGTTTTCGCGCGACCCGCCGGACAGCCGGATCCCGGCCCCGGCTCCCGGCGCCCCCTCCTCCTCGAGCGCCGCCACGTCCTTCGACGCCACCATCGCCCGGAACCGGTACTTCCCCTTCGGGAGCAGCACTCCGCGGCGCCACGACGCGATGCACACCCCGCTCTCGCCGCACGCGATCGTGAGCAGGTCCACGCCGTTCTCGCGTTTCTGCTCCAGCGCCGCGTCGTCGCACTCCGAGTTCGTGTGCCACTTGAGCAGACGCACCGGCTGGTCCGCCTGGAACACCAGCGGCTTCGGGTCCGGCTGCCCCTTCTGCTCCTTCAGGCTCTTTTCCCGCGCTTCCAGCCGGTCCTTGAGCCCCGCCACCGCCCCCTCGTGCGCCGCCGCCGCTTCCTTGTTGTACGCCTCGAGCACCGGCTGCAGCCGCTTCGCCACCTCGTCCACGCGGCGCTTGAGTTTTTCGGCGCTGAAGAGCGGGAGGAGTTCGCCGACGCGTTTGCGGTAGTCGGCGCGCCACGCGGGGTTTTTCATGATCGCGTTGGCGACGATCGCCGGCGGGTTGTCGAGGATGGAGGCCTCGGGATCCTGGAAGAGCTGGTCCATGCCGTGAGGGAGGAACACGGCCTTCTTCGTGGCGGGGTCGAAGTAGATGCGGTAGTTGTTCCGGTTGAGGCAGTAGCCGTCCCAGTGGCCGAGCATCATCTCGATCGCCATGAACGTGATGAACGCCTTCACGTCGACGACCTCGGGGACGCGCGCCCACCGCTTCACGAGGTCGGGCTCGGTGCAGGCGGCGAGAAGGGCCTTGAGGTCGGCGCGGTCGTCGGGGTGGCCGCCCTCGTCCTTCTCGAGGTCGGCGTCGACGTCCTGGCAGAAGCCGCCGTCGTAGAGGGCGCCGCCGGACTTGTCGAAGCCGCGCTTGAGGAGCGTGCGGTCGAAACCTTCCTTGAGGACGTAGAGGCCCATGTCGCGCTTGTTGATCCAGACGCGGGCATGGGTCACCCGGGGGGCCAGCAGCCCCGCGGCGCGGAAGATGTCGGAGGCGAGGAGTTCCTGCAGGTACGTGTCGTCCTGCGGCGACTTGTTGAGCTGGAACTTGCGGAGCCCGTGGAACTTCTGGTCGTCGTCGCCCTTGTCGATCTTCGCCGTGAACGACGGGGTGTCGTCGAACTCGCGGAAACTCCCCGCGGCGCCCTTGAGCTTGAACCCGACCTCCTCGTACACGTTCCGGTTGTTCTCGCGCAGCCGCCCCGTCACGTACTTCCTCGGCTCCTTCCGCAAGGCTTCGCACGCCGCGTCGTCGAGTTCGATCACGAGCTGCGGGATCTGCCCGGTGCGGAAGAAAATGTCGCTGTCGTCGTCTTTCGCGGGTTTCGCCGACTCCGCGAAGGCGGACGACGCCAGCAGCAGGACCGCGGCGCTACGCTTCGCCCAGCTCGGCATGCTGCACTCCCTTCACCGCATTGAGGTCGCGCACGAGGGCGACCGGGTCGCCGCCGCCGCGCAGGTGGACCGTGTACGTCAACTCGAGCGCTGCCCCCTGCCGCGCGGTCGCTGTCTTCACGAGCCGCACGCCCTCCAGGTGCCGCGCCATCGCCGGCTCCAGCGCTTCCTTCGGGTTCTCCGCGGCGGCGATGCGGACGAGAAGCGCCACGGGCGGGCCGGCGAACGCGCCGCCGGCCGGGGAGCCCCTCCGCAGGCTGAGCGCGATCGCGACGAACCCGACGACGGGGACGCCGACCGCGCAGAGGACCCAGTTGCCGACTCCGGCGGCCATGCCGGCGACGACGGAGAAGATCACGAAGGCAGTGTCGCGCGTGTCCTCGACGTCGGTGCGGAAGCGGACGATGGAGAGCGCGCCGACGAGGCTGAACGCGCGGGCGACGTTGTCGTCGATCACCATGGCGGTCATGGCGACAAGCGGACTCAGGAGAATCAGCGCCGCGGCGAACGAGTCCGAACCGGTCGTGGCGCGGCCGACGCTGCGGCGGTGGACCCACGCGATCGCGAACCCGCAGACGACGGCAAGCAGCAGGTGCCACGCCGCGGCGTGGAACGTCAAGCCGTGCCCTGACCCGTGAAACGCGTTGCGCAGCCAATCAGGCATCGGGCGCGCCTTTCTCCCGGACGAGCCCGAGCGCCACGCACGCCGCCCGGTACTTCGACGCGCCCATCGGCTGGAGCCCGTGCTTCGCCACGATCGCCTTCAGCGCCTGCGGCATCGCGTCCCGGTATTTCATCTCGCAGACCGCCTGTCCCCGCATCAGCTCCGTCGCCCCGGCGGCGTCCACCATCCAGCGGGAAGCGGCGCCGGCCAAGATGCGCCGGTCGATCGTCAGCCGGTAATGCCGCCCGTCCTCCGTCCCGAAAAACGCCGTGCGGAGATACGAAAGTCCGCACACCGGCCGGAACCCGCGCGCTTCCACTTCCTCACGGAACCACTCCCCGGCCCAGCCCGGCGCTCCCCCTCCGGTCATCGCCACGTCCAGCGCCGCCGCCTCCACCCCGCTGCGCCGCTTCTGCACCCGGTTCCCCTGCCGGCGCTTCCGCTCCAGGTAGAGCAGCCCTCCGGCGCCGTATTGCCGTACGCGGCACTTCGCTCCCCCCAGTTCCCGTGCGCGGTGAAAGACGTCGAACGCGGGCGTGTCGAGGTACACAGTCGTGATCGCGTAGGCGCCCTGCAGCGCACCGTCGCCGTGCGGGTCGGGACGCAACTCGCGCCGCGCCTGCGCTTCGATCGCGTCCGCTGTCGCGGCGTCGATGAGGAACTTGATTTCAAACGAGGCGGGGTCCTCGGGCGAAGCGGCACGCAGGGACGGGGAGATGAATCGAGTTTCCTCGCGCCGCGATCGGCTGTTTTCCTTCGAGGTTTGTTCGCCGGCTGGGCTCAGGGGGAGGGCTCCGGTGGGGGGACTGGGGAGGATCGTAACCGGAAGGCGGGGGTGGGGGGAGAAGGGCGAGATCCCGCGAGGGGATTCAGCACGCGGTTCCCGGGGCAGAAGGCCGAATTGGAAGCGGCTGCGCCCTGGACAGAAGGTGCTTTCGCGCGAACGCGCGGCCTGAGCCGGACTTCATGTACGTCTCGAATTCCCGTGCCTGAGTTGCGTCCGAAAAGCGCACGGCGACGTCGACGGCCCATGGGCGGTGTCGGGCCGAATAGGCGGACTGACCGGCGTTGTGCTGGCGGAGGCGCTGCTCAAGGTCTTCCGTCAACCCGATGTAAGTGCGACGGGGATTGGAGAGACTCCGCAGGATGTAGACCCACATGGGAGCAGCGTCGGAAACTGGAATAGCGATGTCAATCCACCCTGGGTGCGAACTTCTGGAAACTCGACTGGCAACGTGTCGGCCCGCCTTCGCCTCGAGCGCTTCGCGCTCGGGCTTCGGCGGGCATCCGCCCTCGCCCGACTTGGGCGCAAGGACGCGGATGAAATCCGCCGAAGCCCCGGCGGCGCAATGCGCCGCCGTGGGCGAAGGCGGATGGAGGCGGCGGGAATCGAACCCGCGTCCCAGAGAGCTTCAACCGGCACATCTCCGTGCGCACTCTGTGTTTTGTTGTCGCAACATGAAGCGCCCACAGAGAGGCTCTTCATGCCGCCAGGTCCGTTTCTCCGTGGGCTCGGGGTAGTGGACCGGACACCCCTTGCTCTACCTCACGCGCGGCGCTCCGCCCGGCCGGGCCGTTACCTTTTCAGGCAACGCACCTGCGTAAGGGTGGCCGGGAGAACGTGACTGCAATTAAGCAGCCAGGGAGTACGCGGGAGTCGCGTGTACAAATGTGCCCAAGGTTTTACGAGGCCGATGGGCGTCCTCGGCACGCAGTGACGGCATCCATTCCCCGGTCGATACCATGGCGCCCCCGTAATGAAGGGGAGATCTCGAAGGGATTTGGAGCCTTGACTGGCAGGCCCCGGTTGTCACAGAACAGCGCCATGATACCGCGAACCGGCGACGAGTGCGCGCCAGGCTTGCAGCCCCTCGCAGAAAAGAGTCGGCGCGCCGGAATCCCGAATGAGAGACTTCCGGCATGTCCGCATCGCATCCCGCGCAGGCCGGCATCCGCTCGACCCTTGTCGGCGTCCTCGCGAATACGCTGCTCGCGGGAGGCAAGGCCCTCGCCGGGATCCTGGGGAACAGCGCAGCGCTCGTCGCCGACGCGATCGAATCCACTTCCGACATCGCGACGTCCATCATCGTCATGGGCGGTCTGCGCGTCGCCCAGCGCCCGCCGGACGAGGACCACCCCTACGGCCACGGCAAGGCCGAGCCGCTCGCCGCCCTCGCCGTCTCCGTCGCCCTCCTCGTCGCCGCCGGCGGCATCGTCATCACCAGCGTCCGCGGCATCCTCATCCCCCACCCCGTCCCCGAGAAATACACCCTCGCCGTCCTCCTCGGCGTCATCGTCATCAAGGAGACGCTGTTCCGGTTCGTCTGGAAGTCCGGGACGGCGACGGGAAGCGGCGCGGTGAAGGCGGATGCCTGGCACCACCGGAGCGACGCGATTACTTCCGCCGCGGCGGGGATCGGGATCGTGATCGCGATCTGGTTCAAGTACCCGCCGGCCGACGAATACGCCGCGCTCGTCGGCGCGGCGATCATCGCGCTCAACGGCGTCATGCTGGCGCGCCCCGCGATCATGGAAATTACCGACGCCGCGCCCCCCGCGGAGCTCGAAGCGAAAGTGCGGAGCGCGGCGCTCGCCGCCCCGGGGGTCAAGGCGATCGAGAAGTGCCGCCTGCGCAAGATGGGATTCGACTTCTACGTGGACATCCACGTGATCGTCGACGGCGCGCTGCCGGTGCGGGAGGGACACGCGATTGCCCACCGGGTGAAGGACGCGCTGCGGGATTCCGGCCTCCGGATCGCCGACACCTTGGTCCACATCGAGCCGGACGACGAGGAGCGCCTCGCCCGCGCCCGCAAGCAGTTCGGCGAAGACACGGCAAAGTAGTCGCCAGCCTGGCCCGCTCCCCCGCCCCAGCCCCCGCCCACCCCTTCCCCTGCCCCCACCCCATCCCCTGCCGTTTTCCCGCAATAACCGCTTCCCTCCCCCGTTGTCTCTCCGGGGAAACTCCGCGCCCAAGGAGACCCGCGGCGGGTGGTAAACTCCGCCGCACCACCGATGATCAACGACCAGCAGCTGGGGAAGAGACTCCTCGAGGCCGGGAAAGTCACCGAGGCGGCGCTGTCGGCCGCGCTGGCGGAGCAGAAGCGCCTGATCATGGAGGGGCGCGCCGCGAGGCTCGGGGAGCTTCTCGTGCAGCGCGGGCTGTGCTCGGCCAAGGACGTGCAGGACGCGCTTGCCGGGCAGGGAAAGAAGATCGGCGAGTGCGACTCCTGCGGCGCGCGGTTCAACGTGGTCGCGTGGGCGCCGAACCGGCTGTACCGGTGCGGGAAGTGCCAGGGCGTTCTGCGGCCGGTTGAGGTGGCGGACGACGTCGCGGTGACGGGGACGAAGGTGATGCCGTCGGTCGGCGCCCCGCCGGCGCCGTCGAAGCCGAAGCAGAAGCTCGGGAACATCACGCTGGTACGCGAGCTGGGGCGCGGCGGGATGGGCGTCGTGTTCCAGGGAGTGCAGGAGGAACTGCGGCGCACGGTCGCCGTGAAAGTCCTGCTCAATTCCGACGACGCGAAGCTCAAGGCGCGCTTCCTCCGCGAAGCGCGGGTCGTCTCGAAGTTGCGGCACCCGAACATCGTCGGCGTGCACGAGCTGGGCGAGGCGGACGGCAAGGCGTACTTCACGATGGACTACATCGAGGGCGGCCCGCTGAACGGGCTCTTCGCGCCGAACCGGCTGCCGGTGAAGGAGCTCCTGGCGATCGTGGCAACGATCGCCCGTGCGATGGACTACGCGCACAAGCAGGGGCTGGTGCACCGGGACATCAAGCCGCAGAACATCCTCGTGACGACGGCCGGGGTGCCGTACCTCTCGGACTTCGGGCTCGCGCGCGAGGTCGAGTCGTCGACGCGCCTGACGATGAGCGGCGCGGTGATGGGGACTCCGTCGTACATGTCGCCGGAGCAAGCGAAGGGCCTCGGCGACCGGGTCGACCACCGCAGTGACCTCTACTCGCTCGGCGCGGTGCTGTACGAGGGGCTCACGGGCCGGCCGCCCTTCGACGGCAAAGACCTCATCTCGATGCTCGAGGCGATCATCAAGGACGAGCCGGCGCCGCCGACGACAATCGTGGCGGACGTGCCGCGCGACGTGGAGACGATCTGCCTCAAGGCGCTCGACAAGCAGCCGGAGCGCCGCTACCAGTCCGGCGAGGAGTTCGCGGCGGACATCGAGCGCTTCGTGAAAGGCGAGGCGATCGGCGCGCGCCGGAGCGGGGCGATCGAGAAGGGCGCGCGGTGGGCGAAGAAGCGGCCGGCGCTGATGGCGTCGGCGGCGGCGGCGCTTTCGGTGGCGCTCGTGATGGGCGTGATCATCTGGCGCGGCCACGTGAAGTCCGAGGCGGACCGGCGGGACCGCGAGAAGGAAATCGCGGAGGCGACGGAACGGGCCCGGGTCGCGAGGGAGGAACGGGAGCGCTTCGAGCAGCGGCTCGAGGAGCTGAAGAGCCAGCTCGCGAAGGCGGACACGGACGAGGAGAAGGAGCGGCTGCGCCGCGAGATCGAGGCGGCGAAGGTCGGGACGCCGGTGGGCGGGACTCCCCCGGTCGACACGACGAAGAAGCCGCCGGTCGAACCGCCGCCGGCGGAGGCGGCGTGGAAGGCGGTGGAGGCGCGGATCGCGCCGCTGCTCGAGAAGACCGTGCCGGGCGAGGCGCTGAAGGAGCTGGAGGCGTTCGCGCCGAAGACGAAGGAGGACGAGGAGTGGAAGGCGGCGCGGACGGCGACGATCCGCAAGTCGGTCGAAGAGCAGCTCAAGGCGGCCGCGGACCGCGCTTCCGGGCACGAGGCCTCGGGGAATGCGGCGGAGGCGATCAACGTCTGGAAGTGGGTGACGACGTGGCACGTCGCGGACTGCACCGAGCGGGCGGAGCTGGAAATCGCCCGGATCGAGGCGGAGGCCACCGTGGCTCGGCGCGCGTCGTGGCGGGCGAAACGCCTCCCCGTATTGCGGAAAACGGTTGGGGACGCGCTTTGCGTCGCGGACCTGGCCGCGGCGAAAGCCGCCCTCGACGCCGAGGAGAAGGACGCCGCCGCCGCTTCTGACGACCTCGCCGACCTCAAGTGGATCGTCGGGCTGGCGGAGGGATTCAGGACCGGCGTGTACGGGAACGCCGTGGGGAAAGACGTCGACACGTTCAAGTACGAGAGCGAGGGCGCGGCGACGGTCACGGAGGTCGTCGACGGCGCCTTCCGCGTGAAACTGAAGAACGGCGCGACTCTTCCGCTCGCCTGGCACGACGTGCAGCCGGCGTCGCTCGTGGACATCGTGCGCAAGTCCGGCGGCGACGAGGACGGGATCGCGCTGTTCTGGTGGTGGTGGCGGCCGGCCGCGAAGTCGGTGGAGGCGGCCGGCAAGACCCTCGAGAAGAACCAGAAGCGCGCGCTGGAGATGGCGGCGAAGTCGCAGAACAGCGGGCGGCTGCTGGGGTTCATGAACGGCTATCGGGAGGCGGCAGAGGGGGGCGCGGTGGAGACTCCCCCGGTGGACCCCGGGCGCGACCCGGTCCCTGCCGGCAGCCCGCTGGCCGTGGCAGGCGCGGCGGACCCGAAGTTCGGCACGAAGTGGACGTACACGTTCGGCTCGGCCGCGGAGTCCGCCGACTGGCTGCTGGCCCCGCGCGGCCCGATGGAGCAGGCCACGGGCTGGGGCGCGCACCTCGACAGGAAGCCGGACGGCGCCGACAGCCAGATGTGGGTGAAGGACGCGATGATCGGCTGGGCCGGGTCGGTCGCGCATGTCGTCCGGATCCGCGCCCAGGGCACCCTCCTCGACGCACCGGCCGGCCGTTTCGGCGTCATGCTCGGCGGATACCAGGCGTGGATCACCTCGGACCGCTTCCTCTGGGCAGCAGCACCGTCGGGGAAATCCCTCGGCGGCAACATCGACATCAAGTCGCCCGCGATGAACCGCCCCGTCGTCCTCGAGATCTGGTTCGAGGAAGGGCGCGTCAACCAGGTGCACGTGAGCGTGGACGGCGAGAAGGTGCAGTCCGTGAGCACGGACGAGCAACCCGGAGGCCCCACGGGCGTCTACGCGGAGGACGGGTCCGCGGTCCAGTGGGACTGGATCGAGATTTACGGGACCCTCGGCAACGACGCTGAAAAGCACCTCGCGCTGTTCCGGTCATTCGTCGCCGACGCCCGCAGCGCCGCCGGCGCCCAGAAGATCCTCACGGACGGCAAGGCCCTCGGCTCCTTCAAGACCGTCGGCGAAGGCACCTGGACCGCTTCCGGCGGCCACCTCCGCGGCAAGTCCGCCGGGGTCGGCCCGCGCCAGGAAGCCGTCCTCCGCGCCGCAGGGGCGCGCAACTTCCGGCTGCACTTCCGCTACTGGGCCGGCTCGGCGAAGAACGTCATGCTCGAAGGGCGCGCCAACTCGCCCACCACGGCCCTTCGATTCGTCCTCCCGTCCGACCGCCCTGACCAGTGGCGGGACGTCGACCTCGTCGTCGCCGAACGCTGCTCGTGGTGCACCGTCGACGACACCATCCCGCTCTTCCAGACCAACCCCGTCGACGGCATCGGCGCGGGCGATCTGGCGCTGGCGCTCCTCGGCGGCGAGATGGCCGTGGACGACGTGACGTTCCAGGAGATTGGCGGGCTGGCGGAGGGAAGCGGTCCCGACTCCCCATGGCCGCCGATGCCGGGGATGGGGCCGGGGCCCGGGCCGGGCCCGGGGCCAGGGCCGGGGCCGGGCGGATGGAGCGACCTTTGGGACGGCAAGACGACGGACGGGTTCGGGAAGAAAGACAAGCTCGCCGTGAAGAACGGCGAGCTCTGGGTCACCAGCGAGCTCACGACGAACAACGAATGGCCCGCGGTCGAGATCGAGATGGTGTTCGCTTCGGAGGGCGCCGGGAAATTCACCGTCGGGATCCGCAAGGACTGGGTCGCGAAGGTCGACGCAGGCCGAGGCAAGCACACGCTCGTCGTCCGCGCGTTCCGCGGCGGCCTCGAAGTCCTGCTCGACAACCGCCCGATCGACGCGAAGGGCGGCGCCGCGGACGTCCCCGGGCCGTTCCGGCTCAAGGTCGAGTCCGGGCCGGTCAAGATCATCTCGTTGCGGCACCGCCCACCACCGTAGAACTACCGAGAACACTCCCCCGGACCGGCCGTCGCCGCGCTGAAAGGCTTGTCCTCGCCGTGGTCGTAGAAGAGCGACTCGTCGGCGCCGTCCGTCGCGGCGAGGTCCGCGAGCGTCTCCTTGACGCGCGCCTTGTCGACGCGGCGCGAGAACGCCCCGAAGTCCTCTCCGTCCTGGCGCTCCTCACGCCACAGCCCGATCAGCCGCGACACCGCCTCAGGGACGCGCTTCGCCGGCAGTTTCACCGCGACGTTCCCGATCCGCGCGAAGGGGCCGACGGCGCCGCCCCAGAGCAGGAGCGCGTGCGGCATGTCGCGGCCGTTCACGTTCTTCGAGCAGCCGTAGAGGCCGATCGGCGCGATGTGGTGCTGGCCGCACGAATTCGGGCAGCCGCTGATCTTGATGCGCAGGCCGGGGACGTTGGCGAAGAGCGGGCGGTTGCGCTCGAGGTACGAGACGATCGCGTCGCCGAGGCCCTTCGAATTCGTCACGCCCAGGCCGCAGGTCGTCGTTCCCGGGCAGCTCGTGACGTCGAACACCGTGTTCGCGTTCGCGGCGGCGAGGCCGAGCGGCTCGAGCTCCGCGCGAAGCGCTTCCAGGTCCTGCCCCGCGACGAACCTCAGCACGAAGTTCTGGTCGTTCGTGATCCGCACTTCCCCGCCCGCGTACCGGCGGACGGCGCCAGCAAAACTGCGGAGGTTGGCGGAGGTGATGTCCCCCATGCGGACCCACGCCGTGACGGCGTAGTAGCCGGGCTGCTTCTGGGGGAGGACGTTGGCGCGGAACCACTCGGAGTCGGCGACGGACGCCGGGGCTTCGCTCGGCGCGCGGAGAGCGAGCGGCGGCGCGGCGAAGCGCTGGACGAAGGAGTCGAGGTCGGGGAACGGCTTGAGCCGCTCGCCGCCGAGGACTTCCTTCAGTTCCTTTTCGTACTCCTCGCGGAAGCCGTCGATGCCGAGGCGCATGAGGACGTACTTGAGGCGCGCCTTCTTGCGGTCCTTGCGTTCGCCGGTGCGGTCGAAGACGCGGACGATCGCCTCGGCGGAGGCGCAGAGCTGCGTGGCCGGAAGGAATTCGTGGAGGAGCTGCGCGGGGTGCGGCTGGACGCCGAGGCCGCCGCCGACGCGGACCTCGAAGCCTCGCTCGCGGCCGCGGATGCGCGCGATGCAGCCGATGTCGTTGATCGCCGCCTGGCCGGCGTCGTCGTCGCTTCCCGAGAACGCGATCTTGAACTTGCGCGGGAGTCCCTGCGTTTTCGGGTGGCGCAGCAGGAACTCCGCGACGGCGTTGGCGTACGGCGTGACGTCGAACGCCTCGGCGGGGTTGACGCCGGCGAGCGCCTCGGCTGCGACGTTGCGGACGGCGTTGCCGCACGCCTCGCGCGTCGTCATGCCGTTCTCGGCGAGGCCGCGCATGAAGTCCGGCACGCGCTCGAGCGGCACCCAGTGGATCTGGAAGTCCTGCCGCGTGGTCAGGTGGACGAGGCCGCGGCCGAATTCCTGCGCGAGGTCGGCGGAGCGCTCGAGCTGGTCGGACGAAGCGATGCCCGCGGGGAGTTTGATGCGGACCATCTGCCAGGTGCCTCCCTGCCGCTGGCCGTAGATGCCGTTGACGAGGCGGAAGGGGCGCCATTTCTCGTCGGGGAGCGTTCCCGCGAGGAAGGAGCGCATGGCGTTCTCGAAAACGGAGATGTCCTCGAGGAATTCGGGGTCGGTGACGGGGCGGGTGAGGAGTGTTGTCATGGTTGTTGGGCAATACTTTACATACATGATCGGAATAGTCAACATTCAATTCGTCCCTTGCCAAATCTCGCACTTCGCGCAAAGTCTCCTCTTACGGGCGCCGCCCTGACCCCTGTCCACGCCACGCCTTAGGATTTCCGCATTCATGAACACCTCGGATTCGCTGCAACTCGGCATCGCGGGCTTCCAGTACGCAGACCTCGCTTCTCCCGCTTCCCTCCAGAAACTCCTCGACCTCTTCCACGCCGGCGTCGCCAAAGCGGACCCCGACCTCTGGAAACAGTGGCAGCCGTATGCCGCGGCCCGCGGCGCCGGATTCGCGCCCCCGGCCGTCTCCGACCTCGTCATCCGCATGGCCCCGCACGTGTCCCGCTTCGTTGGGCAGCTCTTCGGCGTCCAGGAGCAGATGGAGGAACTGAAGGCGAAGCTCCTCGGGCTGACGCCCGTCTTCCTCTACAAGCGCGACTTCATCGGCCGCCGCGTCTTCAAGAAGTACTCGAAGGCGAATCCGCCGAAGCGCTCGAGCGGCGAGCTGTCGAGGACCGGGACGAAGATCGTCGAGGTCTGGAACGTCCACCCGAAGGAAGAGCAGGAGCTGCTGTACGCCCGGGCGACGCTGGACCTGATCGCGATGGAAAAGAAGCCGGACGCGGATGTGATCGGGCTGGTGCGGCAGGCGATGGAGCTCCCGGCGGCGACGCCGGATGCGGAGGTCGTCAAGGGCGCCCTGGAAACTCTCGAGGCGTGGGCCTACGTGCGCTGGGCGGATCCCGTCTACCGCACAGGCATCCGCGACTGGGCTTCGTACCGCCAGCCCGAGGAATTCCACTGGCCCAACGGACTCGTCGAACTCGTCCGGCCCAACCCCTCGCGCCCCGAGGAAATCACGGGCCCCGAGCACCGCATGCGCAAACGCGACGGATTCAAGCTCACCGACCCGCGCATGACCTCCCGCCAGGCGCTGGGCGAAGTCCACTACTGCATCCTCTGTCACCCGCGCGAAAAGGACTCCTGCTCCCGCGGCATGCGCGACAAGGCCGGGAAACCGACGGCAAATCCCCTCGGCGTTCCGCTGGCCGGCTGCCCCCTCGAAGAAAAGATCAGCGAAGCGCACGTGCTGAAGAAGTCCGGCGACCCGCTCGGCGCGACCGCGATCGTCTGCGTCGACAACCCCATGTGCGCCGGGACCGGCCACCGCATCTGCAACGACTGCATGAAGGCGTGCATCTTCCAGAAGCAGGAACCGGTCAACATCCCCGAGGCCGAGACCGCGACGCTGCTCGACGTCCTGAATCTCCCCTGGGGATTCGAGATCTACTCGTTCCTCACGCGCTGGAATCCGCTGAACGTCAAGCGGCCCTGCGCCCTTCCCTACAACGGCAAGAACGTGCTCGTCGTCGGCCTGGGCCCCGCGGGGTACACGCTGTCGCACCACCTGGCCAACGAGGGATTCGGCGTCTGCGGCATCGACGGCCTCAAGATCGAGCCGCTTCCCGCAGACCTTGTCGGGAAGCCCGGCGCGCCGCCGAAGCCGATCCGCGACTGGAAGAAGCTCGTGGACGACCTCGACAACCGCGTCCTGCTCGGGTTCGGGGGCGTGAGCGAATACGGCATCACCGTGCGGTGGGACAAGAACTTCCTCAAGGTCGTCTACCTGACGCTGCTCCGCCGCGACCTCCTCAAGATGTACGGCGGCGTCCGCTTCGGCGGCACGATGACCGTCGAGGACGCGTGGAAGCTCGGGTTCGACCACATCGCGATCGCCGCCGGCGCGGGCCGGCCGACGATCATCGACATGAAGAACAACCTGATCCGCGGCGTCCGCAAGGCCTCCGACTTCCTCATGGCTCTTCAGCTCACCGGCGCGTACAAGGACAACGCTCTCGCGAACCTGCAGCTCCGCCTGCCCGCGCTGGTCATCGGCGGCGGCCTGACGGCGGTGGACGCGACGACGGAAGCGGCGGCGTACTACCCGCGGCAGGTGGAGAAGTTCCTAGACCGGTGGGAGAAGCTGGTGGCGGGCGGGAAGAAGGACGAGGAGCTGTGGGCGCGGTACGACGAGGAAGAGAAGGTGATTGCGAAGGAGTTCCTCGACCACGGCAAGGAAGTCCGCAACGAGCGGCGGCGCGCGAAACAGGAGGGGAAAGAGCCGGACTTCGCGAAGCTCGTCAACAAGTGGGGCGGCGTGACGATGGTCTACCGCAAATCGCTCCAGGACTCCCCCGCCTACCGCGTGAACCACGAGGAGGTCGTCAAGGCGCTCGAGGAAGGGATCAAGGTCCTCGAGAAGCACAACCCCGTCGAGTGCCACCCGGATCGCTTCGGCGCCCTCGAGGCCGTGACGTTCGAGAAGTCGCGCGAAGAGAACGGCAAGTGGATCGACACGAAGGAGTTCGTGAAGCTGCCGGCGCGGAGCCTGTTCGTGGCGGCCGGGACGACGCCGAACATCATCTACGAGAAGGAATTCCCGGGAACGTTCAAGCTGGACGCGAAGAAGAAGTTCTTCCAGGCCCACAAGCTCGAGGGCGGCAAGCTGTTGCCGGCCGACGGTCCCGGCCAGGGAGGATTCTTCACGTCGTACGACAAGGACGGCCGCAAGGTCACGTTCTACGGCGACAACCACCCGGTGTACGCGGGGAGCGTCGTCAAGGCGATGGCCTCGGCGCGCGACGGGTATCACCATGTCGCGAAGCTGTTCGCGGACGAGTTCGCGAAGCTCGACCCGGCGAAGCAGGCGCAGAGGGACGCCGCCTGGAAGAAGACGTGCGCGACGCTCGACGACGGCCTGCTCGCGACCGTGCACGACGTCATCCGGCTGACGTCGAATATCGTCGAGGTCGTCGTGCGCGCGCCCCTGGCCGCCCGCGCCTTCGAGCCCGGCCAGTTCTACCGCCTGCAGAATTTCGAGGTGGACGCGCTCGAGCTCGAGGGGACCAAGCTCATGACCGAGGGCCTCGCGCTCACCGGCGCCTGGTGCGACAAAGAACGCGGCCTCCTCGCCATGATCATCCTCGAGATGGGTGGCTCTTCACGCCAGTGCGCCATGCTCAAGAAGGGCCAGCGCGTCGTCGTCATGGGCCCGACCGGCACGCCGACGCACATCCCCCGCGGCGAGGAAGTCCTCCTCGCGGGCGGCGGCCTCGGCAACGCCGTCCTCTTCTCCATCGGCAAGGCCCTTCGCAGCGCCGGCAACCGAGTCGCCTACTTCGCCGCCTACCGCTCGCCAAAGGACGTCTACCACCTCGACGACATCGAGGCCGCCAGCGACCAGATCGTCTGGTCCGTCGACGCCGGCGACATGATCACCCCGCGCCGCCCCCAGGACCGCTCCTTCCGCGGCAACGTCGTCCAGGCCATGACCGCCTGGGCCAAGGGCGAACTCGGCCAGGCCGTGTTCCCGATGTCCTGCGTCAAGCGCATCATCGCGATCGGAAGCGACCGCATGATGGCGGCCGTGACGAAGGCCCGCCACGAGGTCCTCGCGCCCTACCTGAACAAGGAGCACCACGCCGTCGCGTCCGTCAACTCGACGATGCAGTGCATGATGAAGGAAGTCTGCGCGCAGTGCCTGCAGAAGCACGTCGACCCGGTGACGGGCAAGGAAGCGGCCCCGGTCTTCACCTGCTTCAACCAGGACCAGGAGATGGACCGCATCGACTGGAAGAACCTGAACGAGCGGCTGAAGATGAACTCGGTGCAGGAGAAGCTGACGAACGCGTGGTTCGACATGATCCTGGCGAAGCACGACGTGGCGAAGGTGTGACGGGAAGGGACGACTACTTCGCCCCCGTCACCTCGTACCCGTACGACCCCGACCAGTCCTTCATCGCCTTCTCCTGGGCCTCGGTGAGGCGCAGCGTCTCCTTCATCCGCTTCTGCGTCGCGACCATCAGGTCCGCTTCCTTCTGCGCCGTCGTCCAGCCGTTCACCTTCTCCCCCGCCGCCTTCCGCCTCTCGGCGTCCGCCGTGATCTCGTCGTAGCCGCGCATGTA
Source organism: uncultured Planctomycetia bacterium (assembly GCA_964590435.1). Classification (GTDB taxonomy): domain Bacteria; phylum Planctomycetota; class MHYJ01; order WSZJ01; family WSZJ01; genus WSZJ01. The sequence goes on from CAZPWT010000023.1 coordinate 19,239, forward strand.
TTCGTCCACGATCGGCCCGATGGAAATGCGCTGCGTTTCGTCGAGCTTGAGCTCTGACTTCCAGGCGTCTGCGAGCTGGGTCGTGACCGTGGCACGGTCGCCGGAGAAATTGGTGCGCGACCGCATCGAAGGGTTGTCGTCGAACATCTCGAGCTTTTCGAGCATGTCCATCTGGGCCGGCGTCAGGACGCCCTTGATCGACGCCAGGCCGCTCCCCGACAGCGACAGCAGGTCGCGGTTCCTCTCCATCGCCGACTTCGCGTCGCGGGTCGCCAGGTAGTCCTTCCAGTCCTTCGCGGCCGCCGCGCTCGCCGCGTCGATTTTCGCCTGCTGCGCCGCGTCGGGCGGCAGGTCGGACCCCGCCAGCACGCCCTGCAGCATCGCCAGCATCCCGTTCGGCCCCATCATCGCTTCTTCGAAGGTCACCCCGTCCTGCTTCGCCGCTTCCGTGAGAAGCGCCATGAAGTCCGTCCAGAGTTCCGTCATCTCCGGCGACGTCTCGTCGTGGTTCTTCAGCTGGTCGCGCAACTTGTAGAGCTTCGCGCCGAGTTCTTTCCACGACAGCGCGGACTTCGGCGCGGTCTTCGGCGACGCGGTCTTCGCGGCCTCGGCTTTCTCAAGCGAAGCGAGCTCGGCGCGGAGGCGCTCGTTCTCGGCCTTGAGCGCTTCCAGTTCGGGGTCCGCGACCGGCACGCGCGGCCCGCCCGCGGCGTTCGTCGCGGCCGGCGCCGGCGCTTCCGCCCCGCGCCGCCATGCGAACGCCCGGTACGCCCCGGCCGCGGCCAGCGTCCCCACCACCGCTCCCAGCAACAGGCCTTTCAGCATCGATCCGCTCCTACTTCGGTTCGTCCTCGGTCGGGGCCGGCGCGGGCATGCCGCCCCAGTAGACGTACGTCGTCGACCAGCCGTCGAGCGCCTTCTTCTGCGCCTTCGTCAGCGTGAACGACGACTCGATCTTCTTCTGCGCCGCGATCTGGGCCTGCACGCGGGCCACGATCAGCCCCGATTCACCGCCCATGGCGCCCGCCACAGTGTCCTTCTGGAACTTCTCCGTCGCGGCATCCACCGTGCGGATGTACTCCTCGACGATCGGCGCCAGCGCCCCCGCCTGGGACTCGTCGAACTTCAGCGTCTTCGCCCACTGCTTCGAGAAGTTGTCGCGGATCTCTTCCTTCGTCCCGCTCGCGTAGTGCGACGACATCCCCATCCCGCCCATCATCCCCACGCCCATCGCCTTGAGCTGCTTCGCCATCTCCGCATGTTCCGGGGACATCCCCTCCGACAGCACGTCGCAGGCTCCCAGGCTGTTGTTCAGCATCTCCAGCCGCTGCTCGAGCGCCGTGCGCGAGTCCTTGTCCTTCTGAAGCGCTTCCCATCCCGCCGTCACGTCCGCGGCGAATTTCTCAAGGGCCGCTCGCTCGGCGTCGGTGAGCGGCGGGTCGGCGTCCTCGAAGGCGCCGGCGATGAGGGCGGGCAGGCCCTCGGGGGTGAGCAGCGCGTCGCCCAGCGTGACGCCGCGCTCTTTCGCGATCTTCCCCATGAGGGCCATCATCTCGATGAAGAGGTCCTGCTCGTTCTGGCCGCTGCTTTTCGGGTCTTCCTTGACCCGTTTGAGGAACGCCATGAGTCCCTTGGCGATCTTGGTCCAGGGGTTCGGCTTCTTAGCCCGGGCGGCCTTCTCGGCGGCGGCGGCCGCGGCGGCCTGGGCGGCCTGGGTGTCGGCGATCTTGCGCTGCGCGGCTTCGTTCTCGGACTTGAGGCGCGCGGCCTCCGCGGCCGCGTCAGGGCCGGCGGCCGGGACATCGGCGGGGCCGGCGGCAGCGGGGGCCGGCGCCGAAACGGGCGCGGTGCCCCGGTCCACGAGCTTGCAGATCACGAGCGTCAGCGCGGCGCTCACGAACAGGCCGATGACGAAACCGCGGGCCATGCATTTCTCCAGGAAGGGAACGTGCGAGTGATCAGCAATTCGCGGGCCGTCGGAACACGCATTCTATGCCCATTCGCCACCGTGGGACGGACTTCCATGCACGCACCGTTCAGAGCTACTTGTCCGGCGGGGGCGGCGGCGGGTCCCAGACGTTGATCCCGTACACCTCCCCCCAGTCCTTCATCGCCTGAGCCTGCTCCTCCGTCAGCCTCGCCGTCTCGCCCAGCTTCTTCTGCGTCGCAATCATCAGCTCCACCTGCGCCCGGTACTGCACGTCCCGCGGCACTTCCTCCCCCGCCTGTTTCTTCCGCCACCAGTCGTTGTTCATCTGCGACGCCTTCGTGATGTACTCGTCCACGATCGGGGCGATGGCGTTCTGCTGAAGCGGGTCGAGCTTGAGCACGCCGACCCAGTTGGACGTCAGGTCCTTCGTGACTTTTTCGCGCGTCCCGTCGATCCACGTCTGGGGCCCGCCGTCAGAGTGCATTTCGAAGACCTCGTAAGCCTTCGCGATCTCCACTTGCTCAGGCCTCAATCCCGCGAGCACGGCGCCCATCGTCTTCTGGGCGGCCTCCGTCATCGCGAGCCGCTGCTCGAGCTTCGACAGCCCCGCCCGTGACGCCGCGTACTCCTGCCACGGGCCTTCCGTCGACGCGAGCAGCGCCTCCAATCGCGCCTTTTCCTCCGGCGACGGCGGCGGGTCCGACTGCGCCAGGACCTCGATCAGCAGCCTCGTCAGCCCCTGCGGCGACATCAGCGCCTCGTCGAACGGCATCCCCAGCTCCCGCGACAGCGCCGTCGCCGTCGCGAACATCTCCAGCTGCAGGTCCTTGCACTCCGCCGGCCAGTCGTCCCACTTCTTGCCGCGCACCTTCTCGCGCAGTTTCGCGAGCTTCGCCGCGATCTCCTTCCAGGCCTTCACGGGAGACACCGCGGCGCCGGCGCCGGTTTTCGGGGCCTCATCGAGGCGCCTCTGAAGCGTGCGAACTTCGGCCCGCAGTTCCTCGGCTTCCTTGCGGGCGGCGGCGACCTCGCCACGGAGTCTCTCGGCCTCCGGATTGGGTGCCGCGGCGGCCGCGCTGTCCCCGGCCGGCATCGCGCCGCCGGACACCCCGGGCGCCTCGCGCCGCGCCTCCACCGCCTTGAACAGGACCGCCGACAGGATCGCCCCTGCAATCAGCCCCGCCAGCCCCCACGCCGCTCGCGATCCCATGCCCCTCCCTCAATTACTCCCCCGAAAGCGTGATCTCCCACGCGTGCCCCAGCGACTTCAGCGCCTTCTGCTGCTCGTCCGTCAGGTTCACCGACTCCTTGATCCGCTTCTCCAGCTGGATCGCCAGGTCCGCCCGCGCCAGCGCCTTCTCCGCGGCCGACAGCGGCTGCCCCGATCCTTCCTTCAGCTTCCACGCAGCTTCCATCGACTCGTAGTCGCGCAGGAACTGGTTCACGACCGGCCGCAGCGGCGCCTCCGCCCTGGTCATCTTGAGCGTTCCCGCGAGCTCGCCGAGAAGCTGCGTTTCCACGTCCTCCCGCTTTCCCGCCACGGGCCACGTCGAGATCCGCGCGGTGTCCGACCACATCCGGCCCGTCTTGAACCAGTCCAGCTGCTCCGGCGTCAGCTCACCGCGGATCCCCTGCACCGCCCCCCAGACGATCGCCACCGCGCCCCGCTCGCGCTCCAGCTCGCTCAGGTCTTCCTTCCGCTCCTTCAGCGCCTTCCACGCCGCCTGCGCCTTCGCCACGGCGTCCTGGGCCTTGAGAAGCGTCTCGGGGTCGACGGGCGGCTCCGCTCCCTCGAGCACGGCGAGCATCAGCATCGGCGTGCCGTACGGCGAGTGCTCGAACTCGTTCAGCTCGAACCCGTCCTCCTCCATCAGCTCCTTCGCGATCTCCATGAACTGCAGCATCAGGTCGCGGTACTCCTCGCTGTCCTCGTTCTGGATCTCGTCGAGCTTGTCCTTGAGCAGGAAGAGCTTCTTCGCCATCGGCGACCACGGGTTCCGGAAGGTGCTCGCGACCGCCGGCTTCGACGTTCCCTTCCCCTTCTTCGCGGCCGCGATCTTCGCGTCCAGCGCCTGCACCTCGCCCTCGAGCTTCGTCCGCTCAGCCTCCAGCCGCGCGACCTCCGCTTCAGCCGCCGCCGCCTCCGCGAAAACCTCCTTCGCGTTCGACTCCGGCTTCGCGGCCGCCGCGGTCGAAGTGTCGCGGCGCGCCTCGACGGCGCGGAAGAGCCCGAAGACGAGGAAGGCGCCGAGCACGATGCCGATCGGGAGCCCCTTGAGCATGGCGTTCACCTATTCGTCTTCCGGAGTTTCGGGAGTCGTGGAGGCCGGCTGGTCGAACCAGAAGTGGTAGGTAGTTCCCCAGTCGTGAAGCGCCTTCTGCTGTTTGGGGGAGAGCGAAAGGCCGGCGGCCATGGCCTGCTGGGCGCGGATCTGGGCACGGGCCTGTTCGCGCTGCATCCGTTTCCAGTAACTGCGGTCCTGGCCCCCCCCGGACTGGACGCGGTCCTGCGCCGTCTCGAAGTCCTTCATGAAAGACTCGACGTACGGCCCGAGCTGGGCCTTCTGGTCGGCGTCGATCTTGAGCGCCTTCGCCCAAGCGTCAGTCAGGTTGGAGGTGACGGCCTCGCGGGTCCCGCTCGCGTAGTGCGTCCCGCCGCCCATTCCGTCGGACATCATCCCGAACATATCGAAGCTCTTGGAGCTGTCCTTCTGATCCTGGCTCATGGTGTCGAGCACGCCCTGCATGTAGCCGTCGGCCAGCTCGCCGATCGCGAGTTTCTGCTCGAGTTTCGTCAGGGTCGCGTCGTCGGCGCGGACCTTTTCCCAGTCCTTGGCATATTTCGCGATGAGCTCGTCGACGCGGGCCATCTGCTCCGGGCTCGCGGGCGGCGTCCCTATTTCCAGCATCGCCCTCAGGAGCTGGGGAAGCCCCTCCGGCGACGCCATCGCCTCGTCCATCGAGATGCCCCGCTGCTTGGCGATGCGCGCGATGAGCGCCATGAAATCGAGCTGCGCCGCCTGGAGTTCCTTCGAGTCGCGATCGCTGCCCTCGCCGCCGAAGGCCTTGAGAAGAAGCGGCGCGAGCTCCTTCCACGTCTTTTCTCCGGCCTTCTTCTTTTTCTTCTTTCCGCCGCCATCGTCCTTCTTCTCGAGCGCCGCGAGTTCGGCCTTGCGGTCGTCGAGCATCTTCTGGAGCGACGCGTTGCCTTCCCTGAGCCCCTCGGCGCGCGACTTCAGCGCGCCCGCATCGGGCTGCACCGCGGCCGGCGATTCGGCGCGATCCGCGGCGGCCTGCGGCTGGCGCATCGCCAGCCCCTTGAGCACCCCTGCGGTCGCCAGCGCCCCGGCGACGATCCCGGCCAGAATCCCCATCAACATTCCTTGCCTCCGCTCGCGGGCTTTCCCCGGCAGCCCGGCATTCTACGGCGTTCGATGCCGCGCCCGCCGGCCAATCACAGGCGAAATCAGAAGACGACCAGCACCAGCGCGACGCCGAGCGCGGCGAGGACCGCCAGCCCCATGATCCCCGCGGCGACGAACCCCGCCGGGAAGCGCTGCCCGCGGGAGATCGCCGAAAGGAGCCGGCCGGCAAGCCAAAGCCTGTGGTGCCTCATCGCCCCCCCTCCCTACTTCGCCGGGTCCACGTTGACCGAGTAAACCGTGCCCCACTCCTTGAGCGCCTTCGCCTGCGCGTCCGACAGCCGCACCGTTTCGCCCAGCCGCTTCTGCGCCCGGATCATCGCGTCCAGCTGTGCCGCCTCGCGCTCACGCCCCGTCACCTTCTGCCCCGCCGCCTCACGACGCGCGAAGTCGGCGTTCGACTCCTGGAGCGACCTCATGTAGTCGTCCACCACCAGCCCCAGCGCCGGCTTCTGCGACTCGTCGAGCCCGAGGTCCTTCGCCCAGCTTCCTTTCAGCGATTCCGCCACCGTGGAAGCGTCGCCGCCGAAGCCGCGGCTCATCCCACCGAAGTTGAAGTTCGCGTCGAAGATTTCCATCTCGTCGGCGACCGCGCGGCCGCTGCCGCCGATGGCGTCGCGCAACTGGTCGGTGGTGCGCCCCTGGAGGTCGAGCAGGGCGCGTTTGCGTTCGTAGGTGGTGAGGGATTCGCGCTTCGCGAGGTAGTCGGTCCAGGAGTCCTTGCCCGCGGCCATCGCGGCGTCGATCGCGGCCTGCTGGGCGGCGTCCGGTTTCACGCCGGCGGCGTCGAGGATCGAGAGGAGGAATGCCGGGATCGCGTCGGGGCATCCGGCCACCTCGTCCAGGCTGACGCCGTACTCTTTCGCGAGCTTCCCGAGAATCCCGAGCATCTCCATGATCGCCTGCTGGGCTTCCGGGGAGTTGCCGGCTTCCTCGCCCTTGAGCTTGTCCTTCATCCGGTAGAACGCGTCACCGACGTCCTTCCACCGTCCGCCCGGCTTCGCGGTCGCGGCGGTCTTCGACGCCTTCGCCGCGAGGCGGCCTTCCAGGTCGGTGAGCTTCTTCTCGAGTTCCACCTTCTCGCCGCGCGCGTCGGCCAGCGCTTTCTCCAGCCGCGCCGTCTCCTCCCCGGCCCCCTTCGCCTTCGCCGCCTCCTCCCCCACCTTCGCGCCGGCCTCTTCCATCCGCCTTCCCTGCGTCCGGTCGACGATCCGCACGCCCGCCGCGCCGATCAGCGCGCCGAAAATCAGCCCCAGCAACACTCCCTTGGCCATGTCCCTCGTCTCCTCTGTTGGGCCCGACAGGCGGGCGTGCCTAAGAGAGGTGCACTCTCCCGCCGGTCTTTCAGATTTGTGTCGCGCTCCCGCCCTCGTCGCTAGAATCCCCCCCCATGCTCGACCGCCACGACGTCCGCAAGGCCATCGATCTCGCCCTCCAGGTGGCCTCCTATACCCAGCTCGGCCCCGCCGGCGAACAACTCGCGGCCGGGACCCGCCGCGACCTCTCCAGCCTCACCGCCTCCTGGCCGGAGCCCGCCCGCGCCGCACTCCCCGCCACCGCAGCCGCCGTCGAACGCGAACGCCACGCCCTCGACCGCGCCCGGAACCACTTCATCAAGGACTTCCGCCAGCGCTACGGCATGGACGCCCGCCGCTACCCCCCGGAAATCAAGGCCCAGCTCGACGCCGGTATGGCCGATTTCAACCAGCGCAAAATCCGCGTCATCGACGACGCCGCAGACCGCCACGCCGCTTCCTACTCCGGTAACGGACACCCCGCCTGACGCGCGCCCCTCGCCCCTCCACGACCCAAACCTGTCTTTTCCCGCCCCGCCACATAGAATCCCCGCCCTTCACCCCTCGCTTTCGTCCCACCCGATCGAGGAGCCCACACCGTGATCGAACTGTCCTGCACCTGCGGCAAGAAGATCAAGGTCCCCGACACCATGGCGGGGAAACGGGGGAAGTGCCCCGGCTGCGGCTCTGCGCTGGAGATCCCGGCCGCGCCTCCCCCGCCGCCGCCGCCCGCCGCGAAGAAGGACGACCTGCTGCTCGAGATCGACGAGCCGCGGAAGAAGGAAGTGCCGATCGAGGCGCTGATCCCGCCGACGCAGGAGCTGCCGGATTCCGGCCCGCCGAAGAAGAAGCCGGCGCGCGTCTCCAACGAAGACCTGATCGGGCATGACGACGAACCGAAGAAGGGCAAATCGAAGCCGGCGAAGACCGCCGCGGGCGAGGAAGGCAAGATCGCCTGCCCGCAGTGCGGCGAGAAATACACGCCGGACACGCTGTTCTGCATGAAGTGCAAGGTCGACATCTCGACGGGCAAGCCGATCGCGGGGCTGACGGGCGGCGGCGGGAGTTCGATGCGCGGCGGCGAGGAATTCGACCTCGAGGTGCCGTTCTGGAAGCTGTCGCTGATGATGATCTACAAGCCGCACAAGGTGATCCCGTACTTCCCTTCGCTGCTGGAGCGCAAGGACATCAAGATCGGGATGATCGGCCTGTACCTTGCGTCGTTCATCGCGGTCTTCATCGGGACGAGCGCAGTCGCGAAGAAAATCGAAGGAAAGGTCGTCAAGATCGCCGACCCGGCCGAGGAGGCGAAGAAGGTCGAGCAGCGGGCGGGGACGTACGAGATGAAGGCGCCGTTCGAGTGGACGGCCTCGGGAAGCGGCGGCGTGGAACTGGTGGACGGAAAGCCGTTCGAGGCCCGCGTCACCGAGCCGCACGGCCCGATCGACGCCGGCGACACGATCACGATCAAGTTCTCGTTCTGCGAGGCGAAGCGCGGGAAGGGCATCGAAGGGGATGCGTACGTGGTGCCGACGGAAAAGTATGGGACCGAGCCCGTCGGAGAGCGGGAACCCGCGCGCCCCGTGGGCCAGCCGGGAGACTACGAAGCGGGTATCGACACCAGAATCGATGCCGGAAGCAGCTTCAAGATCCTCCTCTACGCCAAGGGAGCCAACCTCGAAGATCGCCGGGTCAAGCCCCGGGCTTCAATAGACGTCGCTTGGCCGTCGAAGCCCGGCTGGGGCCTCAAGACCATGGACGAGCACTGGGGTCCAGCCAGCAAGAAGACGGTGGAAGAGGAGGTCGCGCGCCGCGAAAAGAAGAAGGGGCTGCAGCGCGCGCCGGGGAGCTGGCAACGGGCGTTCGACATGGCCACGGGGCGCGTCGGGCCGCTGGACGCGTTCCACTGGAAGGTCGACAACGCGCCGTCCGAAGTGGAGGCCGGCAAGTCCTTCCTGCTGACGGTCAACCTCGTGAGCGAGAAGGACCAGCAGCCGGGGGACCCGCTGGACGTGGACGTGTACTACATGGCGTACGGACACTACGAGGACGACGCGGGCGTGACCTCCGAAAAAATGCCGCAAGCCAAAGTCCTCTCGACCGGCAACTACCAGATGGAACTCATCGGCGCCGCCAGCCGCCAGACGAACATCGAGGTCATGCTCCTTCCCAAGGGCCAGAAGTTCCACTACGACAGCATCGGGGGTCGCTTCACCCTCTCCATCCCGAGCCGGGCCGGCTGGGCGCGCCCCGCGGTGGAAGCGGAGTTCAAGAAGGCGCAGAAGGACCTCGAGGAATTCAAGCCGTCGACCGTCACGGGGAAGACGGTGAAGGCGCTCAAGGGCGGTTGGGTCTACATGGGCCCGATCCTCGAGAACCTGCTCGGGTTGCTGCTCGCCTCCGTGATCTTCATGGGCGCCGCGCGGATGTTCGGCGGCGGCGGGAGCTTCATGACGATCGTCTTCACGCTCGCCTACCTGCAGGCCTACGTGAACCTTGCGCAGATCTCGTTCGCCTTCGTCAGCCTCGAGTCGGGGCTGATCGTGCTGCTCGTGCTCATCTTCTACGCGCTGGTCCTGAAATGGGTGGCGCTCATGAAGGTGTTTGACCTCGACATGACCGGCACGCTCCTCACGTCGATCGTCGCGGGCGGTGCGCAGTTCGCGGCGAACTTCGTCATCAACCTCGCGTTCGGATCCATGTCGTCCATCGGAACGTAGGTCCACCCTGCCCGCGCCCCGCGGCCGCCACCCTGCCGCGGGGCGCGACCTTTCCGCCCCGCCCGCGGCCGGAACGCCGTGGTTGCAATCCCGCCAGCACGCCCTAGAATGCGGACCCTTCAAGCCCCCCCTACACAGGAGGCGACGTGGCGCCAGCGTACAAGATGCTCGTGAACGGCCAGTGGGTCGAAGCGAAGTCCGGGAAGACGTTTGCGGTGTGGAATCCCGCGACTGAGGAGCAGATCGGGACGGTGCCGGAAGCCGGGCCCGAGGACCTCGACCTGGCCGTGGCTGGCGCGCGTGCGGCGCTGGAAGGGCCGTGGGGGAAGATGAGCGCGGCGGACCGGGCGCGGCTGATCTGGAAAGCCGGGGACCTGATGTTCGCGCGGGTCGACGAATTGTCGAAGCTCGAGACGGCGAACCAGGGGAAGCCGATCTTCGAGGCGTCGAAGATCGACGTGCCGTGGAGCGCCGGCTGCTACCAGTACTTCGCGGGCTGGGCGACGAAGATCTACGGCGACACGGTGTCGCTCGGCGCCGGGTCGTTCAACTGCACGGTCAAGGAGCCGGTCGGCGTCGTCGGCGCGATCGTCCCCTGGAACTTCCCGATCCTTCTGGCGACCTGGAAACTCGCGCCGGCACTGGCCGCGGGATGCACCGTCGTCCTCAAGCCCGCTTCCAACACGCCGATCACGGCGATCAAGCTCGGTGAGATCTTCACGGACGCGGGCTTCCCGCCCGGCGTCGTCAACGTGATCTGCGGCCCGGGCTCGAAGACTGGCGCGGCAATGGCCACTCACCCCGGGATCGACAAGATCTCGTTCACCGGCTCCACCGCGAGCGGCATCGAGCTCATGAAGGCGTGCGCGCCGTCGCTCAAGAAGATCACCCTCGAACTCGGCGGCAAGTCGCCGAACGTCGTCTTCGCCGACGCCGACATCGACGCCGCCGTCCGCGGCGCCACGGGCGGCATCTTCTTCAACAAGGGCGAAATGTGCTCCGCCGGCTCGCGCCTCCTCGTCGAGGACAAGGTCTACGACGCAGTCGTCGCGAAGCTCGCCGAGCGCACCGCCAAGCTCCTCCAGGGCGACCCGATGGACCCCAAGGTCCGCGTCGGCCCCCAGACGTCGGCGGAGCAGAAGAAATCGATCCTCGCCTACATCGCGTCCGGCAAGGAGCAGGGCGCCCGCGTCGTCACGGGCGGCGAAGCGTTCTCCGTGAACGGCAAAGGCCATTTCGTGAAGCCCACCGTCTTCGCCGACGTGAAGCCGGAGATGAAGATTGCGAAGGAAGAGATCTTCGGCCCGGTGCTCTCGGTCATCCGCTTCAAGGATGCCGAGGAAGCCGTTCGCATCGCCAACGACACCTGCTACGGCCTGGCCGCGGCGGTCTGGACGAACGACGTGAAGAAGGCGCACAAGACGGCCCGCGCGCTGAAGGCCGGCACGGTGTGGGTGAACGCGTACGGGCTGAACGATCCCGCGGTGCCGTTCGGCGGATACAAGCAGAGCGGCTTCGGCCGGGACCTCGGACGTGAGTGCCTGGACGGGTTCTTGCAGACGAAAGCCGTGTGGGTGGACCTGAGCTGAACGTGTAAGGCGTCGAAAGTCGAAGGTCGAAAGTCGAAGGTAACTGCGAAACTGAGAACTTCCTTCCCAACAACCTTCGACCTTTGACCTTCGACGCCGTTCCCGTCCTGACGCTGGCATCCGATAATCACCAAAACCTATTCACCGAAGGAGACCCGCCATGACCGTCGCAACAGCCCCCGCCGGAACCAAGCTCGCCAACTACAAGCCGATCGGCGACGGCGTCGCCCTCATCGAGCTGAACGACCCGCCCGCGAACACCTACACCCACGAGATGATGCGCGACCTCGACGAGGCAATCCTCGCCGCGCGCTTCGACGATGACGTCCACGCCATCGTCCTCACGGGCTTCGGCGAAAAGTTCTTCTGCGCCGGCGCGAACATCAAGATGCTCGCCAGCGTCACCCCGAAATTTAAGTACTACTTCTGCCTCCACGCGAACGAGACGCTCTCCCGCATGGAGCAGACCCCCAAGCTCTTCATCTCGGCCCTGAACGGCCACTGCGTCGGCGGCGGCCTCGAGATCGCCATGGCCACCGACATGATCATCGCCAAGAAGAACGCCGGCAAAATCGGCCTCCCGGAAATCGCCCTCGGCGTCCTCCCCGGCACCGGCGGCACCCAGCGCCTCACCCGCATCGTCGGGAAGCGCAAGGCGATGGAGCTGATGCTCAAGGGCGACAACTTCTCGTTCGAAGCCGCCAAGGAGATGGGGATCGTGACGGACATCTTCGAGGCCGAAGGGTTCATGGACAAGGTCATCGCCTTCGCGAAGAGCTTCTGCCCGCCGAACAAGGCGTCGAAGGCGGTCGGCAACATCAAGCGCTGCTGCCAGAGCGGCCCGGAGATCCCGTTCGAAGCCGCGCTGACGCTGGAGCGCGAGCTGCAGCAGCTCCTGTTCCAGAGCGAGGACGCGAAGGAAGGGATTTCGGCGTATGTCGAGAAGCGGACGCCGAAGTTCAAAGGAAAGTAGTTGCGAGTTGCGGGTTGCGAGTTGCGAGGTGGGGTCGCGGAATGCCGCGGCCCCACTTTCTTATACGGGAGTTGAGCAGAGATGAAGGCTTACCGCGTCCACCAGCATGGCGGGCCTGAGGTCCTCAGGGCGGAGAACCTTCCGGACCCCTCCCCTGCCGCCGACGAGGTCATCGTCGAGGTGAAGGCCTGCGCGCTGAACCACCTCGACATCTGGGTGCGCCGCGGCGTGCCGGGACACAAGTTTCCGCTTCCCATCATTCCCGGCTGCGACATCACGGGGGTGGTGAAAGAGGCGGGGGCGGTCGTGAAGAACGCGAAGGCGGGCGACAAGGTCGTGGTGTCGCCGGGGTTCGGCTGCAACGCGTGCGAGGCGTGCGCCGAGGGGAACGACAACCTGTGCCGCGAGTACGGGATCATGGGGGAGACGCGCGACGGCGGTTACGCGCAATACGTCCGCGTGCCGTCGCGGCTGCTCATGCCCTTCCCCGAGGGGCTTTCGTTCGAGCTCGCGGCGGCGGCGCCTCTCACGATGCTGACGGCGTGGCACATGCTGCTCGACCGGTGCGGCCTGCGCGCCGGCGACGACGTGCTGGTGCACGCGGCCGGGAGCGGCGTGGGAAGCGCGGCGGTGCAGATCGCGAAGCTGCATGGCGCGCGGGTGTGGGCGACGGCGTCGACGGAAGCGAAGCGGGCGAAGGCGGTGGAGCTGGGCGCCGAGGCGGCTTTCCCCTACGAGAACTTCGTGGACGAGGTGCGCAAGCGGACGGCGAAGCGCGGGTGCGACATCGTCTTCGAGCACGTCGGGACCGCGACGTTCGAGGGGAGCCTGAAGTGCCTCGCGAAGGGCGGCCGCGTGGTGACGTGCGGCGCGACGACGGGAGCGGACGCGAAGTTCGACCTGCGGGCGGTATTCTTCAAGAGCCTGTCGATTCTGGGCTCAACGATGGGGAGCCGCGGCGAGCTGATGCGGGCGATGCGGCTGGTCGGGCAGGGAAAGCTGAAGCCGGTGGTGGACCGGGTGATGCCGCTGGCGGAGGTGGCGAAGGCGCACGAGCTCATGGAGAAGCGGGAGCAATTCGGGAAGATCGTGGTGGTTCCATAGAGTGCGGATTGCCGGGAACGGCTTAATATGAAATATGTAATATGAAATACACAATATGGAATGAGTTTCGACCATCGGTCCATTTCATGTTTCATATTTCATATTCTCTATTTCATATTAGGTCGTTCGCATTTCCTGTTTCTCGCCCCTCGCCGCCACCAAGGAGTTGAGATTGCCCTACACCTCCATCATCATCGACGTCACCGACCGCCTCGGCGTCGTCACCATCAACCGCCCGGACGTCCGTAACGCCATCGACCTCACCATCGTCAACGAGCTGACCGCCGCGCTCGACGAGCTCAAGGACAAGGTCGGCTGCCTCATCCTCACCGGCGCCGGCGACAAGGCGTTCGCCGCGGGCGCGGACATCGCCCAGCTCCGCGACCGCAACCGCGACGACGCCCTCAAGGGGATCAACACCCGCATGTTCCGCGCGGTCGAGGATTTCCCCTTCCCCGTCATCGCCGCCATCCGCGGATTCGCGCTGGGCGGCGGCTGCGAACTCGCGATGGCCTGCGATCTGCGCGTCGCCGGCGAGTCGTCGAAGTTCGGCCAGCCGGAAGTCGGCCTCGGCATCATCGCCGGCGCCGGCGCCACCTACCGCCTCGCCCGCCTCGTCGGCGCCGGCCGCGCCAAGGAACTGCTCTTCACCGGCCGCATCATCGACGCGAAGGAAGCCGAGCGCATCGGCCTGGTGAACCAGGTCGTGCCGGACGTGGACGTCATCAAGACGGCCAAGGCACTCGCCGCCGAGATCCTCAAGAACGCGCCGCTCGCCGTCCGCCTCACCAAGTGGTCGGTCAACGCCACGTTCCGCGCCGGCGAGCCCGACACCGCCATCGAGCAGCTGTCCCAGGCCGTGCTGTTCGAGACGGAGGAGAAGAAGAAGCGCATGACGGACTTCCTGGAGAAGAGGAAGAAGTGAGCCTGACGTTCATCGCGGTGGCCGTCCTCTCGGCGTTCGGCGTCGCGTATCTCGTGTATTCGCGAATCCTCGTCCGGACGTTCGCGCTCGACGACGCCTCCCGCACTCCGGCGCACGAGATGAACGACGGCGTGGACTACTGCCCCACCGCCCCCGGAATGCTCGCGGCGCAGCACTTCTCCGCCATCACCGCCGCCGGCCCGATCGTCGGCCCGATCACCGCCGGCCTGATGTTCGGCTGGATGCCCGCGCTGCTCTGGATCGTCCTCGGCTGCATCTTCGTCGGCGCGGTGCACGACTTCTCCGCGCTGGTCGCGTCGGTGCGCCACAAGGCGCGCTCGGTCGCCGAGGTGATGAAGGAGCACACGAGCGGCCGCGCCTATTACGTCTTCCTCACGTTCATCTGGCTGTCCCTGATGTACGTCATCGTCGCGTTCACCGACCTCACGGCCAAGGCGTTCCTGGCGACCGACCCTGTGCTCGGCAGCATCGGGCCCGGCGTCGCCTCGTCCTCGGTCATGTACCTCGCCCTCGCGTTCGTGCTCGGCGTCTGCCTCAAGAAGGGGCTCAAATCCCTCCCCGCGACCCTGATCTTCGTCCCGATCCTGTTCGGCATCGTCTGGTTCGGGCAGAAACTCCCCATCAACCTCCCCGCGTTCGGCGCCCTCGGCCGCCACCGCGCCTGGGAACTCCTCATCCTCGTCTACTGCGGCTTCGCCTCCGTCGCCCCCCTCTGGTCCCTCCTCCAGCCCCGCGGATTCCTCGGCGGCTGGTTCCTCTACGTCACCATCGGCGCCGGCCTCATCGGCCTGCTCTTCGGCTCCTTCATCTTCAAGGATGGCTTCACCGCCACCTACCCGATGTTCCTCGGCTGGGGCTCCGGCACCAAGTTCCTCTTCCCGTTCCTCTTCGTCACAATCGCCTGCGGCGCCTGCTCCGGCTTCCACGGCATCGTCTGCTCCGGCACGACCTCCAAGCAGATCGACAAGGAAGGGCATGCGCGCGCCGTCGGCTATGGCTCGATGCTCGGCGAAGGTGTCGTCGCCGTGATCTCGCTGGCGTGCGTCATGATCCTGGCGAAGGGCGCCAAGGGCACGCCGGACGCGATCTACGCGAAAGGGATCGCCAATTTCCTCCGCATCTTCGGCATCCCCACCGGCCTCGCCTACGCCTACGGCACTCTCGCATTCGCGACGTTCATCTTCGACACGCTCGACGTCTGCACCCGCCTCGGCCGCCAGATCTTCTCCGAGCTCTTCGGCATAACCGGAAACCTGGGCCGTTTCCTCGGCACCGTTGTCACTCTGGGCATCCCCGCGTACTTCCTCATGGGCGCTTCAGGCGACGCCTGGAAGACCTACTGGCTCGTGTTCGGCACTTCGAACCAGCTCCTCGGCGGCCTGACGCTGCTCGGCATCACCGTCTGGCTCATCCGCGCAAAGAAATCCGCCTGGTTTGTCGGCCTTCCGATGGCGTTCCTGATCGCCACGACCATGACCTCCCTCACGCTCTTCATCAAGGACGCCTTTGTCTCCAACGCCACCCTCCAGGCGAAACAGGTCGGCGTCGTCTCCGCCGTGCTGCTCGCCCTCGCGGTCTGGCTGGTCGTCGAAGCGACCCTCGCCCTCACGAAAGCCAGGGCCCGGGCTGCTGAAGCCTAAGCCGGGCCGTGCGAGATGCGCTCTCCCTGCTCTTGCCAGAGTCGGCCCGGCTTACCCGCGGAAGCTCCGGACGCGAAGCGCCGGAGCGAAGGCGGGTGATCGTCACCTCTCGACGGCGATCACGCGGCCCAGCACGCTTTCCCTCCCAGCCCAGCCGTTGACCTTCCCGTGATTATTGCCAATCTGCAGGCGGGGTCCGTTGACCGCGGTGACCAGGTGCAGCAACCAATTCCCACGCATGCGCACCATCACGACATCCCCCTTTTCGATGGTTGAGGGATCGCATGGCGCGATCGTCACGAGGTCTCCGTCGCAGATTTTCGGTTTCATCGAATGACCGCGCGGCCGGACTTTCACCGTTTGCCCTTTGCTCAGCCCCTCATACGCCACCGTCGACCAGCCCATGTCTCTTCTCTCCCCAGATTGCCGTGAGCCCTTTCTGGCCTCACGACGCTTTTCTCGGCATGATTCACCGCCCGGAAACTACCAGATTCGCCCCAGGAGACTGCATGCCCAAAATCACCGTCATCGGCGCCGGCACCATGGGCCACGGCATCGCCCAGGTCGCCGCCCAGGCCGGCTTCGACGTCGCCCTCTTCGACATCAAGGAAGACTTCGTCCAGAAGGGCCTCGCGAAGGTGAACGAGAACCTCGCGAAAGGCGTCGAGAAGGGCAAGGTCACCGCCGCCGACCGCGACGCGGCGCTCGCCCGCCTTCACGGCTCCACCGACCTCAAGTCCGCCTGCGCAGGCATCGTCCTCGCCGTCGAGGCCGCCCTCGAGAAAATCCAGATCAAGCACGACATCTTCGAGCAGCTCGACCGGTTCTCCCCCGCCGACGCCATCCTCGCCACCAACACGTCCAGCCTCTCCGTTACCGAGATCGCCCGCGCCACCAAGCGCCCCTCGCACGTCTGCGGCATGCACTTCTTCAACCCGCCGCACATCATGAAGCTCCTCGAGCTCGTCCGCGCCGTCGACACTTCCGACGAGACGATCGCGAAGGCCCGCGAGTTCGGCGCGAAGTTCGGCAAGGACTGCATCCTCGTGAAGGACTCGCCGGGGTTCGCTTCGAGCCGGCTCGGCCTGTGCATCGGCCTCGAGGCGATGCGGATGTTCGAGCAGGGCGTCGCTTCGGCGGAGGACATCGACAAGGCGATGAAGCTCGGCTACGGGTTCCCGATGGGGCCGCTCGAGCTGACGGACCTTGTCGGGCTCGACGTGCGCCTGGACATCGCGACCTACCTGCACCGCGAGCTGAAGAGCGAAGTCTTCCGGCCGCCGGAGGTGCTGAAGCGCCTTGTGGCGGAGGGCAAGCTCGGGAAGAAGTCGAAGCAGGGGTTCTACAAGTACTAGTGCCGCCGCTTTCCCTCCACGTCGAGCGCCGCGGCCACGGCTCCCCCACCGTCTGGATCCACGGCTGGTCCGCCGAGATCGGCGTGTGGCGCGCTTTTCCCGACGTCCCGGGGCGGAGCGCGCTTCTCGTCGACCTCCCGGGGCACGGGCAGACGCCGTGGACCGCCGACTGGACGCTGGCGTCGCTCGCCCGCGACGTCCTCGCGCTTCTCGACGCCCCCGCGGACTTTGTCGGCTGGTCGCTGGGGGGCGTGCTGTCGCTGGCGTGCGCGCTGGAGCGGCCGGAGATGGTGAAGTCGGTCGCGGTGCTCGCGATGTCGAACTTCGGCGGCGAGCGCTCGGTGCGGCTGCGCGACTCGTTGACGCGGGACAAGCTGCGCGCGCTGGCGGATTTCTACCGCGTCGTGTGGAGCGAGCAGGACCGCCGGCAGCCGGGGTTCGAGGAGCTGCAGAAGGAGCTGGCGCAGAAGCGGCGGCTGCCGTCGACCGAAGCGATGATCGGGATCTACGACGGTTTCCTTGCGGGCATTCCTTCGCTCGCGCTGGAGCGGGTCGCCTGCCCGGTCGTGGTGGCGCACGGGACGGCGGACGGCGTCGCGCCGATGTCGCGGGCGCGGGCGATCGTCGAGCGCATGCCGACGGCGCGCCTCGTGCCGGTCGAAGGCGCGGGGCACGTGCCGTTCCTGACGTTCCCGAAGGAGTGCCGCGCAATCCTCGGCGAATTCTGGTCCAATTCCGCAGCCCGCCCCTGAGGGGCTCCGATGCCCACCGTCCTCTGCGAATGCGGCCAGCCCTACCCCGCAATCCCCGGCGCCTCGTGCCCGCGGTGCAAGGCCCCCTTTCCGCCCGCAGACGCCACGGCCGCCTGCGCCTGCGGCGAGCTCTACATCGCCCAGGCCCGGTGGATCGGCCATGAAGTGCCCTGCGGCAAGTGCGGCGAGGCGTTCGAGCTGACGGTCGCGGTGGAGCGCACGATGGCCATCGTGACCCGCGCCGAGGCGGGCGCGCGGTCCTCGCCGCTCCGCTGGCTGTTCATGCTGTTCCTCCTCCCGCTCGTCTTCCTTACCTTCGCCCGTGACGACTTCGAGGAGCGCCTCGACAAGACGATCGAAGAGCAGCCCAAGGCCCGCCACCTGCGCGAAATGGACCGCGATCCGGATGAGGTCCTCGACGAACTGAAGGGCCACCGGATCCACGGCGCCTGGCTCCCGCGCGAATCCGACCTCCCCTGGGCCCTCGCGCTCGTGTCCCTCGCCGGGTTCGGCGTCGCCTTCCGCTTCCTGATCCCCGTCGGCACGGCCACCTGGAAGTCCCTCGCGCTCGTGGCGCTGTTCACCGGCACCGTCGGCATCGCCATGCTCCTGCTGATGGGCGATGTCGCATTCGGAGGCGGCGGCGGCATCCCCGCCCTGATCGCTCTCATGTACGTCTTCGCACTTCATCCGGCCTCAGGGTTCGTGCGGTCCCTCATCGGGTTCACGTTCGGGGTCGGGTTGCTGGAAGAGCTCTGCAAGGCGGCGCCGCTTCTCTACCGGTTCGGGGGCGGACATTCGCGGCTCGACCTGCGGGGGGCCGCGGCGTGGGGAGTCGCAAGCGGCGTCGGGTTCGGGATCAACGAAGCGATCGCGTACTCGGTCGACTCCTACAACGGAATCAGCACGTTTCTCGTGTACCTCGTGCGCTACTGCTCGTGCATCGCGCTCCACGGCGTCTGGGCCGCGACCGCCGCCATCCTGCTCTGGCGCTTCCAGTCCGACCTCGCCGACTCCTGGAATTCGCGGCTCCGGGCGGTCGCGCTGGCCCTGGGCGGGCCGATGCTGCTGCACGGGCTCTACGACGCCCTGCTGAAGATGGAGTGGAACGTCGCTGCGCTGGTCGTTGCGGCCCTCAGCTTCGCGTGGTTCCTCTGGCTTCTCGGCCGGGCCGACCTGCTCGAGTCGCGCACGCAGGGCCTGGCCGTTTGAGCCCCATTTCCCGGTGATTCCCGGAGCCTCTATTCGCTAGAATCCCCGCATGCCCCGAGTGGAATGCGAATGCGGTTTCTCGGCCGAAGCGCCGGCACGACTGGGCGGGAAGACGGTCAAGTGTCCCAAGTGCGCGGCGCTGGTGAAGGTCCCGGAAGAGCTCATGCTGGAGCTCGAGGACTCGCCGTTGGCGGTGAGCGCGCCGAGGCCGCCCGAAGCCGTCGTTGAGGCGCCGTCCCCCGCCGCGCCCCGGCCGGCCGGAATCCCCATCCCGCCGCCCGTCATCCACGCTCCGCCGCCGCCGAGGGGCCCGAAAAAGCCCGCCTTCCTCCGCTGGCTGCTCGCCGCGGCCCTGATCCCGCTGGCGATGTCCATCACCTCGAAGAACGACATCGAGGAGCGCTTCAAGGCCACGATCGAGCACAACCCGGGCTCCCTCGAGGGCCTCAAGGAAACCGACGGGCGCGAGGAGATCCTGAACCACTTCCCGGGCCACCGCATCGAGGGCGCCTACACGGCGTCGGACAGCAAGGTGCACTGGCTGTTCGCGCTGCTGTCGGCGGGGGCGTTCTGGGGGTTCATCCACTTCACGTACCCGCGCGGCAATTCGACGCCGAAGGGAATGTGGGCGGTCGGGCTGTTCACGGGAACCGTCGGCATCTTCCTGCTCCTCGCCGTGCAGTGGTGCGCCGCGTACACCTCCGGCGTCTGGGTGCGCGGCGGCGGCCTGCTGACGATCCTCTTCTATATCCTGAAATTCATCGGCTTCTCGTACCAGTCCGCCCTCGACCCGGACACCGGGTTCATCATGTCGATGCTCGGCTTCACCTTCGGCGTCGGCCTCTGCGAGGAACTCTGCAAGGCCCTCCCCCTTCTCTGGTCGTTCCGCCGCGCGCGGCAGATGAACGGGACGCTCGCGCGGCAGCACATCCTCGACCTGAACGGCGCGGTCCTCTGGGGCCTCGCCGCCGGGATCGGCTTCGGCGTCAGCGAAGGCATCACCTACGCCGGCGATTACTACAACGGCATCTCCACCGGCGGCATCTACGTCGTCCGCTTCGTCTCCTGCGTCGCCCTCCACGCCTCCTGGAGCGGCGCCTCGGCGGCGCTCATCTGGAAGAAGCAGTACGAGCTCGACGAGGCCGACAACATCTATGCCTGGATCCTCCCCGTCCTCAAGCTCCTCGCGGTGAGTATGGTGCTCCACGGGTTGTACGACACCCTCCTCAAGCGCGACATGGAGGCCTGGGCGCTGATCACCGCCATGGCGAGCTTCGGGTGGTTCTTCTGGCTCCACGACCGGACGATCAAGGAAGAAGAGAAGGACGAGGAAGCGGCGGCCGGTGCGGTGGCGGCATGAAGCGCGGCATCGTGATGCTGCTGATCTACGCCATCGGCTGCTCGCCGCAAGGCGAGATCGTGGTGCACGATCGCGGCGTGGTCTCCAGCGAATCGCCCGAGCGACTGCTCGTTGTCGTGAAACCCGGAGAAGAAGAGGCTATTCGCCTTCTTGCGTACCGGGAACGTGAACAGACGCTGGAGATTCACTACTGGAAGATGCCAACCAGCGGCGCTCCCGCACAACGAGGGACCGTGCGGGCCGGCGACGATGGCAGCGGCTGGGGAGAGCTCCTGGGATATGCCGCCCTGGGCGCCCTCATCCTCGTCTGCGGCGTGGTCTATGCGGGAGCCGCAGCTCTCGTGGGAGGCTTCCGCGGGCTCGCTCGGGCCATTCAGGGCCATCAGCCCCCCTTCGACGAAAGCCCCGTCACCGTCTGGCGCGTGGAGTCGGTCCGGGAACGCTGCACGGAAGCGACAATCGAGCGCGCCAACGGCGGCGCGAGGTTCCCCCTGGGTATCCAACCCACCGAGGGCTGGCTGCTGGACGACGAGACGGTGTCGAAGCTCGGCGGGCGCCTCGCGCCCGTGATCGTTCGCGACGCCGATTTGTCCACGGAGGTGCGGCTTGGCTCTCCGCGGTAGTCACCGGTATCCGCTGGCCTTCGCGCTCGCGGCAGCCTGCGCGACCGGTTGCGCTTCGCGCCAGGAGATCGTCGTTCACAGCGAGCCGATCGTGGTGGCGGAAAGCGACGAACACCTGGTGGCGGACCTTGGCCCGCTGGAAGATGGATCCATTTCGCTGAAGGTGTACCGCGCACGCGATCGAATCGTCGAGCAGAGGTATTGGAAGATGCAGGCCGGAAAGCAGGCTGAAACGGACGGCACGGCGTCCGTGGGGGTGGCTCCGGCTCCGGCAGGGTCACCGAGCGGTGATGCGCTGGGGCAACTTGCGGGGCTGGGAGTCGTCGCCGTGGGTGCCATCGTCGTCGGGATCGGCTACGGCGTGTATCTGGCCTTTGATGCCCTGTTCACGGGAATCAGGTCCGTCTTCCCGCGCGATCCGCCGGCCGACGTCCGACCGATGGACGATTTCGTCGTCGTGCGACGGCCCGACCTGTGCCGGAGGCTGAGCCCGCAGGTTTACCTGGTCCGTCCCGATACCGGGCAGATTCTCGACCTCGGCCCGCAGCCTGCCGAAGGTTATCGGGTCGACTCCGCCCAGATCGATCGGCTCGGCGGGAGAGGCGTCGTGGTCGTGATTCGCGACGAGAAACTGTCACTCGAGATTTCGCTGGGAACTCCGCGGTAGTCGGCTGAAATCCGGCGGTATCATCCCCGCCATGCGCCTCCTCGCCGCCCTCCTCTCCGCCGCTTCCGCCGCCATCGCCGGCCCTCCCGTCGCCGATTTCGAAAACGCCGAGGCCGCGAAACCCTGGGCCGCGGACGCCGGCGCCGTCGAGATCGTCAAGGCCCCCGCCCACGCCGGCGCCGGAGCCCTTCGCTGGACCGCCCCCAAGGAAGGCGCCCGGCTCGCCTGCGACGCCGTCCACGGCGACCTCAGCGCCAATCGCGCCCTCCGGTTCTTCGCGTACCTCGAAGGAACCGTCGACCGCGAAATGACGCTGAAAGTCCGCACGAAGGGCGGCGACTTCGCCCGCCGCTTCCCCCTCCGCCCGCAGGTCTGGTCGGAAATCGTCGTGCCGTTCTACCAGTTCCGGCAGGAAGGGCTTCCGCGCTGGGACAGGGTCGAGGCGCTGGAGTTCGTGGCGCGGCGGCCTGTGACGGTGGTGCTGGACGACGTCGGGCTGGTGGAAGGCGGGGACGATCCGCAGGTTGAGCCGGGCGGGGCGCTGGTCGACCGGATCTTTCCCGAAGCGGCGCCGAAGACAGCGCTGACGGAGAATTTTCGGGTGTTCACGGACGCCGCGGTCGACCCGGCGGCGGTCGCCGCGCGGCTGGAAGAGGGGCTCGCCTCGTTCCGGAAGATCTTCGCGATCGAGGAGCCCCTCGCGTGGCCGGTGACGCTGGTGATCCGCCCGACCGTCGACGACTACCGGCGCACCGCCGTCGAAACCGCGCGCGACGTCTACGGCGGCGAGCTCGCGCCCCCGACCGCCGGCGGCTACACGTTCTACGAATACTCCTTCACCTCCTACGACGAGAAATACGGCGCCACCCGCCCCGTCTTCCTCCACGAGGCCTTCCACCAGATCGTCACGCGCCTCCTCGGCTTCCACGGCGCCAACGGGGCGATGTGGATCGAGGAAGGGCTCTGCTACTTCATGCAGAACGAGTTCACGCCGATCGAGAACGTGAAGGAAGAAGCGCTGAAGCTGCTCGACAACCCGAAACGCCCGGCGCTCGCGAGCCTTGACGGGAAACAGCGGATCGATTCGGGCGCGGAGAATCTTGAGTCGTTCCTCGTCGTGCACTTCCTGCTGAAAGGCCCGCACGCGGCGAAGTGGGCGGATTTCGTCGAGGCGCTTCGCGAGAACGACACGAATCTCCTCAAGGCCGCGGACGAGGCGCTCGGCCTGAAGCCGGCGGATTTCGAGAAGGAGTGGACGGAGTTCACGCGGAAGTGGGCGTCGGAGAAGTAGGCGGGCGCAGCCCCCACATCCGCCCGGACTCCATGTCGCTGAAGACCGTCCTGTAGAGCGCCATGCAGCGGTCGCGGAAAGCGGGGTCGACGCTCACCGCGCGGTCGGCCCACCTGTGGCAATGCCGGCACGCGTCGCAGTCGACGTCCTTGCACCCCTTCGTCAGGAACCGGTCGATGAACCCGTCCAGCGCGCGGTTGTCCACGACCACGGGCGGCGGCCCGTCCCCTCCGCCCAGCATCCCCCGGGCCTCCGCGAGCTTCTTCACGTTCCACAGCCGCGACAGGCTCACCGTGAACGGCCGGAACAGGTGCTTGAACTTCCACCAGAACCCCTTCCCCGCCGAATCCCCGCGCACTTCCTTGAATCCGTACGCCTGCACCAGGTCGAGCAGGTTCCCCTCGAACCGGCGGTTCGCGTACGCCTCGACCCTTTTGACGAGCACGTCCGTCGGCGCGCCGCGCTCGGTGATCTTGAACGAGTCGTACCCGATGGCCTCGTAGTGGTGCACGTCCTCGGGGCGGATCCACTCGTTCCGGACGTAGTGCACCGGGTTCTCCAGCTTCATCGCGGTGCACTGGAGGAAACACCAGTCGATGAAGAACCCCCGGGTGTGGTGCCCGGCCTGCGACGCGTGCGCGAGGGTGTTCATGTGGTAGGGAGACATCGCGCACGACTGCATGCAGCTGTTGTTCAGCATCAGCTGCAGCTCGCACTTCACCGCCTTCCGGATCGCCTTGAGCAGTTCGAATTCGCGATTCACCAGGAGGGAGTCGAGCATGACGCAGTCCGCCCCCATGTCCTCCCACATGCGGGCCTTACGGACGTGGTCCACGCCCGCGAAGACTGAGATGCGGACCCGCAGCGACGGGTAGCAGGACTTGATGATGCGCAGCAGGAAGGGCGAGGCGACGGTGACCGACTCGACGCCGATCCCGGCGATCCAGTCGAGCAGTTTGCGAAGGGCCTTCTGGCCGCGCCGCGTGAACTCGATGTTGTCGAGGCAGGCGGCGTTCAGGAGGTAGTTGAAGCCGATTCCCTTGCGGCGCGCCGCCTCGACGTGCCGGCGGACGGCGCTGCGGCCGACGCCGGGGAGCTGAAGGGACGCGCGGCCGCCGCCGGCGACGTCCGAGGTCAGTTTTCCGAAGAGTTCGCGCACGGGGAAAGGCGCGACGCGGTCGATGAGGTCGTCCTGGAAGTTGGTAGCGAGGCTGATGCGCATGGCGCTCTCCGCACGGGGAGCGCCCATATTACTTAATGTGGTTAATCAACAGATGAGAGCCGGATGAAGGAACAGTGAACGGCGACCTCTACCGGATGAACGCTTCCGCCTCCGCGATTTCCTTCGCCGAGAGTTGCTTGGCCAGCTCCGGCGGGCGCGGCGGGACGTAGACGCAGTACGGCTCGCTGGCGAGCACGTCGCCGGTCACGCCGTAAGCCCGGCTGCGCGAGCCGCCACAGACGTCGCGGAAGTCGCACCAGCCGCACTTTCCCTTGAGCTTCGAGTAGTCGCGCATGTCGACGAAGAGCGGGTCGTTGCGGTAGATGTCGACGAGGGAGCGTTCGCGGACGTTGCCGCCGCTCATCGGGAGGAAGCCGCTGGGGCAGACGTCGCCGGTGTGGCCGATGAAGACGAAGCCGTTGGCGTCGTTGACACCTTTCGCCGCGCGGCCGACTTCGCCGAGCGAGAAGCCGGGGGTTGCTGAGAGGCGCGTGAAGATCTTCGGGCGGGCGGGGTCGGCGGACTCGCCGGCGGCGGCGCGCTCGGCCGCCATGCGCTGGACGACGACGCGGCGATAGTGCTGCGCCGCCGTGGTCTTGATGTCGAACGGAAGCGTCTTGGTCCAGTCGTAGATCTTGTTCAGCATGACCTCGTGCTCGCGCGCCGAAATGATGTCGCTGCGGATCCCGCGGCCGACGGGGACGAGGAAGAACACGGCCCAGAGGGCGATGTCGAGCGTCTTGAGCAGCTCGGCGATGTTGTCGAAGTCGGTGAGGTTCAGCCTGCAGACCGTCGAGTTGATCTGCACCGGCAGGTCCAGCTCGCGCGCCCGCCGGATCGACCCGATAGTCCAGTCGAACGACCCGTCCACCTTGCGGAACTCGTCGTGCACCGCCGCGCACGACCCGTCCAGCGACACCGCCAGCCGCGACAGCCCGTGCTCCTTGAGACGCTTGATCACCTCCGGCGTCATCAGCCGCGTCCCCGACGGCGTCAGCGTCGTCCGCAGCCCCTTCGACACCGCATAGTCGATCAACTCGAACAGGTCGGGACGCTTCAAGGGATCCCCGCCCGTGATCACGAACAGCGGCTGCCCGAACTCCGCGATCTGGTCGATCAGCTTCTTCCCTTCCGCCGTCGTCAGCTCGCCGGAATCGCGCCAGGGCCGGGCCTCTGCGCGGCAGTGGACGCAGGCGAGGTCGCAGGCTTGCGTGACCTCCCAGATGACGATGAAGGGGTTCTGGTTGAAGTCGACGTCGAGCATCGGCGGCTTGCCGGTGCGGGCGCCTTTTTCGGGGGGGAGAAGCGGCATGCGTGGGAGTCTAGGAGGTGGTGGCGGATTCGTGAAGCTTGGGCTTTATCAACGGCGGGTTGGTGGCTGGTGGTCGGTCGTTGGTGGTCAGGGACGGCAGCGCATCGCGCACAGGGCGGAGTGAATCCAGGCGGGTCGGTACAACCAACCACCGACCACCAGCCACCAACCCGCATTCACGCGAGCAGATCGAGCACGGTGCCCAGCGTCTCGTTCTGCGCCTTCAACACGCGAAGGTTTGCTTTGAACGAGGCGCTCGCTTCGATCAGGGTCACGTAGTCGCCGACCAGGTCCGGCTCGCCCGTCGAGGTCACGCCGGCGACGCTCACGCCCCCGCCGGCCGTCGTCGCCTGGTCGACGCGCAGGGACTGGTACCCCGGCGTCGTCGCGTTCGCGATGTTCCCCGCCGCCGCGGCGATCTGCAGCGAAGCGGTGTTGACGGCGGAAATGGAGGAGGTGAACACGGGGACATCGTAGCAGATCGCCGGCCCGCCCCATCCCCCGCCCTCGCCCCAGCCCACCCCATCCCACTCCCCTCCTTCCCATCCCCTGCCGTTTTCCTTACCGTCACCGAATGCCCCGTCCCCAGATTCACGCGGTGGTCGCCATGTCCCTCGACGGCAAGATCGCCACGCGCGACCGCGACGACGCCGCGTTCTCGTCCCGCGCCGACCGGCGCTTCCTCAATGAACTGCGCGCGAAGGCCGACGCGCTGGTCGTCGGCGCGGGGACGGTGCGCGCGGTGGACCCGCCGATGCGCGTGTCGCCGCGGTCGCTGCTCAAGGGGCGGCCGGAGCCGGTGCGGGCGGTGGTGTCGACGCTGTGCCTGCTGTCGGCAGACCTGAAAGTGTTCGGGGGCGGCGGGAAGGCGAAGGTGTACACGACGCCGCTCGCGTCCGCGGGGGCGCGCAAGGCGCTGGAAAGCGTCGCCGAAGTGCGCCTGTCGCGCGGGGACCGCGTCACGGCGCGCGAAATCGTCGACGACCTCGCGGCGGGCGGCGCCAAGACCATCCAGGTCGAGGGCGGCGGCGAACTGATCTGGTCGTTCCTCGAGGACGACCTGCTCGACGAGATCCACGTCACGCTCTGCCCCGTCGCGATCGGCGGCAATACCGCGCCGACGCCCGCGGGCGGCGAAGGGTTCGACGCGCAGTCGCTGAAAAAGGCGCGGCTGCTCGACCTGCGCCGCGAGGGCGACGAGGTCTTCCTGCACTACTCGTTTCGCTAGGCCAGCGCTTCTCGCAACTCTGCGGGAAGCGACTCGAGCGGCACGTTCAGCGCCGCCGCCAGGGCGCGGCCCCGCGCGGCCGCATCGTCGGCGATCCCGGCGACGCGCGCCGCGACCGCCCTTGCCGCGAGGATCGTGATCATCGGGCGCGACGACTCCATCGAGAGGTCGCGCGCGGCGGCTTCCGCCTCCGCCGCCGCGGCCAGCGCTTCCCTCCCCCGCCCCAGCCGCGCCAGGACTTTCGCCCGCTCGGTGCGCAGCTCGGGGACGGAAGAGCGGCCGGGCTCGCCCTGGAGGAGAGTCTCGGCGCTGTCGAGGTGGCGGAGCGCGGCGTCCGGGAAGCCCGCGCGGCGCTCGACGATGGCAAACTCGAGCTCGACGGACCCGCGGGAGAAGGCGTCGCCGACGCGCTCGAACAGCGCCGACGCGGCCCGGAGGTCGGCCCTCGCGCCCTCCGCGTCCCCCAGCACCGAGCGCGCCCTTCCGCGCCGCGTGATCGTGTTCCCTTCGCCGCGCGGGTCGGTCGTCGCGCGCCGGTGGACCAGCGCGGCATCGAACAGCCGGATCGCCGCTTCCGCGTCGCCGAGGTCCATCAGGATCTCGCCGCGCAGGTGGATCGTCCGCGCGAGCAGCCGCCGGTCCCCGACCGCCCTCACCAGCTCCTCCGCCTCCGACAGCGCCGCCGCCGCTTCTTCCGGCCGCCCCGCCAGCGCCAGCGCCTCGGCGGTCCGCCAGCGCCAGTTCGCGGCGTTCCGGAGCGCGCCGGCCTCGAGGGCCAGGCCCTCGGCCTGCCGGAAGCCCTCGAGGGATTCTGCGAAGCGGCCGCGGTCGCAGGAGAGCTGGGCGATATGGCCGACCGCCTGCGAGAGCCCGAGCAGGTTGCCGATGCGGCGGAAGATGTCCCCGGATTCGCGGAACGCCGCCTCGGCGTCGTCGAGGTGGCCGCTGGTGCGGTGGAAGACGCCACGGGTGCCGATGATGCGCGCGAGGCGGCTGTCGTCGCCGAGGGCGCGGCAGATCGAGGCGGCCTCCTCCAGGTCGCGCTGCGACTCGGGCGTGGAGGCGTGCTGCTGCGCGAGCGCGGCGCGGCGGGCGAGGGCGTTCGCGACGAGCGCCGGCCGGCCGGAGGCGCGCGCGGCGGCGACCGCCTCGTTGACGAGCTCCCCGGGACGCCCGGGGATCCCGGATTGGATGCAGGCCTGCATATACGAACAAAGGAGCGGCACGCGCAGCTCCGCTGGACCCGTCGTGCCGAGCGTCGCCAGCGTCGCGTCGAGGCGCTTGAGGCGCTCCTCCGTCGGCCCGCGGAGGTCGAGTTTCGGGTCGATGCCGACCATCAGCCGCGCCGCGAGGACGCCGTCCCCGGACTCGAGCGCGAAGTCCTGCGCGGCGAAGATGTTCTCGGAGTCGACCTCGAGCAGGTCCGCGGGCGCGCCGCTTCCCTCGCGCTGGAGGCGTTCGCCGAGCTGCTCGGCGCGCGCGGCGAACCAGCGGGCGTGGGACTCCGCCAGTTCCCGCTGCCGCGCCTCGTCCGCCGTCCACCGCCAGCGGTGCCAGGCGTACTCGTGGATCGAGACGTACATCGAGAAGCGCGCCCCGAGGGGTCCGAGGTGGGCGCGGAGAAGGCTCTTGTCGCGCAGGGACGCCAGCACGTCCGCGACGCCGGGCGAGCCGAGCACCGCCGCCGCCGCTTCCGCCGTGAAGCCGCCGCGGAAGATCGAGCACGGCAAGAACACGGCGCGCTCGGCCTCGGCGAGGAGGTCGAACGACCACTCGATGGCGCCGAGGAGAGTGCGCTGGCGCGGCGACAGGT
The DNA here is from genome assembly GCA_964590435.1 of uncultured Planctomycetia bacterium. Taxonomy (GTDB): domain Bacteria; phylum Planctomycetota; class MHYJ01; order WSZJ01; family WSZJ01; genus WSZJ01. Next base: position 47,693 of record CAZPWT010000023.1, read on the forward strand.
CCCGCTGCGACGACTTGAGCAGGTCGTACTTGCGGTCGAGCCGCGCGACGATGTCGGCCGGGCGCAGCAGCGTGACGCGCGCCGCGGCGAGCTCGATCGCCAGCGGCATCCCGTCCAGCCGCGTGCAGATCTCGGCGACTTCCGCGGCGTTCTCCGGCGTGATGCGGAATCCCGCCTTCGCCACCGCCGCCCGGTCCTCGAACAGCCGCGCCGCGTCCCAGCGGAGGAGTTCCTCGGGGCTCTTCCCGGAAAAACCCGCGGGCGGCGTGGGAAGGGGCTCGACGTCGAGGACGGACTCGCCCGGGAGGCGGAGGACGGAGCGGGAGGTCACGAGGAACTTCGCGCCCGGGACGCGCGCGGCCCAGACGCCGGCGGTGGCCGCGGCGTGGTCGACGAGCTGCTCGAAGTTATCGAGCACGACAAGGACGGGCGCACGGAGTTCGAGAATCGAAGCGAGGGCGGCGACGGCGTTTTCGCGCGGCGGCAGTTCCACGCCAAGCGCCTTTGCCACCGCCTGCGCGATCCCGGCGGCGCCCTCGGCTTCCGTCAGATCCGCGAACCACGCCCCGCCGGCGAACCCTTCGAGCGCCGCGGCGGCGGCCCGGATCGCGAGGCGCGTCTTGCCGACCCCGCCGGGGCCGAGCAGCGTCACGATCCGCGTCGAGGCCGACCCGAGAAACCCCGCGATTTCCGCCAGCTCCTTCTCCCGGCCGACAAACGCGCTCGTCGCCGGCGGCAGGTTCGTCGGCCGCGACGGCGGCGTCGCCAGCGCCGGGAACTCGCGCCCGGCCATGGACGGCGGAAGCGCCAGCCAGACGCGCTCGGGCCGCTCGAAACCGCGCAGCCGGTGCTCGCCCAGGTCGCGCAGCTCCCCGGCCACGCCGCCCAGCCCCCGCCGCGTCGCGTCCGACAGCAGGATCTGCCCCGCGTGCCCCGCCGACGCGATCCGCGCCGCCCGGTTCACGTCCAGCCCCACGTAGTCCGCCTCCCCCGCGAGCTGCGTCCGCAGCGGCTGCCCCGTGTGCACCCCGGCCCGCACCCCGCCCAGCGCCGCCTGCGCCTCCAGCAACGCCCCCACCGCTTCCGCCGCCGAAGCGAACGCGAGCATCAACGAGCCCTCGCGCTCCTTGACCTCGAACCCCCCGCGCCGGCGCACGGCGTCCCGCACGACGCCGAGGAATCCCGCCGCCCCCGGCGCGTCCACGAACGCGATCGTCACCGTCCCCTGCGGCGCTTCCATGCGACGCAGACTCTACCACGCGTCCCGTGACGTTTCCCCGCGCCCGCCCTATCATCCGCCCCGTGAACAAAGCCGCCATCCGCACCCGCTGGCGCTCCATGCGCGTCTACGAACTCCTCGGGATCGCCGTCGAGTCCGCCGGCAACCGCCGCGCCCGCCTCCGCCTCCCCTGGCGCCTGCAGCTCACCCAGCCCCTCGGCTTCGTCCACGGCGGCATCCTCGCCACCCTCGCCGACGCCGCCGCCGGCTGGGCCCTCTTCCCCGAAGTCGAACGCCCCGAGGGCTGCACTACCCTCCAGATGCAGATCAACTACCTCGCCCCCGTCATCAAGGCCGACATGACCGCCAACGCCCGCATCGTCCGCCTCGGCCGCACCACCGCCCTCATGGACGTCGAAATCAGGGCCCGCCGCACCCTCTGCGCCAAGGCCCTCGTCACCTACCACATCAAGCGGTGACCGTGCACGGCGCCATCGCCGTCGTCCGCCGCGCCGGCCGGATCCTCATCGCGAAGCGCCCTGCGGGAAAGCACCTCGCCGGCTTCTGGGAGTTCCCGGGCGGCGCCGTGGAGCCCGGGGAAACGGCGGAAGAGGCGGTGAAGCGCGAGCTGCGCGAGGAGCTGGGGCTCGACGTCGTCGTGACCGGCCGCGGCGAGGCGATCGACTGGGACTACGGCGACAAGCAGGTCCATCTCGATGTTTTTATTTGCGAAGCGCCCGCCGGCGAGCCGCGCGCGATCCAGTGCGACGAGGTCCGCTGGGTCGAGCCCCGCGAACTCCCGGATTACCGCTTCCCCCCGGCCAACGCCTCCCTCCTGCGCCTCCTCGCTCCCCCCCCGTAATCGCGCTTCGCCGCGGACGCCCGGCCTGCTTCAATTCCCGCCTGACCCCAATCCAAGGGAGCCTCCATGGACCGCCGCGAATTTATCCGCCTTGTCACGCTGGCCGGCGCCGCATTCAAGCTGGGCTCGGGCCGCAACCTCGCCTTCGCCGGCGACCTGCCGCCGAACCCGTTTGCCGGGAAGTGGACCGGCGAGGACTTCACGGCGGGGCACATGCTCCGGGACGGGGGGATGCCTTCGCTGGCCGGCGCGACGGAGATGCCCGCCTGCGACGTCGTCGTCGTCGGCGGCGGGATCAGCGGGCTCGTCGCGGCGCGCGCGCTCTCGAAGGCGGGCCGGAAAGTGCGCGTGCTCGAGCAGGCCGCCGTGGCGGGCGGGAACGCCCGCTCCGAGAACTGGGGCGATCTCGCCTACGCCACCGGCGCGGCCTACTTCTGCGCCCCGGAGGAGGGCTCCGGCCTGGAGACGCTCTACAAGGAAATCGGTGTCCTCGAGAAGGCGAAGAAAGTGCCGAAGGGCGAGGTCTTTCTCGGCGGAAAACTCGTCGAGGACCTCTGGGAAGGCACGACCGACCCGGCAAACGCCGCCGCCACCAAGGCCATCCGCGCCGACTGGAAAAAGATCTTCGACGACCGTTATCCCGCCATCCCCTGGGCCGAAGACTGCGGCTGGTCGAAGGACGAATTTGCCGCGGCCGACCGGAAACCCTTCTCCAGGTACCTCGACGAAATCAAGGCGCCGCCCCACGTGCGCACCTTCTGCGAGTACTACTGCTGGTCCTCCTTCGGCGGCCGCGCGAGCGAAATCTCGACGTACGCCGCGCTGAATTTCCTGACCGCCGAGTTCGGCGACATCCTCGCCCTCCCCGGCGGCAACGCGGGAATCGCGCGCGCCCTCGTCGATTCACTCGACCCGAAGCTCGTGGCGGTGGACACGCAGACCATGGCGATCGAGGTCAAGGAAACCGACGGCGGCGTCACCGTCGGCGCCATCGAGGGCGACAAGCCCCGCCGCTACGCCGCCAGGGCCGCCATCCTCGCCATCCCGCGCTTCATCGCCGCCCGCATCGTCCCCGCCTGGCCGAAAGACCGGGCGGAACTCGTGAAAAACGTCGCGTACAACGGTTACGTGGTGGCGAACGTGCTCCTGTCGAAGAGGCCCTCGCACGAGTGGTACGACGCGTACACGCTGGAGGCGCTGGACCCGGAGAAGTGCGGCTGGACGGACCTCATCGTGGCCGACTTCGTGGCGGAAAAGAAATCGGACCGGTGCGTGTTGACGGCGTATCGCGGGCTTCCCTACCCGAAAGGGCGGACCGAGCTGCTGCTTCCCGAGACCTACGCAAAGGCGCGCGACGCCGTCATGGCGGATCTCGAGAAGGTCCTCCCCGGCCTGGGGCTCGCGAAGACGGACGTGGTGGACATCAACCTGTCCCGCTGGGGGCACCCGCTGGTGCAGGCGCGGCCGGGGCAGCTCGCGGACGGCCTGATGGAGAAGCTCTCGGAGCCGATCGGGCGCATCGCCTTCGCGCACCAGGACCGGTGGGGCGTTCCCGCGATCGAGAACGCCATCGAGGCGGCGAACAGGGCCGTGGAGGAAGTCGAGGACGTGCTGAAGTAGTCAGCGCGCCTGGCGACGGATGTCCCCGACTAGCCCGTCCTGCCGCAGCTTCTCGAGCTGCTCCGGGGTCATGTCGGGCGAGTACTCCCAGCCCATGTCCTTAAGAGTCGTGAGGAGGATCCGCTCGACGCACCACTGGGCGCCGGCGCGGATGTCCCGGTCGCCGCACAGGAGGTCCTCGGCCAGCAGCGGGACGGACGCGCGCCCGGCGAGCAGGAAGAGTCGCCATGCGTTGCGATTCCCACGAGGTACGTCGCCGAGGGAGTTGAACGACCGCGGAAGCGGAAATTTGTCCGGGTCATGAAGCATCGCATGGGCGAATTCCGCGGAAATGAGGGGCGGCAAATCACCGAGGCTCCCCTGTCGCCAGGCCAGGAACCCGAGATTGGCGCGATCATCGGGGGTATGGGCCACCGCGAAAAGCCGCGCGAGCGCAACGTTACGCTGTTCCGCTTCGGCATGATGGCCGATGCGAATCTGGAGGGTCTTTGACGCGTACGACCCCGCGTCGCACCGCTCGTCCCATCTGACGCGAACGAGAACTTCCCAGCACAGGTCAATGACCTCTTCCGAGGGGACTCCCGTCAGAGCCCAAAGCAGGACTGTCAACCTCTCGCTTGCGGGGTCTTCGCGCAGGAGCGATTTCGCCAGCCTGATGGCTTCGCCGGGGTCTCGCCTCACTCGCCGCTCGAAGTCCTCGGACGCCGAACCTTCTTCTACGCACGGGCCGTTGAGTCGCCAGCCATTCCGCCCGGTCCCACAGCAGGCGCTCCAGGAACTGAGTCTGTCGATCCTGGGCCATGCGCCAAACTGATCCATTGGCGCTTGGTCAACGCCCGCACACCCGGCCACCAGAAGTGGCAGAAGGACCACAAGCCTGCTCGCCGCAAACGCACGCACGTGAGAGAGTCTACCCGTCGAACCTGGGATTCCCGCGCCCGACTTCATCGTCCTGACCCCTCGGAGCCCCCCATGCCCCTCGAAATCCGCTTCTTCCTGCGCACGAGCCTCATCTCCCTGGTCCTGTCCGCGATCGCCGGGACGCTGCTCTACGCCTGGCCCGCCCTTCGCGGCGTCTCCGCGCCGACGTGGCTCTGGCCGATGCACACGCACCTCGCGACGGTCGGCTGGCTCGTGAACATGGTCTTCGGCGTCGCGCTCTGGATGTTCCCGTTGCCGTGGGGCGCCACCGCCGCCGCGCGCTACCGCCCGGCGCAGGTGTGGGCCGCGTATGCCGCGATCAACGGCGGACTCTCGATGCGATTCGCCGGCGACATCCTCGCCGTCCGCGCGCTCCAGGTCGCTTCCGGCGCCTCCCAGACGCTCGGCATCCTCCTCTGCATCGCCGCCCTCTGGCCCCGCATCCGCGGCCTCGCGCCGCGACGGCCTACTTCCACATCCGAAGGTCCAGCTTGAAGCGCTCCGGGGCGCCGTGGCGGATCCGGCCGGCGTCGGGGTGAAGCGGGTTCAGGATGAGGTTGGTCGCGTGCGGGACGAGCACCGACGGCACGCGGAGAAGCGGCTCGCGCTTCCGCCGCAGCCAGGCGCCGCCGATCCGGCGCGTGGACGCCGGCGGAGGGTGGCGCTTCCAGTCAGCCGGCAGCCGGCGGGTGACTTCGCGGATGCGGAGCGCGTCGGGGATTTCGACGCGGATGAGGGCGAGGTGGTGAAGGGCCTCGGAGGCGTCGAGGTGGACGAACATCTCGAGGACGGCGAGTTCGGAGCTTTCGGCGAGGTAGACGGCGCGGAGGCCGAGGGGGTTCCAGCGGCCGGGGTAGCGGCTGGCGCCTTCGCCGGTGAAGGCGTGGTCGCGGCGGTGCCACTTGACGAGGCGCCACGCGACGGTCACGCGAGGTTGCCGTCCTCGATGCGGCCGAGGAGGTCGACGACCTCGCGGGTGCCGACCTCGGTGCGGAGCAGGTCGAGCGGCGTGCGGCCGCCGAGGCCGTGCTGGGGACGGGCGAGCCAGCGGCGGGCGGCCTCGGGGCTCTCCATGACCTCGCCGGCGCGGGCGACGACGGAAGCGATGCGGTAGAGGCGGTCGCTGAGGACAGGCTCGAGGCGCGTCGATTTCCGGCCCTGGGCGCGTTTGATCGTGCGGAGGTGGACGCCGAGGAGGCCGGCGAGCTGCGGCGGCAGGACGCCCGCGACGGCGCCGACGCGGGCCAGCGACTCCGGCGGCAGGCCGCCCGAGATCCGCTCGTGCAGGTCCAGGGAGGACAGCGATGCGGTCCCGGACACGCCGAGCATGGCCCTGAGAGGAGAAATCTTCTTTGCCGGAATCATGGACAAATGTCACCACGACAACGGACAGATGTCAAGCCCTATCCATGCTCCTCCAGCCACCGCTCGCAGTCGATCGCCGCCGCGCACCCCGTCCCCGCCGCCGTGATCGCCTGCCGGTACCGCGAGTCCGAGACGTCGCCGCACGCGAACACCCCCTCGACGCTCGTGTACGTGTGCTGCGTCAGCTTCACGTACCCCTTCTCGTCCAGCGCCAGCTGCCCCCCGAACACCTTCGTGTTCGGCTCGTGCCCGATCGCCAGGAACACCCCGTCCGTGCGGAAGTCCGTCACCGCCCCCGTCTTCGTGTCCTTCAGCTTCACGCCGCGCACGCGGTCGTCGCCGTAGATTTCCTCGATCGCCTTGTTCAGTTGCCAGGCGACCTTCGGGTTCGCCTTCATGCGGTCCACCATGATGCGCGACGCCCGGAATTCCTCGCGGCGGTGCACCATCGTGACCTTGGACGCGAATCTCGTGAGGAAGTTGCCTTCCTCCATCGCGGAATCGCCGCCGCCGACGACGACAAGCTCCTTGCCCTTGAACAGCGCGCCGTCGCACGTGGCGCACGCCGACACGCCCTTGTTGGCGAACTTCAGCTCGCTCGGCAGGCCGATGTACTTGGCCCGCGCGCCCGTCGCGATGATCACGGCCTTCGATTCGTGGAGCGTGTCGCCGACCCAGACCTTGAAGGGGCGCTTCGAGAAATCGACCTTCGTCACGACTTCTTCGCGGCAGTCGGTGCCGAACCGCTTGGCCTGCGCGCGGAGTTTTTCCATGAGGTCCGGCCCCTCGACGCCCTCGGGGAAGCCGGGGAAGTTCTCGACCTCGGACGTGATCATGAGCTGGCCGCCGGTCTGGGGTTCCGGCGGCTTGGCGTACGGATCGCCTTCGAACAGCACGGGCTTGAGGTTGGCGCGGGACGTGTAGATGGCCGCCGTGAACCCGGCGGGCCCCGAACCGATGATGATCACGTTGTGAATGTCGCTCACGGATGCTCCTTTAATTGGCTCTGCCGTTGCCGTTCCTCGCAACCCGCCTACGCCCCTGCGGGGCTACGGCGGGCAGTGCGCGCAACTCGTAACTCGCAACTACGGAACAAGCGCGAGCACTTCCCTCACCATCGCCTCGATCCCCGGCCACGCCTCCGCGGCATTCGAAGCGCACATGTACGCCGGCGTCGTGACGATCCGGTTCTTCCGGTCCACCACCGCCGCCGCGGCGGTCGCGTTCTTGTGCTTCGCCCCCATTTTCTCGAGCGCCTTCGCGGTTCCCGCGTCATTTCCGATCGTCAGCTCGGGATGCACGTCGCTCCCGAAAATCTTCGCCACCAGCGCCGGGGCGATGCACGCCGCCCCGATCGGCTTCCCCGCGGCGTGTAGGTCCTTCAGCAGCCTCGCCGTCGGCTCGTTCACTTTGCAGTCCGGCCCGTCCGCCGCGAACGTGCACAGGTTCTTCGCCGCCCCGAACCCGCCGGGGAGCACCGCCCCGTCCACGTCCTTCGCCGAGACCTTCGCGATGTCCTTGATGTTCCCCCGCGCAATCCTCGCCGACTCGACAAGCACGTTGCGCTTCTCCCCCGGCTTCCCCGTCAGGTGGTTCACGCTCGCGAACTCCATGTCCGGCGCACAGCAGACGATGTCGGAGCCGGCTTTCTGAAGCGCGACCAGGCAAAGCACCGCCTCGTGAATCTCCGACCCGTCCTGTACTCCGCAACCCGAGAGAATCAGCGCGATCTTCGGCATGGACCTTCCTCCTGAGCCGTGGCGGTGTCAGATCCCGATCGAGACATGCTTCACTTCAACGTATTCCTCCAGCCCCCACTTCCCGCCTTCGCGCCCCATCCCGCTTTCCTTCATCCCGCCGAACGGCGCCTGCGGGACGCCGGGAGAAGGGTCGTTGGCGCCGACGATTCCGTACTCGAGCGCCTCGGCGACCCGGAACAGCCGGGAGACGTCCTTCGTGTAGAAGTATGCCGCCAGCCCGTACGGCGTGTCGTTGGCCAGCCGCACGACCTCTTCTTCCGTCTTGAACGGCACCACCGGCGCCACCGGCCCGAACGTCTCCTCGCGCAGGATCCTCGACTCCGGCGCGACGCCCGTCAGCACCGTCGGCTCGAACCACCGCGCGTCCTTCACTCCCCCACCGCACAGCACTTTCGCCCCGCGCCGACGCGCGTCCTCGACGTGCTCCGACACTTTCTTCAGCCCCGCCGCGTCGATCATCGGCCCCACCTGCGTCTTCTCGTCCATCCCGTTGCCGACGACCAGCGTGGAAGCGCGCTCCGCGAGTTTCTTCGCGAACGTGTCGTGGACCTCCTGCTGCACATAGACGCGGTTCGCGCAGATGCACGTCTGCCCCGCATTCCGGAACTTGTTCGCGATGCACCCGTCCGCGGCCTTGTCGAGGTCCGCGTCGGCGAACACGATGAAGGGCGCGTGGCCGCCGAGCTCGAGCGAGACGCGCTTGAGGCCGTCCGCCGCGCCGCGCATCAGAAGCTTTCCGACCTCGGTGCTCCCCGTGAAGGCGATCTTGCGGACCTTCGGGTGCGCCAGCATCTCCTTCGCGATCGGCTCCGGGTTCCCCGTGATGACGTTCAGCACCCCCGGCGGCAGCTTCGCCTCCGCGAACAGCTCGGCCAGCGCGAGCGCCGACAGCGGCGTCTGCTCCGCGGGCTTGATCACCACCGTGCACCCTGCCGCCAGAGCCGGCGCCACCTTGCGCGTGATCATCGCCGAGGGGAAATTCCACGGGGTGATTGCGGCCACCACCCCCAGCGGCTGCTTCAGCACGAGGTGGCGCTTCCCCGCCACCGCCGCCGGGATCGTCTCGCCGTACACGCGCCGGGCCTCCTCGGCGCTCCACCGCACGAAATCCGCGGCGTACTGGACCTCGGCGAGCGCCTCCTTGATCGGCTTGCCGTTCTCCGCCGTGAGGAGCGCCGCCAGCTCGCGCGCCTGCGACAGCATCTGCGCGTAGACGTGGAACAGGATGTTGGCGCGATCGAGCGCCGGAAGCGCCGCCCACGCGGGAAACGCCGCCGCAGCGGCATCGAGCGCCCGCCGGGCCTCAATGGCCCCGCAATCGGGAACGCGCGCGATTTCCTCGAGGGAAGCGGGGTTGCGGACGGCGAACGTGGCGCCGCCGTCGGCGCCCGCCCACTTTCCGTCGATCCAGTTGAGCGTCTTCAACCCCGTCCCCTCGCCGGCCGAGCTATTCATGGAGCCCGGGCTCGGTGAGCTTCTTCGCGTCGAGGATCTCCAGCACCTTCTCGCGCGGCATCAGCCCCTTCTCGACCACGATATCCACGATCGACTTCTTCTTCGCCAGCGCTTCCTTGATGCACTCGGCGACCTTGAGGTAACCGAGGTGGGGGTTGAGCGCGGTGCCGACCGTCGCGTTGATGTCCGTGTAGTACTTGCAGCGCTCGGCGTCGGCGATGATGCCGTCCACGCAGCGCTCGCAGAGGACGTTGACGCCGTTGGCGAGCCACTGGATCGAGCTGATCAGCTCGTACCCGATGATCGGCATCATGACGTTGAGCTCGAGCTGCCCCGCCTGCGCGCAGTAGCTGACGGTCTGGCAGCGGCCGAGGATGGCGAAGCCGAGCTGGTTGACCATCTCGAGGATCGAAGGGTTGATCTTGCCCGGCATGATCGAGCTGCCGGGCTGCACCGCCGGCACCTTGATTTCCGCGAGCCCCGTGAGCGGGCCGCTGCAGAGCATGCGCAGGTCGTTGCAGATGCGCGTCAGGTCGAGCACGAAGCTCTGGATCGCGAGGGCGACTTCCTGGATCGGGCGCATCGACTGCATCGCCTCGAAGTAGTCCCCCGCCATGCGCAGCTTCTCGCCGGTTTGCTCCGACAGCGCCTTCGCGACCCGCGGCCGGTACTCCGCATGCACGTTCAGCCCCGTCCCCGCCGCGCTGCCGCCCAGCCCCAGCTCGCGCAGCCCGTCCGCGCTCTCCGCCAGCCGCTTCGCATGCCGCTCCGCGTTGAACGCGTACGCGCCGAATTCCTGACCGAGCCGCACCGGCACCGCGTCCTGGAGGTGCGTCCGCCCCGTCTTCACGATGTCGTCGAACTCCTTCGACTTCTTGCGGAAGCTCGCCCCCAGCCGCTCCGCCGCTTTCACCAGCCCCGGCAGCACGTCGAGCGCCGCCAGCCGGATCGCCGTCGGGATCACGTCGTTCGTCGACTGCCCCATGTTCACGTCGTCGTTCGGCGAGCACAGCTTCGCGTCCCCGCGCTTCCCCCCGAGGATTTCGCACGCACGGCTCGCGAGCACCTCGTTGCAGTTCATGTTGTGGGAAGTGCCCGCGCCGGCCTGGAAGATGTCGACGACGAACTGGTCCGCGTGAAGGCCGGAGAGCACCTCGTCGGCCGCCTTCACGATCGCGTCGGCCTTTTCCTTCGACAGGAGCTTCAGCCCCTTGTGGACCTTCGCCGCCGCCTTCTTGATCTGGATCGTCGCCTTCACGAACGCGGGCAACGGCCGGAGGCCGGAAATCGGGTAGTTCTCGACCGCGCGCTGCGTCTGCACGCCGTAGTACGCCGCAGCGGGGACCTTGAGTTCGCCGAGGGAGTCTTTTTCGACGCGGTATTCCATGGAAGAGTTTCTCCGTGATGGGCGGGAAAGAGCCAAGATATCCCTGTGCGCGAGGGGCGTGAAGCGAAAGCGGGAGGGGGAACGGGGCCTCTGCGGCCCCCCGCCTTTCAGCCTCCGATGTACGACATCTCGATCTTCGGCAACCCCGAAGTCTCCGACGAACGCTGCTCGGAGTACCGATCTTCCCGCTGGCGCCAAGCCTGGGCGACCGTCCCGGAAAGCTGCTCGTCCGATGCCCCGGCGCGCAGCGGGCCGCGGAGGTCGTGTCCCTGGACGCCGAACAGGCAGGTGAACAGCCGGCCGTCCGCGGAGAGGCGGGCGCGGTTGCATGAGCGGCAGAACGGCTGCGTGACGGACGAGATGAACCCGACCTCGCCGGCGCCGTCGCGGTAACGCCAGCGGGTCGCGACCTCGCCGGGGTAGTTGGCCCCGAGGGGCTCGATCGGCCACTCGCGCCCGACCAGCTCGACCAGTTCGCGCGACGGCACGACGTCGTCGAGACGCCAGCCGTTCGAGGTGCCGACGTCCATGAACTCGATGAAGCGCATGACGTGGCCGGTGCCGCGGAAGTGACGCGCGAGGTCGAGCACGCTTCCCAGGTTGACGCGCCGGTTCACGACGCAGTTGACCTTCACCGGCTTGAGGCCGGCGGCCGAGGCGGCGTCGATCCCGGCGAGGACGCGGGCGACCGGGAAATTCGCGTCGTTCATCTTCGCGAAGACGGCGTCGTCGAGCGAATCGAGGCTCACCGTGACGCGCTTCAGCCCCGCCGCGGCGAGCGGCCGGGCGAGGCTCTCGAGCGTCGAGCCGTTGGTCGTGAGCGTGAGGTCGAGCCCCGGGATCTGCGCGAGCATGCGGACGAGCTTGTCGAGTTCCCTTCGAAGCGTCGGCTCGCCGCCGGTCAGCCGGATTTTCTCGATCCCGAGGGCGCGGAACACGCGGGCGAGCCGCGTGATCTCTTCGAAGGACAGGAGCTCGTTGCGCTCCATGAACGCGTAGTTCGGCCCGAAGACCTCGCGCGGCATGCAGTAGGTGCAGCGGAAATTGCACCGGTCCGTCACCGAGATGCGGAGGTCGCGCAGGGGACGGCGGAGGCGGTCGGCGAGGGGCTCGGTCACAGGGGCATCGTAGCTCCGCGGAGGAGGAAGCGGGAAGCGGGGATTCGTTGCGCGCATCGCGATCCGAGATTCAATACGGGTGAAAGGAGGCCCGATGAGCTGCATTTTCTGCCGTATCATCGCGGGCGAAGTTCCGTCCGCGAAGGTGCTGGAGAACGACGAGGTCCTGGCGATCCGCGACCGCGCCCCGCAGGCGCCGGTGCACGTGCTGGTGATGCCGAAGAAGCACATGGATTCGCTGGCGGAGTTGAAAGATCCCGCGATTGCCGTCGCGCTGCTCAAAGGGGTTCGCGACGTCGCCGCGCAGGAAGGGCTGAAGGACTTCCGGACGATCGCCAATACGGGCGCGGGTGCAGGCCAGACCGTCTTCCATCTTCATCTGCATGTCCTTGGTGGGCGGGAACTTAGCGCAATGGGATAGCTATTTCATTCTGAAATTCCAAATTGAAATCGCCCCTTCCCGCGCCTTTCTCAGCCGCCCTGACTCCCGTCTCCCGACTCCCATCTCCTAACTTTTTTCCCTTCTCACTCCCGGCTTCGCTTTACACCCTCCCCCCGCGTCCGTAGAATCCGCCGCTCTTCCACTCCCCCCGAGGTGAGATGCACCAGGCGCCGATCAAGAACATCCTTATCGTCGACGACATCGTCGACGACCTCCTCATGTTCGAAGACTGCATCGAGGAGATGGGCAACATCCCGCACCTCGCGCTCACGCCCCAGGACGCGCGCGACAGCCTCCGCAAGATCACGCCCGACCTCGTCGTGTGGAACACCGACGTCCCGAAATCCTGGGACGAGCTGAAAGTGTTCTTCAAGAACCGCGCGTTCCGCGAAGTCCCCGTCATCGCCATCGTCGGCGCCAACAACGAGCGCGCCGCCGAACAGGCGCTCAAGCTCGGCTGCATCGGCCTCATGCGCAAGCCGATCGCCGAGGGGATCGTGGCGGAGGTGCTGACGCAGGGGCTGCGCCCCGGGAAGTCGGTGACGCGCAAGATCGCCCGGCACGAGGGAGCGAAGAGCAAGAAGGCGCTGAAGAAGTAACCGGCGGCAGAAAACAAAAAAACCGCGGCTCGCGCCGCGGTTTTTTCGTCTTGGGTTCGCGCTACGGGAAGATGCCGCGCTCGAGGTACGCCGCCTCGATCCGCTGCAGGCCGACCGCGTACGCCGCCGTGCGGAAATCGCACTTCAGCCGCTTGGCTTCCTTCTTCACGTTCTGGCACGCGCGCGTGAGCTGCTTCTTCAGGCGCTGGTCGACCTCGTCGAGGTCCCAGTGCTCGCTGCGCTTGTTCTGGATCCACTCGAAGTAGCTGACCGTCACGCCGCCGGCGTTGCACAGGATGTCCGGGATGAAGATCGTCCCGCGCTCGAGCAGCTTCTTCTCGGCCGCCATCGTCACGGGGCCATTCGCGCCCTCGGCGATGATCTTCGCGTCGATCCAGCCCACGTTCTGCTCGGTGATTTGGTTCTCGAACGCCGCGGGGACGAGCACGTCGACCTTCGTCTTCCAGAAATCCTCGCTCGAGCACGCGCCGGCCTCGGGGTAGCCCTTGATGCCGCCGTTCTTGCGGAAGTACTCGAACAGCGCCTTCGCGTCGATCCCCTTCTCGTTCTTGATCGAGCCGGTGTGATCCTGGACCGCGGTGAGTTTCGCGCCCATCTCGGCGATGGCGACGGCGCCGAACGAGCCGACGTTGCCGAACCCCTGGATGGAGAACGTGGCCTTCTCGATCTCGACCTTGGCTTCCTTGGCGAAGCTCTCCAGCGTGATCTGGACGCCCTGCCCGGTCGCCTTCTCGCGCCCTTCCGACCCGCCGCAGGTCAGCGACTTCCCGGTGACGACGCCCCACGACGCCTGCCGGGTCGCCGTCGCCTGGCTGTTCATGAACGTGTCCATCATCAGCACCATCGTGTGCGCGTTCGTCCCGACGTCCGGCGCCGGGATGTCGTGCTCGGGCCCGATATTCGAGCCCAGCGCGCTCGTGAAGCGCCGCGTGATGCGCGTCATCTCGCCGGGCGAGAACGCCCGCGGATCGACCGCCACCCCGCCCTTCGCCCCGCCGAACGGCAGCCCCGCCAGCGCGCACTTGAACGTCATCCAGGCCGCCAGCGCCCGGACTTCGTCGATGTTCACCGAAGGGTGGTACCGGATGCCGCCCTTGAACGGGCCGAGCACGTTGTTGTGCTGGATGCGGTAGCCCGGGAAGACCTTGTAGGTCCCGTTGTCCAGGAGGACCGGGAAGTTCACCAGGACCTCGTTCTTCGGGTGGCGCAGGATCTCGCGAACATACGGGGTCAGGTTTGTGGCGTCCGCCGCGCGTTCGAACTGAAGGACGGCGGTTTCGTAAAGTGAAGGGCCGTTGGCCATGGTTGCGGGCTCCTTTGAAGTCCGGCCATTGTAGGGACGCGGGAGCCGGAAGGTCAATTTTGCAGCGGCCTCCGGAGTCCCAAATCTCGCAACCCGCCTTGCTGAAGGCAGTTACACTTCCCCACCCATGCCCTCCCCCCGCCTCGATTTCGAACCGCTTCGCCTCCGCGCCCTGGAGCGCCTGGAGTCGCTGGCAGCGGCGCTGAAGGCGGCGAGGGTTCCCGGCTGGGCGGACGCGGACGGAAAAGCCGCCGCGGCGCTGGCGGAGGCGCGGAAGCGGCTGGACGACCATGTCCGGTTCCGGCTCGGGCGCGGGATCGGGGCGCCGGCGGTCGTGGTGCTCTACGGCGGGACCGGGGTCGGGAAGTCGACGATCCTGAACACGCTCGCCGGGAAGGCAGTGACCGAGACGTCGGTGCGGAGGCCGTGCACGACGGAGCCCTTGCTCTACCACCACCGGTCCGCGACGGCGGCGCTGGAAGGGCCGGATTTCCTGCCGGCGTACACGAAGAAGGCGGCGACGCCCGGGCAGCCGAAGGCCGGATCGATGGCGGTCGAGCTGCTGGCGCACGACGAAGCGGCGCTGGCGTCGGTCGTGCTGGTGGACGCGCCGGACTACGATTCGGTGGAGAAGGAGAACCGGCGCGTCGCCGAGGACCTGTACCGGCTTGCGGACCTGCTGATTTTCGTCGTGAACCCTTCAAAGTATGCGGACGAGGAGTCGTGGAAGGCGATCCGCCGCGCGAAGGCCGACGGCAAGGCGTGCGCGTTCGTGTTCAACCGCGCGGAGCCGGGCGACGCCGCCCTGGAGGACTTCCGGCGGCTGCTCGAGGGTGCGGACGTCGTTGAGCTTCCCCGCGACCCGGCCGCCGCATCCGCCGGGATGCTCGCCGACCCCGCCGCGCGCGGCCGCCTCGAGGAGATCCTCAAGCGCTTCCTGCTCGGCGACGCCGCCGACCGCCTGCGCCTCGCCGAGCTCCGGCGCTCGTGGCGCGCGCTCTCCGACAGCCTCGACGACCCGGTGCTCGTCGCGATGCGCGCCGCCGCCGTGGCGATCCGCTCGGGGCGCGCCGTCGCCGCGGCGGAGGCGAAGGTCGCGGAAAAAGCGCTCGTCGACGAGGTCAAGCTCGACCAGTCCAACGACCTCGAGCGCGTCTCCCAGGCCGTCCGCGACCACCTCTTCTCCGTCATCGGGTTCCTCTCGAACAAGGTCATCGGCCCGCTCACCGCGCTGTTCGACCGCGTCACCGGCTCGCTCGGCCGCGCGCTCTCGAAGAACAAGCCGGCGATCGAAAACGCCCTCGCCCGCGTCCACGAGAACAACCGCCAGGCCGCGCGCAAACAGCTCGGCCTCGCCCACGAACGCCTCGCGAAGGCCTGCAACGCCACGTTCGCCGCCTCGAAGGAATTCGCCGCCTCGCTCCTCCCCGCCGCCGAAGTCGAAAGCCGCTACGAAAAGGGGCTCGCCGAGTTCGAGGCCTGGAAGAAAGGCGAGTTCGAACGCCTCGTCGGCGACATCAAGGGCAAGAAGAGCGTCCAGCTCTTCGTCATGCAGATCCTCTACGTCTCCCTCAGCGTCACGTTCATGGCCCACTCCGGCGGCGCTTTCACCCTCGTCGAGGGCCTCGCCGCCGGCCCGCTCTTCGTCTTCCTCGACAAGGTCTTCGTCGGCGCCATCAATTGGGACCTCGTCCGCGACCTCGAAAAACGCGGCCGCGAGAAGTTCCTCGCGATCTTCGCCGACATCGCCAGGGCCCAGGGCGCGCGCTGGGCCGACGCCTTCGCGAAGGAAGACGCCGGCCTCGCAGGCCTCCCCGGCCTCGAAGTCGACCTCGAGGAACTCCGCCGAGACGTCCCCGCCCTGCTGGATGCCCTCGCCAAATGAACACCTTCAAGGAAGCGCTTCTCGGCTGGATCGACCGCGCCGCCGCGTTCGTGGCGGAGTCGCGGGCGCTGCCGGACCGGGAGCCGGCGCTGAAGGCGTTCGCGGACGCGAAGGCGCGGGTCGAGGCGATCGAGCGGCCGCTGCGCGCGGTGCTGCTGGGCGGCACGGGGGTCGGGAAGTCGTCGCTCATCAACGCGATCGCGGGGCGGGCGATCAGCGAAGCGTCGCGGCGGCGGCCGACGACGGCGCAGCCGGCGGCGTACGTCCACGAGGCGCACGCGGCGGAGGCGGCGGAGTTCGCGCCGGAGATCCGGGCGGTGCCGCACACCGAGGAAGCGTTGAAACACCTCGTGCTGGTGGACATGCCGGATTTCGACTCGCGCGCCCTCGAGCACCGGGCCCTCGTCGACCGCATCCTCCCGCGCGCCGACTTCGCGCTCTGGGTCGTCGACCCCGACAAGTACAACGACGGCCTCCTGCACCGCGACTACCTCTCGCGCGAGTCGAAGATCCGCGCGCGCTTCGTCGTGGTGTTCAACAAGGCCGACGCAATCCCGGCCGACCAGCTCAAGCTGTGCCTCGAGGACCTCGCGACCACGCTGCGCGGCGACGGCATCGACGCCCCGCAGATCTTCCCCGTCTCCGCCCTCCAGGGCGCCGCCCACGCCGGGTTCGCCGCCTTCGCCGAGTTCCTCCGCACCCAGTTCACCGAGAAGTTCGTCCGCGAACTCAAGTCCGCCGACATCTTCCGCTTCCTCCAGGCCGCCGCCCGCTCCGTCTCCGACGCCATGGCGCTCCCGGGCCGCCTCGAGCAGCTCCGCGCCGAGGAAGCCGCGCTCTCCGGCCGCCAGGAGGAATTCCTCCGCTGGCTCCGCATCCAGCTCGGCCCCGACATCTTTTCGCGCGACCTCGCCAAGGCGATCCGCGACCGGTTCCGCGACCGCTTCGCCTCCCTCCTCCCCGGCCCCGTCGGCATGGTCGCCGAATGGCGCTTCAGGCCCGCCGCCGTGAAGGACTGGCGCGATCTCGCCGGGCAGATCCGCGCGGAGGCCGGCGCCGCGGCGGGGCAGAAGGTCCACTCGCGGATCTGGAACGACCACCACGACGCGACGGTGTTCTTCAAGAAGCTCCCCGAGGCGTGCCGCCCGCCCGCCGCGCCCGACGAGAAAGTTTTCGCGGCCGCGAAGGAAGACGCGCTGCTGCGGCTCGAGGAAGAGCTTTCCCGCGAGCATGAGGGGCAGCGCTGGCGCGGCAAGGGCAAGATCGCGCAGCACATCCTCCCCGCCACCGCCGCGGGAGGCGCGGGCGCCGCCGCCGCCGTGTTCGCCACCGAGCTCGCCGCCTCCGGCGCGCTCTTCTCCACCATCGCCACCGCCGGCGTCGCCCCCGTTGGAATCTACCTGTTCGAGTCCGCGCTCGCCCGCCGCGACGTCTCCCGCGCTTCCCGCGAAGTCGCCGAGCGCGCCGCCGACCATTTCCGCACGTCGCTCGAGTCGATCTACCGCCGCGCGGTGACGATCCCTCTCATGGAAGCGTTCGAGAAAGTCCGCGGCGAGTTCTCCGCGTGGCGCGCGCTCCAGGCCGAGCTCGAGGGGCTCGTCAAGTGAGTTTCCCCTGCCCCTCCTGCGGCGAACCCCTCGTCAATTCGCGCCAGCGCGACCTCGTCTACGAAATGACCGGCCGCTTCTCCACCATGGCCTACCTGTTCCCGCGCGTCTTCTGCCCGAAATGCGGAAGGGACCTACCGGAGGCCGAGTGGCCGGCGGAGCTGCGGTGGCGCATCAAATCGTTCCGCAGGAAGTACGTCGGCTTCGGGATCGGGCTGCTGGTGGTGTTCGTGTACCTGTGGTTCGCGCGGGATATTGCGTACTGGTGGGAGCACAGGAAGTAGCATCCCGGGTTCGCGCCGTGCGGGAATCGACGATTTCCACCAAGTTGAGGAGAACGGAATATGAAGTTCGAATCGCTCATCGCCTGTGGGCTCGCCCTCTTCGCCCTGACGGCGTGCGATCGTAAGCCGGCGCCTCCCGCTCCTCCGCCGCCTGCCGGCACGCCGGCGCCGAAACCGGGCGAGGGTAGCGGAACGCCTGCGCCGAAAGAGACGCCGCCCCCGGACGACTTGAAAGTCCCGCACGACGAGATCGATCCGCTGACCGGCCTCAAGGAAGTCGCTTCCCTGCCGGACGAGTTCTACGGGAAATGGAAGCTGAAGGGTTCGAGCGGCGGGATGGGCGGCGGCGGGGAGGGCAAGCCGGTGCCGGACGAGACGCTCGTGATCACGAAGGAGAACAAGGTCGAGACCTGGAAAAACGGGAAGCTCGAGTCGACGGTGGCGTTCCGGATCGGGCGCGGGAAGTCGATTTTCGGGAACGACAACTGGCACATTGCGCGGGGAGGCTTCCCCGATGTCATCTCGGTCCGCGAGGGAAAGGAGCTGACGATCAGCGAGAACCACCCCGACGGGTTCAACTGGCACTACGAGAAGGTCCAGTAGCCGCCTTGCACCGGTTCGAGCGCTACGTCGCGATCGGCGACAGTTCCACCGAGGGGCTCGAGGACCCCGACGGCGCGGGCGGCTACCGCGGCTGGGCCAACCGGCTCGCGGAGCGCGTGGCGGCGGCGCAGGGCGGGCTGATGTACGCGAACCTCGGCGTCCGCGGGAAGCTGTCGCGCGAGATCCGGGAAGAGCAGCTCGGGCCGGCGATGGAGATGAAGCCGGGGCTCGCGACGCTCTTCGCGGGGTCGAACGACATCCTCGAGCGCGGCTTCGAAACCGCGGCGCTGCGCGCGGAACTGGAGCGCATGTTCGCGGCGCTCGTGGCAAGCGGCGCGGTCGTGCTCACATTCACGCTCCCCGACCTCACCGGAGTCATGCCGATCGGCCGCTTCCTCGCCCGCCGCGTCCGCGGCATGAACGACGCGATCCGCGAGGCCGCCGCGTCTTCCCGCGCCCGCCTCGTGGACTTCGCCGCGCACTCGATCGGTTCCGACCCGCGACTGTGGTCCGAAGACCGCTTCCACGTCAACGCCGAGGGGCACGCGCGCATCGCCGCGGCGCTGGCGCAGTCGCTCGGCCTTCCGGGGACGGACGACGCCTGGCAGCGGCCGCTCCCCGGGACCGACGCGCGCAGCCGGTGGACGCGCATGGCCGACGCCGCGAGGTGGTACCGCAGGCACTTCATCGGCCGCGTCTGGTCGGGGCGGGAGATCGAGAAGGACCTTCGGGCGAAGAGGCCGCGGCTGGAAGCGGTCGCGCCGGCGGGCCAGCGCTGACGGCGCTTACTCGACCACGAACCGGTTCCGCCCGGCCTGCTTGGCCTTCATCTCGGCATCGTCCATGCGGGCGATGATGCGTTCGGACTCTTCGCCGCTCTGGTAGCTGGTGACGCCGATGCTGGCGGTGACCTTGAGGCCGGCGGGGAGGGCTTCGTGCTTGAGCGCTTCGATGGCGGAGCGGGCGCGTTCGGCGAAGCGTGCGGCGCCGGTGGCGTCGGTTTCGGGGAGGAGGATGCCGAACTCGTCGCCGCCGATGCGGAAGAGGTGATCGGGGGTGCGGAGGAGGGAGCGGAGGAGGGCGGAGACCTGGCGGAGGACGACGTCGCCGGTGCGGTCGCCGTGCTGGGCGTTGAGTTCGCGCATGTTGTCCATGTCGACGCCGACGACGGAGAGGGCGTTGCCGTAGCGGAGGGCGCGGGCGATCTCGATGCGGAGGACGTTCTCGAAGGAGCGGCGGTTGCCGACCTGGGTGAGGCTGTCGGTGAGGATGAGCTGGGCCATGCGGCGGCGCTGGATTTCGGCGGACATGAGGGCGGCGAGGAGCTCGACGAGGTCGGCGTCGTCGGGGGCGAACGAACGCGTCGCGGAGTGGACGTTGAACACCCCGGCGCACAGGCTCATCGCATAGAGCGGCACGCAGATGATCGCCTTGATCGGCGGCGAGGTCCCCGGGGTCTGGACGAAGCGCGGGTCCTCGGACGGCTCGTTGAGGATCGCGGGCTGGAGGCGCGTGGCGACCCAGCCGGCGAGGCCTTCGCCGGCCTTGAAGCGGATCTGGAGGCCGGTTTCGTTGAGGCCGCGGTGGGCGACGGTGATGAGGTCGCGGCGGTCCTGGTCGAACAGCATGATGGAGAGGCAGGTGTCGGGGAGGACGGTGGCGACGGCGGCGAGCATTTCCGAGAGGGACTCGGGGAGGCCCGGCGCCGACAGGCCGGCCCGTCCGATTTCGCGGAAGACGCGGACGAGCTCGTTGCTCGAGGAAGCGAGGCCGGGCTGGGTCACGGAAAGTCCCTCATTCCACAGTGGATGTTTTTATTTCTTCCGGAGGATGTTCAGGGCCGAACCCGCCTTGAACCAGCCGAGTTGCTCGTCATTGAACGTGTGCTTCACGGGGAACTCGTCGGTCTTGCCGTCGGCGTGGTGCAGCTTGACCGCCAGCGGCTTGCCCGGCGCCATCGTCGCGAGCCCGAGCACCGAGACCCGGTCGCCCTCCTGTACCTTGTCATAGTCCGCTGCATTCGCAAACGTGATCGGCAGGACGCCCTGCTTCTTGAGATTCGTCTCGTGGATGCGCGCGAAGCTCTTCACGAGGATCGCCGCCGCGCCGAGCAGGCGCGGGCTCATCGCCGCGTGCTCGCGGCTGGAGCCTTCGCCGTAGTTCTGGTCGCCGACGACGACCCAGCGCAGCCCCTTGGCCTTGTAATCCCGGGCCACTTTCGGGGTCGTGACGTTCTTCTCGCCGGAAAGCTGGTTCACCGTCGTCCCGGCCGCGCCCGTGAAGGCGTTGATCGCGCCGAGGTACATGTTGTCGCTGATCTTGTCGAGGTGCCCGCGGTAGCGCAGCCACACGCCGGCCTGCGAAATGTGGTCCGTCGTGCACTTCCCCTTCGCCTTCAGCAGCAGCGGGCACTTCTCGAAGTCCTTGCCGTCCCATTTCGCGAAGGGCTCCAGGATCTGGAGGCGGTCGGAGTCGGGCGCGACCTTGACGGCGACGCTCGAGCCGTCCTCGGCGGGCGGGTGATACCCTTCGACGCTCCGCACGAAGCCGTTCGGCGGCAGCTCGGGCGCCTTCTTCGGCGGCGTCAGCTTCCATTCCTTGCCGTCCTTGCCGACGATCGGGTCGGTCAGCGGGTTGAACGACATCCGCCCGCCGATCGCCATGGCGACCGTGATCTCCGGGCTCGCGATGAAGGCCATCGTTTCCGCGAAGCCGTCGTTGCGTTTCGGGAAGTTGCGGTTGTAGGTCGTCAGGATCGAGTTCTTCTCGATGCTCTTGGCCTTGGCGTCCACGTCGGCGCGCTTCCACTGGCCGATGCAGGGGCCGCAAGCGTTGGAGAGGACGGTGCTGCCGATGGCGTTGAGCTTGGCCATGAGGCCGTCGCGCTCGATGGTGGCGCGGATCTGCTCGGAACCGGGCGTCACCATGACGGGGCCGGCGGCCTTGGAGCCGTGGGCGATCGCCTGGTCGGCGACGTCGGCGGCGCGGGCGATGTCCTCGTACGAGGAATTCGTGCAGGAGCCGACGAGCGAGAAGGAGATCCGGTCGGGATAGCCTTCCTTCTTCACGGCCTCCGCCATCTTCGAGACCGGCCGCGCGAGGTCGGGAGTGTGCGGGCCGACGATGTGCGGCTCGAGCTTCGACAGGTCGAGCTCCAGCACCTTATGGAAGTACTTCTCGGGCTTGCGCTCGACGTCGTCGTCGGCGCGCAGCATTTCCGCGTTCTTCTTCGCGAGGTCCGCGAGGTCGCGGCGGCTCGTGCCGCGCAGGTACGTGTCCATCCGCTCGTCGAACGGGAAGATCGAGGTCGTCGCGCCGAGCTCGGCGCCCATGTTCGTGATCGTTCCCTTGCCCGTGCACGAGAGCGATTTCACGCCGGGACCGAAATACTCGACCACGTTGTTCGTCCCGCCCTCGCACGTCAGCTGCCCGCAGACCCACAGGATCACGTCCTTCGGCGCCGTCCAGCCGGACAGTTCCCCGGTCAACCGCACGCCCACGATCCTCGGGTGCAGCACCTCCCACGGGAACCCCGCCATCACGTCCACCGCATCCGCCCCGCCGACGCCGCACGCGAACGTCCCGAGCCCGCCCGCGTTCGGCGTGTGGCTGTCCGTCCCGATCATCATCCCGCCCGGGAACGCGTAGTTCTCCAGGATCACCTGGTGGATGATCCCGCTCCCCGGGCCCCAGAACCCGATCCCGTACTTCGACGACACGTCCTTCAGGAACTGGTAGACCTCCTGGTTCTCCTTCTCCGCCGTCGCCAGGTCCGCCGCCGCCCCGCTGAACGCCCGGATCAGGTGGTCGCAGTGCACCGTCGACGGCACCGCCACCGAGTCCTTCCCCGCGCTCATGAACTGCAGCAACGCCATCTGCGCCGTCGCGTCCTGCATCGCCACGCGGTCGGGATTCAGCAGCACGTACGACTCCCCCGCCTTCAGCTCCGACTTCTCCGCGTCGTGCAGGTGCCCGTAGAAAACTTTCTCCGCATACGTCAGCGGCCGCCCCAGCCGCCGCTTCACGATCTCGATGTTCTTCCGGACCTTCTCGTAAGCGCCGAAGACAAACCCCGGCGTGGATTCGATGACGCGTGCCATGGTGGGGTCTCCTTTCTTGAAGCGCCCATTGGACCACAGAGCGGGAAGGTCGTGAAGTAGTCAGAGGGCGGGCGAAACCGGGCGAGGGGAAGCGCTGTACTGCAAGCGCCGATGACGCGGCCGGGCGCTTCTGGTACAAGGACCCGCCTCGGGGAAGGACCGCCACAGGAAAGAGAACCCATGCCGAATCTCCGGCTGCGGGCCTGGCCCGCCGTCGCGCTGCTCTGGACGGCGCTGTGCGCGCCGGTCCAGGCGCACGAGAAGTGGCTGATTCCGGGCGACGAGGTCCGGCGGCTCCAGTCGGAACCGCGCCCGGCCCCGCTGAATCGCTTCTTCCCCGAGATCGCCGGCTCGCTCCTGGCCGCGGCGGCGCTGGTCGGCGCCGGGTTCGCGGTCGACCGTTATTTCCGGAAGCGCCGGGTCGGGGAAGCGCTTTGCCGGAGGCTGCTGGCGATGCGGAAGGCGGCGCCGCCGCTGGTCGGCGTGACGACAGGGATCGTCCTCGTCGTCGCCGGCCTCACGCGCACGTTCATCGCGCCGGACCTGCGGCTCGACGCGGCGCTCCCGCCCGGCGCGGCCCTGGCCGTGGCCGGCGCGCAGATCGCGCTCGGGGCGGCGTTCATCCTCGGCGCCTGGACGCGCGCCGCGGCCCTCGCCCTCCTGGTCCTCTTCATCCCGAGCGCGGCGCTCTGGGGACTCCGCTCGTGGATGGACTACCTCGACGTGGTCGGGTTCGCGGTCTACCTCGGGATCGCCGGGCGCGGCGCGCTCTCCGTAGACTCCCTGCGCGGCGTCCCCGCTCCTTCCCCGTCGCAGGAACGCAATGCCGTCTCCCTCCTCCGCGTCATCCTGGGACTCAACCTCGCCGTCCTCGCGATCAACAATAAGCTCGTCAACCCGCTGGTCAGCATGAAGATCGTCGCGGACTGGAACCTGAATTTCCCGAAGCGCCTCGGGTTCGCGTGGCACACCGATGCGCACTACGTCCTGGCGGCGGCGGCGGTCGAAATCGCGATCGGCGTGCTGTTCGTTCTGGGCGTGACGACGCGGCTCCTGTCGATCGCGGTCTTCGCGCTTCTCGTCACGACCTTCTGCATCTTCGGCTTCGTCGAGCTCATCGGGCACCTCCCGATCCTCGCGGGAGGTGTCGCCGTGCTGATGATGGGGACCGGCGGCCGCCTCTGGTACGGCCAGCCCGCCGACGAGCCCGGCCCCGCGGTCGCTACCACGCCGTGACCTGCCGCTCCCGGTAGAAGCCTCCCGTCGGGCCATCGTCGGGAAGCGTCGCGAGCCAGACGATCGTGTCGGCCCCCTGCTCCGGCGTCAGCGGCGCCCCCGACCCGCCCATCCGCGTCTGCACCCACCCCGGGCACATCGAGTTGACCTTCACGTGCGGCCCCGCCTCGGCCGCCACCTTGACCGTCAGCGCGTTCAGAGCCGCCTTCGTCACCGCGTACGCCGGCGGCCCCTGCATCGCCTCCGCGAACGCCCCGTACCCGCTCGAGACGTTTACGACCCGCCCGTACTTCGCCTTCTTCATCGCCGGGATCAGCGCCCGGCACAGCGTGAGCGGCCCCATCACGTTGACTTCCCACGCTTCCCTGAACGGCGCATCGCTGTCCCCCAACGCCGGCTCCTGGGAATACACGCCGGCATTATTCACCAGCACGTCAATGTGGATCTGCTCGGCCTTGAGGAAGTGAAGCGTCGAGGCGATGGCCGCGGGCTTCGAGACGTCGAGCGCCACGACGCGGACGTGGACGCCCGTTCCCCTCAGCGACCGCGCGGCTTCCTCGCCCGCCGCCGCTTCCCGGCTCGCCAGCACCACGTCGAGCCCCGCGCTGGCCAGTCCTCGGCACGCGGCGAGGCCGATTCCCCTGTTTCCTCCCGTCACGAGAGCGACGCGGCGCATACGGCCCCCTTCCTGTGGCAGCTACAGATTACGCCGCCCCGCGCGATCCCGAAAGGCTCATTCGCTGCCGGCCTCGACCTCCGCCGCAAGGCGCGCGGCGCCGGTAGACCTCGCGATCTCCAGGGCCGCGCTCGCCTCCGTGGACGCTTCTTCAGGCCTCCCCAGTTCCCGAAGCGCCGCTGCCCACGCGCGCCTCGCTTCCATCTCGTCCAGCCGCGCTCCCAGCCGGGCCGCGCCGGTGGCCGCTTCGCATGCCGCCGTCGCCGCGCCGGCCGCGTCGCCGGCAGCGAGGCGTCCCCGCGCCAGCGCCGTCAAGGCCAGCGCCTCGTTCGGCGTCCCCCGCCGCAGCCCCACGGCACGCTCGGCCAGCGCAATGGCCGCCGCGGCCTCGCCCCGGCGCCGGCGCAGCGCGCTCAGCCGCTCGAACGCGAACGGGACCATCCCTCCCCCGGGCCTCTTCTCCGCTTCCTTCAGGCTCTCCTCCGCATGCTCCCTCGCACGGCCCGGGTTTCCCTCCCTGTCCTCCACCTCGGAGAGGTGGCAGAGCACCTCCGCCCGGTACTCGGGCGCCTCCGTTCGCGAGGCAGGGTCGGCTTCCTCCAGCGCCTCCCGCGCTTTCGCCACTTCCCGCGCCTGCAGGAACACATACGCCGCGCTCGTCAGCGCGAAGACCAGCGGCCGCAGGATCCCCATCCGCCGGCGGACCTCGACCGCCTCCCCCGCCGCGGCCACCGCGTCGTCGAGCCGCCCCGCCTTGGCGAGGGTGATGGACAGGTTCAGGAGGGCGCGCGCCAGGGTCTCCGGCGTCCGGGCGTCCCGCGCGGCCGCGGCGGATTCCCGGGCGAAACGGGCGGCCTCCGCGAAGCGCCCGACCGTGAACAGGCATGCGCTGACGGAGTTGAGGGAGAGCGCGATCCCCGAGTGGTCGCCGATCTCGCGGCGCAGCGCGAGTGCCTTTTCGGCGGCAGCGATGGCCTCGGAGTGGCGGCCGGCGACGCGCATGTGGATCGCCCGGTTATGAAGCGCCCCGGCGGTCAGCTCCCGGCTCCCCGCGGAACAGGCCAGTTCATAGGCCCGCTCGTTCACCTCGAAGCCGCGCTGCATGTCCCCGCGCCACCAGGCGATGATCGCCTCGAGATTGCAGAGCCCCGAGAGCACGAGGTCCCGTGCCGGGCCGGGCGGAAGCGCTCCCCGTTCGACTTCGTCGCGGCTGCGGGTCACCAGCGCGAAGGCCTCGTCGCGGCGGCCGAGGATCTCGAGCGCCCGGGCCTCGGAGCGCACGGCGCGGAACCGCTCGGCGGCCGTGACGGCGATCGCGCGGGCAGACTCCGCCGCGGCCAGCCCCTCCCGGACGCGGCCGAGTTCGAGAAGCGCGTTGGACTTCGCGCTGGCGACCCGCGCCGTGAGGTCCGGGTCCTCCCCCGCGCCGATCGCTTCGAGCTTCTGGAGCGCTTCCGGGGCGCGCCCCAGCCGCAGCAGCGCTTCCGATTCCGCCACGACCGCCCGGGCGCCATATCCCAGTCGCGCCGCTTCGCTGGCCGCCCGGAGGCCCTGCTCGATGGTGGACTCGGAGAGGGTCGCCTCGTAGACCCGCATCCAGAGTTCCGCGGCGCGGGCGGGTTCGCCCGCGGACTCGGCATGGCGTGCGGCCAGGGAGAGGAGGTCCATCCGGGCGGGGAGTCCGGGACCGGCGAGATCCTGGGCGATCTGGCCGTGGAACCGGGTCCGGTCGCGGCGCGGGAGGAGCGAGTAAAGGGCCTCGCGGATGAGTGCGTGGCGGAAGGCGAACTCGGAATCGCCCGGAAGGAGGGAGGATTCGCGCGGGGCGACCATGGCGCGGGACCTGGCTTCGTGCACGTCCGCGGGGCCGTCGAGGCCCAGGATCCGCCCGACGAGGCCCGTCCAGAACGTGGTGCCGACGACGCTGGCCGCTTTCATGGAGGCCTTGGAGGAAGCGGCCAGGGCGTCGGCCTGCGCCACGAGGAGGTCCTGGAGCCCTCCGGGGATCCCGCCCGGGTCGCCGGTCAGCGTCCGCGGAGTGCCCGCCACGAGCCCGCGGTCGCGGAGGAAGAGGCAGAGTTCCTCGACGAAGAGCGGGTTTCCCCCGGCGCGGCCGGCGAGGAACGCCGCCAGGCTGTCATCGAGCGGCGCGCCGAGTACGGCGGACGCGATCGCCCTGGAAGCGTCGGCCGGCAGGTCGTCGAGTTCCACCCTGTGTGCGGCGACGGACGGCTCCGTGCCGGGACGCAGGGCCCCGACGAAAAGGACCGGGAGTCCCCGAAGGCCCGCGACAACGTCCCCGAGCAACTCGTGCGTGAACGGATCGGCCCACTGAAGATCCTCGAGGCACAGGAGCGCCGGTCCTCCTCCCGAACGAGCGAGGATCCAGTTCCGCCAGGCATCCGAAGTTTCACCGCGGACCTGAAGCGGGTCCATTTCGCGTGCCCCGGCGCCCGGCACGGCGAATCCGAGCGACAGCATGATGAGGTCGGCCCAGGTGCGGCGCTGGAGACCGGAAGCAGGCCGGCCCTCAAGGTCGCGCACGAGGGATGCCGCGAGCCCTTCCGGGTCTGCCGCGCCGTCCACGCCGGTGGCGTCGCGGACGATTTCGCCGAAAGCGGCGCGCGGGATCGCGGCGGTTTCCTGGGCGCGGCCCGTGGCGACCCAGGCCCTCGCGGCCGCCAGCCGGGCGAGCCGCCTGAGTTCCGCCAGGAGCCGTGATTTCCCGGTGCCGGCCGCGCCGCTCACGACCACCAGGCCGCCGGTTCCCTCCCGGAACCGCGCCATGAGGCCGGCCAGCGACTGCTCGCGCCCGAGGAACGGCGTCTCCCGCATCCCGGGCATCCCGCGCCGCGTCGCGCCCGGGGGAAGCGATTCCACCTCCCACGCCTCGACGGTCTCGGTGCGGCCCTTCAAGGTGAGCGCGCCGAGGGAGCGGCCCTCGAAGGAATCGCCGGCGGCGTCCCACGCGGCCCGCGAGGCGACGACGGCCCCGGGCGAGGCCGCGGACTGCAGCCGCTGGGCCACGTTGACCGGGTCGCCCATGGCGGTCGCGCGCTCGCCGGCCACGCTGCTCCAGAAGACCTCGCCGCGGTTGATGCCGGCGCGCAGGTCGCACCCGGCCGCGCGCGCCGCCGCACGCATGGCGATGGCGGCCCGCATCGCGCGAGCCGTGTCGTCGCCGCGCGCCACCGGCGCGCCGAACACCGCCATCACCACGTCGCCGATGAACTTGTCCACGATGCCGCCGTGCCGCTCGACGCGGGACCGCAGCTCTCCGAACAGCGCGTCTCCCGGGAGCGCCCCGAGGACCTGCGCGAAGACGATGACGGCGGTGCGTCGCTCTGAAACGGCGTCGGGCATGGCCCGATCTTATGCCGCTACTTGAATTCCTGCTCCAGCCGCTTCTCGATTTCCTCGAGCGGCCCTTTCGCCGCCAGCTTTCCCTCGGCGTCCAGCAGCACGACGTACGGGAACACGCCGGGGCCCCACTCTTCCACGGTGCTCGGCGCAGGCGAGTCAATCACGACCGGGAACGGGAGCTTGAGCACGCCCCACTCCATCCCCTCCTGCTTGAGCAGGAAGTCCTCGAGCTCTTTCGCGTTCGCCGCGTCCTTGTTGTGGAAGGCGACGATCTGCAGCCGGTCCTTCCACGCCGCGTGCTTGTCGTGGAACTTCACCAGGTTCGGGATTCCCCAGCCCCGGCAAGACGGGCACCCGTCGCGCCAGAACAGCAGCAGCGCCCACTTGCCGCGGAAGCTCGCGAGCTTCGTATCCTTCGGGATCCCGATCGCGTCGGCGATGTGCCACTCCGGCATCGGCTGGCCCATCTTCACGGCGAGAAGCGACGGCGTCATCTCGACGTCCGGCGCGGAAAATTCCGGGCGGCTCGCGGGAACCGTGAGCTTGACCTCGCGCGCCTGCCAGTCCTCCTTGCCGAAGCGCAGCTTGTACTCGCCCGGCGGGACAAGGATCGCGAGTCCGTCGGCCTTCGTGTTTCCCGTGCCGATCCGCCCCGCGCCTTCCAGCTTCACCTCGACCGGGATTCCCTCCGTCGAAATCCCCGCCACCTTGCACGTCACTTTCATCTTCAGCTTCACCAGCGGCTGCAGCCGAAACGTCACCGGCTTCGCCAGATCGCCTTCCTTGATCTCGATCGCGCACCCCGACTTCCGCGCCTTGTCCATCGCGAGCATCGTCTTCTCGCCCTTCCAGGGCATGGATTTCTCGAAGCGCCCCTTGGCGTCCGCGACGATCGGGTCCTTCACGGAGACGTTGTCGGCGTCGAGGACCCACGACCAGCCGATCGCGATCTCGGCGCCGTTCTGGGAGGCGTTCGCGCCGGCGACGACGCCCGAGAAGATCCGTTCTTTCCCCTGGCCCCCGGGCGGGGCCTTCTTCGGGTCGGCCGGCGGGTCACCGGCGAATGCGGCGACGGCAAGGACGAGGGGGAGGAAGCGTTTCATGGGGTGAATGATACGGCAGCGTTGGGCCTGAACCAAGGCTCCGGAACGACCGTTCCCGTGGGAAACAAGTTGAGCAGCTCCTTGTTCGCAATATTTCAACATCGCCCCTTGACATTACTGGTATAGAGCGATATCATGAGCGCATGTCCAGTACGGAAACCCCGCTTCAAGGTGGGAAAGAGGCCCAGAGGGCGGTCGCAGACTGGTTTCTTGAAGTCAGCGCACTGCTTGCGGTGTTCCCGTGGCTCGACCAGCTTGTCTTCCATCCGAAGGGCACCTTCGATTGGCCGCTCTTCCTTATGGCGACGTGCGCTGCCTTCGGGCTTGGGTTCGGCGGGCTGAGCCTGCTCTTCGAGTCGAGGCGGCGGAGACTGCTCGCTCGCATTGCGGGTGCCGTGCTCTTTGGGCTTGCCGCCGTGATATTCTTGGGGACATGAACATGAGTGATTCGCGCATCGGCCTGGCCCTCTACCCGTTCATGATTGTGGCGGGCTGGTTTCTGTTTTTCCTGCTCATGCGGCTTGCGGATGTTCTCGATCGGCGCGAAGCAAGGCAAAAGGCTCCGGAGAGCTCGAGCTCCCGACCTTGAATGAGGGGTAACGATGGGCCGCACTCTTCTTCAGATCTTCGCCGGAGTTCTCTGCCTTTCGTGGATGGCGCAGGAGTGCGCCGCAGATCGCTGTTACGCCCCGCCCGAAAGCTTCTCCGCCACCAGTCCGCACGGGGCGTTCCAGGCCAATGCGACAGTGGCCCCGGATCGACACTTCCTCGAGGTGCGCGCGTTGCCCTCCGGAAAACTCGCGTGGTCGGCCGACGCGGATTCTTTCCTGGGAGAACTTTGGCTGACCGATTCGGGCGAGTTACTGACGAGGTCCTATTTCACTTTCAGCTACGTCTTCTACACGGCCTCGGGGAAGCCGGGGCCGCGATTCGAACTTGGCGCTGAGATTCCGGTCGAGGAGCGCGAACAATTTTGCGGGGGAACCCGCTCACGGTGGGAGTACCAGGTCTACTACTACCTCGTGCGGGACCTCTGGACGGAGGGTTCGAGAAGCTGGATCTACTTCCGGACCTTCTGGGGCCGAATCGTCGCGGTCGACCGTGCGACGGGCACCCTGGATCGCGATACCGCTTTGGCGACGCGAATTGAAGACCATCTGCTGCGGGAGGCCGAAGCCTGGATTTCGTCGACTCCGCGATCATTCCGGGGAGCCCAGAGCACGCTGTGTCCGAACCTTGATGACAACGTCGCACGGCATCTATTCGTGATCCGGGCGCACCGACTGAAAGCCGGGGAGCGATACGTCGTCGCCGGCATGAAGGAACTTCGGGGCGACCAGATCATGCTGGCTGAGTACTGCCTGGACCTTGTCTACGACCCCAATTCGCTCGCCAAGCGTTTCGGCGGGAAAGCGCACTTGGCGGTCGTCGGGCTGGCCTTCACCATGCTTGCCGGAATCTGGTCGTTCCTCCTGCGAGGGAAGCTCTGAATTTCTTCGGCTACTTCTTCCCTCTTGCACCGCCCGGATTCTTGTCGAACTCCGGCACGCGCGGCGGGTTGGCCTTGAGCAAGCGGGTGACTTCCGCCAGCCCCCGCTCCAGCTGCGGGTCCTTCCCTGCCGCGTAGTCCTGCGGGCGGTTTTCGACCTCGATGTCGGGGTCGGTGCCGTAGTTCTCGACGGCGTAGCCGACGTCGTGGAACCAGAAGGAGAACTCGGGCTGGGTGGTGACGCAGCCGTCGACGAGGGCGTGGCGCGGCCAGATGCCGACGACGCCGCCCCAGGTGCGCTTGCCGACGAGCGGGCCGAGTTTCATGAGCTTGAAGCAGTGGGAGAAGATGTCGCCGTCGGAGCCGGCAAATTCGTCGGTGAGGGCGACCATCGGGCCCATCGGGGCGTCCGACGGATAGGGCGCCGGGGCGCCGTAGCGGTTGACGTCGTAGCCGAGCCGCCGGCGAGCCAGTTTCTCGAGCAGCAACTGCGAGACGTGGCCGCCGCCGTTGTGCCGGACGTCCACCAGCAGCCCGTCGTGGTCGACCTCGGCGTAGAAGTACCGGTGGAACTCCGCGAACCCGTCGGCGCCCATGTTCGGGATGTGCACGTAGCCGACGCGGCCGCCGGACGCCTTGTGAACCCACGCGCGGTTCGCCTCGACCCAGGCGCGATAGCGAAGCGCCAGCTCGGACCGGAGGGTCTTGACGACAACGGTGCGCTTTTTCTTCTTCGCGTCCTCGAGGACGATCTCGATTTCGTGGCCCGCGCGGTGCTGCAGCAGTTCCCCCGGGGCGCGGCCGTCCAGCTCGCGGCCCCCGATCTCGAGGATCGCCTCTCCCGGCTTTGCGTTGACCCCGGGCCGGGCCAGCGGCGAATCGTGCTCCGCGTCCCACGAATCGCCACGCACGATCCGCGCGATCCGCCACTTCCCGTCCTTGCTCTTCGACAGGTCCGCGCCGAGCAGCCCGATCCTCCACTGCGGCGGCCAGCGGTAGTCGCCGCCGATTTCGTAGCAGTGCGAGGTCCGCAACTCGCCCTGCATCTCCCAGATCAGGTCCGACAGCTCGCTGCGCGTCCCGCAGCGGTCCAGAAGCGGCCGGTAGCGCGCGTAGACGCCCTTCCAGTCCATCCCGGCCATGTCGGCGCGCCAGTACTGGTCGCGCTGGAGCCGCCAGGCCTCGCGGAGCATCTGCTCCCATTCGAGGGCCGGCGTCACCGAGGGCCTGAGCCGGTGCAGGTCCAGCCACCCCGACTCGCGTCCCGGCGCGTCGTCCTCGTTCCGCGGCTTCTCGTCGGCACCGACGATCCGCAGCCGGTTCCCGCTCCGCACGACGAACGTCCGCAGGTCCCCCGCGATCGCCACGTCCGACACCCCGCCGCACCACGACTCGCACTTCTGCTTGTCGAAGTCCCAGATGTCCAGCGAGCCGCGCCCCGGCGCGTCGCCGGCGTTCGACCAGTGCTGGTCCAGCGCCCCCACGACCGGGTTGTTCACGAACGCGACCTTCCCGCGCATCCCGATCACCGTCCCGTACCGGCCTTCCGCGACCGGGAACGCCACGACCCGCCCCGCAATCCCGTCGAAGTCGATCTCCACCGGCTGCGGCCCCTTCTTTTCCTTTTTCTGGTCCTGCACCCGCCGGTTCCAGCGCACGACGGGCTTGGGCTGCGGGAGGAAGGGCGACCCGAACTCCTTTTTCAGCGTGACGAGGTGCGGGCGCGTCCCCTTCTGGAAGCCGAGGTCGAAATAAAAACTGTCGTAGACCGGGTCGAGGACGCGGAACGACAGGAAGTACAGGCACTTGCCGTCGGGGTCCCACGAAGGGCTGTAGTCGCGGAAGTCGCGCGACGTGACCTCGTGGATCTTGCCGGTCTTCGCCTCCACGACGCGGATCTGCGACGTCTGCCGCGTCGCCGAGAACCCGTACGCGACCCATTTGCCGTCGGGCGACCACGCGATCCCGTCGATGCGCGCGTACTGGCTGCGGTCGAGCCGCCGCAGCTTCCCGTTCTTCAGGCTGCAGACCCAGAGTTCCTGCCGCTGGTTCGTGAACGCGATCTCGTCCGTCGCGGGCGAGACGGCGAGGTCCAGCACCCGCCCGATGTCCTTCCCCTTCGTCAGGATCTTCGCCTTCTCCCCGTCGCGGATCACCTGGATCGCTTCTTCCCCCGTCGCGTCCGTCACGCCGACGTACCCCTTGCCGTCGCGGAGGAAGCGGGTGTGGCGGGCGCGGGCGAGGTCGTCGCCGGCGACCTGGCGGACGGGACCTTCCCAGAACGCCATGGAGAAGGCGCGGCCGCGGGCGGTGACGCAGACCGAGTGCCCCTCGGGGTTGAGGCGGGCGTCCTCGAGCCAGCGGGAAGCGTCGACGAACTTGCGCTGGCGGCCGGCGCGCGGCGAGCCGAACTCGATGGCGACCTTGTGCGACTTGCGCGTCGTCGGGTCGAACACCCAGATGTCCGCGCCGCACTGGTAGACGATGCGACGGCCGTCGGTGTTGGCGAAGCGGACGTAGTAATCGCGGTGGTTCGTTTCGCGGCGGAGGTCGCGGCCCTGGGGCGTGCACGACCAGAGGTTTCCCTCGCCCTGGTGGTCGCTGACGAAGTAGATGCGGTCGCCGACCCAGTGCGGCCACGCGAGGTTCCCCTCGAGCGTGATCAGCCGCGCGAACTCGCCGTTTCCCTTGAGGTCGATCCACAGGTCGCCCGTCGTGCCGCCCTTGTAGCGCTTCCAGCGCGCCGGGTCCCCCATCGACCTCCCGACGACGCGCGCGCCGCGGCTTCCCCAGCTCACCGCCTCGACGGGGCCGAGGTTCATCGGGACGGGCTCGCCGCCGTCCGCAGGGACCGTGAAGGCGTGCATGGGGCGGAAGAAGTGCTGGCCGGAGTTGGACGCGAACGAGACGGACTTGCCGTCGGGGGTCCAGCCGAGCGCGAGCGAGTCGGCGCCGAGCCAGGTGAGGCGGCGGGCTTCCCCGCCGCAAGCGGGGATGACGTAGATTTCGGGGTGGCCTTCCTCGGTGGCGGTGAAGGCGATGCGCTTGCCGTCGCGGGAGAGCTGCGGGCGGCCCGCGGAACCGGCGTTGACGGTAAGGCGGCGGGCAGCGCCGCCGAACGACGGGACGGTCCAGAGGTCGTCCTCGGTGACGAAGACGATCGTCTCACCGGCGATCGTGGGCTGGCGGTAGTAGCCGTGTGTGGGGGTGGTCATGGGGCGATAGGGAATCATAAAGAGCGCCGGGTGTTGAGAATTCGGTGGGAGCCGGGAAACTCGCCCCCGCGCCGATCAAGGGCTCCCCTCTATAATGTCCCCATGACCCGCGCCGCCTTCGAGAAGATCGTCGAGGAAGCCATCGCTTCCCTCCCGGAAGAATTCCAGCAGCACCTCGAAAACGTGATCGTCCTCGTCGAGGACCGCCCGAGCTGCAAGCAGCGCGAATCGGTCGGGCTGGAGCCGCACGAGGACCTGTTCGGCCTCTACGAGGGCGTGGCACTGACCCGCAAGAGCGTCGACAGCGTGGACGTCCCGAAGCCCGACCGCGTCTGGATCTTCCAGGAGCCGATCGAGCGCCACTGCTCTTCCCGCAAGCAGATGATCACCGAGATCCAGGACACCGTGGTCCACGAGATCGGCCACCATTTCGGCCTCGAGGAAGACGAGCTGGAAGCGATCGAGGACGAGTACGAGGACGACGATGCTTAGCGACCGGGAGCGGGACCAGTTCGGCTACCTTCTCGAGGAAGTGCTGAAAGGCCTTCCAGACAAGGCGGCGGCGCTCCTGAAAAACGTCGCGATCACGGTGGAGGACCGTCCGCCGAATCCTCCGCTTCGGGAGTCCGACGTCCTCGGCCATGCCCCGGAAAACAACCCGCAACTCTCGCAGTACTGGCGGGTGCCCGAACCCGGCACGGCGGGAATCCCGGGTTCGCTCATCACCCTCTACCAGGAGCCGATCCTGGCGCGCGGTGGAGACACCTCGACCGAAATCGAAGACGTCCTTCTGCGGGCCATCGAGAGGAAGAAGGGACTTTCGGAGGGAGCCCTGGACTCAACGATGAGCCCGGAGGGGCTGAACTGGGTACCGGATGCCGACAATTCCGACGACCTCGTACCGGACCCGCTGGACCCCGATGTCAACGACAGGCTTGTCGAAATCGCGGAATCAGAGGTCGAACTTCTGACCCCGACGGCGCGGGACTGGCTGAGCGGAGTGGAAATCGTCGCTGTCGAACGTCCCGAGGCCGAGGGGGACCCTCGCCGGCTCGCCGACTTCCCGGAAGACGACGACGAGCCCCGAGCCCTCGTGCTCTATGCCGACAACATCAT
The DNA here is from genome assembly GCA_964590435.1 of uncultured Planctomycetia bacterium. GTDB lineage: Bacteria > Planctomycetota > MHYJ01 > WSZJ01 > WSZJ01 > WSZJ01. The sequence goes on from CAZPWT010000023.1 coordinate 82,442, forward strand.
GAAGAGCGGCCAGTCGCCTGAGATCGTCATCCGCAGACTTCTCAGGGAGGCGGCGTCACGGGCGGGTACCCTCTGACGCCGCCATCACACTTCAGCCTGCCCTTGGAGCGATCCATGAAGATCTCGCGCATTGCCCTCGCCATCCTCCTCCCCGCCCTCGCCTCGGCCGAGGACGGACTCCCCGAGGCCCTTCACCAGTTCGACTACACGCGCGCCGAGTTCGCCTCGAAGACCGAGGAGCGCGCGGACCGCGAGGACTGGAAGCAGATCAAGGTGACGTTCCCGTCGCCGGTGGAGACGAAGACGGTCGAGAACAACACCGTGCACGCTCACCTGTACCGGCCGAAGAAGAACGCGACGGGGGCGGGGGTCGTGATCCTGCCGATCTGGAAAGGAAGCGGGCTGGACCTGGAGTTCATGGTGGCGGGGCGGCTGGCGAAGGAAGGGATCGCGGCGCTGGTGATGGAGCTGCCGTACCAGTTCGACCGCGCGCCGGCCGGACATCGCAGCGGCGACATGACGGTGTCGAGCGACCTGGAGCGGACGCGCGAGGCGTTCGTGCAGGGCGTGAAGGACGTGAAGCGGTGCGCGCAGTGGCTGGTGGACTCGGAGAAATGCGATGCGGCGCGGCTCGGGATCATGGGGACGAGCCTCGGCGGGCACTTCGCGGCGCTGGTGTGGGCGACGGACCGAGAATTCAAGGCGGGAGCGACGGTGCTGGCGGGCGGGAACATCCACGAGCTGTTCTGGAACGGCTCGAGCGAGACGAAGGAGATCAAGGCGGAGCTGGAAGGACGGGGGATGAAGCTGGAAGAGCTGGCGAAGCTGATGAAGCCGTTCGACCCGATCACGTGGGCGAGCCCGGAGCGCAAGGCGGGGCTGCTGATGATCGCGGCGAAGGACGACCCGGTGGTGCCGATCGAGAACGTGCGGGCGCTGCGGGATGCGTTCGACCGCCCGCGGCTGATCGTCTATCCCGGGACGCACTACACGGTCGGCCTGCGCATCGCGGACATCCTCGACGACCTCGCGGGGCATTTCGCGAAGGAGCTGGCGGCGAAGTGACGGTCCCGGAGCCGCCGAAGGACGCCGACCCCGCCGCCGCGGCGAGGGAGCTCCGCACGGCGCGGCTGGCCGACGTGCTGCGGTCGCTCGAACAGCTCTCCCCCATGACGCGGGCCGAGTCGTTCCTGCAGCTCGGCTCGCGCGTCCGGCGGCAGGTACTGAAGGGCGCCTCGCCCGAACTCGCGGCGGCCCTTCTCAGCGACTGCGACAGCGCGGCGCTCGCCGATCTCCTTTCGGCGTTTCCGATGCGCGAGCTCGCGCCGGCGCTTCGGCTCATTCCGCCGGACGACCTTGCGGATCTCGCGCTGCGGCTGCCGGAGGCCAAGGCGGACGAAGTGCTGGGGCAACTGGAGGAGGGACCGCGCGAGGAGGTTCGCCGGCTGATGTCGTTCGACCCGGAGTCGGCCGGGGGGATGATGACTCCGCGCTACCTCGCGATCCCGGACGCGGTGACGGCGGGCAAGGCGCTGGAACTGGTGCGCGCCTCGGCGCCCGGCGTGGCGAGCTCGTACATCTACCTGGTGGACGCGGGCGGGCGGCTGGCGGGGGTCGTGCCGCTGAGGTCGCTGGTGATGGCGGCGCCGAAAGATCCGGTCCGCGATTTTGGCCTGAAGGACGTCGACCGGCTGCGGGCGTCCGCGACGGCCGCCGAGGTTTTCGCCGCGTTCGACCGGAGGCCGCTCCTCTCGCTGCCGGTGGTGGACGACAAGGACCGGCTGCTCGGCATCGTGTCGGCGGACGACGCCGGCGCGGCGCGGCAGCGGGCCGAGGAAAAAGTCCTGCGCGGCGTCACGGGAGTGGACCCGCGGGAAGCGCTTCGGACGACGCTGGCCTCGGCGGCGGGGCGGGCGCCGTGGCTGGGAGCGACGATCGCCGCCGGGCTCGGGTGCGCTCTGGCGGCCTCGGCGTTCCATGACGTCCTGTCGCGCCTGTCGGTGGTGGGGGCATTCGTGCCGCTGGTTCTCGCGCTGGCGGACAGCGTCGCGTCGCAGACGATGGCGGTGGTCCTGTCGGCACGGTCGGGTGGCGCGGGACAAGGCTCTTCCCTGCTCTGGAAGGAGCTGCGGATCGGGCTGGTCGTCAGCGTCGCGGGCGCCGTCGCCGTCGGGCTGGCGTCGGTGGCGTGGCATCACCGTGCGGACCTCGCGCTTCTCATCGGCGGATCGGTCGTGATCGCCGGCGCGTGGGCCGCGCTGCTCGGCGCCGTCATGCCCGGCCTCCTCGAACGCGCCCGGATCAAGGCGGAAAACGCCGGCGGTCCGCTCACGCTCGCCGTCGCCGACCTGTCCGCCCTCCTGATTTTCCTCGGCTCATCGGCCGGCTTCCTCGCGCTCCGGGGCGCCTGAGAACCATCGTTCCTTGCCGCGGGGCGCCGCAGACGGCTAATCTCTGCCCCCGCATGTCCCTCGATTCCTTCTACGGCGACCTCCTCTACGGCCGCGCCACCCCCGCGATCGGCGCGCTCGCCGCCCTCGGCGCCCTCGTCGCCGCGTTCCTTTTCTCCTCGTTCGTCCTCCGCCCTTTCGTGCGCGTCCTCTCCTCGCACGAACCCGAGAAGGTCGCCGACGCGCGGCGAAGGAGGATCCGCTTCGCCGCCAACAGCAGCTCGTTCGCGCTCGCGGCGTTCACCTTCTTCTTCTCCACCCTCACGCCCGAACTCCGCTTCCAGAGACTCCCCTTCCAGGCCAGCCTCCTCCTCCTCATCGTCTTCTCCGGCTTCCTCGCCATCGAGCTGCTTCTGGCGTTCTTCGCCGACTTCCTCCCGCAGCGCCGCAACCAGCCGCCGCGCTCCCAGTTCTTCAAGGACCTCGTCCGCACCCTCTTCCTCATCGGCACCATGATCTTCGGCGCCAAGGCCGCGTTCCCCGCGACCGACATCGGCCAGATCGTGACGACCTCGGCGATCCTCTCGGTCGTCATCGGCCTCGCGCTTCAGGAGTCGCTGTCCAACGTGTTCAGCGGGCTCATGCTCACCGTCGACGAACCCTACAAGCCCGGCGACTGGATCGAGGTCGACGGCCGCGAAGGAAAGGTCCTCGACTCCAACTGGCGCTCCGTCCGCGTCCTCACCCGCGACGACGACGTCATCTACGTCCCCAACAGCTCCATGGCCAAGCACAACATCGTCAACTTCACCGCCCCCACCGCCCTTCATCTCCTCCGCCGCAAGATCGGCGTCGAGTACGGCGCCCCGCCCAACAAGGTCAAGCAGGTCCTCATCGGCCTCATGCAGCACACCGACGGCGTCCTCAAGGAGCCCGTCCCCGACGTCTACGTCGTCGACTACGCCGACTTCGCCATCATTTACGAGATGCGCTTCTGGATCGACACCTACGCCGCCCGCACCCGCATCGAAAGCGAAGTCATGCGCGGCGTCTGGTACCACCTCAAGCGCAACAACATCGGCATCCCGTTCCCGATCCGGGAGGTCTTCCTGAAGCGCGAGCAGCCCGGGAAGAAGCCCGGGGAGATCGTGTCGATGCTGCGCAAGGTGGACATCCTGGAGCAGCTCAAGGAGGAAGAGCTCCTGATGCTGGCGGAGGACCTGACGAGCCAGCTCTTCGCGAAGAACGAGGTGATCTGCCGGCAGGGGGACGAAGGGTCGACGTTCTACATCATCAAGAGCGGCCGGGTGTCGGTGCGGCTGAAGCAGATGGACAGCGGGGAGACGGAGGTTGCGCAGCTTTCGGCGGGGGCGTACTTCGGCGAGATGTCGCTGCTGACCGGCGAGCCGCGCAGCTCGACGGTGAAGGCCGCGGAGGACTGCGAGCTTCTCTGCCTCGACCGCGAGAGCTTCGCCGTGCTGCTGCGGGACAACCCGCCGATCGCGGCCACGATGAGCGGCGTCATCGCGGAGCGCGCGGCGGCGAAGGAGCGGCACCTGAAGGAGCACGACACGCAGATTTCGCGCAAGCTGGACGTGGACGAGCGGAAGAGCCGGATCTTCGAGTCGATCAAGATGATCTTCCGGTTCCGGTAAAGGCTGGCGGAGGTTCGAAAGGCTGGCGAAGGCTGGCAAAGGCTGGCAACGACGGGGCTATACTCAGGCCATGCGAACGATCACCCTTTGCCTTCTCCTTCTCGCGACGGTCGCCGTCGCGGATGAAATCCACCTCAAGAACGGCGGCACCGTTGTCGGGACCGTGCTGGATGACGGCGACCCGGTCGTCGTCAAGACCGTCGGCGGCGGCACCATCAAGATAGCCCGCGAAAAGATCGAGAGCATCGAGAAGAAGGCACTTCCCGTCACGCCGAATCCCGACGCCGCGCCGCGCGAGCACAAGCCCTGCCCCCCGGTCCGCTACGTCGACCTCCTGAGCGGCTACGCGGTCAAGCCGCCCGCGGGCTGGAAGAAGATTCCCGCGGCCAAGAACTCCAAGGCGACGTTCGCGATGCCGGACCCGAAGCTGTTCTTCAAGATGGACGTGTGGATCGTGAAGAGCGACGCGACGCTCGGCGGGTTCTACGAGGCGTTCACGAAGGCGTACAAGTCGTTCAAGGACTACGAGCTCAAGGGCGAGAAGGCGGCGATGCTCGGCACACTCGGCGCCAAGGAATTCTCGGGGACGTTCACGGACGACAGCGGGAAGAAGCTCGCGCACCGCCACGCGATGACCGCGGACAAGGGGCTGATCTACATCGTGTTCTTCACGGGGATCCCCGAGGCGTTCGACGGCCTGCAGCCCGCCTTCGACGCGGCGTTCGCTTCGTTCGAGCTGCTCGGCAAGCCCGACCTCACCGACGCGGACATGAAGAAGTTCCTCGAGGCCTACTCCAAGGGACTCGCCGCGGCCCAGGAGGGCAAGGAGGCGGAAGCGCTCTCGGAGTTCGGGATCTGCTCGGAACTGCTGCCGAAGCACGCCGACACGCACATGAACCTCGCGATCCTCGCGGTCAAGTCGGGGAACCAGAAGCGCGCCATCGAGGAGTACACGACGCTCGCGAACCTCCGCTCCGACGACCCGCAGGCCCAGATGGACCTCGGCACCACGCTCTTCAAGGCGAACCGCTTCCCCGACGCCCTCGCCGCCTTCCAGAAGGCGCTCGACCTCTGGCCGGATTTCGTCGACGCCTGGATCAACATCGGCGCGGTGCAGTCCCAGACGGCGAAGTACGACGAGGCGGTCAAGGCGTTCAAGACCGCGATCGAGATCGACCCGAAATGCGTCCCGGCGTGGTTCAACCTCGGCAACGTCGAGCACGGGCGGAACAACTACAAGGAAGCCAAGGACGCGTTCGAGGCGGTGCTGAAGATCCAGCCGGACCACGCGGGGGCGAAGGACGAGTTGAAGAAGATCAAGCAGGAAGGCCACTAGCCTCCGGCACTTCACATCACGATCAACCGCCCGCCCTTCGGCCACGCGCCGCTCCACCCGCAGGGGAAATGCCCCTGCACGATCCAGTCGGCGAGGATGCCGTACCAGCCCGGCTTTTCCCGGCCGAGGAACTCCGCTTCCAGGAGCGCGTGCTGGACGGTCCAGGACAGCGTCGAGATGAAGACCGGGGTCGGCGACTGGGTCTGGATGATGTCGACGGCCTTGCGCGGAAGCAGGCTCGCGGTGTGCTGGAACATCTCGGCGACGGCGTCCTGCCATTCCTTTGATTCCTCGGGGTCCAGTTTCGCCACGTGCTCAAACAGCATGTTGGCCGTCACGCGAGAGATCTGCTCCCACGACGGCGCGCGGCAGGCGGCGAACGCGTCGGGCCAGTTCGCGAGGAAGAGCGCCTTTTCGTCGGAATGGGCGGCCATCGTGCCCGCATTGCGGAACCACTTCGCGTCTTCGAGGCTCTGGAGCAGGTCGGCGGCGGCGGGGTTCATGGGGTCCGGGGATCGGTGGGAAGAGGGGTGATGCGAAGGGGGGCGGCGAACGGAGTGGTCGTGCTGATCGAGGCAGAAACGGCAACTTCAAGAAGGCGAACTACAAGTAAACGGAGAACTTCAAGACTGCAATTTCAATGGCCGATGGAAAAGCGGTTCTCCGGCCACGGAGGCGCGTCTCCTTCCCACGGCAGGCTTGAAGTTGTCTGCTTGAAATTGCGGTTTACTTGCGGATTGAAACGTTGTCGTTGCTGTTTCCCCTCGGTCTCAGCGACCGCGATCGCTCCCCCCACCGCCCGGCTCCCCGGACAAAGCTCCCGGGCAAACTGCCGTGCTTGCAAGGATAGCGGAGCCTCACTACCCTTCCCAATCCTTCCGAACCGATCACGCTTTCCAGCGATCAAGAGGGCACCATGGCCATCGAGATGGACAAGATCGTCAACCTGTGCAAACGGCGCGGGTTCATCTTCCAGAGCTCCGAGATCTACGGGGGCCAGGAATCGTGCTGGGACTACGGGCCGCTCGGGGCGGAGCTGAAGCGGAACGTGAAGGCGGCGTGGTGGCGGGACATGGTGCAGCGGCGGCCGGACATGGTGGGGCTGGACGCGAGCATCCTGATGAACCCGCGGGTGTGGAAGGCGTCGGGGCACCTGGACAACTTCAGCGACCCGATGGTGGACTGCAAACAGTGCAAGAAGCGCTTCCGGGCGGACCACCTGCCGTCGGCGCGGCCGGATGCGGTGACGCATGCGAAGACGGACAAGAAGGCGGACAAGTGCCCGGCGTGCGGGGGGGAGCTGACGGATCCGCGCAACTTCAACCTGATGTTCAAGACGTTCATGGGGCCGGCGGAGGACTCGACGGCGGTGGTTTACCTGCGGCCGGAGACAGCGCAGGGGATCTTCGTGAACTTCGAGAACGTGCAGCAGACGATGCGCAAGAAGCTGCCGTTCGGGATCGGGCAGATCGGGAAATCGTTCCGCAATGAAATCACGCCGGGGAACTTCACGTTCCGGACGCGCGAGTTCGAGCAGATGGAGATCGAGTATTTCGTGAAGCCCGGGGCGGACGAGGAGGCGCACAAGATGTGGCTGGACGTGCGCATGGCGTGGTACTCGAAGTACGGGATGAAGAAGGAGAACCTGAGGCTCCGTGCACACGAGAAGACGGAGCTCGCGTTCTACGCCAAGGGGTGCTTCGACATCGAGTACGCGTTCCCGATGGGATACAGCGAGTTGGAAGGGATCGCAAACAGGACGGACTACGATCTCAAGCAGCATGCGCAGCACAGCGGGAAAACACTGACTTACTTCGAAGACGATACGAAGAACCACATCGTCCCCTACGTCATCGAGCCCTCCGCCGGCGCCGACCGCGGGACGCTCGCGTTCCTGATCGACGCGTACGAGGAGCAGCCGGTCAAGGACGAGACGCGGACGGTTCTCCACCTGCACCCGGCCCTGGCCCCCGTGAAAATCGCCATCCTGCCGCTCAAGAAGAACGAACAGCGGATCGTGGACGTCGCCAAGGGGCTCGCCGAGACCCTCCGCCGCGACCACACCGTCTGGTACGACGACACGGGCGCGATCGGGAAGCTCTACCGCCGGCAGGACGAGATCGGGACGCCGTTCTGCGTCACGATCGACTTCGACACGCTCGACAACGGGACGGCGACGGTGCGCGAACGCGACTCGATGACCCAGGAGCGCATCGCCGTGAAGGAAATGCCGGCCTATTTCGCCGAGAAGCTCCGTTGGTAAGCGGGACCACCGCTTCCCTGCCCCGAAGCGTACAATCGCCCGACCGCGCCAAGCCGGCGCGGTCCCTGCGGAGACTGTCCATGCGCCGAATCCTCGCCTGCGCCGCCCTCGTGCTCGCCCTGACGCCCCGCGCTTCCCAGGCGGGCCTGCTCGACCCCAAGGGCAAGCCGATCGACGACTTCTTCATCGAGGTGGAGGGCAGGTACTGGTTCGGGAAGCTGAGCGGCGACATCGAAGCCGACGCCGGGTCCATCGACGGGACGGGCATCGACCTGGCGAAGGATCTCGACATCGACAAGCCGGTGAAGCCGATGATCGAGGGCGCGGCGCGCCTGCGCCTCAAGAAGATCCTGGTTCGCGGATCGTATTTCCAGACCGGGTTCTCCGAGAAGACGCGGCTGGATGAGACGATCAAGTTCGAGGACCTGAAAGTCACCGCCGGCAGGGAGATCAAGGCCCGGGCGCACTTCGACTTCATCGGCCTCGACGCCACCGCCCTCCTCGTCGACTCCGGAAGCGCGGCGAAATTCGGCCTACGCGTCGGCGCCGGCATCGGCGCGCGCTACCTCCACTTCAAGTCGGCGATCACCGACACCGCGACCGGGCTCTCGGCCCGGGCAACCGGCGGCGGCATCGTCCCCGTCATCGCGGTCAACGCCAGCCTTGGCCTGTTCAACCTGCTCAGCATCAACGTCGATGCCGCGGCGATGAAGGTCCCGAAGGTCGACTACCTGAAGTTCGAGGGAACGCTCGTGGACGCCTCGGCCGAAGTCCGCGTCTACCTGCACCACTTCGTCTACGTCCACGGCGGCTACCGCTTCCTCATGCTCAAGGCGTCGTTCCACGACAAGGACGTCGAGCTCAGCTCTAAGCTGACCGGGCTGTACTTCGGGATCGGCGTGTCGTTCTAAGCCGGGCCAGGCTTGCGCCGGTCCTCCAGCAGCGCCCGGGCCTCTTCCAGCGATTTCCGCTGCTGCGCGGTGACCTTGGGGAAGCGCAGGTCGAGCCCCTCCATGACGTCGGCGATCGCGTCGGCGACGACCAGCCGCGTGAACCACTTGTTGTCCGCCGGCACCACGAACCACGGCGCCTCCTCCGTCGACGTCGCCCGGATCGCCTCCTCGTAAGCCTCCATGTACTCGTCCCAGTGCTCCCGCTCCCTCACGTCGTTCGCGTTGAACTTCCACGTCTTCTCCGGCTGGTCGAGGCGGGCGAGGAAGCGCTTCTTCTGCTCCTTCTTCGAGACGTGGAGGAAGAATTTCGCGATGGCGACGCCGTTGCGGGCGAGGTAGCGCTCCCAGGCGGCGATGTCCTCGAGCCGCTCGTCCCAGATGCGCTTCGTCACGAGCTTCTCCGGCAGGCGCTGGCCGGCGAGGTACTCCGGGTGGACGCGGACGACGAGGGTTTCCTCGTAGTACGAGCGGTTGAAGATCCCGATGCGACCGCGTTCCGGCAGGCAGCGCGAGCAGCGCCAGAGGAAGTCATGGTCGAGTTCCTCGGCCGAGGGGGCCTTGAACGAGAACACCTGGCACCCCGCGGGGTTCACGCCGGACATGACGTGCTTGATCGTGGAGTCCTTCCCCGCCGCGTCCATCGCCTGGAACACGAGCAGCAGCGCGCGGTTGTCCTGCGCGTAGAGCTTCTCCTGGAAATCCGCGAGCCGCTCCACCCCCCGCCGCAGCATCGCCGCCGCTTCCTTTTCCGATTTCAGCCCCAGCGTGTCGTCGGGACGGATGTCCTTGAGCCGGAATTTCTTCGGCTTGTCGATGCGGAACGGCTTCGAGAGGCGTCCGGCGTTGGGCATGGGTCATCTCCAAAGGTGACGGGATGTTCTCAGGACCTGGCGCGGATGGGAAGCGGCGGCATCGCGGGGCGGGGCGGCGGTTCTGCTATACTTCGACCCCATGAAGAATTCGCCCAAGCAACCGACCGCGCAGCGCATCGTCGAGCGTCGCGCGCAGAAGGCGGTCGGTCTTCTCAAGAGGCTCCACCGCCGCATGGTCGAGCAGATGATCGACGAACTCATCGAGGCGGAGGACGCGCTGGCCGCGCTCGAGGAGGGCGGCTGGTCGCCGTACGACATGCAGAAGATCGAGGAGCGCTTCCTCCCCCGACTCCCGAACCTGCACCAGATGATGCAGCAGATCGCCAGCGTCCACAGCGAGCCGGTCTATGCGGCGGCGCCGAACTACCGGCACAAGACGCTGAAGGCGAAGGAAACGGAGTTCGACGGGGTGCTGGCGGAGTTCCTGAAGTCGCTGGGGCCGTCGGAGATTCACGGGTTCCAGGTGAGCCGGAGCGGAGGAATCGTCACCGCGGTGGTGCTGTATTCGACCGCGCCGTAGGCGCGGAAACAGCAACTACAAGGATCAATTTCCAAGGAAACGGAGAACTTCAAAGATCCAACTTCAAGTCCGGGCGGCAACCGTTGAGCGCAGCACCTTGTAGTTCCGCCCCTTGAAGTTGCCGTTTCATTGGAAATTGAGAGTTGGAAGTTGAAGTTCGCAACATGCCCACCCCCTTCCCCACCTCATTCGACATCCTCGTCATCGGCGCCGGCCACGCGGGCTGCGAGGCGGCGCTCGCCGCGGCGCGGATGGGGGCGCGCGTCCTGCTGACGACGATGCAGGTGGACACGGTCGCGCAGATGAGCTGCAACCCCGCGATCGGCGGCGTCGCGAAGGGCCACCTGGTCCGCGAAATCGACGCGATGGGCGGCGCGATGGCCGAGGCGATCGACGCGACCGGCATCCAGTTCCGCGAGCTGAACACGCGCAAGGGGCCGGCCGTGCGGAGCCCGCGGGCGCAGGCCGACAAGAAGGCGTACCAGCAGTGGATGAAGAACCGCATCGAGGAGACGCCGGGGATCACGCTCCGGCAGGACATCGTCGACGAGGTCGTCGTCGAAGGCGGCAAGGCGCGCGGCGCGGTCGCGAAGTCGGGGTGGTTCTACCGCGCCGACGCCGTCATCGTGACGACGGGCACCTTCATGAAGGGGCTCATCCACATCGGCGAGCGCAAGCAGACCGGGGGCCGCGCGAGCGAGCCGACGGCCGAGAACATCAGCGACTCGCTGCGCGCGCTCGGCTTCCGCGTCGAGCGCTTCAAGACCGGCACGCCGCCGCGGCTGAACGGGCGGACGATGGACTACGCGAAACTCACGCTGCAGGCGGGCGACACCGACCCGAAGCCGTTCTCGTTCCTGAGCGACGGCCTGTCGCTGTCGCAGGTGCCCTGCTGGATCACGCACACCAACGAGCGGACCCACGAGATCCTGCGCGCCAACCTCCATCGCGCGCCGCTGCTCACCGGCCAGATCGAGGCCGTCGGGCCGCGCTACTGCCCTTCCATCGAAACCAAGATCCAGCGCTTCGCCTCAAAGGAACGCCACCAGATCTTCCTGGAGCCCGAGGGGCGGAACACGCACGAGGTGTACGTGAACGGCGTGTCGACGTCGTTCCCGCCGGATGTACAGGAAGCGATGATCCGGTCGATCGAGGGGCTGGAGAGCGCGGAGATCATGAGGTACGGGTACGCGGTGGAGTACGACTACGTGCCGCCGACGCAGCTCTGGCCGACGCTGGAGACGAAGCTCGTGGCCGGCCTCTATTTCGCGGGGCAGATCAACGGGACGAGCGGGTACGAGGAAGCCGCGATGCAGGGGTTGCTGGCGGGCGCGAACGCGGCGGGCAAGCTGGCGGGACAATTCGCCTTCGTGCTGTCGCGCGACGAGGCGTACGGCGGCGTGTTGGTCGACGACATCGTGACGCAGGGCGTGCGCGAGCCGTACCGCGTCTTCACGTCGCGCGCCGAGCATCGCCTCCTGCTGCGCGCCGACAACGCCGACCGGCGCCTCACGGCCAAGGCGCGCGCCCACGGCCTGGTCCCGGACGGGCGCTGGAAGCGCTTCGAGGAGAAGGAAGCGGCGATCGCGGGCGTCCTGGAACTGCTGCCGCGACGCTTCCGCGACGGCCACTCCGCGCTGGAGTGGCTGCGCCGGCCGGAGGTCGGGTGGGCGGCGATGACGGAGTCGTTCCCGGAACTCCGGGAGCTTGGGCTGGGAGCGCAGGCCGCGGAGCAGGTCGAGCTGGAGGTCAAGTACGCGGGGTACATCCGGCGTCAGGAAGCGGCGGTCGAGCGGTTCCGGAAGATGGAGTCGCGGCGGATTCCCGCGGGATTCGACTACGCGGAGGTGCACCAGTTGAGGGCCGAGGCGCGGGAGCGGCTGGAGGAAGTGCGGCCTGCGACGTTGGGGCAAGCCTCGCGCGTGGGCGGCGTGCGGCCGGCGGACGTGTCGCTGCTGGTGCTGGCGTTGTCGCGCGCGGCCCGCCTCCTGTCGTAACGGGTGTCACTGGAAAGTGACACATTCGGATCCCCGGAATCCCGAACCGGGCGCCCCCGGATTTCCGTCGCGGACCGACGCAAGCCGTGTGGCGGCCGAAGGATCCGGCCGAGGTTCCAAGCGGGGCTCTCCCAACGTCCCCCATCGCCCGGAAGTTGCAGTGAAATGCGCACGGCCCGTCCCGCGTTGTAAGATAGCGAGACTTCCCTACACCCCGATCTCCCCGGAGGCCCGACTCCATGAAGCCCACGCTGGTCCTTGCCGCCACCGCGCTCCTCGCCCTCGCCCTTCCCGCCCGCGCGCAGGCGCCGACGACGATGAAGAACCCGCCGAAAATGACGATCTCGGTCTCGCTCAAAGAAGAGCAGGTGAAAGGATCCCCCGGAAAAATCGCCTACAAGCTCATCGGGAACGGCGAGGCCGCCTACCCGGACGGGACGGCGCTTCAATTGGGCATCCGCCTGAAGGAAGACCAGAATTTCGTGATCCGCGGACAGGGATTCGTGACGGCGGGGCGCTGGGAGATCGAGTTGCCGCCGATGGGCGACAACATCTACCACGGACAGTACGTCTGCCAGATCGACTTCGACCCGGGCCTGCAGATGGCGGGGATCCTCGGGAAGATCGCCGCGGACAAGCGCCAGCGAAACGTGGAGAAGTGCGAGCAGAAGATCGGAAGCGACGAGATGATCGCGAAGGAGCAGGCGGAAGTCTTCAAGTGGTACCAGGAGCACGCCAAGACCCTTCGGGCCGTCTTCGACGCGTTGAAGACGGAGTTTGCGGCGCAGTCGGTCACGAAGGACAAGGCGAAATGGCAGAAGCTTGCGAGCGAGTCGCAGGACAAGCTGCTGGAAATGGACATGGAGATGGCGACGTGGCGTCGGCGGAAGCTGAACGTGATCCGGCAGGACGTGTTCGACGCGATCGCGGGCGCGGTGCTGTCGCTGAAGGACTACGGGATCGAGGCATACACGTCGCAGATCGCGTTCGAAGGCAAACCGCCCCGCGAGTCCGCGGTTCCCCGGACGGAGGAAGTCGTCAAGGCGGCGTTCGATGCGGTGGACGCGGCGCTCGCCGGGGGCAAGCCGCCTGAGGAGCCCAAGAAGTGAAGCCCTTCCCTTTCCTCCGGGCGGTGGCGGTCGTGGCGCTCGCGCTCGCTTCGGCCAGGGCGTTCGGGCAGGACCTGCCCCCGGAGCACACCGGGCACGACCACGAGCACCTCGACCCGCGGCCCTTCCCTGCGCTCACCATCACCGTCGCGATTGACGAGCGGAAGGACGCGGAGAGCGGCGACATCGTGCGGACGATCCGTGGAAGCGGCACGTGCGGGTACCCGGAGGGCGCGGCGCTGGTCCTGGAGGCGCGGCTGAAGGGCGCCTCCGGCTACCTGGACAAGAGGCACCAGACGTTCGTGGACCCGAATGGCGGGTGGGAAGCGGCGATCGACGACCTGGGGCGGAACGTCTACAAGGGGATGTACGAGGTGCGGGTGACGTGGGACCCGACGTTCCAGTCCGCGGGGATCATGAGCCTGATGGACAAGAAGAACCTCAAGGACCAGATCCAGTCGAAGTCGGTGGACGTGAGGTTCGGGACGCCGGAGGAAGAGGCGCTGGAGAAGGCGGACGTCGACCAGCTTTATGCGCGCAGCTTCGCCACGGCGCGGAAGGCGTGCGAGGAGACGTTCCGGGAATATGAGAAGCACCAGAAGGCGCCGGACCGCCTTTCCTGGGGAGACTTCATCACGGACGTGAACGACAAGCTCGTCCGTGGCGACCGGGAGATGGGAGAGTTCCGCCGCACGCGCGACAACCTGCGCGACTACCAGACCTACGAAAAGATCGCGTCGCTGTACGCGGTCACGACGACAATGTTGTACCCAGCGCTGTCGGCGGCGCTCGGGATCGAGGGTGGCCGCGGCACGGATCGGGAGAAGGAGACGGCCGCAAGCCTCATGGCGAACATCCGGACCACGATCGCGGACCTCGACCAGACGATCGGGAAGGTGGCGATCGACCCGAACTGGAAGCCGGCGGAAGCCCGGCCCGTGCGAATCGAGCGGCCCAAGCCGCCCGTGAGGCCGATCCATGACGACGCATTCACCCCGCCGCCCGTGGCGGGTCCGCCCCCGATCGGCGCCGGCACCGTGCCCCGCTCGCGCTTCGGCGTGACAGAGCTCGGCATCGGGCTCGCCGTGATGTGCGGGCTGGCGATGCTGGTGCTGCTGCTGAAGCGCAAGTAGGTTCTGCGGGAGCGCTACTCCACGGCCACGGCGGCATACCCGACGCAGCGATCGGTGTCGCCGGACGCGTCGGCGCTGGTCCGGTAGTCGAGCAGCTCGGCGCGCTTCGCCCCTAGTTTCTTCGCGGCGACGAGCATCGCGACGGCCGGGGCGCGGCCGCACATGGAGATCTGTTCGCGGCGGCAGACGTCGTCCAGGCCGCGTTCGTCGAGGGCGACGAGCCGGTCGAGGGCGCGGCGGTCCTTGGCGCGGGTGGTGGCGTCGTCCTCGAAGTGGTTCATGTCGGAGGAGGCGACGAGGAGCGTCGAGGGGCGGGCGGCGACGACGGCGGCGAGCGCTTCCCCGAGTTTCTGCATGCGGCCGAAGTCCTGCGTGCCGAGGACGATGGCGACGAGGCGCGCCTGCGGGTTGCGGCGGAGGATGAACGGGACTTCGACCTCGACGCCGTGCTCTTCCTCGTGGGCCATCGTTTCGGGTTCGAGCGAGGGGACGAGTTCGACGAGCCGGTTGGTCGCCGCGGCGTCGATCGCGATCTCGCCGCCCGGGATCTTCCAGCTCCCGCCCGGGTAGACCGACATCGGCGGCCCGAGGCCCGTGTGGTTGGGGGAGAGGACGATCACCAGCTCCGGCACTTCCACCGCGCCGAACACGATCCCCGCCGTGGCGCCGCTGTAGGTGTACCCCGCATGGGGCGCGACGATCCCGATCGCCTTTCGCGCCGGCCCGGGCCGGAGAAACCGGTCCACCTCGCGTTGCAGGACCGCGGGATCCTTCGGGTAGAACAGCCCGGCAACGGCAGGCGATCTCGTGCTCATCACTGCATTCTAGCTCGCCCGCCCTACCCCCCGATCATCCGGTACCCCATCATCCGGTACGCCAGCTTCGCCGCGACGAACTCGCTCACGCTCGACCCTTCCAGCGGCGCCACCTCGACGATGTCGAACCCGACGACGTGCTTCTGCGCGAAAATCGGCCGCAGGTAGTCCAGCGTCTCGTACCACGTCAGCCCGCCCGGCTCCGGCGTCCCCGTCCCCGGCACCAGCGACGGATCCAGCCCGTCGATGTCCACCGTGATGTACACGTCGTCCGTCAGGTGCTCCAGGAACCGCTCGATCGCCTTCCTCATGTCCGCCGGCGTCCGCGTCATGTGCGCCGGCGCCGTCGCCACCGGCCCGCGGTCCACGAACGGCACCTCGCTCTTCGAGAAATTCCGGATCCCCGCCTGCGCCAGCTTGCACCCCAGCTCCACCACCCGCTTCATCGCGCACGCATGCGACCACTTCTTCCCCTCGTACTCGTCCCTCAGGTCCGCATGCGCGTCGATCTGGAACACCGAGACCTTCGGATACTTCGTCCGCACCGCTTCCACCAGCGCCGGCGTGATCGAATGCTCCCCGCCCAGCGACACCAGCGTCTTCCCTTCCTTCACCAGCTCCGCCGCGTGCTCCGCAAGCGCCTTGAGGTACCGCTCGCCCTTCATGCGCGCCGGCTTGAATTCCGGAAGGGTATGGATCCCGGCCTCGCACGTTTCGCGCAGCAGCTCCTCGTCCCAGAGCTCGACCTGGCGCGAAGCGTCGATCACGGCCGCGGGGCCCTTGCCGGTCCCGCCGCCGTACGAGACGCTCTCCTCGAAGGGCACCGGAAGCACGAGGAACTTCGCCTTCGCGCGGTCCGTCATCTCCGGCGGCAGGCCGCCGAAATTCATCGGGGCGTCGCTCACGGCAGCAGGATCGCCGAAGAAACCACCGTGGTCCAAAGCCCGCGCTGCCCGACGCCGCCCTGGGAAGCGCTGGTCGTGCGGACGATGCGGCCGCTGATCTTCCAGAGTTCCTTCTTCTTGTCCCAGCTCGCGTCCGGGTCGAACTCGACGCCGAGGATCGTGGAGAGCATCGACGCGGCCAGGTCTTCCGCGTGGTCCCCCGCCTCGTCCTCGTTCTCGCCGTACGAGTGGTGCTCCGACAGGTACCCGTACTGGTTCGGGTCCGTCGGGATCGACAGCCCCACCGAGCTCGCGATCAGCCGGTGATGCTCGTCCGTCTCGTTCCGCGCCATCACGCAGTACACGATCTGCCCGCTCGACAGCTTCTCGAGGCCCTTCTGCTTCGGGATCACCCGGCAATGCGGCGGGAAGATCGAGCTGACGTGCACCAGGTTGAACCGGGCGATCTCGGCGTCGCGAAGAGCCTCCTCGAACGACGTGAGGCGCTCCTTGTGACGGCCGATGCCCTTGGTCAGGAAGATCTCGCGGGGAACGAAGCTCACGGTGGGGGCCTCGAAGGAAGGCGGGAGAGGAACGGCGGTGTGAGGGCGGGGATTCTAGCGGAAGGGGGCGAAGTGTCTATGATCCCGAGCCGAGGCGTCTTGGGCCAATTCCGGCTTTCGGCAAGGAGGAGTGACGGTGAGCTGTGTCTGGGCGTTTCGAAATGGAGTTTTCTCGCGGCATAGTTCGGCTGGAGCCGAATGGGTGGGCGCACGCATCCTCGAGAGATTGGCTCCAGAGTGGCATGGGACACACGTGGAGAAGGACCTGGAGTTCACCCGCGCCGCGGGAGTCATCGGGCCGGCGTCGCTGCCGGAGTATGCACCTGAGGAGTACAGGGGATTCGTGGCAGCGTTGGCGGCCGTCTGCCATGACATGGAGATCCTCGCGCCTGAAATTGTGCGATCGCCCGAGTACGAACCCTCAAGACTCGTCTGGGTGCGCGAGCTTCTGGCTATGGCCTACGAGGATCCTCGAATCGGCGGCAAGCCCACCAAGCTTCCGGACATTCCTGCCACGCCGGACGGAAAAGTCGCGGTCCATGTGATGGCCGTTGTCGATGTCCCGAACACGAGCGGATGTTCAGTGCATCTCCGAGTCGGGAGTGCGATCTGGTTCACCTATGCGGAACGAGAAGCCGCGAAGGCCGGGGCCGCCTTGGACTCGCCCCTGCCCCGCGTGCAGTTTGAAAACGAGCCCCCCGCATTCCGGCGGAACATGAACGAGGCCATCGAGGCGGCTCTTCGCCAACGGGACCAGTTCGTGCCGCGCCATGTAGGATTCCTTGCGCCGCGGACCTGACCGCAGCTCGTTTCACCGGGCCGTCGCCAGAATCACCCGTGAATGAGATATCGGACAAACGGCTACGAGCTTGGCACAGATCCGGAAAGATACGAAGAATGGCGCTGACTTTGGCTCGCTAAACAAAAGCGCCTCCGTGTGCCGATGAGGTTGTGTCACCAAACTCTCGAGCACTCCGGAGGCGCGATGCGATCTTCATTTGTTTTCGGCAAACGACCATTTCAGCTGAAGCGTG
>CAZPWT010000024.1:0-26184 GCA_964590435.1 uncultured Planctomycetia bacterium
CTCGCGGTAGTACCAGTCGTTGCGCTGGTCGTCCCACGCCTGGATCATGGCGCGGCCGCGAATGGAAGCGATGGCGCGCTCGACCCCGGACTGGGCGAGCATCTTGGCCCGGACCTTGTCGACGTAGCTGTTCGACACCGCTCGCTCGACGCGCGAGAGGGTGGCGAACGTCGCCGCAAGGAGGCCGAGAACGCCGAGGACGCCCAGTGCGACCAGCAGCACGAAGCCTCGGTTGTTCTCCATCCTGTTCCTGATCATCGTTTTCAATCTCCTGATGGTTAGCGGTCGAACGGCAGCGAAGAGGTCACCTCTCGGTCGTTAGCTCCTTTTGAAGGGGGTGAAGGGTGTCCTCCTGTTGAGTGACGTGGGTTTGGAGCCGTAGGAAAGGGAATCTGGCAGGGGCCGTTGGAGCAAGCCGGGTGCCTAGGCGGTGCGCACTTGAAAAATATTTGTGTCATAAGTCATTATAGGGAAATGATTTGCGCCTTGAATTAAGCGGCCTTAATGGCGTTTCATTAAGAAATGTTACTTTTCTGTCGAAGTGTACCGAAAGGTAACATTCTTAATCTTGAGCGAAAACGGCTCGAAACCCACTTTTCTAGTCATTCTGCAGACAGCGTACAGAATCGTTCGAGTCCTCGGCCCACCCCACCCAGGCTCAGAGCGCGTGGAAAAAGCGCTCGACGGCGAGCGGTCGGGGCTCGTGACCCGGCGTCGAGCCGTTCCGACGCCGGTTCGCGAGGTCCTACCGCCGACGGCGCTCGAGGTATTCGCGCGCTCTCACCAGCTGCGCGCCCTCATCACGAAGACTATCCGGTACCGCCGGTTGTTCTCCCACCTTGAAAACAGCGTCGAGCCGATCGTGCTCTGCTCCGTCTCGCTTCCCCCGATCACGATCGCATCCCCTTCTTTCACCGTCACCTCGGTGTCCAGCTGCGCGAATGACGTCCGACCCGCGCCCTCCCGATGCGCGACCACCGGGTGAACCTTGACCGTCACCGTCCCATCCCGGTTCCGCCTCGGCGTCACCTCGAGCACAGCACCCGCTTTCGTCCAGCGATACGTGTCGATCACTCGGCCGTCGTCGAGGAACACGATCGTGACCGGCTCGGCCGTTACCTCGGCGACCTCCAGCGAAGCCGGGTATCCGTCTGCCGTGACCAGGAATGACTCCGTCTTGCTCTTCACGGACGACCGTTTCTGCCAGGCGTCGAGCCGGGCGAAGAAGGAAGCGCCGCCCGTGGACGCGCGAAGCCCGTTGATGGAGAGCCGCCCGCTTCCGCCGATCGGGATCGACGCGCCCCAGAAGAACGACCAGCCCTCCGCGTCGCGGTCGTCCACCTCGTAGGCCTGCACGTCGACGCGGACGTTCAGCCCCTCACCGGTCGAACCCTCGCGCGCCTCGCGGGCCCAGTCGTCGTCCTTGTCCCTCGTGCGGCGGGGGGGCGGGTCGCCGCAGGAGGCCAGCAGGACGGTGAGCAGGGCGGCGATCGTCGCGGTCCCCAGGCAGCGGAAATTGTTCATTCCGGCGATTATAGCCGCGACTCTTCCCATCCCGTCGGCGTCCTGCTATGGTCCCTCCCCCTTTCACTCGGCGCAATCCATGCTGCAAGGCCACGTCCTCCTCCTCCTGCATGCCCACCTGCCCTTCGTGCGCCACCCGGAGCACGAAGAGTTCCTCGAGGAGGACTGGCTTTACGAGGCGATCACGGAGACGTACCTGCCGATTCTCGAGATGGGGGAGGACCTGGAAAACGAGGGTGTCCAGGCCCGTTTTTCGATCGCGCTGTCGCCGCCGCTCTGCGAGATGCTCGCGGACCCGCTGCTGCAGTCGCGGTATCTGCGCCGGCTGCACCGCCTGATCGAGCTCTCGGAGAAGGAAGCCTCCCGGACGCGCCACGATCCCCGGTTCCACGCCACCGCGCTTCACAACCTGGAAACGTTCCGCCGCGCCCGCTTCGTGTTCGAAGAGGAGCACGGCCGGAACATCCTGCGCGGCTTCCGGCGCCTGCAGGACGCGGGGCGGATCGAGATCCTGACGTGCGGCGCGACGCACGGGTTCTTCCCGCTGATGTCGCGGGAGGAGGCGGTGCGGGCGCAGGTGCGGGTGGCGGCGCGGAATTACGAGAAGCATTTCGGGCGGAGGCCGGACGGGATCTGGCTGCCGGAATGCGGGTTCAAGCCGGGGCAGGATGCGGCGCTGGCGGCGGAGGGGATCACGCATTTCTGCGTGGAGACGCACGCGATCGCCTATGCGGCGCCGAGGCCGAAGTACACGATCTACGCGCCGCTGCGGACGCCGGCGGGGGTCTGCGCGTTCGGGCGCGACATCGAGTCGAGCCGGCAGGTCTGGAGCGCGAGCGAGGGGTATCCCGGCGACGCGGCCTACCGCGAGTTCTACCGCGACCTCGGGTACGACGGGGAAGAGTCGTACGTGAAGCCGTACCTGCACGCGGACGGCGTGCGGCGAAACCTCGGGATCAAGTACCACCGGATCACGGGGAAAGTGGCGCTGAACGAGAAGCAGCCGTACGACGTGGGCGAGGCGTCGGGGAAAGCGCGGCTCCATGCCGGGAACTTCCTGTTCAACCGGACGCAGCAGGCGCGCCACCTGAACGCGCTTCTCGGCCGCGTCCCCGCGGTGCTTTCGCCCTACGACGCGGAGCTGTTCGGCCACTGGTGGTACGAAGGGCCGCAGTTCCTGGCGGAGCTGCTCCGGAAGGCCGGGCGGCAGGACGAGGTCCGGTTTTCCACGCCCCGCGAGATCCTGTCTGCCGGCGGGCGGATCCAGCGGGCGACGCCCACGCTTTCGACGTGGGGAGACAAGGGCTACTGCGAGGTCTGGCTCAACCCGACGAACGACTGGATCTACCGCCACCAGCACGTGGTCGAGGAACGGATGGTCGCGTTGGCCCGCGACCACGGCGACGCGCACGGGCTGCTCCGCCGCGCGCTTAACCAGGCCGCGCGCGAAACCCTTCTCGCCCAGTCCTCCGACTGGGCCTTCATCATGAACGCCGGCACCGCCGTCCCCTACGCGCACAAGCGCTTCAAGATCCACGTCGAGGCCTTCCTGCGCCTCCACGACCAGATCCGGCGCGGGGCGATCGACGAGACGCTCGTTTCCCAGCTCGAATCGCGGCACAATGCGTTCCAGGAAATCGACTGGCGCGTGTATGCGCCGGAGGAGGCGCGGTGAAGTTCCTGGTGCTGTCGCGGAAGCCGGCGATCTACTCGACGAGGCGCCTTCGTGAAGCGGCGCGGATCGAGGGGCACGCGTGCCTGGTGGTGGACCCTCTCCGGTGCGTGCTGCACCTGGAGGACGGGGTGGCGCGGGTGCGGGTGTCGGGGGAGGACCTGACGGGGATCGACGGGGTGATCCCGCGCGTCGGCTCGTACGCGGTGGAGTACGCGCTGGCGATCGTGCGCCAGTTCGAGATGATGGGCGTGCCGGTGCTCAATTCCGCGGCGGGGATCGCGCTGGCGAAGCAGAAGTGGGCGAGCCTGCAGGCGCTGTCCGCCGCGGGGATCGCGGTGCCGCCGACGACGCTGATGAGGTTCCCGACGCACCTTCCCGACACGATCGCGGAGCTCGGGGGGACGCCGGTGATCCTCAAGCTGCTGCGCGGCATGCAGGGCGCGGGCGTACTGCTTGCGGAGACCGCCGAGGCCGCCGAGTCGATCATGGACACCGTCTGGTCCCTCGGGGAGGACATCCTCGCCCAGCAGTTCATCGCCGAGTCGCGCGGGACCGACGTCCGCGTGCTGGTGATCGGCGGGGAAGCGGTGGCGGCGATGCGGCGCACCGCGAAGGAAGGGGATTTCCGCTCGAACATCCACCGCGGCGGCGTCGGGACGAAGGTCGAGCTGACGCCGGCGCTGAGCTCGATCGCCGTGCGCGCCGCGCAGGTGGTCGGGCTGCGGGTCGCCGGCGTGGACGTGCTCGAGTCGAAATCCGGGCCGGTCGTGCTCGAGGTGAACGCGTCCCCGGGATTCCAGGGGCTGGAAGAAGCGACGGAGCGGAACATCGCGGTCGAGATGATCAAGGAGGCGGAGCGGCTCGCCGGGGCACGGGCCGAGCGCGCCGCCACGGGAAACGGGAGGGCGGGCTCCGCGTTCTGACGGGCGCCGCGCGATCGAGCACCTCATGTCCTTCCTCCTCTGCATCGACGGACCCGCGACCGGCCGGCGCTTCGCCCTCGGCTCCGGCATCGTGCTCGGCGGCGCGGAGCCGGAGTCGATTCCCGTCGAGGGCGTGGCGGCGCCCGTCGAGATCCGCCATGCGGACCGGCGGTACGTGGCGCGCGCGACGGCGCCGTTCCGCGTGAACGATGCCGAGAAGACGGAGCACGCGCTTCGCAGCGGCGACGTGCTCGCGCTGGGGACGACGCGGTTCATCTTCCGCAGCGAGGACACGTCGACGTTCGACCGGCGCTCGCCGCAGCTGGGCGCGCTCTACCGCGTCGCGTCGGTCCTGACGGCGGGGCAGGACCTGCCGGCGGCGCTCGGCACGGCGCTGGGCGTCGTGCTCGACGAGACGACGGCGAAGCGCGCGGCGGCGTGGCTGGCGGACGAGGAGGGCGGGAAGCTCGAGCGCGCGGCGGCGTGCGGGCGGGACAAGGGCGCGGCGCCGCTGCTCGAGGCGGCCTATCTCAACCTGCCCGCGCTTCAGAACGCCGTCGTGGCAAGCGGTGCGGGATCGGGGCCGCTCCTCGTGCTGCCCCTGGTCGCGCGCTCCCACGCGCTCGGGGCGATCGTGATCGAGGGGCAGGCGCCGGAAGGACTGCCCGAGCGCGACGTGGAGCTCCTCACCGCCACGTCCCTGATCGCCGCCGTCGCCGCTGAAAACCGGCGGAATTCGCGCCAGATGGAGGAATACGGCCGCCTGCTCATGTCGATCGAGAAGGCGACGATGTGGCTGTCCGGTTACCTCGAGCGCGAACCGATCCTCGGCGAGGCCGTCGGCTTCGCGCGCTCCATCTTCCGCGCTTCCCACGTCTCCATCGCCGAGCTCGAGCCGGGCGGGAAGACCGCGCGGATCGTCCGCGCCGTCACCCCGCGCAAGGCGGACCCGGTGCAGCACCAGATTCCGCTGGGGGAAGGGATGTGCGGGCGGGTGCTGGCGACGGGGAAGGCGCTTCTGTCGCCCGACCCGGTGACGGGGAAGCCGCCGGAGGGTTACGCGAAATCGAAGCGCTTCAAGACGGACTCCTTCGCGATCGTGCCGATTTTTTCGTCGGCGTCGGAGGGGGCGGAGCTGCTGGGGGCGATCAACGTCGCGGACAAGATCGGCGGGACGCCGTTCAACGAGCGGGACCTGGAACTGCTCGCGGTGCTGGCGCGGGCGGTCGGGGTGGCGCTGCACAACGCGGCGCTTTACGAGCGGGCGACGGTCGATTCGCTGACGCGGCTGTATGTCCGGCAGCACTTTTTCTACAAGCTCGAGGAATACCTCACCGCGGCGCAGAAGTCGCGGCGGCCGCTGTCGCTGGTCATCGTGGACCTCGACGACTTCAAGAAGGTGAACGACACGCACGGCCACCCTGCGGGGGACGCGGTGCTGCGCGCGGTCGGCGCGGCGGTGAAGAAGGCGGTGCGGCCCGTCGATTTCCCGGCGCGGTACGGCGGCGAGGAATTCGCCGTGATTTTCCCGGGGGCGACCATGGCTGAGGCGCGCGTTGTGTGCCAGGCGGTGCTGGAAGCGGTGCGGGCTGCGGACGTCGACGCGGGGACGGCGGGGAAGATTCGGATGACGGCGTCGATGGGTCTGGCGGAGCTGCGGGTCGGCGACACGCCCGAGAGCCTGATCGCGCGGGCCGATGCCGCGCAGTACCGCGCCAAGTACGGCGGCAAGAACCGGCTGGTCGAGGCCGAGCGGTAGTCGTTGACGCGCCACGCCGCGGCGCGGACCCTTTCCTCATGAAAATCACCTTTCACGGCGCGGCGCGAAGCGTGACGGGCTCGCGGCACCTGGTGGAGACGGCGGCGGGGCGGGTCCTGCTCGACTGCGGGCTGGTGCAGGGGCCGCGTCGGGAGGCCGAGCGGAGAAACCGGGAGCTGGGATTCGACGCGAAGTCCGTGGCGGCCGTCGTGCTGTCGCACGCGCACATCGACCACGCCGGGAACCTGCCGCTTCTCGTGAAAAACGGGTTCGACGGGAACATCTGGTGCACGTCCGGGACCCGCGACATCGCTTCGGCGATGCTCCTCGACAGCGCGAACATCCAGGTTTCGGACGCGTCGTTCCTGAATCGGCAGAAGCGGCCGAGCGACCCTGAGGTGCAGCCGCTGTACACGGTGGAGGACGCGCGGGCGGCGATCCAGAAGATGGTCGCTGTCCCGTACGGGCGGCAGGTGGACGTGCTGCCCGGCGTGTCGGCGAGGTTCGCGGACGCGGGGCACATCCTGGGCTCGGCTGTGACGGTGCTGCGCGAGCGGAAGAACGGCGCCTCGAAGACGGTGGTGTTCACGGGCGACCTGGGCCGGAAAAAATTCCCGATCCTGCGCGACCCGGAGCCGGCGGAGCAGGGGGACGTGTTCATCACCGAGAGCACCTACGCGAACCGCGACCACGGCGGGGACGTCAAGGCCGCGAAGGCGCAGTTGCTGGAAGTCGTGAAGCGGACGGCGGCGAGGGGCGGGCACGTGATCGTGCCAGCCTTCGCGCTGGGCCGCGCGCAGAGCCTGACGTACCTGCTCCACGAGCTCTGGGCCGAGGGAACCCTCCCGCGCCTGCCGCTCTTCGTCGACTCGCCGCTGTCGATCGACGTGACCGGCATCTACAAGCTCCACCCCGAGTGCTTTGACAAGGAAACCGCGGCCTACATGGACGACGGCATCCCCGGCGACCCTTTCGGATTCCAGGCGCTCACGTACCTCCGCACTTCCGACGACTCGAAGACGCTCAACAACCGCCAGGGGCCGTTCCTCGTCATCGCCGCCAGCGGGATGTGCGAGGGCGGGCGCGTCCTGCACCACCTCAAGCACGGCATCATGGACCCGCGGAACACCGTCCTCATCGTGGGGTTCTGCGCGCAGCACACGCTCGGCCGGCGCCTCGCCGACGGCTCGCCCGTCGCGCGGATCTACGGCGTCGAGTACCCCGTCAAGGCCGAGGTCGTCCGCCTCGACGGGATGAGCCAGCACGCGGGGCGGGAAGAGCTGCTGGCCTATGCGGTGACGCAGCGGAAGGCGTCGGCGGCGTTCTGCGTGCACGGCGAGGAAGAACAGGTGACCGCGATGCGGGACGGCATGAAGGCGGCGGGGTTCGGGAAGGTGGAAGCGCCGGCGCTGGGGGACAGCTTCGAGGTCTGAAGACCGCCTACTGCCACTTGCCGTTTTCCCAGCGGAACTTCTCGCCCGCAACCTCGCTCTCCTCGAAGGGGGTCTCGGCAGGGGAGACCGCCTCGATCTTCGCGGTTCCCTTGAGCTGGGCTTCGACCTCGGCGAGGTAGGCGGTCACTCCCTGCGAATTGACGGCCGTCGGCGGCGGGTTGTAGGGAATCCCGCGGCAGGATTTGCAGAGCAGCGCGCCGCCCTTCGTCAGCGGTCCCGCCGTGATCGAGAGGACCTCGACGTTGTCCTTCGTCCACGTGGAAAGCGAGCACGCTTTCGCCAGCGCCGCCCGCTCCGAGCCGAACTTCACCTTGACGTCCACCGACTTGTGCCCGTCCACGGGCACCTTGTAGACGACGGTGAGGAAGCGTTCGGCGTCGCAGGCCTCGCAGAGCACCTGGCCGACGTGGAAGCACTGCGTGCAGATTTCCTGGGCAAAGGTCGGCTTTTCCTGGCTGGTCTTGCGGACGCCCTTGCCGTCGCATTTCTTGCAGGTCAGGACGCCGGCGCCCTTGCAGGCGGGGCAGGTTTGCGTCGTTGCGCCCTTGCACACCAGGCACGGCACGCGCTTCTGCAGGTCGTCCGCCAGCTCGGTCATGGTGAGCCCGGTGAGCGCCTTGCAGCGGCCGGCGAAATAGCCGCCGGCGGCGCCGCGGAGGAGGGGGACGGCGTTGGCGTACTGGCCTTCGACGACGTGCTTGAGCGCGGGCTTGATCTTCTCGAGGCTGGCCCGGCAGGACTCCTCGACGATCGGGATGAGGCCCTCGAGACCCTGGCGGGCTTCGGCGTTTTTCGGGTCGGCGGCGAGGACGCGGGTAAAGGCGTCGGCCGCGTCTTTCTTCTTCCCGTGCGCCAGCAGGACCTTGGCGAGGAGGAGCTGGGCCTCGGCGCCCTGCGATGGCTCGAGGTAAGCGGCCGCGCTGCAGATCCGGTGCAGGATGGCCTCGTCCTGGAGCTCCGCGGGCCCGGCGGCGAGCCATCGGGCCAGCTCCAGGTAGCCCGCCGGCTTGTCGCGGTCGAGCGCCTCCAGCTTCTTCGTCCGGTCGAGCGTCCCGGAGGATCCCCGCTCGATGCTCTCGATCTGGTCGGAAGTGAACGACAGCGTCGCCTTGGCCGTCTTGATGCGGACCTTGTCCGCGGTTTGCTCCAGGATCTCCCCTTCGTAAGTCCGCCCGTCCTTCAGCACGACCTTGTCCGCGAGCGCCGCCGTGGCCAGGGCGAGGAACAGCACCGCACGAAGCGCGAATCTCAAGGGAGTTTCTCCGGGAGTTCGGGACATGGAAAGGTCTTCAGCGCTGCCGGCCGCCTACTCCACCCACTTCCCGTCTTTCCAGCGGAACTTGTGATCGAAGACCTCCGCCGGGTCGTACACGCTGTCCGCCGGGCCGAGCGTCTCGATCGCGACCTTGCCCGTGATCCGCTCGTCCATCGCGGCCATGTATTCGCGGATCTTGAACGTGTCGACTTCCTTGTCCGGCGGGTCGAACAGCACGCCGTTGCAAACCTTGCAGATCGCCGTGCCGCCCTTGACCGGGCCGCCGTCGATCTGCGTCACCGTCACGCCGTCCTTCTTCCGCGCCCACGTCTTCATGTTCACGTACTTCGAGATCACCTCCCACTCGTTGTCGCCCTTCAGCGGGATCTCCAGCTTCATGCGGCCCTCGACCTCGCGGCTCCAGTTGATCGTGATCGTCCGCTCGGCCGCGCAGTCCGCGCACAGCCGCCAGCCCATGTGGTAGCAGTCGGTGCAGACCTCCGTCAGGAACGTCGGCTTCGCGGGAACCTTCTTCTTCTTTCCCGTCCCCTCGCACTTCTCGCACTTGAGCAGCCCCGTTCCGCCGCACCGCTTGCAGGGGATCAGGGGGCGCCCCTTGCACGCCTCGCAGGGCACGCGCCGCTGCGCGTCGTGCTCCATCTGCTCGATCGTCATCCCCGTGTAGTCGCGGCACTTGTCGGCAAAGTAGAACTTCAGCACTTTGCGCAGCTTGGGAAGTGCGTCCTTGTACTTGAGGTCGGCCATGGCGCCCACGGCTTCCTTGAGCTGCTGGAGCTGCTTGCGCGCGGCTGCGGCCCGCTCCTCGCTGAGCGTCCCGAGAAGCTTCTTCGCTTCTTCGTTTTCCGCCTCGGCCGCGAGGGCCCGGGCGAACGCCGTCGCGGCGTCCTCGCGCTCCTTGCGGGCGAGCAGGTACTTCCCGAGGGTGAGCTGCGCGCGGGCCGCGAGGGCCGGGTCGAGCGAGGCCGCGATGTTGCAGACCTTGCGGATGATCTTGGCGTCCGCGACGTCCTTGCCCGCGTCGAGCATCCATTCCGCCAGCTCCACGTACTTCTCCGGGCTGTCGGGCTCCAGCGCCTCGAGGCGGTTGGAGCGCTCCTGCATCGGCGACGTCCCCTTTTCCACCGAAGCGATCAGGTCCGCGGCGAAGAACAGCGTCGCCTTGTTGGTCTTGATCTTCACCCCCGCATCCGTCTGCTCGAGGATGTCGCCCTCGAAGCTGCGCCCGTCCTTGAGAATCAGGCGGTCGGCGAATGCGCAGGTGGCCAGCGCGAGCAGGAGCAGGGCGATCCGTGCGAACGATTTCATCGGGGGAGCTCCGTGAGTTCCGGAAGATTGTTCAGTTCGACCACTTCCCGTCCTTGTACTTCAGCCCGCCGCTGACCGCGTCGGGATCGAAGATCGAGTCGGCCACGCGAAGCGCGTCGATCTTGCGCTTGCCGGCGATCATGTCGTCGATTTCTTTCGAGTAGAGGTCGCGCCCAGACAGGTCGAGCGGGGGGGCGTTGGCCTCGAAGGGGATCCCCTTGCAGGTCCCGCAGGGCGACTTGCCTCCGACGAAGGGCGCCTGGACCGTGATGCCCTCGACCTCCCAGATGCCGTCCTTGGTCGTCATCTTGACGAGGTCCAGCTCCTTCTTGAACGCCTCCGTCTCCTCGCCGGCTTTCATCTGGATCTTGATTTCCTTCGTCTTGAACACCGACAGGATCTGGTGGCACCGGACGACCACGATCCGCTCGGCCTTGCACCTGTCGCACAGGTAGTTCGTCATCGCGAAGCACGCGCGGCACATCGTGTTCTTGAACGCCCCGGAAGCGTCGACGCCCATGGCCGCCACCTTGCGCTTGCCGGTCCCGTCGCACGCGCCGCAGATGTTGAACCCCAGTCCCTTGCACTGCAGGCACTTGACCTCCGCCCTCCCGCCGCAGCCGGAGCACGGCACGCGCTTCTGGAGCTGGTCCGCGAGCTTGTCAAGCGACATGCCGAAATACTTCGACGCCTCTTCGCCGAAATACCCGTTCTGGCAGATGCGGATCGCCTTGATCGCCTCTTCGAGCTTCTTGTCCTCGAGCAGCGTCATCGCGGCGCGGATCGCCTTGAGGTCGTTCTTCGCGCCGACGATCGCCATCGCCTCCATCTCGCTGGCGCGCTTGGCGGCGTCCTTGTCCGCGGGATCGGCGTTCGAGGCCATCTTGAACGCGCGGGCCGCGCCCGTCTCGTCCTTCACCGTGATCAGCTCCTTGCCGAGCAGCATCTGCGCGCGGCAGGCGAGCGATTTGTCGAGTGAAGCGGCGCCGTTGCAGAGGCGCTTGAGGATCTTGATTTCGAATGCCGGGCGGCCGTCGCCGCAGAGCCAGGTGGCCGTCTCGAGGTAGCCGGCGGGTTTTGCGGGGTCGAGCGCCGCCAGTTTCTGCTCGAGCTGCGTCGCCGGGTCCGCGCCGCCGCGCTCGATCGACTTGATCTGGGACTTGGGGAACGAGAGCGATCCTTTCGCGAGGCGGATCTTCACCGACTCGTCGTTCTCCTCGACGATCACCCCCTCGTAGGTCCTGCCGTCCGTGAGCACGATCTTGTCCGCGAACGCCGCCGCGGCGCACGCGAGGATCAGCAGGCCCAGCAGCAGTGTCTTCACGACTCGCTCCTCCACGATCGGGTTACTTGATCCACTTCCCGCCACGGTACCGCAACAGGCCGTCCGCGATCGCGGAAGCGTCGAAGGCCTCCGTCACGGCGGGAACGGGATCGTAGGGTTTCTTGCCGTCCACGCGGCTCTTCACCTCTTCCGCGAACGCCCGGATCTTGTCCACCGCGGGCGGCACTGCCGGGGGAGTGTACGGCAACCCGCCGCAGGTGACGCAGGTGCTTTTGCCGCCGACGGTCGGCTCCTCGTAGCGGATCCCCCAGATCTTGTGGCCGGAGTGGACCTGCATGAACGTCACGAGGTTGATCTCTTTCTTCAGCGCCTCTCCCTCCGAGCCCGCCTTCGTGTGCACCGTCGCGTCCGCCCGCCGGGAGCTCCCCAGCGGCACGTACGAAATCACCACGTCCCGCTCCGCCTTGCACCGCTCGCACAGCAGGTTCTTCAGCCCGAAACAGTGCCGGCAGACCTTCTTCGCGAAATCCTCCAGGTCCGTCCCTTTCGCCCCCGGCTTCTCCCCGGTTCCGTTGCACTCCTTGCACACGTACATCGCCTTCCCCTCGCACTGCGCGCAGAACCGGACGCCCTTCCCGCCGCAGTCCTTGCACGGGACGCGGTTCGAGATGTCCTGGCTGAACGCCTTCATCGACATCCCCAGCGCCGCCCCCGCCATCTCCGACATCGCCTTCCCCTCCGCGGCCATCAGCACCGGAAGCGCCTCCGCGTATTTCTCCTCGAGAACGAGGTCCAGCGCCTCCGCCAGCTTCGCCATGTCCGCTTTCGCGTCCGCCTCGAGTCCCGCGCGCATCCCGTCGATCTTTCCCTTCGCCTCCGCGTCGCCGGGCTTTGCCAGAAGCGCCCTCATGTAGGCGAACGCCGCAGCGCGCTTCGCCCCCGTCTCCTCGAGGCGCTTTCCCAGCAGCATCTGGGCGTCGTACGCCTGCGAAGGGGCGAGCTTGGATGCTGCGGCGCAGAGTTTCTGGAGGGTGGGGAGATCGCAGGCGTCCTTGCCCTCGCCGGTGAGCCAGACGGCGGTCTCGAGGTAGCCGGCGGGCTTCGTCGGGTCGAGCGTGGCGAGGCGTTCCTCTCGCCCCGCCGCCGCGCCGCCGGCGCGTTCGACGGAAGCGATCTGGTCGCGGGTGAAGGTCAGCGTGGCCTTGGAAGTCTTGATGCGGACGGAGGCGTCGGTCTCCTCGACGATGACGCCGTCGTAGGAGCGTCCGTCCTTGAGCACCACTTTGTCGGCTCCGGCGACTGCGGCGAGCGCGAGGACGAGGCACAGCAGGCGGACGGCTTTCATCGGGCTCTCCACGTTGCTTCGAGGTGCGGCGTCACTTCGTCCACTTTCCGTTCTTGAACTTGAACAGCCGGTCCGCGACTTCCTCGGTGTCGTAGCGGTCGAGCGCGGCCTCGTCGATCGGGGTCCAGGTCTTCCGCCCGAGCGCGTAGTCCTGCAGGTCCTCGAGGCACTCCTTGACCGCCTCCTTGTTGATGGCGGTCATCGGGGGCGCGAAGAGCGCGCCCTGGCAGGTGGGGCAGGTGATCTCGCCGCCCGAGATGGGCTTGCAGGGGACGAGCGCGCCGACGGGGGAGCCGTCCTTCGATTTGTAGGTCTTCAGGTTGATCACCGCTTCCAGCGCGTCCGTGTCCTTGCCCGGGACGGGCGTGACCTCGATCGGCGCGTGGCACGACGATCCCACGACCTGGAACTGGATCGAGATCGGCCGCTTCGCGTCGCACTTGGCGCATGAGAAGCTGCCGACCCCGTGGCACGCGGGGCACACCGCCTCGGCAAAGTGCTCGTTCGCGTCCGCCCGTTCCTGCCACTCGGGCCTGCGGCACTTCCCGTTGCACTTCTTGCAGATGATCTCCCCCTTGCCGTCGCAGTCGGGGCAGGGGAGCTTGCGCGCGCCTCGGCAGGACTTGCAGGGAACGCGCGCCAGGATGTCGGCCCGGAACTTGTCGAAAGGCATGTCGAGGGCGCGGAGGGCGTGCTCGGGGAGAAGCTTGGCATCGATCTTCGCCAGGCGCGGGGCGGCATCTTCCAGGATGTCGCAGAGGATCTGGTCCAGTGCGCCGCAGAGATCTTTCGCGGTCGCCTTCGACGCCTGGGTCAGGTCCTTCTCGAGCGGTTCCAGCGCCCGGAGCGTTTCTTCGTCCCCGGGTTTGGCCCGGAGCGCGCGGCGCCACGCGATGACGGTGAGGCGCGTTTCGCCGAGTTCCTGGAAGTGCTTCGCGAGCATCTTCTGGGCCTCGTACCCCGAGCGGGCGTCGAGGAAGGTGGCGATTTCGAGCAGTCGCCGGAACATTTTCTCGTCGTAGAACTCGTGCCCGGCGCCGGCCAGCCAGCGGGCGGCGTCGACGTAGGCCTGGGCGGTGACGCCGTCGAGCGCGTCGTAGTACCGGTCCCGGAGAGCGAGCTGCGACTCGCCCTTCTCCACGGAGGCCACGCGGTCCATGGGGAACGTGTAGACCGCCTTGGCGGTGCGGATCTTGATCGCCGTGTCCGTCTGCTCGATAACGATCCCGTCGTAGACCTTGCCGTCCTTCAGGACGACCTTGTCGGCATACGCCGGGGCGAGGCAGGCGAGCACCAGCACGGCCCGGAAAAGGAACTTCATGGAGGAACTCCTCGATCCGCCGGCGGTCCCGGCCTACTTCACCCAGGCGCCGTCGCGGTACTTCAGGGCGTTGTCGGCGAGCACGGCCTTATCGTACGCCTCGGTCACTTTCGGCACCACCTCGTACGGCTTCTGCCCGTTTATCCGGTTCCCCACGTCCTCGCGGTACGTGCGCAGCTTGTCGAGCGGCGGTGGCGCCTTCGGCGGATCGTACTTGATCCCCTGGCACGTCCCGCAGGGCGTCTTGCCGCCCACCGTCGGATCCTCCCCCTTGATCGCCGCGACGGGGACCTTCCTCGCCTTCGACGCGTACGTGATGAGGTCGATCTCCTGCTTCAGCGCGTCGGCCTCGTGCCCGCACTTCGCGTGCACCCTCACGTCCTTTTCCGTGATGGGCCCTCCCGTCACGAACCGGATCGTGATGTCGCGCTCCGCCTTGCACTTGACGCACAGCGCCGACCCGCAGCCGAAACACGTCCGGCACACCGAATCCTGGATCCCGTCCTTCTCCTTGCCCGCCGTGAAACCCTTCTTGTTCCCCGTCCCCCCGCACGCATTGCAGAGGATCAGCTTCTCGCCCTTGCACGCCGGGCACGTCACCACCGCCACCCCGTCGCACGCCATGCACTTCACCCGCCTCGCCACGTCCCTCGTCAGCGACTCGATCGACATCCCGATCTGCGCCTGCGCCTCCTCCGCCATCGCCAGCGTCTCGGCTTTCTGGAGCTTGGGAAGCGCCGCCTCGTACTGGCCGTCAATGACGAGGTCGAGCGCCACGGCGAGCTCGCTCATCTCGCGTTTTGCGTCGTCGAACAGCCCCTGTCGAAGCCCCTCGAGGCGGGTGCGCGACTCCTCGTCGCCGGCCTTCGCGAACTGCGCCCGCGAGAAGGCCGCCGCCGCCTCCCGCTTCATGTTGGATTCCTCGAGCTTCTTCCCCAGCAGCATCTGCGCGTCGTACGCCTGCGCCGGGTCGAGCTTGGAAGCGGCGGCGCAAAGCCGGCGTAGCGTGGGGAGATCGTACGCCTCCTTCCCTTTGCCCGTGAGCCAGTAGGCCGCCTCCAGGTACCCGCCCGGCTTGGCAGGATCGAGCGCCCCGAGCTTTGCTTCCCGTTCCTGCATCGCGCCGCCGGCGGCTTTCTCGATGGAAGCGACCTGGTCGCGAGGGAATGTCAGAGTCGCCTTGGCGGTCTTGATGCGGACCGAGGTGTCGGTCGCCTCGAGCACGATCCCTTCGTAGGTCCGGCCGTCCTTGAGCACGACTTTGTCGGCAAACACAGCCGCGGCGAGCGCCAGGCAGAGCGCCGCGATGCGAAGGACTTGCATGGAATCCCTCCCGGGAAGCGAAACAATGAAAATGGTGAAGCGGGTACATTATCAAAAGTTCTGAAAAGAGTGATTCGAAAGCGCTGCTGTGAGCCTGAGGCTGCACTTCGGCGGCGCGGGTGCGGCGGCGAAAGGGTGTAGAATCGACCCGAGGCTGCAGACACGAAGGAGAACCGCGATGCCAACGCCGAACGACGGGGAAAAGCTGCTCGCCGTGATGTCGCAATCGAAGGCGAGCGAGATGAGGCTTGGGCCGGGGAGGCGCCTCCAGTTTTGCGTTTCGGGCGAGTGGTTCGAAAAAGGGAATCGCGAACTCACAGCGCTGGACATTCGTGGAGTGAAGGTGGCTTTGCTCGGGGAAGAACTGGCAAACGTCGCCAGTTCGGGGAAGGACGTGCAGTCCCGGTACGAACTTCCCGGCCACGGTCGTTTTATCGTGCGCGCCAACGGTCGAG
Organism: uncultured Planctomycetia bacterium; assembly: GCA_964590435.1. Classification (GTDB taxonomy): domain Bacteria; phylum Planctomycetota; class MHYJ01; order WSZJ01; family WSZJ01; genus WSZJ01. Next base: position 15,646 of record CAZPWT010000024.1, read on the forward strand.
AAGCGGCCGGTTTGATCTCGGTGATTCCGGAGGGGGAGCCCGGATTCGCGGGTCCGGATTTCCAGGCGTGATGCAGGTTTGACTCCCCGGGCTTGATGCTACGGACTTCCGCGTCGAAAACCGGCAGGCTCCACTCGAAATTCAAGTTTTCCAGGCTCCCGGGTCGCCTTGCACGACGCAGAATGGCTGCAAGGCGTCGGGCCTGGCGCTTGTCAGTCTGGCAGCGCCTGCCAGATGCGCCGGTTTTTCTCGCCCCACTCAGGCGCGTAACTCCAATGCCCGCAATCTGTTGCGTAATGACGCCATCGGGCATAGCCGTTGCAATGATCCGCCCCAGTCCAGAACTGCATCTACTTCCTGACCACGCCCTTTTTGACAGGAGCCCTTCCCATGAAGGTCAAGCCCATCGGCGACAAGATCCTCGTTGAGCGCCTCGAAGCCGAATCCAAGACCAAAGGCGGCATCGTCATCCCGGACACGGCCAAGGAGAAGCCCAAGGAGGGCAAGATCGTCGCCGTCGGCGAGGGACGGATGCTCGATAACGGCAAGCGCGTCCCGTTCCAGGTGCAGGAAGGCGATCGCGTGCTCTTCGCGAGCTACGCCGGCACGGAATGCAAGGTCGACGGCCGCGACTACGTGATCATGGCGGAAGAGGACATCCTCGCGATCATCGCGAAGTAGCTCTTCGCCCCCGAAACTTCAACGGACCGCAGAACAGGAGACTGGAACGATGGCAGCCAAGAAGATCATCTACGACGCGGAGGCCCGCGAGAAGATCCGCGACGGCGTGCAGGTGCTGGCCCGTGCGGTGAAGACGACGCTCGGCCCGCGCGGCCGGAACGTCATCATCGAGAAGAAGTTCGGTGCGCCGCTCGTCACGAAGGACGGCGTCACGGTCGCCAAGGAGATCGAGCTCAAGGACGCCTACGAGAACATGGGCGCCCAGATGGTGAAGGAAGTCGCTTCGAAGACCTCCGACGTCGCGGGTGACGGCACCACGACGGCCACGGTGCTCGCCGAGGCGATCTTCGTCGAGGGGCTCAAGAACGTCACGGCGGGAGCGAATCCGATGAGCCTGCTCCGCGGCATCGAGCAGGGCGTGGCCGCGGTCGTCGAGAACCTCAAGGGGATGTCGACGAAGGTGAAGGGCGACAAGGAAGTCGAGCAGGTCGGGACGGTCGCCGCGAACAACGACAAGGAAATCGGCACGATGATCGCCGAGGCGATGAAGAAGGTCGGCAAGGACGGCGTGATCACGTGCGAGGAAGGGAAGTCGCTGAAGACCGAGGTGGAATGGGTGGAGGGGATGCAGTTCGACAAGGGCTACCTGTCGCCGCACTTCGTCACGGACCTGCAGGCGCAGACGGTGAATCTCGACGAGCCGTACATCCTGCTCTACGAGAAGAAGATCGGCGCGATCAAGGACCTGATCGGGCTGGTCGAGAAGGTGTCGCAGACCGGGAAGCCGCTTCTGCTGATCGCCGAGGAAGTCGAGGGCGACGCGCTGGCGACGCTGGTCGTGAACAAGCTGCGCGGGGTGTTCAAGTGCGCGGCGGTGAAGGCGCCGGGCTACGGGGATCGCCGCAAGGCGATGCTCGAGGACATCGCGATCCTGACGGGCGGCAAGGCGATCACGGAGGACCTGGGCGTCGACCTCGAGAAGGCCGACCTCTCGTATCTCGGCAGGGCGAAGAAGGTCGTGATCGACAAGGAGAACACCACGATCATCGAGGGCGCCGGCGACACGAAGGCGATCCAGGGCCGCATCACGATGATCAAGAACGAGATCCTGGACACCAAGTCGGACTACGACAAGGAGAAGCTCCAGGAACGGCTGGCCAAGCTCTCGGGCGGCGTCGCCAAGGTGCTCGTCGGCGCGGCGACCGAGGTCGAGATGAAGGAGAAGAAGGCCCGCATCGAGGACGCCCTGCACGCGACGAAGGCCGCGATGGAAGAAGGCATCCTCCCCGGCGGCGGCATCGCGCTCTTCCGCTCGATCGACGCGCTGGACAAGGTCAAGGCCAAGGGCGACGAGGCGACGGGCGTCGACATCGTCCGCCGCGCGCTCACGGCCCCCCTGCGCCAGATCGCGGTCAACGCCGGCAAGAACGGCTCGATCGTCGAGAACAAGGTCGCCGAGGGGAAGGGCTCGTACGGTTACGACGCCGCGAAGGACGAGTACGTCGACATGATCAAGGCCGGCATCATCGACCCGACCAAGGTCGTCCGCAGCGCGCTTCAGCACGCCGCTTCGGTCGCCGGGCTCCTGCTGACGACGGACGCGCTGGTGTCGGAGATCAAGGGGAAGAAAGCCGCCGGTGGCGGGATGCCGGGCGGGGAAGGGATGGGAGACATGGGCGGGATGGGTGGGATGGGCGGCGACGAGGACTTCTAACGGCAGTTGCGAGTTGCGGGTTGCGAGGACGGAAACAGAACCGGCGGCCTGAAGAGGCCGCCGGTTTTTTTGGGGATGGCCGGTAAGTGGCCATTAGTCCTCGTGGCCGCGGGTCGGGCGTTCGCCGGTGCCCGGGGCCGGCCCGACAGGGCCGCCGCGGATTTCGGGGTGCCGGATCTTCCCGCCCTCGTGCGCGGCAAGGCCGACGGCGCCGGAGGCCGCGATCGCCAGCACCGCGACGGCTCCCGTCATCCAGCGCTTCACGTCCGTGTTCCGGCGCGTCACGATCAGCGCGACGATCGCAGCGCCGCCGAGGACCTGGATCGCGACCTGCGCGACCTTCGCGGCCTCCTCGTGCTCTTCGATGAGTTCCTCGCTCACTCCCGGGGCGTGCTCGATCCGTTCTTCGGATTCCTCGCCGGACAGGAAGACGGGCCAGGCGAGCAGGGCCGAGGCGACAAACGTCGCGAGCGACACGCGCCAGAGAAGCGCGTTGCGCCGCCAGGCGGCGCCGGCGAGCAGGGCGAGGCCGACGATGGGAAGGACGACCGGGAAGTGCAGAAGGGCGAGGTGGACCTGGTTGGGGGACATGGCTTACTCCTTCTCAGAAAGGGGAAAAAGGTGCAGTTTTCCGTCCCGGAACTCGGCGCGGTAGACGAGGAGGTTCTTCTCGGCCGGGCCGTTGATGATGGACCCGTCGAGCCGGAACCGGGAGCCGTGGATCGGGCACTCGAGCCGCTTTTCAGCGTGGTTGTACCGAAGGGTGCCGCCCATGTGGGTGCAGGTGGCGGAAGCGGCGCCGTAGCCGTCATCGGTTCTCCACACGAGGACGTTACGCCCGCCGGACATTGTTACGATTCGCTGATACCCCGGCTTGTCGAGGCCCTCCGGCAGGCCGACCAATATTTCTTCGTCGGCGTCGGCGGCGACGGGAGGTGGAGTGGCAGCGGAACCGGCGCGGCAGCATCCTCCGCCCGAGCCTTCCCCGGGCGCGCCCCCACCCTTACGGCATCCTCCTCCGGCGCCGGAGCCCTCACCGCCGCCGGAATGGCAGCCCGCGCCACTTCCTTCAGCCGGCGTGACGGCGGCCGAATTCTGCGATGAGGTGTCGGGTTTCGATGAACAGCCGGCAGCAAGGGCAGCGGCGACGATCGAGACTGAAATGGCGGCGATAAGGGGCTTCATGGCGCGTCTCCGGGTGAAAAATTGGTTAATGCGGTGAACCAACCGCCGGAGATATCGCAAATCGGGGGCCGCGAGCTGGCTACTTTCGCGCCGCTTCCCGCACGGACTTCATCCACTGCGCCTGGACCGGGGCTTCCCAGTCCTTGCCCGCCTTGAGCGCGGCCTGAAGGGCCATCTCGGGCGCGGTGCCCTCGCGCAGGTCGTCGAGGAAGGCGGCGAATTTCTCGGGGCCGAGGAGATCGGCGAGCCAGCCCGTAAAGGAAGCGCTCTGCGCGTAGAAGAGCGCGATGGCGCCGCGGTTGTCGGGGTAGCCGGGGAGGGAGACGAGCGTCCGGAGCGGGATCGGCGTGCCCTTGCGATTGTCGAAATACTCGAGCAGGAGCTTGTCGCATTCGGCGCGGCGGTCCGTTTCCATGTACTGCGCGATCCCCTCGTTGAGCCAGAGCGGGATGGCGCGTTCCCCGAAGCGCTCGATCAGGATCAGGTGCGTGAGTTCGTGGGGGAGGAGCTTCGGCTTCGCGAGGTCGGGGTTGAGTTCGCCCTTGATCGTGTGGAGCAGGTCGATCTTCCGCGTCATGCGGTCCTTGAGGAAGCCGTCGAGCGACTCGTACCCGACGGAAGTGCCGCCCTGGCTCCAGTCCGGGTTTCCCGCGCCGACGTACTCGTCCTGGTCGCGGTAGACGGTGAGCGGCACGACGTGCGGGTACGCGGCGCCGTTCAGGAACTTCTGCGACAGCGCGCCGAGGTATTTCTCCGCCTGGATCGCGACGATCTCGGTGAGGCGCCGGTTGTGGGTCCGCACGACGAAGTGAGTCGTCTTCGTCTCGTGCCAGTCGGCCCCCGCAGCGCGGATCTCCTCCACCTTCTTCGCGTCCAGCACGAGATCCGCGTCCGCCGCCGCCGGCCCCACCCCGAGCCGTTCGTCCGCGAGCTTCCGGTCCTCCGGCGTCTTCGCCAGCGCCCGGAAGTCCGTCCACGCCGACTTCGCTTCTTCCGTCTTCCCCAGCTTCTCCAGCGCCATCGCGAGCCAGCGGTAGCTCTCGACGTGCTCCGGGTAGGCGTCGACGTCCTTGCGGAGAGCTTTCGCAGCCTCGGCGTACTTCCCGTCCTCGTACAGCTTCCTTCCGAACGCCGCGGGATCGTCGGCGGCCGCGATCGACGCCGCGAGCGCCGCGCCCAGCACCGCCGCTGCCAGCCGCTTCATTTCAGCGCCTTCTCGATCTTGTCCAGGAACTCCCGGACCTCCGGGATCTTCTTGTCGTAATACGACTTGAGGTCGTCGCACACTTTCTTGTGCTTGGCGAATTCGGCGGGGAAGCGGTTGTTGAGGCGCGAGATGTCCTTCATGCAGTCGTTGATCTTGCCGACGTGGGCGTTCCAGTCGCGCTTGTCGGCCTGGTAGCGGGCGAGGCCGTCGCCGGTGAAGGTGACCTTGCCGCTGGCGCCCATCTGGAGGCCGTAATCGTGGGCGAGCGGGTTGGACTTGTTGGCCTTCGCGACGGAGTCGTTGGCGAGTTCGAGGATGAGGGGAATCTGCTTGCGGACGGCCTCGACCTGGAACTGGCGGCCGAAGTCCGTGACGATGTCGTTGGCGTGGTCGAAAAAGTCCTCCGCCGACGCGTAAACCCGGATCGCCTTCTCCTTGTCCGTGCTCGCGAGCCCGTCGCCGTCGTTCATCAGCTTTCGGCCCTTGTCGATGTCGGCCTGCGCGGCCGTCCGGAGGGCGATCAGCATCACGCGGCTGTCCCAGAGCGGCTGCCGCCCCGCCTCGAGCGGCGCCAGCCCCGGGTCGGTCTGCCCCGGCATCGCCGAGACCAGGTCCGCGCTCTTCACGTCGAACTTCCCGTCCCCCGAGGCGCGGATGATCTCCGCCCGCGTCTTCGCCGAGACCTTCTCCGTCGCCACCGCCAGCTCCGCCGCCCGGTCCGCCGCGTCCGCGGCCTTCTCCGTCGCCCCCTTGCGCAGGTGGATCGACGCCATGAGATTCCACGCCCGCGCCTGCTGCGGCTTCTCCAGCGTCTCCACCGAGCCCGTCATCAGCGGCCCCATCATCTCCGCCGCCTTGTCTGTCTTGCCGAGGCGCAGAAGCGCTTCCACCGAGTCCATCATCTCCAGCGGCGTTCCCCAGCGGTCGCCGACGCGCGAATGTCCGAGCTCGCGGTGCGCCCCCTCGTGGTGCGGGTCGACGGCGATCGCCTTCTCGAACTCCGCCTTCGCCTCCGCCTTCAGCCCCTTCTCCTTGCACCAGAGGCCGAGCCGGTAGTGACCTTCCGGGTCGTCCGCCGCGAGCGCCTTCGACTTCGCTTCGTATTCCGCGGTCGGCGCGACCTCCACCCGGTCCACGTCGGATTTCTTGATCTTGAGCGTCCCGAATTTCCCCTTGATGGCGTACTCCTCGCCGAGGTCGGTGACGGCGCCTTCGAATTTGCGGCCGTCCTTGAGCCAGACGGTGTCTGCGGAAGCGGCGGCGGCGAGGAGGAGGGCGACGGCAAGCGCGCGGCAGAGATGCATGAATGGCCTCCCGGGAATTGGGCGGATTCTACAACGCGGGTGGGGCTATTTCACAAGTGCCGCGGCCGCGTCGTCGCCGCTCTTGATGCAGTCGGGCACGCCGACGCCGCGATAGCTCGCGCCGCAGAGGGCGAGCCCGGGGAGGGCCGCGGCGAGTTTCTCCATCTCGGCGACGCGATCGAGATGCCCCACGTGGTACTGCGGCATCGCGCCGGAGTGGCGATTGACGCGGGCAAACAGCGGCTCGCCCTTCGCCCCCAGCAGGTCGCGCAGGTCGGCCAGGACGCGCTTCACGATCTCCGCGTCCGGCAGTTCCGAGTCCGCGGGGCGGGTGGCGCCGCCGGCGAAGACGCGGACGAGCGAGACGCCCTCCGGGGCGCGGCCGGGAAATTTTCGGGAGGTGAAGGAAGCGGCGACGGCGAAGCGATTCTCGACGGCGGGGACGACGAAACCCATCGCGGCGGGGAGGAGGAGGTCATTTTCGCGGAAGGCGACGTGGATCGTCGCGACGGAGGCGAATTCCAGTCCGGCGAGCAGTCCCGCGAGGCGTTCGTCGTGCGGCCTGAGCAGGGGGGCGGCGGCCGCGGCGGGAAGCGCGATGGCGACGGCGTCCGCGGAAACCGGGCCGGAGGAGGTCAGAACGGTCCATCGCCCGCCGTCGCGGCGGAGCTCCAGCACGCGCGTCCCGGTCCGGAGCCGCGGGCCGAGCGCCGCGGCGAGCGCGTCGACGAGCACCTGCAACCCGCCGTCGATCGTCGCGAACATCCCGTACCGCGGGCCGCTCGTGCCGCGCGACAGCGCCTTCGCGGCCAGCGCCTTGATGATCGACCCGTGCTGCTCCTCCATCTCCGGGAACTGCGGCATCGCCGCGCGCATCGAGAGCTTCTCCGGGTCGGCTGTCGTGATCCCCGCGATCATCGGCTGCGCCAGCCGGTCGAGGCACTCCTGCCCGAGCCGGCGGCGCACGAACGACGCGAGCGACTCGTCGGAAGGGTCGGTCCGCTTGGCGATCAGCGGCTCCATCGCCATCCGCGCCTTGCCCTTCACGGTGAAGATCCGCGACGCCGCGAGGCTCGCCATCGACGACGGCGCCATCAGGTAGAACCCTTCCGGCACTGCGAGCAGCTTCGACTTTCGCGAGACGAAACTTTTCCGGTTCGCCTCCATCGTGCCGATGATCCGCGGCTCGAGGCCGAGATCCTTGCAGAGCGCGATGCCGGCCGGCTTTATCGCGAGGAAGCAGTCCGGGCCCTGCTCGAGCAGGCATCCGTCCTCGCGCAGCGTCGCGATCGCCCCGCCGGCGCGCGGCGACGCCTCAAGCAGCTCGACCTCGACCCCCGGCGCCCTCGATAGCCGGTACGCCGCCGCCAGCCCGGCGATCCCGCCCCCCACGACGATAACGCGGCGCGTCAAAACGACCCCCTCCCGCTTCCTATTTCGATGCCTTCGCGATCACACGGTCGGCCAGCATCCCGATGAACTTCTCGTGGCTCCCCACCGTACCGCTCCGGATGAACCCGACCCCGCACTCCGCCGCGGTCTTCTTCGCCTCCACGTCGAGGTCGTACAGCACCTCCACGTGGTCCACCAGGAACCCGATCGGCGAGAGCAGCACGTCCTTCACGCCGGCCTTCTTCGCGTCCCGGATCGCGTCGCTGATGTCCGGGCCGGTCCACGGGATCGTGGAGTCCGCTGCGCTCGACTGGAACGCCGTGCCCCAGTTCTTGAGCCCCAGCTCCTTCGCCACCAGCGCCGCCGTCTCCTCGAACTGCGTCACGTACGGCCCGCCCTTGGCGATCGACGCCGGGATCGAGTGCGCCGTGAAAAACACTTTCGCTTCCTTCCCCCGCCCGTCCGGCCATTTCTTGAGGTCGTTCCGGATCAGCTCCGCGATCGCCCCCACAAATGCCTTTTCGTTCCACCACGGGTCCAATACGTCCACCTGGACCTTCGCGTTCTCCGGAAGCGCCTTCACCGCTTCGTCTACGGTGGAGAGGTACCAGTCCCAGCTCACCTTCGACTGGTGCGGCGCCATGATGATCCCGACGACCTTCCGCAGGCCCTTCCTCGAAAGGTCCGCGATGACTTCGTGGATCGACGGCCCCCAGTGGCGCATGCCGGCGACGACGGGAAGGGGCTTGCCGCGCTTCTTCAGCGTGGTGGCGAGCGTGCGAGCCTGGCGGAAGGTGAGTTCGTTGAAAGGGGAGTACCCGCCGATGGCGAGGTAGTGGTGCTCGACCTCGGTGACGCGGGCGGCGCGAGCCGGGGCCTTGGTGAGGATGCCCTGCACGAAGCAGTGCGCCTCGGTGGGGCTTCCCTCGGGGCACGGCTTCCCGTGCTCGGGGCCGGGGCAGGGCTCGCCGTTCTCGCGGGCGCGGTTGCAGCCGCCGGGAGTGGGGCCGCCGAAGGCGATGAGCAGGACGGCGTCGTAAGCCATGGAGTTCACATCCTCGAAGAAGCTTCGTGGACGGCGTCGACCAGGAGGCGCACGTTGTCGACCGGCGTGCGCTGGAGAACGCCGTGCCCGAGGTTGAAAATATGCCCGGGGCGCCCTCCGGCGGCGTCGAGCACGTCCTGCGCGGCGCGGCGGATCGTGCCGGGATCCGCGAACAGGACCGTCGAGTCCATGTTCCCCTGCACCGCGACGGCCCCGCAGCGCGACCACGCGGCGCCGAGGTCGACGCGCGAGTCCACGCCGATCACCTCCGGCTCGCACTCGACCATCACGTCGAGGATCCCCGCCGTCCCCGTCCCGAAGTAGATCGTCGGCACGCCTGTCGGCAGGTCCGCGATCAGCGTCCTCATGTGCGGCAGCACGTGGTGCCGGTAGTCGTTCGGCCCCAGCACCCCGACCCACGTGTCGAACACCTGCAGCACCTGCGCCCCCGCCATCGCCTGCCGGCTCAGGTACCCCGTCAGTCCACGGACCAGCTTCCCCAGCAGCGCATTCCACGCCTCCGGGAAGCGGTGCATGAAAATCCGCGTCTTCTCCGCGTCGCGCGCCCCGTGGCCGTCGATCAGGTACGCGGCCAGCGTGAAGGGCGCGCCGGAAAACCCGATCAGCGGGATGTTCGCCGGAAGCGCCGCGCGTGTTTGACGCACCGCGTCATAAACGAAGGCCAGCGCCCCCGCGTCCGCCACCGTCAGCCGCTCCACGTCCTCCGGCGTCGCCACGCCCTTCGAGATCACCGGCCCTTCCCCCTCGTGGTACTCCAGCCCGGCCCCCATCGGCTCCAGGATCAGGAGGATGTCGCTGAAGAGGATCGCCGCGTCGACGCCGAGGACTTTCTGCGCCGTCACCGCGACCTCGCACGCCAGGTCCGGGCGCCGGCACAGTTCCTTGAATGCGACCTTCTCGCGGACGTCGCGGTACTCCTTCATGTACCGCCCTGCCTGCCTCATCAGCCACACCGGCGTCATGTCCACCGGCTCGCGGCGGCAGGCCCGCATGAAGCGCGAGTCGCGCAGGGCGGCGGGAAGCGGCGGGGTCGACGGGGGGCGGCTCATTTCGCGGGGATCCGGACTTCCGCCCGGCCCGCCGTCTCGCGGACCTCGTACACCGCCGCGCCGCCCTTGCCGACGCCGCCGGACGACCCGTCCTTGATGTTGAACTGCCAGCCATGGAGCGGGCACGTCACCGCGCCCGCCTCGAACTCGCCGTCCGCCAGCGACCCGCCGCGGTGCGCGCAGACGTCGGAGATCGCGAACAGCTTCCCCTCGAGCCGCGCGACGCACAGCGGCAGCCCCTCGACGTTGCAGCGCGTCATGTCGCCTTCCGCGAGCTTCTCCGTCCCCTGCAACGCCATCCAGTGCCCCGCCTGCGCCGCCGCCGGCTTCGCCGCGGCCGTCACCTCCCCGAGCCCCATGTCCAGGTACACCGTCGCCGCGTCGCACACCTTCGTCAGCCCCGCGCACGGATACGCGCACAGGATCGCGTCCAGCACCTCGTCCTTCGTCGCCCCCGACTCCATCGCCCGCTTGATGTACTGCTTCAGCCCCCGCGGCGAATAGTTGATGACCTTCGTGACTACCGAGATCAGGAAGCGCGTCTTCGGGTCGAGATGCTTCCCGGACTCCTTGAAGAACGCCATCAGGTGCGTCATCGCCTCCGGCCGCGCCTTTTCCAGGAATTCGCGGCCCCTCGGCTCTTCGGGTGTGCTCATGGGCCGATCGTACCGGGGGAGGGAAGGGTTGCCAACGTAAGGGGAGTGAAAGGGTGCATGACCGGTCCGGCGCTGAACACCATGGAGTTCACATGGCGGCGCAAGATCAACTCGCAGGCGCAATCGCATCCTTTCGTATCTTTCGAATGGCGCTGACTTTGGCTCACGCGCGCCGTTTTTTCAGGATTGTCCTGCGCGCTGTTTGCCGTGTGACCGTCAGGTACGGATAGCCCTTTTCGGATCGTTTCAGGCATCGCGGCTCAACACGGTCCGGCCTGTCGGGCA
>CAZPWT010000025.1:0-75611 GCA_964590435.1 uncultured Planctomycetia bacterium
GGGTGGGGGGGTGGGGGGGGGGGGGGGCCGGGGCTTGGGCAACTTCCGCCGCCCTGTCCGAACGCGTTTGCCCAACCCCTCGCCCCCGCCCCAGCCCACCCAAGCCCCCGCCCCAAACCCCTTCCCCTGCCGTTTTTCCCCAAACGAAAAAGGGGAGGCCTCTCGGCCTCCCCTCGTGTTTCTCCTCCGGGCGTCCTTAGTCGCAGACCCAGACCCGGACGCACTTCGTTTCGTACCGCCCCGGGACGCACACCTTCTTCGCCACCTTCTTGCACTCGCCTTCGACCCAGACCTTGATCGTCTTCGTGCAGGTCACGGCCGGGATCTCGCGGGTCGTCCAGTAACCGCACTTCACCATGATCTTGATCTCTTTCCCGCAGCAGTCCTTCTCGATCCGGAACACCGGCGGGACGTAGATCTTTTCGCAGCGGGCGGGCGTCACGATCTCGGTCACCTGGCGGAACTGGTAGTACCCCGGCTCGCGGACCACGACGTACTCGATCGTCTCGTATCCGGGAACCCACTGCCGAACCTCGACCATCTCGTAGTGCCCGCAGCCCTCGCCGTACCCGCGATGGCCGGCTTCGATCCGGACGCCGCGGCGGAGCATGTCGACGTGCCGGTCGTGCGCGGCTTCGAGCATGTTCTCGTGGCGCTCGTGGGCCTTGCGCATGCTGCGCCCGACCTTCTTGAAGAAGTTCTCGGCGTGAGCTTCGCTGGATCCGATTCCGGCCATCAGGGCGAGGGTGCTGAAGACGGCGATGAGCGTTTTCATTTGAGTCTCCTCCGAAATCCGTCGTTGTTTTTGTTTTCGTATGACTGTGACGGGAGAGGAGTATCGCAAGGGCCGTGCCAGCGCCGATGATTCCATAAGTAATTATGTATCAATGAGTTATGCAATACAGCCGCCACCCACAACCGTCCTGAATTCCGGACACCCGTCGCAAATCCATTCCCCGTGCCCTTCCTCGCAACTCGCAACCCGAAACTCGCAACTAGCCGTTTCGTACACTTCACTCGTCTCCAATCCGGATCTCACACATGAAGATCTACACCCGCACCGGCGACCAGGGCACGACCGGCCTCATCGGCGGCGCCCGCGTCCCCAAGAACGACCCGCGCATCGACGCCTACGGCATCGTCGATGAACTCAACGCCGTCCTCGGCGTCGCCCGCGCCGCCGGCCTCCCGCCTGAAACCGACACCGAAATCAACCTCGTCCAGAACGACCTCTTCGCCCTCGGCGCCGATCTCGCCGATCCCCGCCCCGACGCCCCCGGCCGCATGCGCGTCGATCCTGCCCGCGTCCCGGCGCTGGAGAAGTGGATCGACACCATGGAAAGCCGCCTGCCCGCCCTGCGAAACTTCATCCTCCCCGGCGGCTCGCCCGCCGGCGCCGCCCTTCACCTCGCCCGCACCGTCGCCCGCCGCGCCGAGCGCGCGATCGTCACGCTGAAGGCGTCGTACCCGCCGTGCGTCGCGGCCGTGGTCTACGTGAACCGGCTCGCAGACGCGCTGTTCGTGGCGGCGCGGTACGTGAACCAGCAGGCCGGGGCGCCGGAGGTGGAGTGGAGAAAAACGGGAAGGCGTTGAAGGTCGAAGGTTACGGCGCTGTTCACCAGCGCCTGCGGAGTTGCCGGACCTTCGACTTTCGACCTTCAACCTTCGACGCCTTTCGCCGTACGCGCCTACAATCACCCGCCATGCCCAGCCCCTCCCGCACCTACCCCAAGGACGTCGACGTCGCCATCATCGGCGCCGGAATCATCGGCGCCTCCTCCGCCTGGAACCTCGTCCGCGACTCCCGGCTCCGCGTCGCCATCCTCGACGCCGGGCCGCGCGCCGGAGGGTCGACTTCGCGAAGCGCCGCGGCGTTCCGGCACCAGTTTTCCTCGCTGTCGAACATCGAGATGTCGCTCATCTCGGGACGCGAGTACCGCGATTTCTCGAAGATGTTCGGGTGCGAAGAGGTTTTCACGCAGAACGGCTACCTGTTTCTCTGGAGCGAACAAGCGGAGGCCGATTCGGCGGCGGGGCGCGTGGCGTTCCAGAAGGAGCACGGCGTCCCCGACGTGGAGATGCTGACGGCGGCGCAGGTGCGCGCGAAGTTTCCTTGGGTCGACCACCCGGAACTGAAGGCCGCGTCGTGGTGCCCGCACGACGGGTTCCTCAAACCGGACCTCGTCGCCTCCACCTACCTCGACGCCGCCGTCGCCAAGGGCGCCACGCTTCTCCAGTACTCGCCCGTCACGGGGATCGAGGTGTCCGGCGGGGAAGCGAAGGCCGTGATCGTGAACGGCCAGCACCGCATCGGCTGCACGACGGTCGTCAACGCTTCGGGTCCCTGGGCGAACGCCGTGGGGAAAATGGCGGGCTGCCCGATGCCGGTGACGCCGGTGAAGCGGTACCTGTACTTCACGAACCAGATCTACGGCCACCACGTTTCGAAGTGGCCGCTCACGGTGCTCGACCTCGAGGTCTACGGCCGCCCCGAGATGAACGGCCTCATGATGGGCTGGGACTCGAAGCCGAAGAAGCCCGCCGGCTGGGACCGCTTCCCCGCGCCCGACGTGGACACGACGAAGCTGAACGACGACATCGAGCCCGGTTTCGGGATTGGCGAGAACGACTACGGGTTCGAGGTCCTGATGAAGATGGCCGAGTGGATCCCGATGCTCGGCGAGAAGGCGGGGCTCGACCACACGAGCTGCGGCTACTACGAGGTGAGCCCGGACGAAAAGGCGATCCTGTCGCGCGACCCGCGGGTGAAGGGTCTTGTGCATGCGACGGGTTTCAGCGGGCACGGGGTGATGCATGCGCCTGCGGCCGGGCGCGTCGTGACCGACCTTGTCCTCTCCCGCCCGCCGTGCGTCGACCTGCGCGCGTTCGCGCTGGAGCCGCTTTTGAAGAATGAAGCGCGTGAGGATCCGGAGCGGATGGTGATTTAGGACGGGGGCGAGCGGCGAGCGGCCAGCGGCCAGCGGCCAGGGAAAGCGAAGCATGGACGGCCACGAACCTGAATTCGCAGCCGCCTATCTTGATGAGTCCGGATCGCTTGATCGTAGAGGCCACCCGGAAATCCTCCGCCAATCGCCGTTCCTGGCCGCTGGCCGCTGGCCGCTCGCCACTGGCCACTCGCCACTCCGGTAAGTTGTTACCATCCGCCGCTCGATGCCGAATCCCCTTCGCCGCTACCCCCCCGATCTGTGGCTGCTGTTCTTCGGGCGGGTCTTCACGGCGACGGGCTACGCGTTCTCGTTTCCGTTCTTCGCGCTGTTCTGTGCCAACACGCTGAAAATCGAGACGGGTCTCATCGGGACGGCCCTCGCCATTTCCGGCCTCGGCGGCGCCACGGCGCGCTTCTGCGGCGGCGAACTCGCCGACCGCATCGGCCGCAAGTTCGTCATGCAGGCCGCGCTCGCCGGACGCGCGCTGACGTCCGCCGGCATCGCCTGGGAAATCGCCACCGGCCAGCCCTTCTGGATGCTCGCCGCCACCTTCGTCGCCTCGAACTTCAGCGGGCAGCTCTTCGAGCCCAGCTCCCAGGCCTACGTCGCGGACATCTCCACGGGCCGCATGCGCGCCGAATCGTTCGGTTTCGTCCGCATGGGGATCAACGCAGGCTGGGCGCTCGGCATGATCCTCAATGCGCTCGTCACCGAGTCGTACGTGGTGACCTTCGCCATCACCGCCTCCGTCTTCACGGTCTCCTTCCTCCTCTTCAGTTTCATCCTGAAGGAGCCGCCCAAGGCCCCGCGATCCGCCGAACCTCCGCCCCCGTGGTCCGCCGCCCTCGCCAACCGCCCGTTCCTCCTCCTCGCCGGCGCCGCCATCCTGCTCTCCGTCGTCTGGGCCCAGCTCGTCGCCGGCACTTCCATGTACGCCTCCACCTTCGCGCACATCCCCGACAAGACCATCGGCTGGATCCTCGCCGTCAACGGCACCGGCGTCTTCCTCCTCCAGATTCCCGCCACCCGCTGGATGGGCCGATTCGGCCTTGTCCCCGCCCTCGTCACCGGCTGCTGCCTCTACGCCGTCGGCTACGGCTCGTTCACGTTCTGCACCCTCCCGTGGCATTTCGCCGTCGCCATCGCCGTCGTCACTTGCGGCGAAGTCCTCTGCGCCCCGGCAGGCTCTTCCCTGGCTACCGAGCTCGCGCCCCTCTCCCAGCGCGGCCGCTACCTCGGCGTCTACATGCTCGCCCAGAATTCCGGACAGGCGTTCGGCCCTTTTGTCTCCGGCCAGCTCCTCCAGCATTTCCCCGCCCACCCCGGCGTCACCTGGTTCACCATCGCGGGGCTCGCGCTCTCATCCGCCGTCTCCCACGCGGCCATTTCGCGGATTTTCGGGGTGGGGAAGCGGCCGCCGAGGGATGAGGAGGTGGAGGCGGAGAAGGAGACGGTGGGGGCTGCGTGAGTTCGAGCGGCGAGAGGCCAGCGGCCAGGAGGTTCCGGGTTTGCAGTTCGTGCTTTTCGCCCGCCTTCCCTCGCCTCACCCCTTCGCATCGGCTAAAGTCTCGCCCCCATGTCCGCCTTCAACGCCCGCCGCGCGCTGGAATTCGCGACCTCGATCTCGCGGCCGCGGTTGTGCGGGACCCCGGAAGAGCGCGCGGTGGCGAGTGAGGTGAAGAAGGCGCTAGGCGAGGCGGGGGGAGCGATCGAGGAGGAATTCTTCGAATTCCGGCCTGTCGCGGACAACCTGCTTCGGGTTTCGCTCCTGTTCTCGCACGCCGGGCTCGCGGCGGTCGGCATCGGGCTCTGGAAGGACGTGCGGCTGGCCTGGGGGGCGCTGGCGTTCTGCGCTTCGCTCGCCGTCTTGCTGCCCTGGCTGATCCGGCGCGTGTTTCACGGGTCGATCCGGGACTGCGCCGAGACAGATCCGTCACGGCCCGGGTGGATCCGGTCGTCGAACATCGCGGCGCGCGCCGACGGACCCGCGGACGGCCCCCTGTTCGTGTTCATGGCCCACTACGACTCCAAGTCGCAGTCGCTGTCGCTCGGCGGACGGATCGCGCTGTTCCGGTGGGCGCGGACCGCGGCGTTCGGGTACCTCGGCGTCTCACTCGCACGTCTGTTCGACACGGCCGTGCCGCTCGACTTCGTCGCGCTCGCCGGCGGCCTCGTGTTCCTCCTCTCCCTGCCGCTCTACCTCCTCCGCACCCACAACTGCTCGCCCGGCGCCATGGACAACGCCAGCGGCGTCGGCGCGCTGGTCGAGATGGCGCGCATCTGGAAGGGATTGCCCGGATCGAAATCGGCGCGGGCGGTGTTCCTGGCGGTGTCGGGGGAGGAGTTCGGGATGACGGGGTCGCAGGCGTGGGTGCGGCGGCATATTGACGCACTGCGTCAAGAGAAGCGGCTCCACGTGCTCAACCTCGACGGCGTGGGCTACGCGGGCGCCGTCTGGGTCGTCCCGGCCCGCGGCCCCGAGAGTGGCGGCGTCTCCATGAGCGACGCCCTTGTCGCCGCCGGGAAGGCCGTCGGCGTCGACGTCCGACCCTTCCCGCCATCCGTCGGCCTGATGACCGACCACGCGTCGTTCACCCGGGAGAGGCTCGCGTGCGCGACGCTGCTGACCCACTCGTGGCTGGCGAAGCGGTTGCACACGGCGGCGGATGCGCCGGAGACGCTGAAGATCGAGGGGTTCGAGAAAGTCGGGAAGGTCGCGGTGAGGGTGGTCGAGGAGTTGGCGAGGTAAGGCGCGAAACGACAACTACAAGCGGCCAACTACAAGGAAACAGCAACTTCAAACGGTGAACTTCAAGGGCGGGCTCTGGGAGGCTTGGGATTGTAGTTCGCTGTTTGTAGTTACTTGTCGTTGCCTGTTTGTAGTTGCCCTTTCGCGCGGCTCCGCCGCGCGCTTCACGCCCGGAACATCGCCGGCCGCACCGTGTGGTGCGCCGCGTACTCCATCCACAAGACCCAGTACGCCAGGTTCAGCGGCTGCTCCGGCCGCGCGCTCTTCCAGGCCGCCAGCACCGTCCGCGACATGAGCGCGTACCGTTCTCCGGCGGTGGCCCCGGGCGGCATCGGGATGGGGAAGGCCTGCTGCGCGAAGCGGAGGGACAGGAGGCCGACGACCTTGTCGGGGAAGGCGGTCTGGAGCATGAGGCTGGGGAAGGCGACGGAACGGCCGATCCCCTTGAAGGAGAATTCGCCGGACATGGCGCCGTCGAGGCGGGCCTCGAGGGGTTCGTCGGACCAGAGGAGCTTCTCGAGGCACTCGGCGACGTGCGGGGTGGCGGCGACCTTGCGGCGCTGGGCGCCGAAGAGGCCCAGCGGCCAGCGCATCGTGAGGCGCTCGGTTTCCTCCGAGAGGAATGCGAGCAGCTCGTCGCCGGTTACGCGCGCCGTGCGCTTCTGGGTCGTGAGCCACGGGAACTTCGCGCGCAGCTCCTTCGTGCGCCGCGCCCACCAGCCGTGCCACTCGTGGACGCGCGGGTTCTCGGCCCAGCGGTCGATGAGCCGCTCGAACTTCGGCTCGGGCTTCTCCTCCGACGGCGGGCGCACTTCCTCGAACAGGCGGATCCCGCCGTGGGCGATCGCGAAGATGACGCAGGGCTCGCCCTCGAGGGCGACGGGGTGGTGCACCGAGCCGCCCTTGTGGCAGTGGTAGTCGCCCTTGCGGTAAATCCCGGCCTCGTCGCGGTACGCGCCCGTCAGGACGAGGACTTCCTCGTCGCCGACGTGGCGGTGCTGCGGATAGCCGCACCCGCCGTCCATGCGGATCAGCGCGGTCGCGTCGCCGGTCATCTTGTCGGTGCGCAGGAAGTGAATCGAGACGCCGGGATAGCGCGTCTTCTTCCAGTCGGCTGTCTGGAGGTCGAAGGCGACGGGGAGGCGGGTCATGGCGGGAGTTTAACCAAAGTCCAGCCCGCGGCGGCCATCGCTTCGTCCCGCGTCCCGGGCCAGTGGTCGGGTGGACCGACGCCGTCGCGTGTCCAGAGGCGGCCATCTTCGCGGGTGATGAAAACGCGGCGGCCGGACACGCCCGGATTCGCGGGCCAAGCCGCAAAGCCGTAACCGGCCTCAACCGGGAAGGCGCGAATCCAGTAGCCCGCGTGCGGCGACTGCGGGAGGAGCGCCGACATGGACGGTCCCGCAGGCGCCGGCGACCAGTCGGCGGATGCGATGGCCCCGCTGATCATCTGCACCGGCTTCCCGTTCTTCGCCAGCACGCGGTAAAACCCCGACCAGTCCGCCGTCCACCAGTCCGCCTTCCCGTTCCCGTCCGCGTCGCCCTCCCGCCACAGCTTCTCCAGCGTCGCGACCGAGTCGAGCACGCGAAGCGCTTCCCGCTCGTTGCCGTCGATCGGGTTGACCATTCCGCCGAGGAACAGGCGCAGCAGGCCCGCGCCGATCCCGACCGACGCCGCGAGGATCGCGATCGCCAGCGCCGGGCTCACGCGCTTCTTCACTCGACCTTCTTCCACCCGTCCGCCTCCGGGCCGCGCGGCGGCCACTCCGACGGCCCCTCGCGCCCCGCCGTTTCGACCGGTTTCGCCCACACGGCGCCGTCCGCGCCGATGAGGAACACGCGCTTGCCCGTCACTCCCGGCTCCGCGGGATACGCGACGAACCCGAATCCGCGGAGGCTCTCCCACGCCCGCTGGTCGTCGTCCGGCCCGTCCGCCGCCATTCCCTTCACCGCCCGCAGCCAGTACCCGTCCCACGCCTTCGGAGGCAGGCTCGCCGTCAGGCGCGGCCGCAGGCCGTCGGACGGGGGAAGCGCCGCAGGGTCGGCCGCGGCGATGGCGGGGTCGAGGATCGCGCAGGGCTCCCCGTTCGGCTGCGCCGCGCGGAACAGCCCGGACACGTCCGCCGCCCAGAAATCCGGCACCGCGTTCCCGTCGCCGTCGTTGCGGCGGAAATCGAGCTCGGCCGCGTGGATGCGCCGAAGGGCGTCGATGGCGGATTTTTCGTCGGCGGCGATGAGCTGTTCGCGGCCGAATCCCTGGAGTCGCCACAGGAGCCACGCTCCCGCGACTGCCGCCAGGATCCCGTACCCCATCAGGCCCGCCGGTTTCTTCATCCGCGCGCCTCGCGGATCCGCTCGAGAAGCGCTTCGATGACGTGCCCCGAGATTCCCAGCGGCTCCGTCAGCCGCCACATGACGCCCGGGTGCCGCTTCGCCGCCGCTTCCGCCATGCGCGGGATGTCGCGCGACGAGTGCCGCCCGGGGCCGAGGAAATACTGCGCGATCGTGATGTCCTTCGCGCCGGCCGCGGCGCAGGCGTCGAACGCCTCGCCCAGCGACGGGGGAGCGAGCTCCATGTGGCTCGCCTTGACGATGTCGAACCCGCCCAGGGCGCGAAAGCGCTCCGCGACCTGCTCGAGGAGGTTGTTCGCCTCGGGAAGTTTCGAGCCGTGGTCGACGAGGAGAAGGGCCTTCACGCTCGCGCACTCCCCGCCGGGACCTCGCGGGCCATCGCGTACCCGAACACGCCGCCGAACGCCTTCGCGATCCCGGCGGCCGCTTCCTCGAGGCCGGTCTCGACGCCGAGCTCGCGCAGCGACGTCATGACGTCCGGGTCCAGCCCGCACGGCCGGAACCGCCGGAACGCCGCCATGTCGGGCGCGACGTTGAAGGCGAACCCGTGGTACGCAACCCACCGGCGGACCGCGACGCCGATGCTGGCGATCTTGCGCTCGCGGATCCAGACGCCTGTGAGCTTGTCCTTGCGGCCCGCCGCGAGCCCGAGCGTCGCCAGGTACCGGATCAGCGCTTCCTCGATATCCCGCAGGTGCCGGTGGACGTCGTGGTCGGCCACGGGGATCACCGGGTATCCCACCACTTGCCCCGGCCCGTGCCACGTCAGGCCGCCGCCGCGCTCGGTCTCGGCGACGGGGAGTCCGGAAGCGCGGGCTTCGTCGAAGTCCCCTCCGCGGCCCACCGTGACGACGTCCGGATGCTCGAGCATCCACAGGACGGGGGAAGCGGTCCCGGCGGCGACGGCGTCGACGCGTTCGCGCTGAAGGGCGCGGGCTTCGTCGTAGGGGATGCGGCCGAGCCAGGACCAGGGGAGGGAGGGCATGGGGGTAGTTTAACCGGGCCGAAAGGCCGGCCCGGAAACGGCAACTACAAGAGGGCTAACTTCCAAGTAAGAGGCGAACTTCAAGAAGACAACTTCAAGGCTTCGCGCGCGGCCTGCGTTGCGCCGCCTTGTAGTTGTCCTTTTGTCGTTGCCGTTTCCGGCCCTCTGGCTACCGATTTACTCCGTGGATCGACTTCCCGTACACCGCTTCCGCCGCCTCCATGATCACCTCGGAGAGAGTCGGGTGCGCGTGCACCGTCAGCGCCAGGTCCTCGGCGCTCGCTCCCATCTCGATCGCCAGCGTCGCCTCGGCGATCAGGTTCGACACCTCGGGGCCGACCATCTGCACGCCGAGAAGGACGTCGTTCTTCGCGTCGCTCACGACCTTCGCGAAACCGTCCGTTTCGTTCATCGACAGCGCGCGGCCGTTCACGACGAACGCGAACTTGCCGACCTTGACCGCGATCCCCGCTTTCTCCGCCTCCGCCTCCGTCATCCCCACCGTCGCGATCTCGGGGTCCGTGAAGATCGCCCCCGGGATCACGTAGTCCTTCTCGCTCTTGTGCCCCGCGATCACCTCCGCTGCCACGATCCCTTCCTTCGACGCCTTGTGCGCCAGGAACGGAGGGCCGCTCACGTCGCCGATCGCGAAGATGTGCGCGATGTTCGTGCGCCCGCACTTGTCCGTCGTGATGAAACCGCGGTCGCTCGTCTTGACTCCCGCCTTCGGGAGGTCCAGCACGTCGGTGATCGGCCGGAAGCCGACCGCCACGAGGATCTTGTCGCACGTCACCGCCGCGGGGCCCTTCTCCGTCTCCACCGCCACCTCCAGCCCGCCCGCGACCGCCTTGTACCCCTTCGCCTTCGCCTTCAGCATCCACTCCACGCCGCGCTTCTTCAGCCCCTTCTCCACCATCTTCACCAGCGTCGGGTCCTGCCCCGGCAGGAGCTGGTCGAGCGCCTCCAGCACCGTCACCTTGCACCCGAGCTTCGCGTACGCCGTCCCCAGCTCCAGCCCGATCACGCCGCCGCCGATCACCACCATCCGCGCCGGCATCACGTCCAGCGCCAGCGCCCCCTTGGCCCCGATCACGTTCGTCCCGTCGTACGCGAAACCCGGGATCTCGATCGGCTTCGCGCCTGTCCCGATGATGCAGTTCTTGAACTCGATCGTCTCCGTCTCCTTCTTTCCCGCGACCTCCGCCGTGTTCGCGCCCGTGAACTTGGCCTGCCCGCGCACCACGTCCACCTTGTACCCCTTGAGCAGCATCCCCACGCCGCCCGTCAGCTTGTCCACGACCGTCTTCTTCCATGCCTGGAATTTCTTCAGATCCGCCTTCACGTCCTTCGCTTCCACCCCGATGTCGCTCCCATGAAGCGTCTTCTCGTACGTCGATGCCATGTGGATCAGCGCCTTTGAAGGGATGCACCCCCAGTTCAGGCACACGCCTCCCAGGTCCTCGCGCTCGACGACCGTGACCTGCTTGCCCATCTGGGCGAGGCGAATGGCCGCGACGTAGCCGCCGGGGCCGGAACCGATGACGAGGGTGTCGGTCTTGCGCATGGGAAGGGCATCTCCGTTGGGTGTAGGACGTCAACTCTAAGTGAAAATCGCGGGCCCGGCGAGCGTCAGGCGGGGAGGGTCGCCAGCAGGGATTTGGCCGAGGACTCGTGCCATTTCGCGCCGAGGCGGGCGAAGACGGGAACCGCGGCCTCGAGGGCGGCGCGGGCCTCCGCGGCAGTGCCGCTCCCGTCGCGCTTGAGCTTCAGGGCGAGGGCGCGGCCGAGGTCGAGGCGGGCGACCGCGAGCGTGAAGGGGTTCTCGCGCTTCTCGAGCTGCGCGAGTCCGCGCGAGTAGGCGGCGGCGGCGACGTCGAACTCGCCCCGGGCCTCGGCGAGCGTTCCCTCGGCCCGGTCCAGCATGAAGCTCGCCTCCGGGCCGTTCGCGGCCCGCGCTTCCTGCAGCATCCGGGCGGCCTCGACGAGGTCGCCGGTCCCGGCCTCGGTTTCGACGCCGTCGATGGCGGCGAGGACGATGGAGCCGGGGAGTTTTTTCTCGCGGGCGATCTCGAGGGCGCGGCGGGTGAGCTCGCGCGAGCCGGCGAAATTGCCGGCGCGGCGGGCGACGGCGCCGAGGAGGTGGAGCGCGGCGAGCTGGAGGCCGACGAACCCGAGCCCCTCGGCGAGCTCGAGCGACTTCTGCGAATGGCCGCGGGCCTTTTCGCGCTCGTCGCGATTGAAGTAGAGCAGGCCGAGGTCGGCCTGGATGAAGCACATCGACCGCCGCTCGCTGAGGCGGACGTTCAGGTCCAGCGCCTGCACCAGCGTCACCTCGGCGTCCTTCCACTCGCCCAGCTCGATCTGCGCGCGGCCGATATTGCTGAGCTGCCGGCCGTGCTCGACCAGGTCGCCGACCTCCGCGAACAGCTTCGCCGAGGCGATGTACATGTCGAGACCCTCGCGGACGCGATTCGTCGCCGTCCCCAGCCCCGCGATGTTGTTCAGCAGCGCCGCCTCCGCCCACCGGTTCCCCTGCGCCCGCTGCAGCCGCAGCGCCTGGTCGTACGCCTTCCGCGCTTCCTCGTGCTTCCCGTCGTCCTGCAGCACGAACGCCTCCGTCTTCAGCGCGTTGGCGATCGCCTCGGGCTTCTGCGTCCGGTCCGCGTACTGCCGCGACAGCGCGCAGAACTCGCGCGACAGGTCCCGGTTCCCGAGGTAGTTGTGCTCGAACGTCAGCGTCCCCAGCATCCCCGCCGTGTGCTCCGCCGCGTCCTGCGGCATGTCCGCGGGGCGGGGAAGCGTCTCCCGGAAGTCGTTCGCCTCGCGGCCCGTGAGGTCCAGCGCGAGCCGGCGCAGCGTCTCCTCGCAGACCCGCACCGCTTCCTTGAGCTGCCCGGCGCGGTGCATCGCCTGAGCAATCGCGCGCCCGAGCCGCGTCCGCTGCACCGGCGTCTCCGCGACGGCCACCGCTTCTTCGCACAGCCGCCGCGCCTCCGCGTTCTCCCCGATCCGCATCTGCACCTGCGCGAGCTCGCTCAGCGCGTCGAACGCCTTGCCCCGGTCGAACAGCGCCGCGTCCGCCTTCATCGCGCGCAGCGCATTCCCGAGGTGAGACAGCGCTTCGCCGTTCGCGCAGACCTTGCTCGCCTTCAGCCCCGCCTCGAGCGAGTAGTCCCGCGCCTTCCGCCCCCCGCCGCCCAGCACGAAATGGTGCGCCAGCTCGCCCGCGCTCACGCCCTTCCGCGACAGGCTCGCACGCTCCAGCGATTCCGCCACGCGCCGGTGGATCGCTTCACGCTCCACTTTCGGGATCCCCGAGTAGATGACCTCGCGCATCTGGGGGGCCTGGAAGCGATACAGGTCGCGCCCGAGCGGATCCTCGGGGACCGACTCGAGGATTCCGATCTTGACGAGGGCCTCGATCCAGTCGACGAGCTGTTTCTCCTGGGCGGAGGAGATGTCCATGAGCGTCTCGAAGTCGAACTCGCGGCCGATGACGGAAGCGCCGTTGAGGACGCGGAGGACGTCGGGGTTGAGGCCCTCGAGCTGGTGGCGGAGCAGGCCGGCGATGGTGTCGGGGAGGCGGATGGACTGGGTCTTGAGGCGGTAGCGGTCGTCGCTTTCCTCGACGAGCCCGCCGCGGAACATGGCGAGGAGGAGTTCGCGTGCGAAGAGGGGGTTGCCGCCGGATTTTTCGGCGACGACGACGGCGAGGTCGGCGGCGTCTCTTCGCTGGCCGACGAGGGCGGTGACGAGGGAGGCGACGTCGGACGAGCGGAGGGGTTCGAGCTCGCGGACGGCTGCTTCGCGGTCGCGGAGGAGGGCTGCGAGGCGGCGCGCGAGAGGGTGGTCTTCGCCCGTGTCCTCGGAGTTGTAGTTCGCGACGAAGAGGATCGGGTGGCGGCGGACAGAGCGGGCGAGGAAGGCGAGGAGGTCGAGCGACGACTCGTCGGCGGCGCCGGCGTCGTCGAACAGGAGGACGAGGCCGGCCTTGTCGGTCCCGGCGCCGGCCGCGACGGCCTCGACGAGCCGGGCGATGGCGTCGTGGACGCGCAGCCTTTCGAGCTCCGGCGCGAGTTCGGCCTTCGCGGGGCGGGCCTCGCCGGGGGAAATCCGGACCAGCCGCGGGTGCTCCGCGAGTTCCGGGACGCCGGCGCGCAGCGCTGCCGCCAGGTCCGGCGCCACGCGCGCTTCGGGGAGGAATTCCAGCGCCTGCCGTGCGACCTGGATCCACGGGCCGTGCGCCACCTGCCGGCTTTCCTCGCGCGCCGCCCCGGTCAGCACCGGCAGCGAGTCGTGCCCCGCCACCGCGCCGAATTCCCGCAGCAGACGCGTCTTCCCGATCCCCGTCGGCCCGCGGTACACCACGAGCCCTCCCGTCTTCTTCTCCAACGTCTCCTTCAGCCGGCCGCGCAGCCACTCGATCTCCCCCTCGCGTCCCACGAACGGCGACGCGTCCAGCAGCAGCCCCGACGGCGGCGCCGGACGCACTTCCGTCCGCGCCTCCGACGCCTCGCCGGCCGCGAGCGACGCCAGCTTCGGGAACAGCCGGATGAAGTTTTGCCAGAACGGCTGCAGACCGGCGCGCAGCATGTCTTCCTCGGCGCGCACCCACAGCTCGCGCGCCTGCGGCAGCCGCCCGAGCTTTTCCTGCGCCGCCGCCAGCCACGCGCGCGTCGAGGCCCTTCCCGACTGCGACGGCTGTGAGAGCAGGAAGGGGAGGCAGGCGCGGAAGTACTCCTCCGACTTCGTGGCGTCGCCCCGGGCGGCGGCGATGCGCCCGCGGCAGAACTTGTAGTAGTTCGCGATCCCCGGGATCTCGATCTTCTCGACGGCGGGAGCCACTGCGTCGAGGACCGCGGCGGCCTCGTCGAAGTACTTCGCGTCGACGACGTGCCCCGCCATGATCAGGACGGCGGCGCGGTCGACCTGGAAGCTGAGGACCCAGATGGAGGCGGAGAGCTCGCCCAGCTTCGCGCCGAGGGCCGCGAGCCCGGCCAGTCCTTCTTCCGCCTTCCCGGAGCGGATCGCGGCCTCCGCGTCGAGGAGTTGCGCGTCCGTACGGACGCCGATGTTCGACTCGGGATCTGCGAAGATCTCGGCCAGCGTCTTGCGCGCCTCGTCGAACTCCGCGCGCTTGAAGGCCAGCCGCGCAAGCAGGTTCGTGGCGCTCTGGTACGAAGTCCGGAACCCGGCGCGCTTCGAGAGGTCCCTCGCCTGCCGCGCGAGCGGCTCTGCGTCGGGAGACTCGGCGTCGGCCAGCCCGCTCGCCAGGCCGACGAGGTACAGGCACTCGCCGGACAGGTAGCCGACCTGCCGCGCGAGGTCCAGCGCCTCCTTGAGAGTCGACAGCCGCTCTTCGTGCCGGTTCATCGACTCGAGCGCGACGGAGAGGTTGTTCATGCCGTTGCACTGGCCGATCTTGTGGCCGGACGCACGGGCGAACTCGATCGTCTTGCGCATCTGCTCGGCGGCCTGCACGAGGTGCCCGGCGCGCAGCAGCGCCACCCCCAGCCCGTTCATCGCCTGGTAGCGCGCGGCGCTGTCCTGGATCCCCTCCGACAGCTTCACCGCCTCCTGCGCGATCGCCAGCCCCTCCTGCGGCTTGCCCAGCTTCTCCGCCATCGTGAACCCCAGCACTCCCATCGCCGTGACCCGAAGGGCAGGGGACTGGGTTTCCCGAAGGGCCTCCTGCAGATTCGCGACGGTCGCCTGGTAGTGGCCGGCCTGCTGTTCGGAGCGCGCCAGCTTGTAGTGCGCCTTCGCGCGCCGCTCCGGGTCCGCGAGTTGCCCGGCAATCAGCACCATGCGGTTGGCCGCCGCCGTCGAGTCGGTGCTGGACCCCGACACCATGTGGATGTCGTACACCAGGTCCAGCGTCTCGTAGAGCCGCAGCATCGTCCCCGGGTCGTTCTTGTCCTCCAGCCCCCGGATCGCCGCCTCCGCGTGCGTCTTTGCCGCCTCGTTCGCGTGCGCCGCGAACGCCTTCCGAGCCGCCTCGATCGCGTACCCCGTCGCCTTTTCGCGATCGCCCGCGTTGGTCCAGTGATAGGCCAGCGCTTCCGCGGCCTCCCGCGTCCCTGCGCCCCCTCCGCGCTCCTCCAGCGCCTTCGCGATCGACTGGTGAAGCAGCTTCCGCCGCCGCGGGAGCATCTTGGAGTAGAGCATCATGCGGAGAAGCGGGTGGACGAACGCGTAACGCTCGCCGGGGCGCTCCTTGAGGACCTTGGCGCGCACGCCGTTGTCGATCGCCTCGAGCAGCGCGCCCTCGTCCTCTCCTGAAGCGCGCAGCAGGACCTCGAATTCGAATTCCTCGCCGACGACCGCGGCGGCGCGCAGCGCGCCGAGCACTTTCTCGTCGATCCCCTCAAGGCGCTCGCGCAACACCGCTTCGACCGTCTCCGGGACTTCCTCGGGCCAGTGCCCCTTCTCGAGCGCCCCCTGATCCTTCAGCCAGCGCAGGAGTTCCTCGACGAAATACGGCACCCCCGCCGTCCGGCCGTGCAGCCGCTCGATGAACGCGGTCGAAAGCTCCACTCCCGGGGCCACCGACGCCGCGAGCCGCGCCGTCTCGACCTCCGTGAGGCGCTTCAGCGTGAACGTCTCGCACTTCACATTCTCGCGCTTGAGCGCCGACAGCATCGCGTCCACGGGATGCGCCTTGCCTCCGCGCGGCGCCAGGTCCTCGCCGCGGCAGGCCGCGACGAGCACGAGCCGCGCCGTGCGGGCGTTCCGGCCGAGGTACTGGAAGAGCTCGAGCGAGAGCTCGTCGACCTGGTGGAAGTCGTCGAAGAAGAGGACGAGCGTCTCGTGCTGCGCGATGCGCAGGAAGAACCGCGTGACGGCGTCGAAGAGGCGCAGCTTGTTCTCGCCGGCATCGAGCGACGACGGCTCCGGCGCTTCCGCGATCGACTTGCGCTCGAGCAGCCGCGGCACGAGGCGCGCGAGGACGCGCCCGATGTCCGCGAACAGCGCCGCTTCCGTCTCGTTGTCGTACTGCCCGATGCGCGCGCTGTAGGCCTCGATCATCTCGATGAACGGGCGATAGAAAACCCCCGCACGCCGGTCGGCGCGGCCCTTGAGGAACGTCACGCCGTACATCAGCGCCCGGGCGCAGAACTCCTCGACGAAGCGCGTCTTCCCGATCCCGGCCTCGCCGAGGATCATCGCGGTCCCGCCTTCGCCGGCGCCGGCCTGCTCCAGCACCGTCTGCATCCTCTGCAGGTCCTCCTGCCGCCCGACGTAGCCGGCGGCGGTGGCGATCATCGTGCGCTGGTCGCTCGACTGCGAGGCGGTCTTCGACGCGGCGGGCTTGTCTCCCTTCGCCACGGCCGCGAGGTCGGCCGCGAGCGCCCCGGCGTTCGAGTAGCGGTCCACGGGGTCGCGCGAGAGCAGCTTCATGATCACGTCGTCCAGTTCGCGCGGGCACGCCGGGTTGTGCTTCGACGGGACGAGCGGCGCCTGCGTGACCTGCTGGCGCATGAGGGCGAGCGGGTTGGTTTCATTGAAGGGGAGCCGGCCGCAGGCGAGCTGGTAAAGCATGATGCCGACGGCGTAGAGGTCGGCGCGGTGGTCGATCTTGCGGCCCTGGAGCTGCTCGGGGGCCATGTGCGACAGCGTGCCGAGGATCGCGCCCGACTCGGTGAGCGTGATTGCGTTGTCGAAGTCCTTCGCGAGCCCGAAGTCCGTGATCCGCACCTTGCCGTCGGCACCGAAGATCAGGTTCGAGGGCTTCAGGTCGCGGTGGATCAGGTGGTGCTGGTGCACGTAGCCCAGCGCCTCGATCACTTCCTGAATCAGCTTCAGCGACTCGCCAATCGCGGCGCGGTCAGGCAGGGCCGGAGGCTTCGGGATGAGGTCGGACACCGTCCGCGACGTGAGCAGTTCCATCACGTAGAACAGGACGCCGCCGATCTCGCCGAAGTCGTACACGGCGACGATGCCGGGGTGGCTGACGCGGGAAATCGTGCTGAATTCGCGCTTGAAGCGGTGCTGGGCGACGCGGAGGCCGCCCTGGGAAGTGCCGAGGACCTTGAGGGCGCGTTCCGCGCCGGACTGGCGGTCCTTGACCGCGTAGACGGATCCCATCCCACCCTGCCCGAGAAGGCGGAGGACCTCGTAGCGGTCCCGGACGACGGTGCCGATCAGGGCGTGATCATCGGGTGGCGGGGACGTCATCGGGAGGATTCTAGCGGAGAAGGGCGGGGAGGGAATGAATGGTGAGCAAAACGGTCAGGAAAAGAAAAACGAAAAACAAAAAACGAAAAAGGAAAAGGGCGCATAAACAACGCGGGCGATGCGCGGGAGCTTTTCGTTTTTTCTTTTTCGTTTTTACTTTTTCGTTTCCTGGCCCTTTTCCACCGTCACCATCACCCCCCTCCACTTCTTCACGAACATCTCCCTCCCCATGGCATTCCTCCCCCTCACCGGGTCCCCCACAATCACACCCCCCTCCTGCACCTCCAGCACGACAACCCAGTGGTCGATCCACGGGACATACCGGATCGTGACCGCCGCCGGCAGGGAAGCCCTCTTCAGGTCCTCCCAGTCCCCTCCCTCAACCCGCACCCCGCGCCCCGGCAGTTTCAACCTGATGCCGCGCGCGACGCCGAATTCATCCGTCCCCGTAAACAGGTTCGTGCCGCACAGATCCGACATCTCGCTCTCCGTCGCGCGCACCCCCATCTGCGTCAGCACCGTCGCCGCCGCCGCCGCCCCGCACGTGTAGTCCGTCGTCTGCCGCACGACCCCGTGCGTGTCCGCAATCCCCTTCATCTCCTCGTGCGGCAGCATGTACGACAGGTACATCCGCTGCCCCGCCACCACCCACAAGAGCAGCCCCAGCATCCCCACCCCCACCCGCGCCCCCTTCGTCGACATCTTCGCCGCCCCCACCCCCACCGCGAACAGCGCCGCCCCGAACACCCACCACGGCCGAATGTCCACGTACACGTCGAACGGGAAGAGCGGGTATTCGTACTGCGGGTAGAGGCGCCAGAAGATGCGCAGGAAGATCAGGAGCGTCGCCGCGCCGACGCTCCACGGCGCGGCCTTCGGGCGGCGGTGGCCCACCCAGGCGCCGAGGACGAAGCAGCCTGCGAAGAGGGCAAGGGCGAGCAGGAGAAGCAGCATCGATGAGTCAGGACTTCAGGAGGCGCAAGAAGCCTTCCTGCATGAAGTGCCTGTCTGTTGTCAGGGCTTCGCGGATGCGCAATCGTTTCATGATGACGAAACTCGCGGCATCGACCAGCGAGTAGTTCTTGTCCAGCCTGCGTTCCAGGAGGGACATGGCAGACTCGTGCAGGTCTTGATCGACCCATACCAGATTCAGCCTGGGCTCGCGCAGGAGATCCCTGAGGAAGCCAAGGGCGTGGCGTCGGGAGAATTTCCGCGCGCCGCAAAGAGAGACGAACTCAGCGAGAATTCCGCTGTGGGTGGTCAGATGGCGGGCCCGGCGGATGGCATCTCGCGCCGTTTCGTAACCAGCGTCCTCGGAGTTAACCGCGGCGAACAGACCGCTGGTATCCAGGAACACCTATCGCCGCCGTCTCTTTGGGGAAGGCGCCGCAATCTCTCGCGCAATGTCCGCGTCGATCCGTCGATTTTCCGATCCGTGGCGGCCGCCCTTGAAAATGCCAAACCACTTTTCAAGCGGAGATGCGGCGGGATGCGCAGCCGGCGCTTGTTTCCTGGTGTGAACCTGAATTCTCTTCAGGATCCAGGCACTCACCCGCCGCCGGCCTGCTCCTGCCTGGCGTACCAGGTCGTCGTAGAGGTCGTGCGGAAGATCAATCGACAGGTTGACGTTTTTCTTTTCCACGCGGGAATTGTACCAGCCTCGCGCACAAGTTCGATCAGTCGCCAGCGAGCCTGGACAGCGCGGCGTCCAGAATCTCGTGGAGCTTTCCGAGATCGATGGACCATGGACGCCCCCCGCTTCTGGGAAAGATTTCGATGAGGGGCTGAACCGATTCCTGCGAGATCAGGGCAAACAGCTCTCTGGAGTCGCGCTGAAACCCAAGCTTCGACGGCACGGGTTCAGGCAGCATCTCGGGATGAAGAAGCCAGATTTCGACGAAGAGCCGTTCGTGCTGGGCATCGTCCGCAATCACTAATTCGAAGTCTTCCATCGATGATCAACCTACTGACATTGGAGCAGGCTGGTTTCAGGGATCAAAGAGGGAACGCCCCATCCCCCTTCTTCGCCTCATCCTGCCGCAGCAGGTCCTGCCGCTGCTCCTCGAGGAACGGCGGGACGTCCTTGTAGACGTCGTCGAACATCGACGAGACGGGCGGGGGGCCGGCGGCCTCGCCTTCGCGGACGCCGGCGGTGATCTCGTCGTTGATCTCGGTCTCGAGCTGCTGCTGCCAGGCGGCGGTCCAGAGGGACTTCTTCTCGAGGTATTTCCGGAAGCGTTCGATCGGGTCTTTTTCTTCCCAGGCTTTGACCTCGGCGGCGTCGCGGTAGCGCGTGGGGTCGTCGCTGGAGGAGTGGCCGAGGCGGCGGTAGGTGACGCACTCGATGAACGTCGGGCCGCCGCCGGCGCGGGCTTTCTCGATCGCCTTCCGGGAGGCCGTGACGACCGCGAGGATGTCGTTGCCGTCCACGCGGACGCCCTCGAAGCCGTAGGCCACCGCCTTCTGCGCGATTGTCTCGCTGGCCGTCTGTGCGCAGAGCGGGACCGAGATCGCCCAGTGGTTGTTCTGGCAGACGAGCACGACCGGCGGCTTGTAGACGCCCGCGAAGTTCATCGCGACGTGGAAGTCGCTCGCGCTGGTCCCGCCGTCGCCGATGTACCCCATCACCACGACCTTGTCGCCGCGGATCTTCGCCGCCATCGCGGCGCCCACCGCGTGCGGGAACTGCGTCGCAATCACGCTCGACATCGCCACGTAATGCCGGTCCGCGTCCGAGTAGTGGCAGGGCATCTGCCGCCCCTTCACCACGTCGATCGCGTTCCCGATCAGTTGCGCCACCATCAGGCGGATCGGGTATTTCCGAAGCGCCAGCGTCCCGCCCTCGCGCAGCGCCGGGAAGATCCAGTCCTCGGGCTTCAGCGGAAACGCCGTCCCGATCGTGCTCGCTTCCTGCCCCGTCGCGGTCCCGTAGAAACCGATGCGGCCGGAGCGCTGCAGCAGCAGCATGCGCGTGTCGAAGATGCGCAGCTGCAGCATGAAGCGGTAGAGCGTCTTCAGCTCGTCCGCCGGCAGCTTCGGGTCCAGCGCCGCGTCCACCGAACCGTCGGCGCGGAGGATCTGCACCATCGACGGCTCTGTCGCCGCCGGCTTTGCCGTCGCGTTCTTCGTCGTGACCGCCATCGCTACTCCAGCAGCAGCAGCTTCGGGTCCTGGAGGATCTCGACGACGCGGTTCATGAACTGCGCGCCGACGGCGCCGTCCACCACGCGGTGGTCCAGCGACAGCGACAGCAGCATGATGTCCCGCACCACGATCTGGTCGTTCACCACCCAGGGGCGCTTCGCGATCTTGTGCACGCCCATCACGGCGACTTCCGGCCAGTTGATGACGGGGGTGGCGAAGAGCCCGCCCATGGAGCCGAGGCTGGTGATCGTGAACGTCGAGCCCTTGAGTTCCTCCCGGGTGGCCCGCTTGGCGCGCGTCCTGTTGGCGAGGTCGTCGAGCTCGCGGGCGATCTGCAGCAGCGACTTCTTGTCCGCGTCCTTGAGGACCGGGACCATCAGCCCTTCGTCCGTCGCGGCCGCCACGCCGATGTGATACGTCTTGCGGAGGATGATTTCGCCCGCGGCGTCGTCGAGCGAGGCGTTGACGTAGGGGAAGTCCTTGAGGCCGGCGACGACGGCCTTGATGATGAAGGGGAGGTAGGTGAGGCGGGCGCCCTTGCTCTCGGCGAACTTCTTGGCGGAGGCGCGGAAGGCGACGAGCTCGGTGACGTCGACTTCCTCGACGTACGTGTAGTGAGCGGCCGTCGATTTCGAGCGGTGCATGTTCTCCGCGATGAGCTTGCGGAGGCCGCGGAGCGGGATCCGTTCGTCGGCGCCCGAGGAGGCGACGGGGACCGGGGCGTGTGCCGGCGTGACCGGAACGCCGAGGACCTTGGTCGGCGCGCTGACGAAACGCTTCACGTCGTCCTTCGTGACGCGGCCGCTGGGTCCAGACCCGGCGACGGCGCCGATATCGAGGCCCATTTCGCGGGCGAGCTTGCGGGTGGCGGGGGCGGCGAGGACGCGGCCGTTCGCCTTGCGGGCGGCCGGCGAGACGATCGCCGCCTGGGCCTCGACGGCGGCCCGGGCGACCTCGCGGGTGATCATCGTGTCGGTGCCGATCTTCGGCGGCCCGCCGCCGGCGGCGGCATGGAGCGGGCCGTTCGTGGGGGCGGCCGGCGCGGCCTTGGGAGCAGCGCCGCCGGCCGTGTCGATCGTGACGAGAACGCTGCCGACCAGCGCAACCTTGCCTTCGGCCGCGTGGATCTTCGCGATGCGCCCGGACGTCGGGGCGGGAATCTCGACCGTGGCCTTGTCCGTCATGACCTGCAGGATCGGCTGGTCTTCCTTGACCGTGTCGCCTTCCTTGACGAGCCACTTGACGACTTCGCCTTCGTGGATGCCTTCGCCGATGTCGGGGAGCTTGAAGTCCATGTAAGGTTCCTCGTGGTTTGGTGACGCCTTGGTCCGGCAGCGACGTCGAAGGTCGAAAGTCGAAGGTCGAAGGAAGAACGACACTTGGACTCGCCTTTACCTTCGACCTTCAACTTTCGACGTCTTTCTAGAAATTCACAACCGTATCGATCGCTTTCAGCACTCGTCCCGCATTCGGCATGTAAGCGTGCTCAAGCGTGTACGGGAACGGCGTGTCGAACCCCGTCACTCGCACGATCGGCGCCTCCATGTACTCGATCGCTTCTTCCGCGATGATCGCGCTGATCTCGCCTGCGAATCCGCCGGTACGCGGAGCTTCGCCGATGACGACGACGCGGCCGGTCTTCTTCACGGACTCGAGCAGCGCCGGCTTGTCGAGCGGCACCAGCGAACGCAGGTCGAGCACTTCGCAGGAAATGCCCTTTTCCGACTGCGCTTTCTCCGCCGCCTCCAGCGCGATGTGCGTCATCGAGCCCCACGCCACGATCGTCACCTGCGTCCCCTCGCGCGGGATCGCCAGCTTGCCGAGAGGCACCGTGTACTCGCCCTCGGGAACCTCGCCCTTGATCGAGCGGTAGACGCGCTTCGGCTCCAGGAACAGCACCGGGTCCTCGCCGCGGATGCAGGTGGCGAGCAGGCCCTTGGCGTCGTGCGGCGTGCTGGGGACGACCACCTGCAGCCCCGGGGTGTGGCAGAAATACGCCTCGGCCGACTGTGAATGGTAGTGGCCGCCCTTGATTCCGCCGCCGTAGGGCGTGCGGATCACCATCGGGCAGGGGAACTGCCCGCCCGAGCGGTAGCGGAGCTTCGCCGCTTCGCTCACGATCTGGTCGAATGCCGGGTAGATGAAGTCCATGAACTGGATCTCGGGGACCGGGCGCAACCCGTAGAGCGCCATGCCGATCGCGGCGCCGATGATGCCGCTCTCCGCCAGGGGCGTGTCGATCACGCGCTCCGCGCCGAACTCGGCCTGCAGCCCCTCCGTCGCGCGGAAGACGCCGCCGTTCTTCCCGACGTCCTCGCCCAGCACCACGACGTTGTCGTCGCGGCGCATCTCGGTTTTCAGGCAGTCGTTCACGGCTTGAAGCAGCGTCAGTGTGGCCATGCGGTGCGGCTCCTCGTGTCTTTTCCCTTAACCTTGACCTTACCCTTTTCCTTAACCCTCCTGTCCCGTCCCGCCGCCCGAAAAGGCCGGTTAAGGAAAAGGGAAAGGTGAAGGTCAAGGGACACAGCTACAGCGGGAACGCCTCTCCGCTGTCCTTGATCTCGCCCGTCTTCAGGTACTCGATCAGCCCCTGCTTCTGCTCCTCAAGCCCCGCCGGGATTTCCTTGTAGACGTCCTCGAACATCGAGCTCACCGACGGGGGACCCGCCTTCTCCACCTCGTGCACCGCCTCGTTCACCGCCTCGCGCGCACGGTCCCACGTCTCCTTCTCGAACGCCTCCGTCCAGATTCCCTGCTTCTGGAGGTACTTCCGGAAGCGGTCGATCGGGTCCTTCTTCTTCCACTCCTCCTCTTCCGCCGCGGGCCGGTACCGCTTCGGGTCGTCGCTCGAGCTGTGCGGGCCCATGCGGTACGTCAGCGCCTCGACGAACGTCGGCCCGCCGCCGCTCCGCGCGCGGTCGACCGCTTCCTTCACTGCCTTGTAGACGGCGAGGACGTCGTTCCCGTCGCACTGCACGCCGGGGAAGCCGTACGCCTTCGCCTTGATCGCGATCGTCTCGCTCGCGGTCTGCTGCTTCAGCGGCACGCTGATCGCCCACTGGTTGTTCTGGCAGTAGAAAACGACCGGGGACTTGTAGACGCCGGCGAAGTTCATCGCGACGTGGAAGTCGCCCTCGCTCGTCCCGCCGTCGCCCATCCCGGCGAGCACAACTTCCTTCGTCTTGCGGTACTTCGCCGCCATCGCGGTTCCCACCGCCTGCGGAAGCTGCGTCGCGATCGGCGAGCTGATCGACACGAACTTCAGCTCCTTGAACGCGTAGTGGTTCGGCATCTGCCGCCCCTTGCACCGGTCGGTCGCGAACCCGTACTCGTGCGCGATCATCTCGGTCAGGCTCGCGCCCTTCCAGATCGCCATCCCCGGGTCGCGGTATGTCGGGAAGACCCAGTCCTGCGCCTCAAGCGCGGCCGCGGCCCCGACCTGCGCCGCTTCCTGCCCCCCGCTCGGCACGTAGAAGCCGATGCGGCCGGTGCGCTGGAGCAGCATGCCCTTCTCGTCGAGGGCGCGCACCTGGACCATGGTCCGGTAGAGGCGCCGCAGCATTTCCTCGGGCACCGGCGGGTCCATCTTGCCCTGAGTGGTGCCGTCCGTCCGGATTACCTGAAGCATCTCGGTGGTCATTCCTTTTCTCCCGACGACTCTCGGATGAGGCTCGCAAGGTAGAACTCGCCGGCACGGTAGCTCGAGCGGACCAGCGGCCCGCTCGCGACGTACTTGAAGCCGAACTTGAGCGCCCGGTCGCGCCACTCCTCGAACTCCATCGGCGTCACGAAACGCTCGACGGGGAGGTGCTCGGCGGTGGGGCGAAGGTACTGGCCCAGCGTGAGGAAGTCCACGCCGACTGCGCGCAGGTCGCGGAACGACTGCTCGAGGTCGGAGTCGGTTTCCCCGAGGCCGAGCATGATGGAGGATTTGGTGAAGCGCTCCGGCGCGAGTTTCCTGGCGAGCTCGAGGACGCCGAGGGACTGGGCGTAGGAAGCGCGGTGGTCGCGGACGCGGCGCTGGAGCGGCTCGGTGGTCTCGATGTTGTGCCCGAAGACGTGCGGGGCGGAGGCGACGACTTTTTCGATGCAGGCGCGGTCGCCGCGGAAGTCGCCGACGAGCGTCTCCACGAGGAGTTCCGGCGCCGCGGCGCGGATCAGGCGAATCGTGCGCGCGACGTGCTCCGCGCCCTGGTCCGGCAGATCGTCGCGGTTCACCATCGTGAGGACGATGTACTCGAGCCCCAGCGTCGCGATCGCCTCGGCCGTCTTCTCCGGCTCCAGGTCGTCCATCACCCCGCGAGGGTTCCCCATCTTCACGTTGCAGAACTTGCAGCCGCGCGTGCACACGTCTCCCAGCAGCATGAACGTCGCCGTGCCGCTTCCCCAGCACTCGCCCACGTTCGGGCACGAGGCTTCCTCGCAGACGGTGTGGAGGTTGCGCTCGCGCAGCAGCTTCTTGAGGCGCGCGTGCGTCTCGCCGCCGGGGGCCTTGACCTTCAACCAGGAGGGTTTGAGGGACATGCGAGACCCGTAAGGCTAGCACCGTCGCGAAACAGGGTCACGCGAAATGGGGGGAAGGCACGCAAGGCTGGGGAAAATAGCCTTTTTATCCGCGGCCTTTTCCGCGGAATCCGCGGTCATCCGCGTATGCCGTTGCCGTTTTTCGATAACAAGGGAAAAAGAGAATTCGCGGATAACGGCGGATTTCGCGGAAACAGCCGCGGATAAAGGCTTCCTTCTCCTAGCCTTGCACCACTGTTTTCACCACCAGTTCCCCCCAGTTGCGTTCGATCGCGGCGAACGCCGCATCCAGGTTGATCGCCGTCTCCTTGAACCGCCCCTGCAGCGACACGTACTTCTCCAGCGCAGGCCGCGACATCTCAGACTCCACGTTGATCACCGTGCGCCGCCCGTCGAACACTTCGATCACCGGGTAGAGCCCCGAGCGCACCGCGAGCCGCACGAGCTCGATCCCGTCCGCCGGCTCCGACTTCCAGCCGGTGGGGCAGGGGGCGAGGATGTGGAGGAACCGGAAGCCCTTCTGGTCCAGCGCGAACCGCATCTTGCGCATGAGGTCGTCGGGGTGCGCGAGCGAGACGGTGGCGAGGTACGGGACGCGATGGGCCGCGAGGATGCCGAGGATGTCCTTCTTCTCGACGTCCTTGCCGCGCGGCGTTGTGCTGGTGATGGCGCCCATGGGGGTGGCCGAAGAGCGCTGGCCGCCGGTGTTGCCGTAGATCTCGTTGTCGTAGCAGACGTAAAGGACGTCCTCGTTCCGCTCCGCGGCGGCCGACACCGTGGCCATCCCGATGTCGAACGTGCCCCCGTCCCCGGCCCAGCAGATGACGCGCGTCGGCTCGCCGTTCAGGCGCGCCACGTGCGCCAGCCCCGCGGCCAGCGCCGCCCCCGACGCGAACGTCGCCGACACGACCGGCGCGCCGTAGGCCGAGAGGGGGAAGGGGCCCGCGGTGACGATCGCGCAGCAGGCGGGGATCACGAACTGGATCTTCCGGTCGCCGGCGGCGCGGCCGAACATCTGGAATGCGACGGACATTCCGCAGCCGCCGCAATTGGTGTTGCCCGCCCTGAGAAGCGGCGTGCAGCGGTCCCGCGCGGTCTGGGCCATCCCGTCGAGAAGGGGTTCGTTCATGCGCCCACCTCCTTGAAGACGGGCGCGCCGGATTTCTCGCGCGCCAGCAGATCGTCGAGGACCTGGCGGATGTGCATCGGCCGGATGTCGCCGCCGCCGAGCCCCATCATGTAGTTCTGCACGACGGCGCCGCGCTCGGCGAGGGCGCGGATCTCGCCCCAGAGGATGCCGCCGAGCCCCGGGCAGAGGTCGCGGTCGAGGACCCCGACGCGCTTTTTCCCCTCCAGCGCCTTCACGATCGCCTCTTCCGGGAATGGCCGGAACATGCGGATTCGCAGCCCGCCGGCGCGGACGCCGCGCTCGCGGGCCTCGTCGACGGCCGTGCGTACCGTGCTCGCCGTGGTCCCCATGGAGACGAGAACCACATCCGCGTCGTCCAGACGGTAAGGCACGACGGCGTCCGCCGGCCGCCGCCCGAACGCCGCCCGGAACGCCTCCTGGCATTCCGCGTACACCCCGAACGCCGCGTTCATCCCCTCCTGCTGCTGCCGCCGGTGCACTTCGCTCTCGTGCGGGAAGTCCAGCCCTCCCACCGTCCGCGGCCGGTCCGTCACGCGGTGCGGCAGGTCCAGCGGAGGCAGGAACGCATCCACCCGCTCCTGCGGCGGCACGTCCGTCATCATCATCGTGTGCGACAGCACGAACGCGTCCTGGCACACCATCACCGGCAGGAGCACCCTCTTGTCCTCCGCCAGCCGGTACGCCAGCAGGATTGAATCCAGCACTTCCTGGTTGTCCTCGCAGTACAGCTGGATCCACCCCGAGTCCCTCAGCGCCAGCGTGTCCCCGTGGTCCACCCAGATGTTCCACGGCGGCCCCAGCGTCCGGTTCACCGCCATCATCACGATCGGCAGCCGGTAGAACGCCGCCGCGAACACGTTCTCCATCATGTACGCCAGCCCGTTCGACGACGACGCCGTGAACGCCCGCGCCCCCGCCAGCGAAAACCCCATGCACACCGCCATCGCGCTGTGCTCGCTCTCCACCCGCACGATGTGCCCCTTCTCGATCGTCTGCTTGCACAGGTACTCGATGCACTCCGTCTGCGGCGTAATCGGGTACGCGCCGCCGCCGAAGCCCCGCGCGTTGCGGTTCGCCCGTCCGGCCAGCACCGCCGCAATCGCGGCCGCGTGGTTCGCGCTGATCAGTTCGATGCTCATGTGGAGGTCATCTCAATGGCCTTCCTCGGGCATTCCGTCACGCAGATCCCGCACCCCTTGCAGAAGCTGTAGTCGATCTCGTAGCTCCCCGGCTTCCGGCGGATGATCCCCTCCGGGCAGTACACCAGGCACGTGTCGCACTGCGTGCAGTGCCCGCACGAGAAGCACCGGTGCGATTCCGAACGCCCCTCGATCCCCGCGCTCACTTCGCTGAACCCCGCCAGCCGCACGGGGGGCGGAAGGAGCGCGTCCTTCGCCGCGTCGGCGCGGGCAAAGTGGTCGAGGCGCAGGTCGGTCGCCGGCACGGCCGCCGCGCGGTCCGGCCGCTCGAACACCTCGACGTCCTGGCCGAGCGCCCGCAGCGCCAGCCCCGCCGCCCGGCGGCCGCTTCCGATCGCATGCGTCACCGTCCCGTCCCCGGTCGCGAGGTCGCCGGCGGCGAAGACGTTGACCGGGACACCGGCGCGGTGGCAACGGCCATCCCTCAGCTCCCAGCCCTCCGGCAGCAGGGAAGTGTCCGCGGACTGGCCGAGCGCGAGGAGCACCCAGTCGCACGCGACCCGATGACGTTTCTCCGTGACGACCGGCCTGCGGCGGCCACTCGCGTCCGGAGGGCCCATCTCCACCTCGGCCAGTTCCAGTCCATGCACCCGGTCCGGTCCGTGGAATGCGACAGGGGCCCTCTGGTACTCGAACACGACTCCTTCGTGCGCCGCTTCCTCGATTTCCTCCGCGATCGCCGGCATTTCCGCCCGGGTCCGCCGGTACACGACCGTCACCTTCGAGGCGCCGAGCCTGAGCGCGCTCCGGGCGCAGTCCATCGCGGTGTTCCCGCCGCCCAGGACCACCACGTGCCCCGCCACGACGACGCGCCCGCGCATGTTGACGCGGTGCAGGAAGCGGATGCCCTGTTCGACGCCGGGGAGCTCGGCGCCCGGGACGTCGAGCGGCTGGAGTTTCTGCAGGCCCGTCGCGAGGATGACCGCGTCGAACTCGGTCGCGAGGCGGGCCACGCGGTCCCGGTCCAGGAATTGCCCGCACCGGGCCTCGACGCCGAGGGCGAGGATTGCGTCGATCTCGTGGTCCAGCACTTCGCGCGGCAGGCGATACGCCGGGATCCCGGTGCGGAGGACGCCTCCGAGCTGGCTTTCGCCCTCGATGAGAGTGACCTTGTGGCCCGCGAGCGCGGCCGTCCACGCCGCGGCGAGTCCCGCCGGCCCGCCGCCGATCACGGCCACGCGCCGCGGATTGGCGGCCGCCGCCGGCATCCGGAGCACCGGCGCCTTGTCCGCGATCCACCTCTCCACGCCGCGGATGTTTACGGCCCCGTCATACTCCCTCCGGTTGCACCCTTCCATGCACGGCGCCGGGCAGACGCGGCCGCACACGCCGCCGAACGGTGTCGAGCGCCCGAGGATCGCGGACGCCGCGGCCTCGCCCTCGCGCCCGAGCGCCTGCAGGAATCCCACCACGTCGTTCCCCGCCGGGCACCACGCGTTGCAAGGCGCCAGGTTCTCCACGTAGCACGGCGTCTGCGTCCGCCAGTTCCCGGTCTTGAGGCCGGTGGAAGCGCCCTCGACGTGCGACGCGAGCGGGACGACCTCCTTCGCCGCGACGGGAGGCGGGGCCGGCCGCGCGCCCTCCATCGCGCCCCCCGCCGGGACCGGGACGCGGGCGACGCCGGGCGTGACGCCGTGGGCGACCCTCACGGATTCGTACGCCTCCTTGGCGGCGGGGAAGTTGCTGGAAAGCCCGAGGGCCCGGTACGCCTCTTCCAGCACGTCCATGGAGATCCCCAGCGCCTTCACGAATGCCCCGGCGATCGTCGTGTTCACGATCACCACGGAGCGCGTCCCGATCTTGTGGCGCCGCGCGATCGCGGTCGCGTCGACCGCCGCCACCCGGAACGCCCCGAACTTCGCGGCGAACGCCTCGGGCCCTTCCGTCGTGTTCAAGAGCAGCGTCCCGCCCGGCGCCAGCCCCGCGACGGTGTCGTCCCCCAGCAGCGACGTGTCCAGGACCAGGAGGTGATCGGGCTGGTACACCTTGTTGCGGTTCGTGATCGGCTCGTCGCTCACGCGCGCGTACGCCCGCACCGGCGCGCCCGACCGTTCCCCCGCGTAGTCCCCGAACGTCTGCACGCTCTTCCCGAGCCGCGAATACACTGCGGCCAGGATCTTGGCGCAGGTCACGCCTCCTTGTCCGCCGCGTCCGTGAAGTCGGATTTCCATGCGAGCTCCCTGGAGCGTTCGCGCGGCCGGGACTGAAGCGGGAGCCGCCCTGGGGCGGGCCGATGGTGGCGGGGATCCCCGGCTGAGCCCGGCGCTGGGGCGCCGGGACACCTGATATGTAACTGCATTAAGCAACGGCCCGCAAGGCGATTTGCCCTCGCGTCGGGGGAACCCCGCCTTTCGCGCGCGAATTTGTGGTCATCGTCGGCGCCTCCCCCCGTAGAATTTGCAGCTTCGCACCCGCACCCCGGAGCGTCACCTTGCCCGTCCGCACCGCCGACTCGCGCCTTCGCAATCTGATGGACGCGCTGTCGCCCGGGCCCGTGCTGATCCTGATGCACGACAACCCCGACCCGGACTGCTTCGCCAGCGCCTGCGGGCTCCGCTACCTCTTCGAACGCGTCGCCGGCCTCAAGGCCACCATCGCCTACGGCGGCGTCATCGGGCGCGCTTCCAACAAGGCCCTCATTGAACGGCTCGACCTCAAGATGAGGCACGTGGACCAGGTCGAGTTCTCGGAGTTCCCGAAGATCGTCATGGTGGACACGCAGCCGCGCGGCGGGAACAACTCGCTTCCGCACGACCGCGTGCCGGACGCCGTGATCGACCACCACGGGATCCGGAAGGCGACGAAGAGCGTCCCGTTCGTGGACGTGAGGACGAACTACGGCGCGACGTGCACGATGGTGGTGCAGTACCTGAACCAGGCGGAGATCGAGATCCCGCCGGACCTCGCGACGCTTCTGTTCTACGCGATCCGGACGGAGACGCAGGAGCTGGGGCGTGAAGCGTCGAAGGCGGACGTCGAGGCGTACATGGAGCTCTTCCCGATCGCGGACATGGAGATGGTGAGCGGGATCGAGCGGGCGCGGATCCCGATCGACTATTTCGAGGTGTGGCACCGCGGGATCGGCGCGGCGAAGGTGTACGGGAGCGTGGCGACGTGCCCCGTCGGCGCGGTGCACAACCCGGACATGATCCCCGAGATCGCAGACATGCTGCTGCGGCTGGAGGGCGTGACGTGGAGTTTCGTGTGCGGCTACCACCGCGGGCAGGTCGTGTTCTCCCTCCGCACCGGCGACGGCGGCGTCAACGCCGGCGCGATTGCGCAGCGGATCGTGGGGAAGCGCGGGACGGCGGGGGGGCACGAGACGATGGCGGGGGGGCGGATCACGGTGGCGGGCGGGGGGGCCGGGCCTGCGGCGGTGGCGGAAGAGATGATCGCGAGGCTGGTGAAGGTCCTCGATGTGAAGGCGATTGGTAGAAATCTGCTTGAGAGCGCGGACAGGCGGAACGGCTAGTTGCGCAACTCGCAACTCAGCCGTTCGTTATCCAAACACGATCGGCAGATTCGTCTCCACGCTCTTCTGCGCCAGCTTTCGAATCACAAGGAAACCGAACTTCAGCCAGAACTTCCCGCTGATGTCCATGTGCGTCTCGATCTTCGCGATCTCCCGCTCGTCCGCGTCCATGTAGTCCACCATCTTCTGCATCCGGAACGTCTTCTCGACCTTCAGCACCTCGTTGATCCGGTCCAGCTCCTTGAGCAACCCGCCGCTCGAGCCCACCGGCACCGGCTCCTCGCCGTCCACGTTGATCCACATCGGCTCGGCGAAGTCGACGGGCCAGTAGTACGAGTTCTTCTCCCGGTGCCGCAGCAGATTGGGGAACTGCGTCGGCACCCCCTTGCCCTTCATCACCTCGTTCAGGTCCGTCCCTTCCCCCTCCGCCACCCAGTGCTTCAGGTCCTTCAGCACCCCCATCCGGTCGATCCGGATGTGCGCTGCAGGCTTCGCCCCTTTCACCTCCGGCCACCACGGCGCCTCCAGCCCCGCCGCCGTCAGCGCTTTCGACACGCTCTCCACCAGCTTCTCCATCCGCTTTTTTCCCCGCCGCGCACCGAAAAAGCCGGTGTCCTGGGTGAGCGCCAGCTCGTTCCAGGGGTTCTCGACCCGCGCGTCGAACGCGCGGCGTGTGGTCGGGGCGGTGTTTTCGGACATCGAAGCGGCGGTTCCTAGATCTTGGGGCGGCCGAAGCGGCCCGAGGGCGGATTGTTGCGGCGGAGGCGGTCGGAGATGGACGTGTTCCCCTTGGACTGTGGCGGCCGCGTGACGGGTTTCTGCTGGA
This sequence comes from uncultured Planctomycetia bacterium, assembly GCA_964590435.1. Taxonomy (GTDB): domain Bacteria; phylum Planctomycetota; class MHYJ01; order WSZJ01; family WSZJ01; genus WSZJ01. The sequence goes on from CAZPWT010000025.1 coordinate 31,528, forward strand.
TTTCACGGCGCGGGTCGAGCATCGGCTTGGACACCTCGCCGGGGTTGAACTCGAGCGATTTCATCCCCTCCCACTGCGTCTTCATGTCCTCGATCATTTCCTTCGGCGTCTGGTAGCGGATTTCCTTGTCCTTCGCCATCGAGCGCTCGAGGAAGTAGTGCATCATCTTCGAGATCTTGCCGCCCTTGGTCTCGCTCGACTGGAGCTCGTTCAGGACCTGCGCGGCCATGACTTCCATGTTGTCGCCGCCCTTGAACGGGACGTCGCCTAGCACCATGTGGTAGAGCGTCGCGCCGAGCGAGTAGAGGTCGCTGCGCACGTCGATCGACGCCTGGCCCTGCGCCTGCTCGGGCGACATGTACTGCGGCGTGCCGGATGTCGTGCCCTCGGGTTCTTCCTGAGACCCGATCGGCTTCGCGAACCCCAGGTCGATCAGCTTCACGTTGTCCTCGGGATCCAGCAGGATGTTCTCGGGCTTGATGTCGCGGTGCACGACGCCCTGCTTGTGCGTGTACTCCACCGCCTCCGCGACCTGGATCGTGTACTTGAGCGCCCGGTCCTCCGTGAGCGGCCCTTCCTTCTCCACGATCTCCCGCATCGACGGCCCGTCCACCATCTCCATCGCGAAATACTCGATCCCGTTCACCTTCCCGTGCTGGTACCCCTTCACCAGGTGCGGGTGGTCGTACTTCTCCAGCAGGTCCGCCTCGCGGTGGAACTGGTTGACGAAGCGCGGGTTGGCCATGTGGGCGGGCTTCATGATCTTGAGCGCGACCTCGTCGCCCTGCATGGTGTCGGTGGCGCGGTAGACGAGCGCCATGCCGCCGGTTCCCAGCTTGGCGGTGATCTTGAACCCCGGGACGGGGTCCGCCGGGAACGATTTCGTCCCCGGGCTGACCTCGTTGATCAGCAGCTGGTACTGCTGCTGCGTCATCGCCTTCTGCTCGATCAGGAGGGCGAAGAGCTTCGCCTGCTGCCCGGCCTTGGCCATCGCGTCCTGCTTCATCATGGCCGGGCCGAGCTGCTCCTTGGTCAGGAAGCCGGCCTTGATGGCTTTGACCGCGAGCTCGACTTCTTCCTTTGTGGCCACGGCGATCTCCGGTGAGGGGAACGCGGAAAGTCTAGCACGGGGTATTCGGGAGGTTGAGCATTGTTAGCCGGGGCAGGGAAATTCGGGAGACGAATGGAAGCGGGGTGCGTCCAAGGGGGGAGACCAGTGAGGAGCAGAAGAGCATGCGTCGACTGGCGATCGTGTCCCTGGTCGTGCTGGCGGCGGTCGTGGCCGGGGAGCCTCCCGTTGAGTCGGACATCTGCGAGCTGAGGCTGAAGAACGGGTCGATCGTGCGCGGATTGCTGAAATCGCCGCGGGAAATCAAGCTGACGCGGAAGGACGACGTCCGGACGTTGCGGGTCGAGGACCTGCTGCAGGTGACGCCCGGGGGTACGCCCCGCGAACAGAACGAACCGAAGCGCCGCAAGAAGGCTCCGCGAGAGGACCGCGTGGTGGGCAAGGGCGGGGTGCTGGACGGGAAGCTGGAACCGGCAGGGCCGTGGGTGATCGACACCGGCTTCGGCACGATGACGGTTCCCCAGGAGGACCTGCGTTCCGTCGGATTCTCGGGAAACGGCGCGTCCATCCTGTACGACTTCGGCGAAACGCTGCCACTCGGGTTCGAGTCGATCGGGAAGAGCCCCTGGAAGGCAGAAGAGACGGCGCTGAGCGTCGAGCCCACGGCGAGCGGAGACGCGATTCTCCTCCCGATTCCCGTGGAGGGAGATTACGTGCTGGAAGCGGATGTGCGATGCGACGGCTGGGCGGCGCTTCTGTTCAACGTGGAGAATCCCCAGCGCGCGGCGGCGCTCTGGTTGACGCCCGGTACGGCCGGGATTTACGCGCAGCCGGACTGGAAGAATTTCCCCGTCAAGACGTGGAAGGTCCCGACGCGCGAAGGGCAGACGCTGCATGTCCGGCTCGCCGTATCGGGCAAGCACGTGACCGTTTCGCTGGACGGCGAAGTCCTCGGCGAAGTGGACGTCCCCGTGGAAGGCCGCCAGTTCGGATTCGGCGCATGGTCGAAGCCGGTGAAATTCGACAACGTCCGTGTGAGTCGATGACGTTTCCGTGAATGCAACGCCGTGCTCCGTATTTTGCGAATCCTTTTTTGCCCGTGTTCTCCCTGACGCCCGAGCCTCCGCTCCGTATCATCTTCCTATGAAACGCCTCCTGGCCGTCCTCCTCCTCGCCGCGTCCGCTTCCGCAGGCACCAAAGACCCCGCCGAGGCCGTCTTCGATCGCGCCGGAGTCGCTGCAATCCCCGTGGCCGACCTCAAGGCCTTCTGGCCCGATTCAGGCGCCGCGTGGCTCGTGACGCAGGGCGGGGAACCGCTCCCGTGGTCGATCGAGGGAGGGCAACTGCTCCTGGCCGTACCGCGCCCGGGCGTTGTCCGGATTCTTCCCACAGGTGGGGGGGCGGCCGAGATCAAGGTGGGCGCACAGGACGCGCCCCGGACCCGCGTCCCTCGCACGGTGGAGCGCTTCGAACAGGACCTCATCTTCGACCGGCTCGAGTGCGCGCGCACCGAACTTGTCGACGGCAGCGGCGGTCCGTGGTTCTGGATGCCTGTGGTCGACGGCACCAAGATCGACCTGCCATTCGGCGACTGGCGCAAGTCCGTCACCGTCCGCGTCCGCTTCCAGCCTATGCGCTCCGCCGGCGTTCCCCACGCCGTCGAGATCCGCTGGGACGGCAAAAAGGCGTGCGACGCGAACTGGACCGGCGGCATGCCCTACACCGCTGAATTCGAGGTCGAAACCGGTTCCGGAAGCGCGCGTACCCTCGAATTCCGCACCAAGGACGGCCCCTCCCCCCGCGTCATCGCCAGCGGCCCCAGCGGCGACGGCCCGCTCTACCTCGACTGGATCGAACTCGACGGCCCGCGCATCCCCGCCACCGGCCAGGCCGCCTGGAACGGCGACCGCGCCGCCGCCGTCGAGCTCCGCGACCTCAAGGGCGCCCGGCTGGATTTCGTGTTTTCCCTCGGGAAGGGCGCCCGCGTGATGGATGCGTCGGGTGCCGTGTCCGTGGAAGGGCCGGTTCTCGCCGCGTCGAAGGCTGCGCTTCTCAAGCCGAAGTCCCTCGAGCTGCGCACCGCCGCGGTGGACCCCGCCTCGGGCGTCGAGTGGCTCGTGATCGCACCGGGCAATTTCCGCGGGATGCTCGCGGGGCTCATCGAGCGCCGCAAGTCGCAGGGGCTCGCTACGGGATTCGTGTCGGTCGAGGCCGCCCGCGCTTCGGGCGGCGGCGACCTGCCGGCGCACGAGGCGATCCGGCGCTTCATCAGGCACGCCGCGACGGAGTGGCCGGAGCCGAAGCTGAAGTACGTCCTGCTGGTCGGCGACGCGGAGCGGGGGAGCGACAGCGGAATTCCCGCCGGGAGTCGCGACGCGCTCGGCGCAGGGTGGACGGCGACAGACGGCTGGTACGCGCGGATCGACGACGACGACATCCCCGACATTGCGGTCGGCCGCTGGCCGGCGCGTCACCCGGAAGAAGCGGGCGCCCTTCTGGCGAAAGTCCTGCGTTTCGAGGACGCCCCGCCCGGCGAGTGGCGCCGCACGCTGCACCTGGTCCTCGGCACGGCCGGCTTCGGCCCCGGCATGGACGGCATGCTCAAGACCGGCGGGATGAAGCTCGCCAGCGACCTCGTCCCCGAGTCGTTCAACTTCGGCGTCCAGTCCACCCTCGAGCTCGACCTGCCCTTCACGTACCCGCCCCGCGACTACAACCCGTTTTTGACGCAGCGCGTCAACGACGGCTGCATGGTCCTCGCGTACTCGGGCCACGGCTGGGAGCACGGCCTGCAGTCGCTGAAATGGGGCGGGAAGCGCTTCCCGATCCTCGACGTGGAGCTCGCGAAGAAGCTCGACGCGAAGAACGGCCTGCCGATGGCGTTCCTGTTTGCCTGCCTCACCGGGTCGTTCGACGAGAAGGAGGACTGTCTCTGCGAGGCGCTGGTGCGCGCCCCGGGCGGGCCGGTCGCGGCGATCGGCTCGAGCGGGATCTCTCACCCCTACGCCGACATCATCTTCGCCAAGGAGTTGATGACGGTGATGTTCGCCAAGCGCGCCCCGACGATCGGCCTCGGCGTGCTGGCCGCCAAGCGCCGCGCGCTCAAGCCCGTCGAGGGCGACGCCATGCGCGGCTTCCTCGACGGCATGGCCGCCGGCGCCGTCGGCGGCCCCGAGGCGCAGGCCCGGTACCGCCTCGACGGCTCGATGGCCTACAACCTGTTCGGCGACCCCGCGACCCGCATCCCCTGGCCCGGCAAGGCGAAGGTGGAGTGCGGAAAGGAAGCGGCGCGTGGCGCGAAGCTCAAGGTGACCGGCAGCGCCGAGCTGGGCGCGGGCACGGTCGTCGTGACGCTCGAAGCCGCGCGGCTCAAATCGCTCGAACCGCTGGAGAAAGTCGACCCGGCGGCGGACGGCGCGGAGGACGCGATGAAGCGGAACTGGAAGCGGATGAACGAGGCCGTCGCAGTCCGGGTCGAGGTCGCGATGAAGGACGGCGCCTTCGAAACCGAACTCTCCGTGCCGGCGGAAATTCCCGAGGGCGACTACCTGCTCAAGGTCTACGCGAACGACGGGAAGAACGACGCGATCGGGAGCCGGAAGGTGAAGGTCGGGAAGTAGCCCCGCCGGCGCATTTCCTGTCCCCTCAACACTCGCCACTCACTACTCTCTCCCCATGTCCACCCCCGACCCCGCGTCCGCCGCGCTCCAGCGCCTCGTCTCCGTCATGAACTCCCTCCTCGGCGACGGCGGCTGCCCCTGGGATCGCGCCCAGACTCCCGACACGCTGCGCGCCTTCCTCCTCGAGGAAACCCACGAAGCCCTCGCCGCGCTCGACGCCCGCGACGCCCCGAACCTCAAGGAAGAACTCGGCGACCTCCTCTACCAGATCGTCTTCCTCTCCGAGCTCGCCCGCCGCAAGGGCGACTTCGACCTCCCCGGCGTCATCGGCGGCATCGCCGACAAGCTCACCCGCCGCCACCCGTGGGTCTTCGGCGACGAAAAGGTCGCCTCGCCGGAGGAAGCGCTTCGCAACTGGGAACGGCTGAAATCGCTCGAGCGCGCCGAAAAGAAGAAAAGCGTCCTCGACGGGATCCCGGACAGTCTCCCGGCTCTCGCGAAGGCGTTCCGCCTGTCCTCCAAGGCCGCCCGCGTCGGTTTCGAATGGCCCGACATCTCCGGCGTGCTCGCCAAGCTCGACGAGGAGGTCGGCGAGTTCAAGGAGGCCGTCAAAGGCGGGGACGTCTCGCGCGTCGAGGACGAGCTCGGCGACATCCTGTTTACTCTCGCCAACGTCGCCCGCACGCTGAACGTCGATCCCGAGGGCGCGCTTCGCCGCACGAACGAGAAATTCGTGAAGCGGTTCCGGTACGTCGAGGCGAAGCTGCGCGAGCGGGGGAAGCAGCCGGAGACGTCGACGCTGGAGGAGATGGACGCGCTGTGGAACGAGGCGAAGAAGGCCTGAGCTCGCGCGCAAGAATCGAGCGCCCTCGGCGGTCGGACCTCGCGCCCGCTCGCCGTCGCCCGCTTTTTTCACGCGATCTGGAATGGATGTTCCGGACGAATTGACGGCGAGCGTGTTGGAAGAGGGATCCAACTCGGGAGAGATTCATGAGCGGCGATGCGACCTGCGGTCCGGTGATCCCGGGGACTCGACCGATTCCGCATGCGCACGTTGCCAAAGGTCACTTGCCTCGTCCTCTGATCAGGGCTGGCCTGCGACATCCTCAGTCTCTTCACCCTGACCTCCTGAGTCCGTCGGAAAAAGCCCCCTCCAAGACGAGCCGTTACGAGAGCGCGTGAAGAACTCGGGTGACGGCGAGCGGTCGGGGCGAGCGAAGCGACGACGCCGGCCTTTCGGCGTCGTCGCGCAGCGAGGTCCGACCGCCGACGGCACCCGAGTTCTTCGCGCGCTCTGAGCGCAGCTACCGGCAGCGGACCAGCGCTTCCAGCGCCAGCGCCGTGCAGATCAGCGGATCGTCCTCGCGCATCGTGGCGACGTCGTTCGCGAAGGAGCCGTCCTCGCGCTGGCGCTTGAGCAGTTCTCCCGCGAGCCGTTCTTTCCACCCCTCGGGCCCGCCGAGGTCGGCGCGCACGTCGGCGAGGGCGGCGAGGTAGTAGAAGAGGATCCCGGTTTCCCAGTGGCGGCCCTCGCCGGTGAAGCCCGGGTTGCGGTCGTAGGCCTCGTGGGCGTCGAGCCAGGCGAGGCCGCGGCGGATTCGCTCGTCGTCGGCGGGGAGGCCGAGGCGGCGGAGGGCGCGGAGGGCGTCGCAGGTTGGGCTGCCGTACGGGCGGCCGGGGCCGGCCTTGTTGCCGTCCTCGCCGGGGGTGAAATAAAAACCTCCGTCCGGGGCCTGGCACCGCGCGACGAACGCGATCGCGGCGCCGGCGCCCGGAAACGCCCCGAGCGCTTCCGACGCCCACGCCGTCCGCGACATCTCCGCGACGTGCGGCGCGTCGGCGAGCTCCGCGGCTCGCGCGCCGAACGCGAATCCTCCGCGCTCCGCGTGCCCTTCCTTCACGACCTGGCACGCCGCCAGGTAGCGCCGCGCGCCCGGCAGCGTCGCGTCGAGGTCGAGCGCGAGCGCCGTGGCGTACGCCGGGTAGTCCGCCGTCTCGCCGGCGTTCCCCAGCGACCCGTCCGCCCCTTGGTGCGCCCGGATCCACGCCAGCGCCCGCCGCACTTCCTCCGGCCTCCCCGCCAGCCGAAGCGCCCTCGCCACGAACGGCGTCGTCGACTGCCCGCTCTTCATGAACCCGTACGTCTCGCTCGCCCAGCTTCCGTCGACCCTCTGTTTCCGCGCGAGCCAGTCGGAAGCGCGCCGGATGCCGTCCTCGAGGGCCGCGACGTCGCGCGGCGGCCGGGCCGGGGGATCCGGCTCGGCCGCGCAGGCGGCGAGGACGAACGGAAGGGCGGCGGCGAACAGGCGCATGGGCCTGCATCGTACCGTTACAGCTGGATCATCGGCAGCAGGCGAAGCGGCGTCTCGATCGTCAGCACCGCCGCCGCCGTGCAGAACGTCCGCGCCGAAATGCAGTGGTGCCCCGTCCACGACCCGTCCTGGTTCTGGCAGGACGTCAGCACCTTCTGGATCTTCGCGAACGCGTCCTCCCACGCCTTCCCCTCTTCGTGGATCATCGCGTGCGCCGCGAGGACGCCGCCGAAGAAATCCTCGCCGCTGACCTCGTCGCCGTAATCGCGCCCGAACGGGAGCTTCGCGAGGATCCCCGACGCGACCCGCCCTTCCGAGGATTCCCCCTTACCGAGGCCGTAGAGGACTCGGAGGGCGCCGGCGGTGCCGGTGAAGCGCGGGCGGTCGCCGTGGAGCGGATCGACGACGACCTTGCGGTCCGTGTCGATGCGCGACTCGACGTAGTGGACGACGCGCTCGAGGGAAGCGTCCTTGACGGTGACGCCGGCGTTGTGGGCCGAGCGGAGCGCGACGTAGGCGATGGCGGTGGTCGTGAGCGGCTCGACGCCGTCGTTCCACGACCCGTCCTCCTGCTGCCACCCCTGGATGCGGCGGACGAGGCGGCCCAGGGCCCTCCCGGTGGCCTCGTCCTTGGCGGCCTCGGGGACCATGCCGAGCGCCTCGGCGAGGAACGCGCAGGCGAGGTAATCGCCGATGTGCGCGCCGAGGTAGGTCTCGATCGAGGAGGGAGCGCCGCGCATCTGGCGGCCGGAAGCGAGGGCGCGCTTGGCGATCCAGCGGGCCGCGCGGGTGACGGCGGCGCGGTGGGGGCCGTCGCGGCCGGTTTCGCCGGAGGCGAGCAGGGCGAGGCCGGAGATGGCGGTGCAGGCGACCTCGGCCTCGCAGCGGACGTCCTCGCCCCAGGAGCCGTCCTCGTTCTGGGCCTTGAGAAGCCAGTCGAGGCCGGCGTCGGCGGCTTTACGGCCTGCGGGAGACAGTTCGGAATCGGGGACCGCGTCGGCAGGCGACACGGTCGGGGCGACGGGAGGAGGCTCGACGGAAGGGGTCTGGGCGAGGAGCGCGGGGGAAACCGCGAAGAGCAGGGCGAGGGCGCGCATGGAGGCCTCCTTTGTGCGATCTATACCTTTTAACGTTTTAATGCTGTGGTTTGTTCACGCTCATTCGGCTTCCGGGCGGCGGCCCTGGGTGAATGACCGTACGCGCCCGCTTCCGTTGCGCGGCGGTGTATCTTTTTCCGTCTTTTCTTATCCGCGCCAGGCTCGTGGCCGTTTTCCCGGAAGATCCTGCCGGCATTCCGGTTTGTTCTGCTGCCCCGAGCGAAGTCGAGGTGGGCGGATGAAACATCTGACAAAAGGACCACGAGCTTGGCACGGATACGAAAGGACACGAAAGGATGCGATTGCGCGTGGCCGGTGCGATTTGGCCTTGCGCCGCGATGGGAACGCTGTGGTGTCCAGTGCAACACCGGCCATGCACCCCGGACCCCTTCCCGGCTCGGCAGACCGATTGAGGATTTGCTATCCTGTCCCCGAACATTCCAAGGAGATCCCCGCTTGCCCCGCTTTGTCCGGCGCCACGAAAACGGAAACATCGAGATCTTCAGTTTCACCGGCGTCGCCATGGTCGGCCGCTCCCGCCGCAACCAGGTCTCCATCGACGACCAGAGCGTCTCGTCCACGCACGCCAAGGTCGAGCTCGCCGACGGCGCCTGGACGCTCTACGACCTCGAGAGCCGCAACGGCACCCGCATCAACGACGCCGAGACAAAGGTCGGCAAGCTCAAGCCCGGCGACTCCGTCCGCTTCGGCAAGATCAACGTCACGTTCGAGGTGGACGAGGCGGAGGCGGTGAAGGGGAAGGCGGAAGGGAAGGGCGGGACGGCGGCGCCCGCGGTCGCGGCGGCGCCGAAGCCGGCGGCGATCGAGATGGCGGCGGCGCCCGCGCCGGCGGCGTTCGGGCACACGATGGCGCCGTTCCAGGCGCCGGCGGCGGTGAAGGCGGAAGTGAAGGTGGAGAAGGCGGCGGAGAAGCCGATTGCAGTGGCGGCGCCGCCGGCGCCCTCGCCCGCGAAGGCGGCCGCGCTGGACGGCGCGAAGTTCAAGGCGGACCAGGGCGAGCTGAAGGTGCGCGTGCTGAAGGACCAGGTGCGCGCGCTGCAGAACCAGCGGCTGATCCTGATGAGCGTCGCCGCGGGGTTCGCGCTCACGACCGTGATCTTCCTCATCGCGTTCCTGATGCAGCGCAACCGCGCGCTGACGGCGGAACACATGAGGCCGGCGGCGGAGGAAGGGAAGTAGCGCGCGGGATTCGTCCGGAAGACAAAACGGGCCCGGGAGTTTTTCCCGGGCCCGTGTTCGTTTCTCGGACGCGTTATTTCCCTTCAAACCCCTTCACGATCTTCTCAAATTCCTTCGACGCCTTCTCCCACTGCTTCGCCGTGCAGGCGAGGCGCGCGACGACCCAGCGTTTGCCGGCGTCGAGCACGACGATGCCCATCTTCACGTCGCCCAGGTCGGCGCTCTTGCCGACGACGCCGCCGGCCGGCGCGTCGAGCCCTTCGATTTCCCAGGAGCGGCGTTTCCCGCCGTCGAGCTCGGCCTTGGCGCTCTCGATCGCCTCCTCGAGCGCCTTTTCGCCGTCGCGATTCTTCTTGGAGACGACGTGGAACGACGCGGCGCCGTCCATGCCTTTCCAGGTGATGGTGACGTCGGTGCCGTCTTCCTCGACCTTGTAGGCGGCCTTCGGGGCCCGGGTCAGGCGGTAGACGTCGTTCTCGGCGAGGGCGCCTTCCTTCGGCTGCGTGTCGGCGGTTTTCTTGCGCTCCACCTTCGTGATTTCCTTCTTGGTCACGCCGTGCCAGACCGCGGCGCGCGCCTTGTCGGCGCCCTTGCCGGCGGTCTCCAGCCAGAGCACGTCGAGGCCGTGGCGCTCCAGCAGCGTGCCGCCGGTCCAGCGCACGACGTCCTCCTCGTGCGCCGCCCCTTCGGTCCCCGTCTTCTTGTTCAGCGCCTTGGTCGCGGACTTCATGAACTCCTGCGCGTCCTCCTCCGTGTCCCACGTGCTGAACCACGCCAGCGCCGTCTCTTCGCCCTTCTGGTAGACCGCGTACCGGTCCCCGTCCCAGCCGGCCGACGCCTTCGCGATCGTCTTCGGGTACTTCTTACGGCTCATGAACTCGCCGAGCATGATCTGCACGTTCAGCTCGCCCAGCGTGTTCTGGTCCACCAGCTCCCAGCCCTTGCCCAGCGCCCCCGCGAGGTCCGGCAGGCGCACCTGCTGCGGCCAGTCCCCGTCGATGAACTTCTCCGGGTGGATGATCTGCTCCGTCGACAGCGGCAGCTTCGAGTACATCTCCTCGACCTTCTCCCACCCCTCGCCCTTCGTCAGCACCGCGTGTACGAAAACCATCCCCTCCATGTAAGGGAACGCCAGCCCGCGCTTCAGGAACTCCGGCGCTGCATTCATCTTCGGCGACCCCTGCGCGCCCCCCGACAGGAACATCTTCAGGCTCGGCAGGCTCCGCAGCTTCATCCCCTTCGCACCCAGCACGTGGTCGTACATCACGTAGTTCGCCTCGCCCTCGAAGACGCACTGCATCGCCTTCGTCAGGTCGTCCTCCCCCTCCATGTCCGTCGGGATCGTCGAGAGGTCGTAGTGCTGGTCCTGAAGCGCGTGCGTCAGCTCGTGGATCGTGGCCATCGTGTCCCAGTCCGTCCCGTACATCTGCTCCATCATCTTGTTCATCTCGTCGTTCCCGCCCGCCTTCCGCCGGATCAGGAACAGCTGCTTCGTCTTCGGGTCGTAGTACCCGCCGATCGAGTCCGCCAGCAGCTCCACCATGAAACTCCGCAGCTCCATGTCCTGCGGGATCAGCCCCAGCTTCTTGTACGCCGCCTCCGCCTTCTTCGCCTTCTCCGCCGGCCACTCCTCGTCGAAACTCTTCTCCACCATCTTTTTCAGGTCGTCCTCGTCCTGCACCTGCACCTTCACCGCGCTCTTGAACTTCAGCCCCCGCTCCTCCTCCACGATCTTCTGCAGTTTCTTCACCGCCTTCGAGTCCAGCGGCTTCTTCTCGTCCTCCTGCGCGAACGCGGCCAGCGGCAGCAGCAGCGCGGCCAGCAACAGCATCGGCTTCATCGGTGGCTCCTGGTTGAAGTGCGGCGGGATTTTCTTCCGGCCCATGGTGTACGGGGAGAAGGGCCGTGGCGTGAGGAAATTGTGGGGCTACGGGCGGTCGAAGGCGACGGTGGCCAGCATCGCCTGGAGGGCCTTCTTGACGTCGTCCGGCGCGCCGGTGACGGGGGCGACGGCCTCCATGCGGACGGCGGCGCGGCCGGCGACGGCCCAGGCGATGTGCGTGCGCCGCTCCGGGTTCGGCACGGCGAACTGGCACCACGCGCGGCCGTCGGAGGTCCGGGCGGCGTACGGCAGGAACGGCGCGCGGCCGCCGGGGATCGCGAGCGCGCGGGCGCGCGCGAAAACCAGCGCCGGCGGAGCCTCGGCGGCGAGCTGGTGGAACGTCAGCGTCACGGTCAGCCCGGGGGCGGGGGGCGTCAACTGAAGCGCCGTCGGCACGCACTTCGCGTCCCAGCCCGCGGGGATTTCCAGCGTGAACGCCCCGGCGGCGCGGAACGTGCGGGCGCCGGTCTTCGGATCGGTGTCGATGCGGCCGCCGAGGGGCTGCGCGGGCGGCGGGTCCGCGGGCCAGCCCTTGGCGAGCGCGTCGGTCGTCGCGAGCGCCGCGGCGACCGCTTCCCGGGGCGCGAGGACCAGCGGGGCCGCGTTTTCCTCGGTCACGCGCCTCCCGGCCCACGTCGCCTCCGCGAGCGCAGCGGCCGCTTCTTCGGTCGGCATCCCCTCGATGACGATGCAGTCGCGGTCCTTCCATTCGACGACGCCGCGGGCGCCGGCGGACTCGATGCGGATGCGGGTGCCGTCGGCGCTGGTGCGGCCGCGGCCGTGGCGGAGGGAGGCGGCGGAAGCGGCGGCCTCGGCGAATTCGCGGGCGTCGTCGGGGGAGTCCCAGGTGGTGGCCCACGCGAGGGCGAGGGCGCCGTCGGGGGCGGAGTAGACGATCCAGGCGTCGCCGTCCCAGCCGGCGGCGGCGCGCCGGGCCTGGTCCTCGTCGAGGCCGCCTCCGCCCGCGTGGAGGAGGGAGGCGAGGATCATGGCTTCGCCGAGTTTGCCGCGGGCGACGAAACCGAAGGAGGCGGCGTCGCGGGGGAGGGAGAGGTCGGCGAGGTCGACGCGGGAAGGGGTATCGCGGTCGACGAAGTATTTTTCGGGGTGGAGGATCTGCTCGGTGGAAGCGGGGGGATCGTCGAGGGCGTGGAAGGCGAGGCGCCAGCCGCCGGCGAATTTCGCGGTGCGGGCGAAGCGTGCGCCGTCGCGTTCGGCGAAGGAGCGCCAGGCGGCGAGGAACGGCGGGGCGTCGGCGGGGGAGGGGGCGTCGCCGAATTCGAGGAGGGCGAGGGGGAGGTCGGCCTGGTCGGGGGCGAGGCCGGGCGGGTCGAGGACGACGTCGAGGGCGACGGCGGCGGCGGCGCCGGTGCGCGCGGCGGCGAGGGCGAGCTCGGCGTCGGACCAGGAGCCGGCGAGGCGGCGGGCGGCGTCGCGGGCGGCGGGGGCGGCCGCGTCGAGCGCGGCGATGCCGTACTCGCGGGTCACGGCGTACGCTTCGGGGCGGACCCCCGCGGCGGTCCAGAACGGGGCGAACGGGTCGGGCGAATCGTCGGTGGGGACGAGAAGGGACAGCTCGGCGGAAGCGGTATCGGCGGAGGCGTGGCGCCGGGCGGCCCGCCAGAGGCCGACGGCTTCCTGGCCCACGCCGGCGCGGTCGGCCAGGCCGAACGCGGCGAGCGCGGCGAGGGGCGGGAGCGCCTCCTTCGTGGCGCGGGCGTTTTCGGAGAACTGGGCGGTCGACCGGCCCCGCACGGCGAGCGCTTCAGGCGCGGCGATGCCGCGGCGCGCGAACGCCGCTTCGGCCCGCCGGACCTGCAATCGCAGCTCGCGGACGCGGGAGGCGGCGAGGCCGTTGATGAAGGCGAGGTCGGGGTAGGGGCAGGAGACACGCCCCTCCGGGCCGTCAGTCTGGATGACGATGACGTCGCCGTCGTCCTTGACGATGGTGCCGGACAGCTCGCTCTGGTTGCGGAGGATGAGCACGTCCTCCGCGGAAGCGGTGAGGCAGGCGAGGGCGAGGAGGAGGGTGCAGCGCTTCATGGGCTATGGGGCAGTATACGGCGGCTCGCAAGGGAGCGCCAAGCGCAGCCGGGTGTATTTCAAAATGAAAAGTCATTTCAAAATGAAATAAACCTCAAGCGATCGCCCTACAACGTCGATTTCACCTTTACCCTCTTCTTCCAAGGAACCCCACTCCATGGAAATCAATAGGGTCGATCCGGCGTTCCCCATTCGACCCAGTCGATCGTCCGACCTCTTCCCCACGGACTCCCCCCAGCCCGCCCCCGGCGACTCCGTTTCCATCTCGCCTCAGGCCCGCCTTCGGGAACAACTGCGGGCCGCCCCCGACATCCGTGCCGACCGGGTCGCCGCCCTCCGGCGCCAGATCGAGGCCGGCACCTACGATGTCGACGGCCTCCTCCGCTCCGCCCTCGGCAAGATCCTCGACGACCTCGCGATGTAGACTGCCGCCTTGCCCCCCGCCGCCGCCCTCTTCACCGGCCTCCTCTCCTCCAGCGAGCCCCTCCTCGCCGCCGCTTCCAACTCCCTCGCGGCGGAGTGGGGCCCGGTCGCCCTCCGGTCCGACCCCCGCCCCTGGAACGAGAGCGACTACTACGAGGCGGAGATGGGGAAGGGTCTGCTGCGGCAGTTCCTGGTGTTCGAGGCGCCGGTCCCGGTGGACCGGCTGCCCGCGCTGAAGCGGCGGGCGATCGAACACGAGCGGGCGTTTGCGGCGGGCGCCGCCGTCCCGCGCCCCGTGAACATCGATCCCGGGCTGCTCGGGGAGCACAATCTGACGCTGGCGTCGACGAAGCGCGCCGGGCACCGCGTCTGGATCGGGGACGAGATCTGGGCGGAGATCACCCTCGTGTTCCGGGCGGGCGCGTTTCAGCCGCTGCCGTGGACCTACTCGGACTTCCGCCGGCCGGAGACGCTCGAGTTCCTGGCGAGGGCAAGGAAGCTGGTGATGGCGCGGGTGAAGTAGGTGCGACCCGCCTTCGCCCTTCGGGCTTCGGCGGGTTCAGGCCCGGCTTAGCCGGGCCTGAAAAAAAGAAGACCGCCCTGCTCGCGAGCAGGGCGGTCTGTGAAGGCAACCTGCGGACCGACTAGTACCGCGCCGGATCCCGTTCGTCGTAGTTCAGGAAGTGCCGGTCGATGAAGCGGTGCATCTCGTGAACGTCCTGGCGGAACGCCCACCAGTGATGCTTGTTGTGCTCGCCATCGAACGTGCAGCCGACGAGGGCCGCGCCCGAAACCAGCAGTGCAACGAGGAGAAGCTTCTTGAACATCCTATTTCCTCCAAGCTGGGCCTTAGGCCCCCCTCTTGATGCCCAGGCGTTATGCCCGGCGTTCAAGTAACGGCTGACCATCTTAGGATTCGGTCGCGGTGAGTCAAGGAGATTGTGGTGTAAACGAGCGAGCGGCCGGTTGCAAGCGGCTAGCGGCCAGCGGCCAGGAAATGCAGTTTGTCATGACCGGCGAATCGTGCCCAGCTCCACGGGGACGTATCCCCGTTCCTCTGTCGTTGGTCGTTCCCTGGCCGCTGGCAACTGGCCGCTGGCACTTTGCCTACTTGAGGTACTTCTTCAGCAACCCCGCGGCAATTTCTCCCCCGTCAGTCGCCACATCCTTCCACTCATGCTTCGCCCCGATGAACCCTTCCAGGTGAATGTCCCAGTCCCCCATCACCAGGTACATCCTCGGGATGAACGCCGTCGGGAGGCACTTTTTCATGCCTTTGACCATCACGTCGTACTCGACGAAGTCGTCGCGGCTCGTGTACAGGAACGGCGTCTGGTTGGCGATGCACTCGCTCACGATCCCGTAGCCGGGCTTCGAAACCACCAGGTCGCACGATTTCACCAGGTCCTGGTACCGCACGTGCACCGCCTCGGGCACCTTGACCGCATTCGCCAGCCGCGGGATCGCCTGGTCCGTCGGGATCACGAACTGGAACTGCGGGTTCCGCTCGATCCCGTCCAGCATGAACCCCGCCCCGTCCACCCCCCCGAACGCGAGCAGGATCACCTTCTGCTTCGTCCGCGGGATCCCCAGCGTCTCGAACACCTCCGCCTTCTCCGCCACCGACTTCCGCGCGATGAACGGGATCGCCTTCGATTTCCGGAACGCGGGGAATTCCCCGCACAGCGGCAGCTTCAGCAGCAGGTCCGCCTTCGCGTACGACTCGCGCGTCGCGTCGATGATTCCCTTGAAGGGCTTCATTTCCTCGACGTACGCCTCGTAGATCCAGTCCCACGAGAAGTTCGCGATCGCGACCGACGGCACGCCGATCTTGCTCGCCACGTCGAACGCCAGCGGCGCGATGTCCGACACGATCAGCGCCGGCGGGTCCGCCTGCGCGAACTTGATCTCCTGCTTCAGCACCTTCGGCGCCC
Source organism: uncultured Planctomycetia bacterium (assembly GCA_964590435.1). Classification (GTDB taxonomy): domain Bacteria; phylum Planctomycetota; class MHYJ01; order WSZJ01; family WSZJ01; genus WSZJ01. Next base: position 47,109 of record CAZPWT010000025.1, read on the forward strand.
GCTCCATCGCTTCTTCGCAGTTCCGGAGCGTCCGCATCTTGTCGATGTTGAAGATCGTCCGCTGGACGACGCCGACGTCGACCTCGACGAAGCAGTACTCGAACGGGGCGACGACATTTTTCGCGAAAAGCCAGCGCGGCGCGTTCGACCGGATGTGGAAAAACACGGTCGGGTCGATGGCGTGGAGGGCATTCATGACGACGCAGGAGCGGGTGGCATGGCCGAATCCGTGGCCGCTCACGTAGTAGTAGATGTTCTTGCGTGTCATTGGCGGGGCATTCTACGGATCGCGGAGAAGGGTGAGTAAGGAAAGTGACGAAAGGCAGTTGCGGGTTGCGAGTTGCGGGCCTTGCCCGCCGAAGCACCGCAGGGGCGTAGGCGGGTTGCGAGGAAGGGCTCGTTCGTATCGGCGGAGACGGAAAGGGGGGGCTCACGTAGAATCCCCGCCATGGCACGCGGACTCGTGATCGGTTTTCTCGCCGGGGCGCTCCTGGCCGGCATTGCGTTCAAGCTGCTTGGGGCGCGCGGGGCCGAACACGCCGAGGGCGCGGCCGGCGGCGGCGAGAAGGCCGAGGAAAAGGGCGGCAAGGCGGCCGGCAGCGCGGCGGGCGCTTCACAGGAACTCGCGGCGGCGCGGTCGGAGGCCGAGAAGCTCCGCGCGGAGGTGGCCGACCTGAAAGAGCAGCTCGCCGAGGCGAAGAAGGCCGCGGGCGGCGCGGCGAAGGCGCGGCCGAACCGGGCGGCGAAGTGGAAGGAGCTGGCGTCGCTGATCGCGCAGGCGAAGAAGGAGGCCGACGCCTCGGGAACGCCGATCAAGGGCGACAAGTATTTCGGGCCGCTGCTCGCGCTGATTGGGCTGGTCGCGGACGAGCTGGGGATCCCGATCCAGGAGGCCGCGATGTCGCCGGACTGGTACCCGATGTTCGCGCAGTCGATGCTCGACGCGTCGCCCTGGCCGATGACCGACGCGCAGCGCGCCGAGTTCGAGAAAGCCATGCAGGGCTCCCGCGAGGACTGGGACAAGTACGTCGCCGCCCGCGAGAACATGTCCCCGCTTGAGCGCGCCGCCGCCCTCCGCGACCTCCAGTTCGACATGTTCGCCCGGCTCACCCCGATCGGCACCGACGAGCAGCGCGCGTACATCGCCTCCCTCAACCTCCCGCCCCCCAACGCTCCCTACCAGGGCGTCTGGAACGGCGCCGGCCCGCGCGCCGCCTGCAAGCAGAACATCTCCAACAACGTCGCCAAGTCCATCGGGCTCGACGGCAACCAGATGACCTCGCTCGGCCCCGTCATCGACGACTACATGCGCGGCTACGACGCGATCGGCAAGGAAGCGGCTCTCAAGAAGCAGGCCGGCGAGCCGTACGACGACGTCGCCGCGAAGCTCGCGCTGTCGCTCGAGATGCAGAAGCGGATCGGCGAGACGGTCCGGCTGACCGACGCTCAGGCGAAGGCGCTGAAGGATTGGACGCAGGTGAACGACTACCAGGTGAAGGAGTAGAAACGAAGACGGGCGCGAGGATCACCCCGCGCCCGCCTGTAGCCGTTACCACGAACTCCCGACCACCAGCTCCCGACCGCCGTTACTTTTCCTCGACCTTGAACCCCTTCTTCGCCGCCTGCTCGTGGATCATCTTGCGGACGGCCTCGTCGAACGCCTTGTCCTGATTCAGGCCCTGCTTCTTCATCTCTTCCTCGATGTACTTCGCCCGCTCGGCCGCCTTCGCCTGGACTTCCTTCTGCAGCTTCGCGCGCTCCTCCGTCATCTTCGCGATGTGCGCCTTCTTCTCGTCGAGCGTCATCTTGCGCATCGCCTCGGGCAGGTCCTCGTCCTTCACGTCCTCGAGCTTGAAGTCCTTGTTCTTCGAGGCGTCGACCAGGTCCCAGCCCGCCGCGTTGTACGCGCCGGAGGCCTTGGCCAGCGCGCGATCGGCCTGCACGCCCGCGCCGCCCGCCTCGCCCGCCGCCGCGTCCTGCGCCTTCTGGTTTTCCTTCTTCTCCTTGCCGCGGCCGCCGTACGCCACGTACGTGCCGTTCAGCGCCTCGTTCATCTTCGCCAGGTCCTCGTCCATCGGCGTCGCGATCGACACCGCGCCGCCCGTGATGTCGATCATCGTGAACGACCCGTCCGCCAGCTTCGCCACCTCGCGCCAGGTCTTCTCTTCGTCCGCGTTCGGCTTCCCGCAGTAGATCGCGTTCACCACGATGTCCGACTTGATCGCCTCGGGACACGTCTTCAGGTACATGTTGTCGTCCGTCCCCTGCATCGCCGTCTCGTTCCCCACCATGAAGATCATCCGGAGCGCTTCCTTGTTCTTGCTCCAGCTCATCTCCTTCGTCGCCTTGCGGACCGTCGCGCCGACCCACTCGTCGCCGCCCATGTCCGTCCGGAACGTCATCAGGTTCTTGTAGACCGTGTCGAGGTCGTCGGTCAGGTCGAAGAAGCGGAACTCCTTGTCGGCCGAGCCGTAGCCGATGAGGCCGATGCGAAGCGCCGGCGTGGGCCGGACCTTCGCGATGTCGTTCACGATCGACCAGACCTTCTGCTTCGCCGTCTCGATGACCTGGTCCATGCTGCCGGACCGGTCGATGCAGATCACCAGGTCGATTTCGCCGGACTTCTTTTCCTCGTCGGCCCGCGCGGGGATCACCGCCGCCAGCGCCAGGGCCACCGCAAGAATTCTCTTCATCGGACTCCTCCTCACTCGTTCGGAAACTTCCGTTCCGCGCCGGGCACCCGCCCGGGCCTGCTCAACAGACGCCGGGAGGGGAGGAGGAGTTCCCGCGAAGCGCGGAAAATTCGCGTCAGCCGCGGAGGACGGCGCTGACGACGTCGGGCAGGACCGGGACGGCGCCCATCTCGGTCGTCGTCAACTGGTTGCCCTGCCCCTCGAGGAACTGCACCTCGAGTCGCCCTTCATGGCATCCCGGGCAGTGCAGGAGCCGGAACGCGAAGCGCTTGGGCAGCTTGGCGGCGGCCTTGGAGTCCCTGGCGATCTCGGCGAGCGCTTCCTTGAGCGTCGTGGCGTCGCGATCTCCATGGCCCGGACGGCGTAGCCCCAACCGCCGAGGGGCTCTCCCGGCTTTCCGCTCCTGTCGTTCCAGGCGAAGCTGCGAGACGCGGCGTCGAAGTAGGTCAGGAAGCCGACGCGGGAACCGTCCTCGTACCGCAGGTCGAGGTCGCGGAACTCGATGTACTGGGCGCCGGCATACGCCGCGATCTGCAGGTGGAAGACCAGCGCGACGACGGCGCCCGTCGTGCGCGAGCCCGAAAGCCACGAGCCGAGGCCGTAGCCGGCGCCCGCCGTGATCCCCACGATGAGCGCCCCGGCGGGGATGACGTAGTTTGCGTACCAGCCCATGATGTTGAAGTCAGGGATGGTCCGCCCGAGGAACCAGACGAGCGCAAGGGTGGCCACGCTGCTGATCGCGCCACCGACGAGGATCGGAAGCGCGCCGGGGCCGCGGGACGTCGATGCGGGGCTGGCCATGGGTGGAGGGTTCCTCGACGGGTCTGAGTCACGGCCATAAACTGCGCGTCCCATGATAACCAGAACAAGCGAAGCTCTCTTTGCCCGCGCGCGGCGCATCCTGCCCGGCGGCGTCAATTCCCCGGTCCGCGCGTTCCGGTCGGTCGGCGGCACGCCGCGCTTCATCGCCCGCGGCAAGGGCGCCCACGTCTGGGACGTGGACGGGAACCGGTACACGGATTTCGTCGGCTCGTGGGGGCCGCTGATCCTGGGGCATGCGCACCCGAAGGTCGTGGCGGCGATCGCGCGCGCGGCCGCGAACGGCTCGACCTTCGGCGCGCCGACGGCGGCGGAGACGGTGCTCGCCGAGGAAATCCGGCTGTCGATGCCGTCGATGCAGAAAGTCCGGCTCGTCTCCAGCGGCACCGAGGCCGTGATGAGCGCCGTGCGCGTCGCGCGGGGTTTCACGAAGCGCGACCTGGTCGTGAAATTCGACGGCGGGTACCACGGGCATTCCGACGGGTTCCTGTCCAAGGGCGGAAGCGGCCTCGCGACGCTGGGGATCCCGGCGAGCGGGGGAGTGCCGAAGGCGGTGGCCGCGCTGGCGCTGACGGCGAAGTACAACGACCTCAAGGGTGTGGAAGCGCTCTTCCGGAAGCACGGGAAGAAGATCGCGGCGATCGTGGTGGAGCCGGTCGCGGGGAACATGGGGGTCGTGCCGCCGGAGTCGGGATTCCTGGAAGGGCTTCGGCGCGTCTGCGACCGCCACGACGCGCTGCTCGTGTTCGACGAGGTCATCACCGGCTTCCGCGTCTCGATCGGCGGCGCGCAGTCGCTCTACGGCGTGCGGCCCGACCTGACGACGCTCGGCAAGATCATCGGCGGCGGCCTGCCGCTCGCCGCGTACGGCGGCCGCGCGGACATCATGGGGCTCATCGCGCCCGACGGGCCGGTCTACCAGGCCGGGACGCTCTCGGGAAACCCGTGCGCCGTCGCCGCCGGCATCGCGACGATCCGCCTCCTGCGCCGCAAGGGCCTCTACCGCGACCTCGCCACCCGGATGCGCGCGTTCGGCGACGCCCTCGGCGACGCCGCGAAATCCGCGAAGGTCCCGCTCGTCATCAATTCCGTCGGCTCGATGGCCACCGCGTTCTTCCAGGACGGCCCCGTCACCGACTGGGACTCCGCGGCGCGCAGCGACACGAAGCGCTACTCGCGGTATTTCCACGCCATGCTCGACCGCGGCGTCATGCTCGCCCCGTCGCAGTTCGAGGCCGCGTTCGTCTCCGTGGCCCACGACGGCCGCACGCTCGACGAGGCCGCCCGCGTCGCCCGCGCCGTCTTCTCCCGCCTTCGCTAGCCCTACTTCTTCTTCATGTCCTCGAGCCACGCCCGGTCCTTCGCGATGTCGTCGCGCCGGTCGGGACACTTCGGCTCAACCTCGTCCCACACCTTCTTCGCCTCGTCGAAGCGCTTCTGATAGCCGAGGATCACGCCGAGATTGATCCCCGCCTTCCAGTACTCCAGCCCCAGCGCTTTCCGGTACGCGTTCTCCGCGATCTCCAGCGCCGGGCCGAATTCCTTCTGGCGCCGCTTCGACGCCTGGATCGTCACGAGCCACGCGTTCCCGAGGCCGTTCCAGTATTCGCCGTTCTTGTCGTCGAGTTTCAGCGCGGCCTCGAACTTCCCGACCGCCCGCGTGAGCGTGTCGAACGCGTCGTTGCCGCGCGAGTCGTCGACCTGCCCCATGAACAGGATCGCGTCGGCGCAGGTGTAGGTCCCCTGCTTGTGCGACGGGTCCTTCACGAGCAGGTTCTCGAGGTCGCGGATCGCCCCGTTCAGGTTCACGCGCGAGTCGCCACCCTTGGTCTGCTCCGCCTTCGACAGGAGGAACAGCGCCCGGCCGCGCTCGAACAGTGCGTCCAGGTTGTCCGGCTGCGCCGCCAGGATCGCCGAGAAGTCGCCGACCGCCGTCGTCAGCTGGATGCTCGGCGTCGTCGCGTCCTCGCGCTTCTTCAGCGCGAAGTCCGCCGACCGCACAAGCGCCTTGCCGCGCCGCAACTGGAGCGTCGTGTTTCCCGGTGACATCTTGAGAAGCGTCTCGATGTGCCGCGAGGCGTTCCCGAACGGCCCCACGGGGCTGATGTCCGCCTTGATGTTCGCCTCGCCCTGCGCGATCCACGCGTCGACGAGGATCTCGCCGACGCGCATCGAGGGGGCCTTGGTGAAGAGCTGGTCGAGGTCGGTGAGGGCCTCGTCGAGCGCCTTGGAAGCGGCCTCGGCCTTGCCCTGCTTGGCGAGCGCCTCGCTCAGGGCCCACTGGGCCAGCCCGCGCGCTTCGAGCGCCTGGATGAGGTTCGGGCGCGAATTCATGACCGAGGTCATCTCCTTGATGACCTTGTCGAACACGGCGGTCGCGTCCGTGCCCTTCTTCGAATCGTCGATCGCTTTCTCCACGCGCGCCGTCGCGCTTCCCAGCACCGGCTCGATCGTTCCGCCGCTGGGGCCGTCGTTGCCGCGGACGGCCTCGAAGTCCTTGGTGGCGCGCTCGTAGATGGGACCGGGGTTTCCGCCGCGGGCCGCCTCGGCGCGGGCGAGCCGGAGGTTGGCGCGGGCGCGGTTCATGATGGCCGGGTAGTCGCGGTCGTTCGCGGCGAGGGCGTTGAGCGCGCTGATCGCGGCGTTCAGGAACGTGCGCGGGTCCTTGCCGGCGCGTTCCTCGAGCGTGGCGCGCCAGAAGGAGACCATCGCCTTGGTTTCCTGGGCTGTGACGTCCGCCGAGTCCTTCGAGAGCGCGTCGGCGGCCTTCAGGTCCGCGTCGTCGAGGTCCACCTTCCCGTCGCCGCCGTTGTCGAACTTCATGGCCGCGCGGTCGAGCCGCAGGCACGCCGCGGCCGCCGGCGCCGCCGGGTGCCCCTCGGTGACTGCCTTGTCCGCCTGCTCCAGCGCCTGGTCCAGCCACCCCGCCGCGTCCTTGTTCGCGGAGTCCGCCAGCGCCCGGCGCCTCAGCCCCCACGCCGTCGAAAGCCGCGCGAACGCCGACCCGTGGTCCGCGTCCATCGCCGCCTTCATCAGCTCCATCCCCTGCTCCCACTTTTCCGCCTCATACCTCAGCCCGCCGCACGCCGCGTTCGCATACCCCTTCAGCGCGTCCCCCGAGCTCATCGCCTCGTACTTCTCGATCGCCGCCTGGGGCCGCCCGTCCAGCCGGCTCGCTTCCGCCATCGCGAGCGTGAGAAGCGATGCCGAAAAGAACGCGGACTCCTTCGTCGACTCGGCGAGCTTGAGGTCGGCGACCGCCGCCTTCCCGGCCTCGTCCGCCGCGGCGTCGGGCGCGAGCGAGACGCCGCCGGCGCGGAAGCGGCGCGAGCGGAGGAGGCTCTCGAGCTGGCGGCGGCTGGCGATGAGGCCGCGTTCGATCTTCGCGTAGTTCTGCGCGGCCTTGTCGAGCTTGCCGATCGCGGTCTCGAACGCGGCTTTCGCGTCGTCCCATTTCCCCATGCGGGACAGCGCGCGGCCCTTGAAGAAATCGGGCCAGCCGTAGTCGTGGAGCGTGCGCGTGGCCTCGACGGCGTCGATCGCCTTCTTGTACTCGGCGTCGCGCGCGGCGATTTCGTCCTGCTTCTCGGCCTTGCGGAACGCGTCGGAGACCGTCTTCCAGACCTCGGCGCCCTCGCTGGTCTTGCCCGCGTTCTCGGGCTTCCCGGGGCCCCGCGTGGCGAGGATCCCGACGATCACGAGCACCAGCACGAGACCGCCGCCGCCTCCGCCCACCAGCATCATCTTCTTCTTGCGCGCGGCCTCCGGCGACACCGGCTCCTGCGGCGCGGGCGCCGGCGCTGCCGGGCCGCCGCGCCCCCGCGCCATCCCGCTGCGCGCCGCCGGCCTCGCGGGAGCCTCTTCCTCCTCCGCCGGCGGCGGAGGACGCCGCGATCCCAGCCCCGACCCCGCCGCCGGCCGAGCGTTCAGCCCCGAGCCGGGGCGCTTCGGCGCCGCCCCGGGCGCAGGTGCCGATCTCCGCGGGGGGGGAGGCGGCTCGTCCTCCACGGCCGAGGACAGGTCCAGCGGCTCCTTGCAGGCGGGGCAGCGGAAGCGGCCGCCGATCTGTTCGCGCCGGAACGCCATCGTCTGTCCACAGTCGCACGTCACGCGGAGCTTGTCGTCGGCCATGAGGGGTCCCTCCGGAATCCGCGCACGATACCAGCGCACGGCGCGGCGGCGAAGAATGAATCCGGTCGCGGCGCCGTCTGCTAATATCCGCCCCCCACCCCCTTCGGATCCCCGCATGGAACTCTCCTGGTTCGGCCACGGCACCGTCCGCGTCTTCACGTTCGGGCAGACCCTCCTCGTCGACCCGCTTCGCGCCAACGCCAAGCTCGGGACGACGCTGCAGCCCGACGGCGAGCCGAAGGCCACCGTGGTGCTCGTGACCTCGGAGAAGGCGGACCACTGCGAGCCCGACACGGTGAAGATCGTCGCGGAACGCAAGGCGCACGTGATCGCGCCGAAGTCGGCGATGAAGGGGCTGCTCCGGACGCGGCGGACCGACATCCAATGGGCGATCGCGAAGGCGGACGAGACGTACGCCATCGGGGAGCACCTGAAGATCCGCTGCGTGAAGACGCGCGAGGGGTTCGAGCCGGGGATCGTGTACATCGTGCAGGGCGGCGAGACGATCGTGTTCCTCGGCGATTCGCTGATGGACCGCGCCGGGTGGAACTACCTCGCGGCGGACGTGAAGCCCGACGTCGTGGTCTACCCGCCGTACCTCGCGATGGGGGAGAAGGGGCGCGGGGACGCGTTCCGCGAATGGGCGGCGACGCTCGGGACGGCGTCGTTCATCCCGGTCATCTACCACTCCTCGCCGCACGGCGACCCGATCTACCGCCTCGACCAGGAGGACATCCCGAAGTCCCTTCCCCCCGGCGCGCGCCTCGAGATGCTCACCAACCGCCCGCTCGTCGCCCGCGAAACCCGCCGCATCCGCCGCCGGATGTAGCCCGGAACTTCCGCCCGCCCCCGGCGTCCAAACCCCGGCCGGCAAATCGCGCTTCGCCCGCCGTCCCCGCCCCGCTATCGTGGGGACCACTGACGCGCTTTCCGTTCCCACCACTCTGCCCGGGAGCCCACGCATGCGCCCCTTCGCCCTCGCCGCCGTCCTCGCCGCGCTCGCCGTACTGCCCGCATTTGCCGAGGACAAGGCGGAGATCAAGCTGGCGATGAAGAAAGGCCAGAAGTTCACGCGGACGACGGAGATCAAGGGGGAGGGCGACTGCAAGATCGAGATCGGCGGCGGCGGCGGGATGTCGCTGGCGATGAAAGCGGAGCTGACGAACGAGGCGAAGCAGGTGGAGGAAGTGCTGGACGTAAAGGACGGGGTGCCGGTGGACCTGCACCGGAAGTACACGGCGCGGAAATCCTCTGTGAACCTGGGGATGTACGGGTAGCAGGAGCAGGCGCACCCGCTCGAGGGCGCCGACATCACGTGCAAGGGCGGCGTGTGGGCCGTGGTTGCGGGCGGGAGCGGGGACGAGGCCGCCAAGGCGATCACGCGCGAGAAGACCGCCGATCCGCTCGGCGCCGCGATCGCCAGCGGAAAAGTCGTGACCGTCGGCAACACCTGGGACGCCGACAAGGACAAGGTCAAGGCGTGGTTCGAGTCGGAATTCCAGAGCTTCGAGGGAAGCGAAGCCGAGATGGAGTGCAAGCTCGGCGAGTTCCGCGACAAGGACGGCCACAAGTGCGCGCGGATCGAGGTGAAGGCCAAGGTCAAGGGGACCATTTCGCTTCAGAACGCCCCCAAGAGCGAGGTCACGCTGACGATGGAAGGCGACGTGTACTTCGCGCTCGATCTCGGGATGGTGATCCTCGTGAAGGGAAAGGGGAGCATGAAGGCGGAGATCGAGGTTCAGGGGGACCAGTCCGGGAAGATGAACCTCGACGTGCCGCTGGAGTGGAACGTGGGGGTGAAGGCTGGGGAAGCGGATTTCGGCGCGAAGCCGGACGGCGACAAGCCTGCCGACAAGCCGGCGAAGCCTGCGAAACCCGAGTACTACCCGCCGCCGGTGAGGTAGCGGAGGGCGGAGCTCGCTGCGGGGGCGCACGGGGGCGCGCCGCGGGGGCTTTCTGGACCACCGGCGGCTTTGGGGCGGCGCGCCCCCGGCGCCCCCTTCGCTCGCCCCGCCCGCCGCTACCTCACCGGCGGCCGAACGGCGGGGTTTGGGGCTTGCTCGCTTCGCTCGCTCGCCCCTGCTAGTTTGGAGTTGGTGGTTGGTGGTCGGGGGTGAGAGGCCAAAGCTTCACGGCGAAGTAGTAGAGCGCGCCCGTGATGGCCCAGGCGCCGAGGACGTCGACGGTGTAGTGGAGATGGGCGAAGAAGACGGAGGCGGTGATCGCGGCGTGGGCGGCGAGGGCGAGGGGTGCGAGGACGCGGTGCGGGCGGGCGTAGAGCCAGAGCAGGAAGGTCGTCGCGACGTGCCCCGAGAAGAACATGTCCTTCGTGAGGCCGACGTGCGCCGCGTCGGTCGTGAGGGCGGTGATCGGGTTGACGATGGCGAGCCAGCTTCGCCACATCATCGCGCCGTCGATCCCCGCGTTGACGTCGGGCCCCTCGACGGGGCCGAGCCCCGACAGCGGGATGCAGAGCCCGCGGAGCAGGCTCAGCACGCCGCCGAGCCACAGGAAATGGATGAACGCCTTTCGATCCACGCGCCAGAGCCACGCCGCGAGCGGGATGTAGCAGAGCAGCCAGAGGTGGTAGTTGTGATTCGCGACCCACGCGACCTTCGGGATGTGCGCCAGCAGCAGGTCCGGCCGCGCCGGCGCCGGGCGCGCTTCGTTCCAGATCGCGATCCCGACCATGGCCGAGTGCGCGGCGTAACGCCAGGTGAGCGCGACGGGGACGGAGTCGAAGAGGCGGGGCACGGGGCGGGAGGATATCAGGCGAAGGCGGGGAAGGCTGGCGAAGGTTCGAAACGCTGGCGAAAGCTGCATGGGAGGCGGCCGCGGTCGCCAGCCTTCGCACGCCTTCCGCACGTTCGCCAGCCTTGCCTCTACTTCTTCCGCCGCTCCGCGAATTTCAGCCGGTTCTCGGCCCGCGCGACCGCCGCTTCCAGTTCTTCCTGCGAGTGGCCGGGGCCCCGCTCCGCCAGCGCCTTGCGCGCCTTCTCGAGGGACTTGCGCGCCCGGTCCGGGTTCAGCTGCTCCGGCGTCTCCGCTGCGTCCGCCAGGATCAGGCACTTCTTCGGCCCCACGTCCGCGAAGCCGCCCGACACGACGAGCTCCTCCTGCTTGCCGTCCGTGCCGCGGATCACGATCTCGCCGGGCTGGAGGAGGGCGAGGAGGGGCGCGTGGCCGGCCATGACGCCGAGGTAACCCTCGTGGGCGGGCATGATCACGCTGGTCACCGTTTTCGAGAAAACGGTGCGCTCCGGCGTGACGACTTCGAATTGGAACTCTCTCGCCATGACGGCTAGCCCTTCATCTTCTTGGCTTTTTCAATGACCATGTCGATCCCGCCGACCATGTAGAACGCCTGCTCGGGAAGGGCGTCGTGCTTGCCCTCGAGGATTTCCTTGAAGCCGCGGACGGTCTCCTTGACGGGCACATAAGCGCCATCGGTGCCCGTGAAGATCTTTGCGACGTTGAACGGCTGGGACAGGAAGCGCTCGATGCGGCGCGCGCGGGCGACGGTGACCTTGTCGTCGTCGGAGAGCTCTTCCATCCCGAGGATCGCGATGATGTCCTGGAGGTCGGTGTAGCGCTGGAGGACTTTCTGGACGGCGAGGGCGGTCTTGTAGTGCTCGGTGCCGACGATTTTCTCGTCGAGCATGCGGCTGGTGGACTTGAGGGGATCGACGGCGGGATAGATGCCGCGCTCGGAAATGCGGCGGTCGAGCACGGTCGTGGCGTCCAAGTGGGAAAACGTGGTCGCGGGCGCCGGGTCGGTGATGTCGTCGGCCGGGACGTACACGGCCTGCACCGAGGTGATCGAGCCCTTCTTGGTCGAGGTGATGCGCTCCTGCAGCTGGGCCATTTCGTTGGCGAGCGTCGGCTGGTAACCGACGGCCGACGGCATGCGGCCGAGAAGGGCGGACACCTCGGAACCGGCCTGCACGAAGCGGAAGATGTTGTCGACGAAGAGGAGCACGTCCTGTCCTTCCTCGTCGCGGAAGTACTCGGCGAAGGTCACGCCGGACAGTGCGACGCGGAGGCGGGCGCCGGGCGGCTCGTTCATCTGGCCGAAGCAGAGCACGGTCTTCTCGATGACCTTGGATTCCTTCATTTCATGCCAGAGGTCGTTTCCCTCGCGGGTGCGCTCACCGACGCCGGCGAACACCGAGAAACCGCCGTGTTCCTTGGCGATGTTGTGGATCAGTTCCTGCACGAGCACCGTCTTGCCGACGCCGGCGCCGCCGAACAGGCCGACCTTGCCGCCCTTCGCGTACGGCGCGAGCAGGTCGAGCACCTTGATGCCGGTCTCGAGGATGGCGGGGGTGACTTCCTGGTTCGTGAGGGTCGGGGGCGGCCGGTGGATCGGGTAATACTTGTCGGTCTTGATGTCGCCGAGACCGTCGAGCGGCACGCCGAGCAGGTCGATCAGTCGGCCGAGGGTCGCGCGTCCGACGGGAAGCTTGATCGGCGCGCCGGTGTCGACGACCGGCATGCCGCGCACGAGCCCCTCGGTCGTGGACATCGCGACCGCGCGGACCGTGTTGTTTCCCATGTGGCTGGCGACCTCGAGCGTGAGGTTGATGCCGCGCCCCGGTTCCTTGATCGTCATCGCGTTGTAGATCGCCGGGATCGTCGTCTCGAAGGAGACGTCGACGACCGGCCCGATGACCTGCGTGACTTTCCCGATGTTTTCGGCCATTCGCTATCCCTTCAATGCCTCGGCGCCGCCCACGATGTCGAGCAGCTCCTTGGTGATCGACGCCTGGCGCGCCTTGTTGTAGATGAGGGTGAGGCTCGACACGAGGTCCTTCGCGTTGTCCGTCGCGTTGTGCATCGCGTTCATCCGCGCCGCGTGCTCGCTCGACATCGACTCGAGGATCAGCCGGTGGAACGCCGTCTGCACGTAGCGCGGGATCAGCCTGTCCAGGATCTTCGCCGGCTCCGGCTCGAACTCGTAGTCCCCCGAGCCGGACTCTTCCTTCTCCTTCACGTCCGTCTGCACCGGCAGGAACTTCACCGCCCGCGGCCGGAACGTCACCGCGTTCACGTACTCCGTGTACAGCACCCACACCTCGTCGACCTTCCCCTCGAGGAAGCTCGCGATCAGCTTGTTCGTCCACGACTGGATGTCGCCGAACGACACGTCCGTCTTCAGGCTCACGTACGAGTCCGCCGGCGTCACGCCCAGCTTCCGTGCCGCATCCACCGCCTTCTTGCCGATCGCCGTCATGTCCACCGGCTGCGGGTGCGTTTTGCCGAACTCGTTGTAGAAGCGCAGCATGTTCGAGTTGAACGAGCCGCAGAGGCCCTTCTCGCCCATCATGAACACGATGCCGATGCGCTTGACGTGCTCGCGGGCCTTGAAGAGCGGGAAGTCGAGGTTCTTGACGCGGCCGGCGAGGCCGGTGAGGAAGGAGGAGATGCGGCTGGCGTAGGGGCGCACCGCCATCAAGCGCTCCTGGACCTTGCGGAGCTTGGCCGCGCTCACCATTTCCATGGCGCGCGTGATCTTCTTGATGTTGTTGACCGACCGGATTTTCGTCCGGATCGATTTGATGCTGCCTACGGCCATGGGCTTACCGGTTCCTCTTCAGCAGTCGTTTCTAGTGACCCGCGGCCGCGAACACCTTGGCGGCCTCGGCCTTGATGCTCCCGGCCTTCCATCCGTCCTTGAACTCCTTGAGGGCGGAGCGCAGCTTCTCCTCGTTGTCCTTCTCGAGGTCCTTGGTCTTCTTGATGCCCTCGACGATGGCGGGGTGCTTTTCGCCCAGCCAGCGGTGGAACGTGAGCTCGAAACCGGCGACCTGGTCCTTGGGGATCTCGTCGAGGAAGCCCTGGGTGCCGGCGAAGATGATGCAGACCTGGTTGGCGAAGTTCATCGGCTCGTACTGGGGCTGCTTGAGGATCTCGACGAGGCGCTCGCCGCGCGTCAGCTGGGCGCGGGTGCCGGCGTCGAGGTCGGAAGCGAACTGGGCGAACGCGGCGAGCTCGCGGAACTGGGCGAGCTCGAGGCGCAGCTTGCCGGCGACCTTCTTCATGGCCTTGGTCTGGGCGGCGCCGCCGACGCGGGACACGCTGATGCCGACGTTCAGGGCGGGACGGACGCCGCCGTAGAACATGTCGGGCTCGAGGTAGATCTGGCCGTCGGTGATGGAGATGACGTTCGTCGGGATGTACGCCGACACGTCGCCCAGCTGCGTCTCGATGACGGGCGTCGAGGTCAGCGAGCCCGCGCCGAGCTCGTCGTTCAGCTTCGCCGAGCGCTCGAGGAGGCGGCTGTGCAGGTTGAACACGTCGCCGGGGTAAGCCTCGCGGCCGGGCGGGCGCCGCAGCAGCAGCGACATCTGGCGGTACGCCCACGCGTGCTTCGTCAGGTCGTCGTACGCGATGAACGCGTGCCGCTTCGTGTCCCGGAACTCCTCGCCCATCGCGGTGCCCGCGAACGGCGCGATGTACTGCAGGGGAGCGGGGTCCGACGCCGGCGCGGCGACGACGATCGTGTACTTCATCGCCCCCGCCTTCTCCAGCACGTCCACCACCTGCGCCACCGTCGACTGCTTCTGCCCGATCGCGCTGTAGATGCACAGCACGTCGCCGTCCTTCTGGTTCAGGATCGTGTCCACGATCAGCGCCGTCTTCCCGATGCCGCGGTCGCCGAGGATCAGTTCGCGCTGACCGCGGCCGATCGGGATCATCGAGTCGATCGCCTTGTACCCCGTCTGAAGCGGCTCCTTGACCGACTGCCGCTGCACGACGTTCGGCGCGGGCCACTCGATCGGGCGGAACTTCGTCGCCGCAATCGGCCCCTTGCCGTCAATCGGCTGCCCGAGGGCGTTCACGACGCGCCCGAGAAGCGCATCGCCCACGGGAACCTGCACGATCTTGCCCGTGCACTTCACCGTGTCGCCTTCCTTGATCCCGCGGTCGCTTCCCAGGATCACGATGCCGACCGAGTCCTCTTCCAGGTTCAGCGCCATCCCGAACACGCCGCCCGGGAACTCGACCAGCTCGCCCGACATGACCTTGTCGAGGCCGTACACGCGCGCGATGCCGTCGCCGACCGACAGCACCGTGCCGACGGATTCCATCTTGAGATCGCCTTCGTACTTCTTGATCTCTTTCTGGATGATCTGGGAAATCTCTTCGGGCCTGATCTGCATTTCTCGCTACCTCATCGTGGACGTCAGAAGTTCCTTGAGCCCTTTGAGCCGACCGGCCACCGACCCGTCGACCACCGAATCGCGCACGCGAAGCGTCATCCCGCCGAGGAGCCCGGGATTGACCTTGGCGTCGAGTTCCACTTTCCGCCCCTGGGCGAGCCCGACGAGTTTCGCCAGCAGCTTCGCCTTCTGCCCCTCGTTCAGCGGCACCGCGCTTTCCACCGTCATCCGCACGACGCCCGCGTAACGGTCCGCCAGGTCGTCGAAGATCTCCGCGATGTCCGGGATGCACACCGCGCGCTTCTTGTCGATCAGCTTGTCCAGGAACTCCGACATCAGCTTCGAGATCCCCTGGAACACCTGCCGGTAGAACTCCTTCTTCACCTTCGGCGCGATCAGCGGGTGCGTCATCGCCCGCCGAAGGTCCGGCGACGACTTCCACACCTGCGCCACCTGCAGGATCTCCGTCTCGATCGCCTCGACCGCCTTCCCCTGGTCGGCGAGGGCGAGAAGCGCCGTGGCGTACCGGCGGGCTACGGTGCGCTCGTTCATGCGCGCACCTTCTCGATCTCGGCGATGAAGCGCTCGACGAGCTCTTCCTGCTTCGACGCCGTGAGCTGCGACTTGACGAGCCGTTCGGCCGCCTCGAGCGAGAGCCGCACCATCTCCTGCCGGATCTCCTCGACGGCCTTCGCGCGCTCGACCTCGATTTCGGACTTCGCCTTCGCCAGGAGCCGCGCGGCCGACGCCCCGGCCTCGTCGAGGATGGCCTGCTTCTGCGCCGTCCCCTCCCTGACCGCCGCGTCCACCTTCGCCTGCGCCTCCTTCTCGATCCCCGCCAGCTTCTCCTGCGCCAGCTTCGTCAGCCTCGCGAGCTCCTCCTTCTCCTTCTCGAGCTTCGCGTACGTGTCACGGATGTTGTCCGCCCGCTCCTTCAGCATCCCGGCGAGCACGGGGAACGCCCACTTCTTCAGCGCCACGTACAGCAGCACGAACGCCAGCAGCTGGAGAAGGACGACCTTGGTGACGGTGAAGGGCGACTCGTGGTGCGCGGCGCCGTGGCCCTCCGCGGCGTGTTCCGCCGCCGCCCCGTGCTCCGCCTCCGCCGGCTTCTCGGCCTCCGCGTGTTCGGCCGACACGGGGAGCACCCGCGCCGCGAACAGCGGAACCGCCAGCACCGCAGCCAGGAACCACTTCCGCATCAGAGCTTCACCCCCAGCGCGCGGGCCGCCGCATCCCTCGCCAGCGCCTCGACCTGCGGGCCCGCTTCGCGAAGCGCCTTGTCGCGCTCGCCGCGGATCGCCGCCTGGGCCTCGGACACGGACCGGGTTGCCTCGTCCTGCGCCTTGACGAGCTGGTCGGAGCGGGCCGCGACGCCGTCCTTGACGAGCGCCGTGAGCCGTTCGTACGCCTGCCGCTCGATCACCGCCATCTTCCCCGCGTACTCGGCCTCAAGCTTCTCGCGCGTCCCCTTCGACGCCTCGATCTCGCCGGAGGACTTCTTCCAGTCGCCCGCGCGGCCGTCTATGACGTCGCCGACGGGCTTCCAGAGGAGGCTCCGGAGCACGAGATAGAGCGTCCAGAACCCGCCCATCTGGATGAGCACGACGATCGGGTTGACGCCGAGGGACTTTGCGAGGTCTTTGAGGATGTCCACGGGTTGCTACTTGATCTCGGGGAATTTCCCGTTGAGGAAGAAGCAGATGAGCAGCACGTAGATGACGAGCGTCTCGATAAGGGCGAGACCGATGATGAGGGCGCCGCGGATGTTGCCGGCGGCCTCGGGCTGCCGGGCGATCGACTCGACCGCGGCGGCGATGGCCTTGGACTGGCCGAGAGCGCCGAAGGCGGCGGCGATCGCGAGGCCGAAGCCCATGGCGATCGGGATCCACTGCGCGGCCGCGGCCTTGGCGGCCTCGTCGGCGGCGAAAGCCGTGTTGGAAACGACGATGAGGGCAACGGCGACCATGCTGACCTGCGCGAGCTTCTTCATCCTGCTGTCTCCCAAAACGTGACCCGAAGGGGCGGAAAGGTTTCTAGTGTGAGTGAGCGGCCGTGTGGGCGTGGTCGTGCGCGTGCCCCTGCCCGTGCTCGTGCCCGTGGCCGTGTTCGTCGTGTGCGTGTTCGTCGTGCCCCGCGTGCTCGGTGAAGCCCTGGACGTAGATGCACGAGAGGCTGGTGAAGATGAAAGCCTGGAGGAAGGCGGTGAAGATGCCGAAAGCGAGCATGGGGAGGTGGACGGGGATCCAGGCGCCGTAGCCCATGCCGAAGAGGACGGCGGTGATGTTGTCTTCGCCGTAGATGTTCCCGAAGAGTCGGAGCGAGAGGGACATGGGCTTGGCGATTTCGCCGAAGATGTGGATCACGAACATCAGGGGGGCGAGGGCCATGATGTCGCCCATGAAGTGCTTGAGGTAGCCGACAATGCCGTTGACCTTGATGGCGATGGACTGGACGCAGATAAACGTGGTGAGCCCGAGGGCGAGCGTCGTGGAGACGGTCATCGTGGGCGACTTGAAGCCAGGGACGAGCCCGATGAGGTTGTTGAAGAAGATATAGAGGAAGAGGGTGCCCATGAGCGGCAGGTAGCGCGGGCCGTCGGGACCGAGCAGGTCGACCGTCAGGCCGCGCAGCCCCTCGACCGCCCACTCGAGGACGTTCTGGAGCTTCCCCGGGATCTTCTCGAGCTTGCTGCGCCCCATGAACACGAGGAGGCAGAGCGCCGAGATCGCGATCGCCGAGCCGATGAGCGCGTCGAAGAACACCTCGGACTGGTGCGCGTCGAAAAGCCCGTTGAACGACAGCCACCCGGGGACGTGCTGCCCGTGGTCCGTCAGGGACTCATAGAGCCCGTGGAAGATGCTGGGAGGATGTTCGACGCCGCCCGCCATTCAGTCCTTCCTTGTTGCATTTCCGACCGCCCCGAGCACGGCGAGGGAAGTCGCGACCAGCCCCGCGCCGAACCCGTATTCGTTCGCGAGGTGGAACCGGAACAGCATCCACATCGCGCCCGCGAGAATCCCGTACTTCGCCAGCACCAGGGCGACAACCAGGGGCCTGCCCCGGCCGCTTCGTTCCCCCGCGTGGCCCACGATCAGGTGCCACGTGGCGAACGGAACGACCCCGGCGACGGCACCAGCGAAGACCCCTGCGGTCACTTTCGGGTCACGCCAGGCGAGGGAGACCGCGGTGGCGGCGAGCGCGATCCCGGTTGCCGTGAGGTAGTACCTGCGGAGTTGCCTGTCCATCAGCGCCTCAGGAACCGGCGGTAGATGTCCCAGATCTGCAGGAACCCGACGGCAAGCCCGAGAAGGACGCCCGTCGCGGTGCCCCAGGGCTCAACGCCCCATCTGACGCCGACGTGGTGCCCGACCCAGTACCCGAGGGCGGTCGTGACACCCAGCGCCACGGTCGCCCCCGACATCAACCCCATGACCTTGAGAGTCTCGCGGGTCCAGTCGTTCATGCTCTCGCCGCCTTGAGGTCGCGAGGGAGGATAACCGGGGTCGAACGAGTGTCAAGAATTCGGGGAAGCGAGGGGGCTCCGGGGCGCGGGGAGCGCTTCGCGAAATAAAAACAGCCGTGCGTTTTGCGCACGGCCGCCGGTGTCACGGGGGGAATTCCTATTCCAGTTCGTAGCCGATGACGCGGACGACCTTGTCGCCGCTGAACTCAACCGCGACCTTGTTGCCCTGGTTTGCGACCCACCCCCATCCGCGGCTTCTCCAGCCCGGGCCCAGCTGCGGATAGCGCCACTGGTCGGCAGACGTCGGGTCCGTGATCGCGGGAGGGTACCCGCACGCCGCCAGCACCTGGGCCCGCGTCATCCCGACGACCGGCCGCGCGAACTTGATCCCGTCCGCCACGTCTCCCGCGCCCGCGTCGAACCCGGCCTTCGGGTCCTGCGCCGCAAGGAACTTCTGGATCTCCTGGTACTGGTCCTTGTACCCCGCCCCGTACCCGATGTAGATCCAGAACGTCCGCCCGTCGTCCGTCTTCACCTGCCACCGCGTGTCGTCCTTCGCCGTCTCCGTCACCGTCACCGCCGTCCCCATCGCAAGGAACTCCCCGGACAGCCACGACTCGAAGTCGATCTGCGCTCCCTTCACCACCCGCAGATTCGTCCGCGTCCAGTATTTGCCCCCCACGCGGATCTGCCCGCCGGGGCCGCCCACGAGCGCCGCCGTCGGGTTCGGCCCCACCGCGGGACCGTTCGCGGCGGAAGCTCGCGGGGCGGAAGAGCCGCAGGCTGCGGCGACGAAGGAGAGGGCGAGGAGGGAAGCGGCGAGGAAAGACCGGGGCATGGGGGATCTCCGAAAGGGCGTGAGGGAGGAAGTGCGGCACGATAACGGGGGAGTGGTGGAGTGTGAAGTGTGGGGGAGGGAATCATGACCATAATGATCGGGATTGATCGATATAAGTTGTTGTAACGAAAGCTTTTGCGTTGATTTGAAACTCCGCCCCCGTACAATCTCCTCCGTTCACTCACGGAGAATCCGCCATGCCCCAGCTCTCCTGGGAACAGTTCGTCTCGCGAGCCGCGTCATTCCCCGGCGCCGCCATCCCCGTTCGCGATCTCACTCGACTCGTCCACGACCTCCACATCACCGAAGACCTCATCACCTCGCACGAAGCCTGGTCCCCCGAGGCCTACCAGCGCATCCCTCTTCTCCGCACCGATAACCTCGAGGCCCTCGTCCTCTGCTGGGAAGACGGCCAGGAAACCGTCATCCACGATCACGGCCCCTCGTGTGCCGTCGCCAAGGTCTACTCCGGCACCACCTTCATCGAGAACTTCCGCCGCGCCGACCGCGGCGAAAAACCCGGCTTCGCAAAGCTCGACGTCATCGAGCGCCTCGAGCTCAAGCCCGGCGACATCACCGCCAGCGACGTCGGCGGCATCCACTCCATGGGCAACCACATGGGCGGCCGCAAGCGGATGATCACGGTGAACTTCTACTCCCCGCCGCTCTCGAAGATCCAGACTTTTGACCGCGCCACGGGCGCCGTCGGCGAGAAGCACTACCCCGCGCTGCTCGAGACGATCTAGGCTACTTCTTCAGTTCCTTCACATACCGCGCCATCGCCTCGCGCTGCTCCCGCGTCGCTTCGAATTTCGGCATGTCGCCCTTCCCGTTCTCCAGCTGCCGCAGGATCTCTTCCTCCGTCTTCGTCGTCCCGGCGATCTTGGGGAAGCGGCCCTTGCCCTGGCCGGTGGGGCCGTGGCAGATCGCGCAGTTGCGGGAGAAGATCGCGGCCATGTCCATGTCCTCGGGCGCGACCTTGGGCTGGGAGGCGGGGAAGGCCAGGAGAAGGGCCATCAGGGCCACGACGAAGAGGCCCACGCCGATGAGCGTGATGCGGCTGACGGGCGGGGCGGGCTCGGGCGTGATGGGTTCGGCCATGCGGCGCGGATCATATCTGCCGCGGCTCTAAGCGCAACGGTGCTACTTCGTCGGCGTGAACGGCTTCGGGCGCGGCTTCCACAGCCCGTCTTCCCACGAACCGTCGCGCTTTTCCTCGTCGCGCAGCCACGTCTCGGAGTCCTCGACGACGGCGGGGCGACCGTCGTCCTTGAGGATGTCGACGCCGAAGAACCCCGTGATGAAGTCGAACGCCTCGACGGGGCGGAAACCGGCCTCGATGCCGACGAGGATGATCGCGAGGGAGAAACCGAATTCGTCGGCGGTGCGCGGCTGGTCGCGGTACTCCTCTTCGTACTCGGCCGTGTAGCTCCGCTTGTAGAGCCGCGGGCCGATCGACTCGGGGCCGATGCCTCCCTCGTGGCCGCGGCGCTTGTGGATGCCGGCCCAGCGGCCGTTCACGGCGAGGTGGCCCGTCTCGTACTCCGTGTCCTCGGGGCCCTCGCCTGTTTTGAACCCCTCCACCTGCACGCCGGCCTGCACGAGGTGCGTGAGCCGGATGCTGGCGCCGACCTGCGGCCCGAGCGACAGGTCGACGTGGAAAATGTCGCCCGCGTCCCGGACGCGGTCGCGGACGTAGCCGCAGCCGCTGGTCAACAGGATTGCGGCGGCGAGGCCGAGGAAGCGCGTGGCGGTCCGCATCACGCGCAAAGTCTACCCGATCCCCGCGGCCGCGGGGCGCCTACTCCTCGTCGGCGCCGGCCTTCCCCTGCCACCGGACCTTCTTCCCGTCCGCCCAGAAATTCTCCAGCTCGTAATACCGGCGCATCTCCTCGTGGAACAGGTGGATCACAACGTCGCCGAAGTCCACCAGCACCCACGCCCCGGCGTCGTACCCCTGCATCCCCACGCGGCGCCGCCCGCGCCCCTTCAGCGTCTGCGAAATCTCGTCCGCGATCGCCTGGAGCTGCTTGCGGTTGTTCCCGCTGGCGACGACGAAATAGTCGGAGATGAACGCGATCTTCCGGATGTCCAGCACGACGATGTCCGTCGCCTTCTTGCCCTCCGCGATCCGCGCGCATTCCACCGCGGTCTCGCGAGCTTCGTCCTTTCTCGGAATCTGGCCCTCCTTTCAGCGTCCCTTGAGCCCGGCCGTGTGCTCCTTGATCAGCGCCACCTGCGGCGCCCCGACCGGGAGGTTGTAGCGGAATTCGTCGAGGATGTCGTCATACTTCTTGAGAGCTTCGGCAAACTTGGAAGAGCCCTCGAGCCGGAGGCCGGCCTGGAGGAGCTGGACGAAGCGGACCTTGTCTTCCCAGTAGGAATTCTCGGTGCCGTCGGCCTTGACGCAGAGGTCGGAGTAGAGGGGCAGGACGGTGCGGCCGAGGTAGTCAGCGGCGTCGTCCGCCTTTCCTTCGCGGGCGAGCGCGAAGGCGTGCGCGACGGGGCCGGCGGTCAGGTGGACGATCCGGTCGTGGACGCCCTGGTGCTGCGGGTAGGTCTTGTCGAGGACGACGTATTCCTGCAGCAGTTCCACTCGGACGGCGTCCGTGTCGCCGCCGGCGCGTTCGATTCCTGCGAGCTTCTCTTCCAGGGCGTACGGATGGTGGAGCCTGTCGCAGAGCTCCACGGTCCGGTAGTTGATCGCCGTCGTCAGCCGCTCGGGGACGAGCCGCCGGTAGAGGTCGCGCCCCTCGTCGAGCGTCGCGTGCGCCTTGGCGAATTCCCCCCGCGTCATCAGCAGGTGAGCCAGCTTCAGGTACGCATCCTGCATCATCCCGTCCGCCGGCGGCGTCGTGTTGTTCAGCCCCTTGGACTGCGCCAGCAGGATCGCGTCCCGAAGCGTGTGCGCCGCGTCGGCCCACGCGTCCCGCCCCGTCCACTCCCGGTAGCGCTCCAGCAGCATCGGCTCCTGCGGCAGCCGGTGGTACAGCATGTACCCCTTGTGGAACAGCAGCTTCTCGCTCGTCGGGTTCCGCCGCACCGCCTGGTCCGAGTCCTCCAGCGCGCTCTTCACCCACAGCCACCGCTCGGCCTCCGACTCCTGCTGTGCCGCGATGTTGTACGCCTTCGCCCACGCCAGGTGCTGCCAGATCTCCGCGAAGTTCGGCTGCAGCCGCAGCAGGATCTCCAGGATCGCGTTCACCTCGACGTAGTTCCGCGCCTTCTCCGCCTTCGTGTACTGGATCCACAGGTAGTCGATCGCCACCGCACGCATCCCGCCCAGCAGCATCGACGCCGTGTACTCCGCCATGTACTGCGCCGGCGGCATCTTCCCGAACGGGTTCGTCGCCGCCAGCTCCTGCTTCTCCGGCATCGTGTCGAGGCGCTGCTGCGAGAAGTGCACGCAGGCGAGCAGGCCGGCCGCCAGGGGGACCGCGAGGAGGCGCTTCATCGGAACTCCCTCATGCGCAGGAAGGCGAGCCCGGCGAGGAGACCGCCCACGACGTAGGCGAGGGCGAACTTGAGCCCCTCGTAGAGGCGCTCCGCCGGGATGTCGTTGCCGCGGAGGATCGGCGTGGAGGCGTCAAAGGTGTTGAGGTCGGGGATCGCGGCGAGGGACACGTTGGAGACGGCCTGGGAGAACCGGAGCACGGCGACGGGGAAGTCGTCGTTGGTCCCGTGCGAGTGCTCGTGCTCGTCCAGCGTGCGTTCCTTCTCCGCGACCTGGATGCGCTCCTGCATCGTGGGCAGGCTCTCCCGGACGAAACCGACCATCGACCCGGTGACGAACACCGCGAGCCCGAACAGCAGGTTCACGGGCGCCGACAGCACGGTCGATCCCGCGATCGTCAGCGCCAGCACCACCATCCACAGCAGGTACGTCGAGGCGATCGCCTTCGCGAAATTCCACTCGAAGCTGTGCGGCGCGGACATCACCACCACGCTCTTCGGCCGCACGCTCAGGACCAGCCCCGGCTTCGCCCGCTTGACCGCGATGTCCAGCGACCCGGTCTCCCCGAACCACCCGCGCGGGATCTCGAGGTCGAACGGGATCATGTGCTTGGCGACGAGCTTGCGGGAAGCGATGCGCGGGGGGAGGGGAGCGTCGGGCGGC
Organism: uncultured Planctomycetia bacterium; assembly: GCA_964590435.1. GTDB lineage: Bacteria > Planctomycetota > MHYJ01 > WSZJ01 > WSZJ01 > WSZJ01. The sequence continues at coordinate 70,336 of CAZPWT010000025.1, forward strand.
GCGTTGGGATCGGGCTCCCTGGTGAAACTGACCTTCCAGCCCATCGCCGCGGCCTCGGCCGCGGGGACGTCTCGGCTGACGGGGCGCAGGAAGACTTCCATGTCGCCGAACGAGAGCATCGAGGGCCCCTGGACCTCGAGCGTGCAGCGGGCGGTGACCTTCTCCGGCAGGTCCCCGACGTCGAGGTTGCGGAACGCCCAGAACACGACCGTGTCCCCCGCCCCCGAGACCACGCCGATCAGCGGGTCCGCCTCCGACGAGCGCGCTTCCACCTTCGATTGCCCGTCCGTCTCCTCGATGCGGACCTCGCGCGCCGTGAACTCGGTGCGGGAAGCGAGCGTGCCGCCGCCGCGGGCGACGACCCTCACGAACCCCGAGCAGATGACGAACGCCGCGAGGGCGAAGGCGGCCAGGAGGGTGGCGAAGCCCGTGAAGCGCCCCGCCAGGAGCTGCCAGCGCGAGAGCGGCTTGGTGAGGAGCGTGAAGACGCGGCGTTCCTCGATGTCGTCCGGGAGCGAGACGCCGGCGAGGAAGACGGCGATCAGGACGCCGAAGAACGTGATCGCGCGCTGCGCCCAGGTCTCGACGAGCGGCACGCGGTCCTCGGGACGGAGGGCGGGGAGCAGGGCGGTCGCCCCCAGCATCACCGCCGTGAACACCACCAGGACGACGAACACCTTCTTCCGCACCGACTCGCGCAGCGTCAACCCCGACAGCGCGCCGACCGCGCCGAGCGGCGAGCGCCGCAGGCCGAGCGCGAGGGCGGCGAGGCGGTTGCGCATCTAGTTCTCTTCCTTGCGCTTCCCGATGATTGACAGGAACAGGTCCTCGAGCGAGCGGCGCGGCTCGGTGATGTCCTCGAGCAGGCCGCCCGCGGCCTCGATCGCCTGCGACACCTCGAGGCGCTTGTCGGTCTCGAGCCCGTGCACGAGGAACTGCGTCTTGTCGGGGATGCGGATCATGTCCTTCAGCGACCCCATCGCGCGCAACTGTCCCTGGTACATGATCCCGACCCGGTCGCAGACGTCCTCGATGTCCGCCAGCAGGTGCGACGACATGAATACCGTCTTCCCCTGCGTCTTCAGCTCCAGGATCAGGTCCTTCACCTGCCGCGACACGATCGGGTCCAGGCCGCTCGTCGGCTCGTCGAGGAAGATCACCTCGGGGTCGTTGATCAGCGCCTGCGCCAGCCCGACGCGCCGCGCCATTCCTTTCGAATACTCGCGCACCGGCCGGTGCTTCGCGTCCTTCAGCCCCACCTGGTCCAGCAGCTTCTCCGCGCGCTCCCTGCGCACCGACCGCGGCATCCCGAACAGCTTCCCGTAGAAGTCGAGCGTCTCCACCGCCGTCAGGAACCGGTACAGGTACGACTCCTCCGGCAGGAAGCCGATCCGCTCCTTCGTCCCGATGTGCGACGGGTCCTTCCCCAGCACCGTCGCCGTCCCGCTCGTCGGGTACAGCAGCCCCAGCAGCATCTTCATCGTCGTCGTCTTGCCGCTGCCGTTCGGGCCGAGGAACCCGAAGACCTCGCCGCGCTCGACGCGCAGGTTCAGGCAGTCCACCGCCTTGTGCTTGCGCCGCCCCCAGAAGCCCGTGAAGACCTTCGTGAGGTTCTGTGTCTCGATGACCGCGTCAGCCATGGCGCCCCGCCTAGCGGGAGGGATCTCCGTAGCGCGCGACTTCGCGGCCGGTCGCCGGGTCCACGACGACGAAGAAGTCGGCGCCGGTCCCCAGCAGGATCACGCCGTCCAGTTCGGCACGGCGCACCGCCCGGCCCGCGATGCCCGGCGTCACCGCGACTCCGAAGCCGGAGACCATCTCCATGGAAGGTGACTGCGCCGCATAGCACGCGAGATCCGGCGTCGCCCCCAAGTCCCCGAACGTCGCCAGCCGTCCCTTCGCCAGCGCCCGCCCCGCGGCATCCCGCGACGGAAGCGCCCCGGCGTACGCGCCCTTCTGCGGCCCGATCACCCGCGCCAGCGACCGCACCACCCGGTCGTTGATGCGCCACATGAAGCGCGAGGCGCCGTTGCGCGGCATGCGGCTGACGATCGGCAGGCGCGTGCGGGCGTCGATGCTCCAGTTCGGGTCGAACGAGGCCTTGCCACAGATCCCGACGCAGGTCTCGGGGTGGAGGACGGCCTGCCCGCGCTTGTAGTCGCGCACCGCGCCCACGGCGACGACCATCGTGACGACGATGAATGGCGAGAAGAGCGTGCTGCGCGTCATCGCCCAGGCGCTTCCGCTGCGGACGCTTCGCACCGTGGAGCAGATGGCGAGCGGGGCGGAGACGAGCGGGCAGATGGGGAAGGTGAGCCAGGAGGCCAGCCAGGAGAGGAAGCCGGCGGGGCGGCAGGAGGAATTCGCGAGGCAGCACATGCGGGGAATGGTAACCCGCTGGAGGGAATGCGATCAAGGACGGTCGGACGGCGGGTTGCGAGTTGCGGGTTGCGGGTTGCGGGTCAGGCCTCCGCCTCGCCCCTCAGCCCGTGCCGCTCCATCTTCTTGCGCAGCGTCGCGCGGTTGATCCCCAGCCGGCGGCTCGCGGCGCTCAGGGAGCCCTTCGCGTCCGCAAGCGCCTTCTCGACCAGCAGCTTCTCCCACTTGTCGCTCACCGCGTCCCAGGCCGCGCCGTCCGGCGCTTCCGAAAGCCAGCGCTCGACCAGGAGCTTTGCCTTCTCGTCGTCGGGGCCGCCCGCCCTGGAGTGCAGCCTGGGCGGCAGGTGCTCGGGGAGGATCGGTCCGCCGCGCGAGAGCACGACCGCCTGCTCGACGGCATTGCGCAGCTCGCGCACGTTCCCCGGCCAGTCGTACGCCATCATCGTCTCCAGCGCCGCTTCGCTCACCGCCTTGCCGGCGTCCTGGAGGAAGCGCGCGACGAGGCGGGGGATGTCGGACTTGCGGTCGCGGAGCGGGGGGAGGGTGATCGAGACGACGTTCAGGCGGTAGAACAGGTCCTCGCGATAGGCGCCCTCGGCCACGAGCTGGCGCAGGTCGCGGTTCGTGGCCGCCACGATCCGCACGTCCGCGGTGAGCCGGTCGAGCCCGCCGACGCGCGTGAAGCTGTGGTCCTCGAGGAAGCGCAGCAGCTTGGCCTGCGCGGGCTGGGGCAGGTCGCCGACCTCGTCGAGGAAGACGGTGCCGCCCTCGGCCGACTCGAACCGCCCGGGCTTGGTGCGGAGCGCGCCGGTGAACGCGCCTTTCTCGTGGCCGAACAGCTCGCTCTCGACGAGGCCCTCCGGCAGCGACGCGCAGTTGATCGGCTCGAAGTTTTTCTTTGCGCGCTTCGAGTTGGCGTGGATCGCCCGCGCGACGAGCTCCTTGCCGGTGCCGCTTTCGCCCGTCACGAGGACGGTGGCGTCGGTGAGGCAGACGGCGCCGATCTTCTTGAAGACCTCGCGCATCGCCGGCGTCGACCCGACCAGCCCGCCGAGGTCGCTTTCGCCCTGGTGCTTCGCGATCTCCTGCGAGACCGCCCGCCGCTCCAGCGCCCGCGCCACCGCCGATTCGGCCTCCGCGAGGTCGATCGGCTTCGTGATGTACTCGAACGCCCCCGATTTGATCGCCTCCACCGCCGTCTGCATCGTCCCGTGCGCCGTGATCACGATCACCGGCAGGTCGGCGCGCCTTTCGCGGATGCGGCGAAGGGCCGTGAGCCCGTCCATCCCGGGGAGGCGCACGTCGAGGATGACGAGGTCCACCTCCGGCGCGAGCGCCGCCAGCCCTTCCTCCGCCGTCGGCGCGACGACGGCGCGATGCCCTTTCGCCTCGAGCATCTGCCGGAACGCCCAGCAGATGGAGGGTTCGTCGTCGATCACCAGGGCAAGGGCCATGCCGGGAGCCTAACGGCGGACCGCAGGCCGGGAAACGGTTTGTGAAACGGACCCGACATTAATTATTTCATATTACATATTTCATATTCCCTATTCGCCCTTCTCCCACCTCATACTCACCCCCCCAACATGCCCCGCCCACGACTTCCTCGCTGGCTCCTCCTCGCCGCCGTCGCGATTGCCGCGACGACGATCGCGTATTTCCTGCCCCTCCTCGACTGGATCGCCGCCGCCCAGCTCAAGATCGAGACCTTCGGCGTCTGGTCCCCCATCCTCTACGTCGTCCTCTACATCCTCTTCACCCTCGCCCTCATCCCCGGCTCCGCCCTCACCTTCACCGCCGGCCTCCTCTACGGCGTCGGCACCGGCACCGCCATTTCCCTCTCCGCCTCCACCGTCGCCGCCGTCCTCGCCTTCCTCGTCGCCCGCTACCTCCTCCGCGGCCCGTTCGAACGCAAGTTCGCAGGCTCCCCGCGCTTCCAGGCCCTCGACCGCGCCGTCTCCGGCGACGCCTGGAAAATCGTGGTGCTCATGCGCCTTTCCCCCGCCTTCCCCTACGTCCTCCTCAACTACGCCTTCGGCCTCACCCGCGTCCGCCTCATCCCGTTCACCTTCTTCTCCCTCGTCGGCATGATCCCCGCCACCTTTCTGCTTACTTCGGCAGCCGCCGCGCTCGGCGAAGCGGCCGACGAAGCGAAGCGCGAAATCGCGGAGGCCGGGACGAGCCCGCCGCCGATCCTGCAGGGCGGGGCGCCGACCCCCGACGGGGTGCGCGCCGGGATCACCTGGCTGCGCAACCGCCAGCTGATGCTCTGGCGCGAGGAAGAGCCGGGCGAGGTCCACGCGCAGAGAAATATCGCGGACCTCACCGAGACCCTGCTGAGGCAGGTGAGCATCGGGGCCGCGACGCCGTCCGCGCGGGAAGGGGAGTCAGCCGACGACGCCCGGGAGCGGACCATTTCCGCACTGAAGGACGCGGGGCACGAGGCGCGCTCCGCGGTTCGGTATTTCGAGGAAGGGAGGCCGGGGACCGCGCGGGATCGGCAGAAGCGGGCGGCGGAGTATTTCCTGGCGGCGCGCGGCGACTCGCGGCGGATCAACTGGGGGCTCTGGTCGGCGATCGGCGCGAGCTTGCTGGTCACGCTCGCCGTGGGCCGGATGGCCCAGAAGGCCCTCACCGCGGCCGCCCCGCCGGCACCCGCCCATTAATGTGGGCCGCCTGTTTCGTACTGGTCGTTCATTTCGCGCAGGTGACCGGGAAGAAAAAAGACGCGGGACGCGGGAGCGCGCCTGGTGCGCTCCCCGTCCCGCGTCTTTTTTCTTCCCGGTCACCTGCGCGAAGGCGGGTCCCGGATTTGAACCGGGGATGAGGGTTTTGCAAACCCTTGCCTTGCCACTTGGCTAACCCGCCGCGAATTCGAGGTGTGGGTCGTGACTTCGGGG
>CAZPWT010000026.1:0-40985 GCA_964590435.1 uncultured Planctomycetia bacterium
TTCCCTGGACCCCAAACGCGTCCGCTAGTTTTTGGGGTGGGCGGGCAATCGGACGGGAATGACCCGATGCGAGTCTCCGAGACGTTTCGATCGCTCCAGGGGGAAGGGCCCTCGGCGGGGGCGCCTGCGACGTTCGTGCGGTTGCAGGGGTGCAGCGTCGGATGTCGTTGGTGCGACACGCGTTACACCTGGGACCCGGCGCACGGCCGGGAGGTTCCGCTCCCTGCGCTGCTGGATGAGCTGGAATCGCTCGGGCCCCGCGATCTGCTGGTCATCACGGGCGGCGAGCCGCTCCAGGTCCGCGGTTTCGAAGAATTGCTCGATTCCGCCTGCGGCGCCTGGCCGCGCGTCGAGGTCGAAACCAGCGGCGTCGACGCCCCGCCGTTCTCGCGCCCAAACCTCTTCTGGAACTGGTCCCCCAAGCTCCCGACGGTGACCACGCTCTGGGAGGACACCTGGGCCCGCGCCCCGGCCTGGATGGCGGAGCCGCGCGCGATCGCCAAGATCGTCGTGGGGGAGCACGACGAGGCCGAGGCCGTGCGCCTTGCCCGGACTCTTCCGAAGGACCGCGTCTGGCTCATGCCGGAAGGCGTGACGGAGGAAGCGGTCAAGCGGCGCTCTCTGGCGCTCGCCGAGGTCTGCAAGCGCGAGGGGTGGAGACTTTCTCCGCGGCTGCACGTGTGGCTGTGGGGCGCCCGAAGAGGGGTGTAAGCCTACTTCGCCGCTTCGCGGACCAGCGCTTCCCATTTCGCCGGATCGGTCCCGGCGGCATCGAGCCGGTCGTACCCGAGGCCGCGGCAGCGGATGCGGAGGAGGAGAAGGGCGGCGGAGTCGGGGGTGCCCTGGTAGTTCATCCTGGTCTCGGTGTCGCCGGCGCAACGGGCGAGGGCGAGCAGGGCGGTCTCGGTGTCGATCTGCCAGAGGGTGAGGTAAGCGGCGCGGCGGATCGCCGTGGAGGGCTTGCCTTCGAGGACGCCGGCGATCACCTGCGCGCCCTCGTTGCCGGAGGACGCGACGCGGCGGATGGCGGCTGCTTTCTCGGCGTCGGAGGCGGCCGGGTCGGCGAGCGTGGCGCGGGCGCTCTGGAGGGCCGGGGCGGCCGCGGGGACGGAGGCCGTATCGGGATCGACCCGGGGATCGCCGCCGCGCGCCGCGATCTGGGCGCGGCGGACCATGCGCCCCGCGCGTTCTTCGCAGTTGTCGGTTCCCCCCGCGAGCAGGCCGGCGAGCAGCAGAAATTTGTCGCGGTCCAGCCGCCAGGCGAGCGCGAGGTCGTCGTCCGCGCAGGAGGGATCCCAGGATTCGGCCTCGAAGACAGCCCACGCCGGCTCTTCGCGCGAAATCATGTTCCGCGAAATCGGCCCGACGCCCACGAGCCACCGCAGCCCGGCCGGCGTCCGCGCCAGGATCGCGCCGCCATCCTCGCACGAGAACGAGAACGTGCGCCCCGTCTCCTTCCCCGGCACCCACTCGTCCCACGCCCGGATCGCCCGCCCCGTATCGTTCCCGTCCGCCGCGTTCCCGAACCACAGCCCCGTCCCGCGCTCCAGCGCCAGCGACGCCGCCCACCGGTCGCTCGACCCCGGCACCGTCAGCTTCAGCATCTCCCGCAGCCGCTTCGCCCCCGTCGCCGACCCCGCGTTCCCCAGCGCGATCGCCAGGTCGTCGTCGGGCTTCGCGCCGTAAGCGCGCTCCAGCTCGGCGCGCACCTGCCGCCCCGGGCCGTAGGAAATCGCCGCGAGGCGCCGAAGCGTCCCCGGGCGCTCGTAGAGCAGGATGCTGGCGAGGATCGGCTCGGCGCCAGGCCCGGCCTTCCGGAAAAACGCGCGGATGTCCCACCAGGGAAGCGGCTCGCCGGAGGCCTCGAGGCGCTCGACGAGGCGGCGGAGTTTCTCGCGGACCTCGAGGAGTTCGCCCTCGTTGAAGCCGGCGGCGGCGAGGGAAGCGAGGACCGGTTCCCATTCGCGGAAGGCGGCGTGGCCGCGGAGGGCGTCCTCGAGCGTCGAGTCGAGGATCTCGGCGAGCTTGCGAACGTCGTGGCCGAGCCGGACGTAGAGGATCGCCGCGTAGCGCCGGACGTCGGCGTTCGAGTCGGCGAAGAAGCGCTCCGGGTTGCCGATGACGCGGCGGGAGTCCTCGAGACGTGTCCCCAGCGCGACCCACCACCAGGCCCAGACCCGGAGCGGCTGCCCGGGCTCGAGCGTGGCGCGCAGCGTCGCGGCGAACTCTTCGTCCACGGGCGGCGCCGTCTCCCACACCTGCTGCCGGAACTCGTCGAGCAGCTTCCGGCTCGCCCCGGCGCGGTCCATGTCCTCGCTCAGGGCTGCCTCGAACAGCATCGGCCCTGCGGCGAGCCCGTACTTCCGGATTTCCTCCGCGGCGGCGGCGCGCGCCTCGGGGGTGTTGTCGCCCAGCGTGATGATCCAGCGCGCGAGCGGCTCGACTTCGGCGGGAGCGAGCGCCGGGGCATCGTCGGGCTCCGGCGGCGCGCTGTAGCTTCCGCTCGAGCACCCCGCGAGGGCGATCAACCCGGCCAGCGCAAGAAAGCGCTTCATTTCTTCGCCGCGATAAGGTGGTCGAGGTTTTCGCGCAGGCGGTCGAGCACGGCGTCGTAGCCGTACGTGCCGATGACTTCGGCCTTGCGCTTGAGATTCACGGTCGAAGGGCCGCACCAGAGGCCGAGGTCGGCGTCGTCCGTTTCGCCCGGGCCGTTCACGCGGCAGCCCATCACCGCGATCGTGATCTTGTGCGCCTTCGCGTACTCGGTGATCGCCTTGACCTGGATCGCGAGGTTCACGAACGCCTCGTTCTCGACGCGGCTGCACGACGGGCAGGAGATGATGTTGAGCCCCTTGCCGAAGTCCGGCACCGAGCGGAACCGGCCGTGCTCGATGTCGTCGAGGATCTGTTTCCCCGCGGCGATCTCCGCGGACTTCGCCTCGTTCGGCACCGTGAGCGACACGCGGATCGTGTCGCCGATCCCCTTCGTGATGAGCTGCTCGAACGCGATCCGCGTCTTGATCACCCCGTCCGGCGGCAGCCCCGCCTCCGTCACGCCCAGATGCAGCGGCACGTCGGGGCGCTTCGCGGCGAAGCGCGTGTTGACTTCGACGACCTTCGCGGGGTCGCTGTCCTTGAGGGAGACGCAGTATTCGGTGAACCCGAGCTTGTCGAGGATGTCGCAGTGGAAGAGGGCGCTTTCGACGATGGCGTCGCGCTGGTCCGGGTATTTCTCGAGGAATTCCGGAGCGACCGAGCCGCAGTTGACGCCGACGCGGATCGCGCAGCCGTGGTCCTTCGCGACTTTCGCGATGAAGCCGACCTTCTCGGCCATCGGCTTCGACTTCTGCAAGTGGTGCAGGTGCCCCGGGTTGTAGCGGATCTTGTCGACGTGCGGGGCGACCTTCTCGACGAGCGGGTAGTTCTCCTGGATGTCGACGACGAGGTTCGCGGTGGTCAGCTTGCGGAGCGCCGCGAGCCCTTCGACGTCCTTCATGTTGTCCACCGCGACCCGCACGACGTCCGCGCCGGCCTTGCGCAGGTCCTCGCACTGGATCAGGGTCTCGTCGACGTTCGAAGTGTGCGTGGCGCACATCGATTGCACCGCGATCGGGTGCCCGCCGCCGATGTGCGTGCGGCCGATGCGGATGGCGCGGGTGGGGTTGCGTGGCGAGGCCATGAGACGAGTAAGGATAGTGGAAACTTGAGGAAGTTGCGAGTTGCGGGTTGCGAGTTGCGAGGGGCGGCTGGACCGTGTGTTGCGTGTGGGCGAAGGCATAATGCGGCTATGGGTGAGTGCACGATCGTCCTTCGGTTCGTGGACGCCGAGTCGGGGAAACTCCTCGGCGAACACCCGGCGCCGGAGTCGCAGGTCCCGGAGTCGTTCGAGGTCGCGACCACACTCGACATCGGGGAGATCCGGTTCGAGGTCGTCCACGCCGAGCCCTCGACTCGCGCCGCGGCCGCGGCACAGGGATTCCTGACGCTGCGCCTGCGGCGCGTCGATGTCCGCATGGTCGACCCCAAGGAACTCCTCTGCTCGCTCCCTTCCATCTCCAATGAACTCCCGCCGATGCGCGCGGCCGGCCCCGGGCCGTCCCTCCGCCTCCACGAGGACGACTGGCGCCAGGTCGAACTTCTCTCGCCCGCCGCCGCCGAACTCGCCGCGGGCGACCTCGCCGCCATCGCGGACGTCCACCGTGCGGAGCGCGTGGGAAGCGGCTTCCGGAGAGTCCACGTGCGCGCCGCCGTTCGGGAACCGCTCGCGGGAGTGCAGGTTCGCATTGAGGACCTGGGGAAGGCGATGCACGCCGGCTCCGTCGATTCCCTCGCACTCGAGGGCGCCGTCGACCACGGCTTCTCGATTCGCAGTCCCGGCGGAATCGTCGCTTACGGCCGTGCCGTGAACGGGATCGCCCTCGAAATCGCGTTCGTGAGGACCGCGGAGCCGCCGTTGGCCGCGGGGAAGTGGTTCGAGCTCGCCTCCTGGATCTACGAGCACCGCCTGCTGATGGTGGACTGGTGCCGTGTCCGCACGGCCGGACAGGTCGCGGACCTGCAGCGTCTGCTGGGCGAACTCTGGCCGAAAGAGGGGCAGGCGCCAGGCCGTGTGTTCCTCGGGCTTCCGCGGTCCTGAAATTCACGCTTCCGCTTCACACACCCGATAACTCGTGCTTCGCCCGCCGCCCGGGTTCTGCGCGAGAACCCCGCATTCCACCAACTCCCGGATGTCCCGCAGCGCGGAATCGGTAGAGCACTTCGCCAGCCGGGCGTACTTCGACGTCGTGAGCGCACCCTTGAACCCGTCGAGCAGGCGGTTGATCACGAGGCGCTGGCGCTCGTTGATCGGGCGGCGGTGGACGCGCTGCCAGATCTCCGCCTTGCGCAGCACCCCGGCAAGCGCCGCGTCGGCAGTGCCCACGGCCCGGTCGAGGCAGCCCAGGAACCAATCCAGCCACTCCGTGACGTCGAGCCCGCCCCGCTGCGCTGACTCCAGCCGCCGGTAGTACGCCGTCCGCTCTGCTTCGATCTGCGACGACATGCTGTAGAAGCGCTGGCCGGCGCCGTCCGCGCGGGCGAGGGCCATGTCGGCAATGGCGCGTGCGATGCGGCCGTTGCCGTCCTCAAATGGGTGCAGCGTGAGAAACCACAGGTGGGCGAGCCCCGCCTTGAGGACGGGGTCGGCGGACGGGGGCTCGTTGAACCATTCGAGAAAGGCCGCCGTTTCCGACGGCAGCCGCGCGGCTTCAGGAGCCTCGAAATGCACGCGCTCGCGCCCCGGCAGCCCCGAGACGACCTGCATCGGGTCCGCCTCGGCCGTGCGCCACGCCCCGACCGTGATGCGCCGCAGGCCGCTTCGCCCCGTGGGGAACAGCGCCGCGTGCCAGCCGAAGAGCCGTTCCGCGGTGAGCGGGCGATCGAAGCCGCGGGTGGCGTCGAGGAGGAGCTCGACGATCCCCTCGACGTCGCGTCCGGGGCGGGGGAGTCCGGCGGTGGGGAAGCCGAGGCGGCGAGCGATGGAAGAGCGGACCTCTTGCGGCGGGAGGCTTTCCCCTTCGATTGCGGACGACTTGACGACGTCGCCGATCAGCGCCGTGAGGCTGGTTTCGGAGCGGACGTCGAACCCGAGGGCGTCCATCCGGCCGAGCAGGCGGCCCTGGCGGTGCCGCACCGCGGCCAGCGGCGCCGCGAGCGCGGCGCCGTCCCAGGAGAGGTCAGGCCAGCGGGGTTTTTCGTGGATGAAGGGCATTATTCACCGCAATATTTATGGTGATTATACTGCATATTCACCGCAGCCTTGAAATGATAACCGCAGAATGTGCGGCTATTATGAGAAATTGAAAGTGGCGGCCGCTTTCCTCTCTCGCTCCGTTCGGGAACTTCGGCCATCGTCCCTTTGCTGACGTCGAGGAGGCGATGGCAAATCGAGGCGACATCAGCGGTTCGCGCTCCCCCCCGAGGTCGCAGGCGAAAACCGGGCCGAACTCGCTATCCAGATCTCCCCTGGAGCGACAGTTTGGAGATCGCGCCAATGATCCCCCTGCGGTGACGAGCGGCGTACACGGCCAGGAGCTTTCTGAGCGGCTCAGGTCCGGTGTCATCGCACGTGAAGAAGCGACCGACCTTGCTGATTCCCTCCGACAACTTGTCCTGCTGCTTTTCTGGCAGATCGTGGAACTGCGTTGTCGGCGAGGGCCTCCCCGTCGGGCGCTTCGCGCGAGGAAATAGAAACGAGACACGGTATTTCCTGGCCATCGCAACAACCGATTTCAACGCCAGGGAGGATCGCGGCGCCTCGATGAGGGCCAGCGCATTTACGGTCTCCTTCAAGTAGCGACCCGTGGAATTCTCAAGAAACCCGAGGAGGCCACTCATTGCCACTTCCGTATCGAAGTCGAGGACCACGATGGCAATGCGAAGGTGAAGCGGCACCTTGTGGAGGTCGTCGCGGATTCTCCACCAAGCCGGGGTGTAAATGTGAAGCGACAGTTGGGTCGCCAACTCCGACGGTTCAATCTCTGATAGCTTGTCGGCGAGATTCATCCTTGAGCACTCTCTTTCCGGTCGGTCGCAAGCCGTCCTGTACGGAAGCTACTTTGCCGGCCGGTTGACCCGAACCAATTGACGCTCCAGCGCTCCCACCGTGCGGATCGCGGCGTCGATCCGCCGCGCCTGCCCTTCGAAATCAGCGTCGACCGTGCACACGATGACGCCTGCGTGATCCGGGCGTTTGGCGTGCAACACGATGAAGTGACGGCGATTGAGGGTCAGGACGGCCCGCTGCTCTGAAGCGGCGAAACCGAGGACTTCTTCATCGGGAATCGCTCGCCCGGCGTTACCCGCATCCTGGCTGGTCAGCACGTCATGGCCCAGCGCACGCAGGGTCTGGACCGCCGGCAGCGGGAAGTTCTCATTCGAGTAGAGCCGGGCCACGCCTACGCGCTCTCATTCTCGACGATCTGCCGCTCGATGTCCTGCGCGTGCGCCCGAACGTAAGCCCACGCCTGCGCGAGGTCGCCCGCCCGGATCGTCGGGTAGCTGCGAAGGAGGTCCGCCTCGGAAATGCCCTGCCGCCGCGCCTGCTCCAGCACCCACACGGGAATGCGCGTCCGCACGATGCAGGGTTCTCCGCCGCAAACCGCCGGGTTCGACTCGATGCCCGGGAATGAGTCGCCCAAGTCAGTGACCAGAAGCTGCAGCAGAAGCGCCTTCTCCGAGCGGGAGAGATGGTCGATCTGGCGCTCGATGTCCTCAAGGCGGCTCATGGAGGGAAGTATAGCGTGTCACCGAGGTCCACGGCATGGCGGCGTGAGCGCGGGCGGCGCTGGTCGCGCGGTCTCCGGCCCGCCCGTCACGGAGTCCGGACAAACCGGACGACGCAGCTCAGCCTGATCCCGCCGTAGTAATAGACGCCCTGCGTGGAATGCCCCGTACGGTGAACCGCGCGGCAGACGATGCCCATGTCGGACCAGGAGCCGCCGCGGAAGAGCCTCCAGCCGGGGTGCTCCGGACCCGGGTCGTTCAGGCAGGTGTCGCGGCTGTTGCCGCCCAGTCCCCGGATGCCGTAGGGCGACTCGTCGTCGGGAAATGCTGAGATGGGCACCGGGCTCGGGTCCCCGGGCTTCGACTTGTTGCCATTCGCCCACCGATCGTCCCAGTGGCGTCCCCAGGGGAACGCGCGGCGATCCGTCCCGCGGGCGGCTTTCTCCCACTCCACTTCGTGCGTCAGGATCGTCGCACGCCCCTCCCGCGCGCGCTTCCACGCCGCATACGCCATCCCGTCCTCCCACGAAATGCCGAACACGGGCCAGTCCTCCTCCCAATCCACCGGGCAGTGCTGGAGCCTCTTCGCGTTCGCCTGGAGCCCGGGCGGCGCGGCGGCAAGCCAGGCGGCGGTGGGGACGACGTATGAGGGGCCAGGCCAGTAGTAGCCCGACTCCTCCGCCTGCCGCGGGACGCGGCGCGCAGCCTGCTTCGGGTCGTGCTTCGCAATGTCGTTCAGGAACTCACAGTACTCCCGGCACGTGACGGGATGCCTCGCGATGAAGACGTCCTCCACGACTTTCGTCTCCGCAGGTCCGGCGAATGGATTCTCCGGATCGCCCTGGTACCCGAACGGCCCCGCCGGGATCGGGACGAATCCAGCCGGGATCTCCGCCGGGGCGAAGAGCGTCACCTCCTGCTCCCAGTGCCCGCAGCGCGGGATGCTGACCGGCACCTTCATCGGCGCGTGCCCCTCGTGCTCCACGACCAGCAGCCAGGAGCCCATCGGAAGCGACCGTCTTTCGATCGGTGTCCGGCCGAGCCAAAGGCCGGGCTTCTTCGGCTCGCCGCGATCGCCCAGGGCAGATCCGGGCAGGTCGGGCGTGACCGGCCTCAGCCGCCGGCCGACTTCTTCGTAGCGGAACAGCCAGACGCCGGCTCCCTCGAGGCGCTGAAGCGCGCAGTCCGGCCCATGCACTCTCAACCGCACCGGCTCCTTCGGCTCCAGCTCCGCCAACCCCTCCGCTCCCTTGTGGCCGTCCAGCGCCCGGCCCGAGAATGGGTGATACCCGAGCCACGCCGGCTCGTCGGGCTTCACCATCCGGCCGTCCACCAGGCACCGGCAGCCGTAGGTCCGCGTCCGCACCGTCAGCGTGCCGTCGCCCTTCAGAAGCGCGTCCATCGGCCCGTCGTTGTGCTGCTCCACCACTCTGCGATGAAGCAACATCGCCGCCTCATCGCCGCGTTCTTCCGCTTCCAGGTACTTTCCCCAGAACAGCTCCGCCATCAACCGCCGCGCTTCCTTGTGATGGCGCTCGTACCCGAGCGCCAGCGTCAGCGCCGCGTTCGCTTCCGCAAGCGCTTCCACCGTCTCGCGTTGAAGGGCCTTCGCGCGGTCCTGCGCTTTCCACAGGGCGCTTTTGTCCGCGTCCCAGGGCTGGACTCCCTTCTCCGCCTGCTTCGCTTCCGCCGCCGCGACCTTCGCCTCCTGCCTCAGCCGCGTCTGCCGCTCCATCGAGGCTTTTGCCTTCTCCACCGCAGCCTCGGCCAGGCGGAGACTGCGTTCGCGCTCCTTGACGCCTTCCAGGAAGAGCTGGATGTCGTCGTGAAGGTCGCGGGCCGACGCGTAGCGCTGTTCGCGCCGCGGGGCGAGCGCCTTCAGGCAGATCGCTTCAAGCTCGGGCGGCACGAGATCGGGAAGCCGGATGGGCGCACGAATCTCCGTGGAGTGTGCCTCCGCGACGACGCGCGACGGCGAAGGGACGTTCCCGGAAAGGACACTCCGGAGGACTTCGTCGGTCGACTTACCGGCGTGCGGCGGTCGATGCGCGAGGATCGCGAACAGGATCCCGCCGAGCGCGTAGATGTCGCTGCGCGGATCGACCTCGGAAGTTCTCCCGGCGGCCTGTTCCGGGGACATGTAGGCGGGAGTTCCGACGACGTCCCCGGCCAGCGTCAGCCCGGCATCGGGAAGGGGCGGGAGAGCGATCTTCGCTTTGCGTTTCGGGTCGTCCTCGACTTCCTCCTGCTCCTTGGCGAGACCCCAGTCCACGATCAGGACCTCCCCGAAGTCGCCGATCATCACGTTCGAAGGCTTGAGGTCGCGATGAATCACTCCCTTCGAATGGGCATACGCCATCCCCAGGCAGATTCCCTGGAAGAGCGACAGCAGCCGCGCGCGGGTCCACTGCGCCGCGTCCTCCTGGCCGGCCTCGAGGGCCGCAAGAAGGGTCCCGAGATCCCTCCCGCGGATCCGTTTCATGCACAGGACGAGCTTTCTCCCGGCATCGGCGGTCGGAAGCTCATCGAAGTCGTAGACGGGGACGATGTTCGGGTGGTCCAGCCGCGCGGTGATCTGCGCTTCACGGATGAATCGCTCCGTGATCTCCGGCGACATCCCGTCCAGCACCAGCTTCACGGCCACTTCCCGGCGCAACTGGCTGTCCGTCGCTTCCAGCACCCGCCCCAGCCCGCCGCGCCCGATTTCGCCGCGCAGTACGAAGCGTTCGTCGCGCGGAATCAGGCGGAAGGCGCAGGGGCGTGAAGCGAGGCCGAGGAGCCAGTCACATTCCGCGGGCGCCGGGCGGAGTGCCAGCAAGGCTTGCCTGAGATCCGGATCAATGCTCGCCGGCCCGTTCCGGTCGGCTTCCAGCGCTTCTTCGACAATCTCCGCCTGTTCCGCCGTCACGTGCCCGAGCTCCACGTGGATCGCCGCCGCCCGGCGCGCCGCTTTGCCTGTTTCGATCGCCAGCTCCTGCTCCTTGAGCAGCACCCTGGCCCCGTCCAGGAGTTGCTTCCTGGAGATGAAACTCATCTGGAATGCCACCAGGGGGAAGCGCAAGGCGGAATCACCGGGCATCGGTTGCTCCCGATCGATGAACTGCGCCCATGCTATCCGGTGAGGCGCTCGCTCAAGGCTTGGAAGAGGAGCCCGGCTTCTTCCGTCCGCGGGGTGTCTCAGCGTCCGGACAGGCGGCGATGTCCTCGCAAAGGGCCTGGGCCGTGTCGAGCGCGAAGGCGGATCAGGCTCCGGCGGACAAGTCGGATTCGGGATGGTGCCGTCCTGAACTCTAGGCCCCGCTCCTCCCGCCCTTCCCCAGCCCCACCAACCGCTGCGCATCGTCGAGCAGCGCGTACACGACCGGGACAACGACCAGCGTGAGCAGCGTGGACGCCGTGAGCCCGCCGATGACTGCAATCGCCATGGGCGCGCGGGTTTCTGATCCTTCTCCCGTTCCCAGCGCGATCGGGAGCATGCCGAAGACGAGCGCGAAGGTCGTCATCAGCACGGGGCGCAGCCTCGCGGGGCCGGCGCGGAGCAGGGCGGCCATGCGGTCGAGGCCGTCGCGCTCGCGGAGGGTGATCGTGTAGTCCACGAGAAGGATGCCGTTCTTCGTGACGAGGCCCATGAGCATGATGATGCCGATCATGGTGAAGATGCTCATCGTGGTGCCGGTGAGGAGGAGCGCGCCGAGGGCGCCGACGATCGAGAGGGGGAGCGAGAGCATGATCGTGAAGGGGTGGATGAAGCTCTCGAATTGCGCGGCGAGGACGAGGTAGACGAGGATCACCGCGAGCATGAGCGTGAACGAGAAGTTCACGGCGGTCTCCTGCATCATCTCGGCGTTCCCGACGAACCCCGTCGAGTAACCGGCGGGGAGCGCGGTCTGGCCGATGAACCCCTGCACCTCCGTCACGGCGTCGCCGAGGACCTTGCGGCCCTTCATCAAGTTCGCGTACACCGTGATGACGCGCGTGCGGTTGTACCGGTTGATCTGCACGGGTCCGGTGGACGGCTCGACGTGGCCGACATTGCCGACGCGGACGAGCGCGCCCTGGCGATTGCGGACCGCAAGCCGCTCGATGTCGGCCGCGCCGGCGCGGAAGGGGGCGTCGAGGCGCACGCTGACGTCGAAGCGTTCGCCGCCGGCGCGGAAGCGCGCGACGTCGACGCCGCCGATGAGGGAGCGGACGGTGGAGGCGACGGCGAGCGGGTCGAGGCCGACGGCGGCGGCGCGGTCGCGGTCGACGAGGAGGCCGAGCTCGGGCTTGCCCTTTTCGTAGGAGGTCTCGAGGTCGGCGTAACCTCCCGCGGCGCGCATCTTCTCCACGAGCTTTCCCGCCTCCGCGTCGAGCCGGTCGAGCTCCGGCCCGCGCATCTCGATCTGCAGCTCGGCCGCCTTGAACCCGCCGCCGCTCACGCGCGGGACGATCTCCACGCTGATCGCCGCTTCCTTGATGTCCGCCACCGCGGCGCGCATCCACTCCATCGCCGTCTCCTGCGAAGCCGACCGCGTCCCCTTCGGCTTCATGCGCACGTACATCGTCCCCTCGTTGACGCGCTTGAGGTCGTCGGCGCCGATCGTCTGGAAGGTGTAGTCGAGCCAGGGCTGCCCCTCGAGGCGTTTGCGGATCCTGCCCATGATCGAGTCGGTGCGGGCGAGGGAGGAGCCGAGCGGGGCGCGGATGCGGACGTTGAACTCGCTCTGGTCTTCCTTGGGGACGAACTCGGACCGGATGCCACGCGCGGTCCACGCCGCGCCGGCGAACGCCGCGAACGCGACGAGGATCACGATCCAGCGGTGGCGGAGCGAGACGCCGAGCAGGCGGCCGTAGAGGGATTCCATGAGGAGGAAGGGCTTTTCGGAGAGGCGGTAGAGCGGCCCGTGGCGGGGTTTCTTGAGAAAGCGTGAGGAGAGCATGGGGTCGAGCGTGAACGAGACGAACATGGAGATGGAGACGGCGAAGGCGACGGTCATGCCGAACTGGTAGAAGAAGCGGCCGACGAGGCCGCGCATGAAGGCGACGGGGATGAAGACGGCGACGACGGAGAGGGTGGTGGCGAAGACGGCGAGGGCGATTTCGGCGGTCGCGAACGCGGCGGCCTCGCGCGGCGGCTTGCCTTCCTCGACGTGGCGCATGGTGTTCTCCTGCACGACGATGGAGTCGTCGATGAGGAGGCCGATCGCGAGGGAGAGCGCGAGGAGCGTCATCATGTTCTGCGTGAAGCCGAGGGCGTTCATGAGGATGAACGTGCCGACGACGGCGGTCGGGATGACGAGCGCGCTGATGACGGTGCTGCGGAAGTTCCGGAGGAAGACCCAGACGATGAGGGTCGCGAGGCCGCCGCCGAAGAGCATGTGGAACTGGACTTCGTGGACGGATTGCTCGATGAAGACGGAGAGGTCCTGGCCGACCTCGAGGCGGACGCCGCGAGGGGCGAGCTCGGCGCGGAGCTTCTCGACCTCGGCGCGCACGGCGGCGGCGACCTGGACGGTGTTCTTCCCCGACTGGCGGCGGACGAGGAGCGCGAGCGCCTGGCGGTCGTCGAGCCGCGCCATGCTGCGCTCTTCCTCGAGCGCGTCCTGGACGCGCGCGACTTCGCCGAGCCGGATCGCCGCCGCGCCGCGCCACGCGACGACGAGCTGCTCGAACTCCTTCGCCGACGCGAACTCCGCCTTCGTCTTGACCACGAACTCCGCCCGCCCGGCCTCGATGCGGCCGCCGGGCTGCTCGACGTGCCCGCCGCGGATCGCCGCCTGCACGTCCTCGACCGACAGCCCGTGCCCCTCGAGGCGGTCCGGGTCGATCCACACCCAGATCTGACGCCGCCGCCCGCCCACCAGCTTCACCTGCCCCACGTCCTTCACGCGCTGCAGGCGCTCCTTGATCACGTTGTCGGCGAGGTCCGTCAGCTCGCTCACGCCGAGGTTCCCCGAGACGGCGATCGACATGACGGGCGTCGAGTCGATGTCGAATTTCTCCACCACCGGGTCTTCCATGTCCGCCGGCAGCGTCGACCGGATCCCCGCCAGCCGCGCCTGCACTTCCTCGAACGCCACGTCGATCGACTTCTCCAGCTCGAACTCGATCACCACCTGCGACACGCCGTCCGTGCTCGTCGACCTCAGGTGTTTAATGCCCGCCACGGTCGACACCGCTTCCTCGATCGGCTCCGACACGCTCGACTCGACGGACGCGGGGTCGGCGCCGGGGAGGACCGAGACGATCGTCACGACCGGCATCTCGACGCGCGGGAAGAGGTCGATGCCGATGTTCCGGAACGAGATCACGCCGAACACGATGATCGAGACGATCACCATCGTGGTGAACACGGGCCGGCGGATCGCGGTGTCGGAGAGGATCATCGCGTCTTGGGCGCCAGGAAGCGGTCCCCGGCGGCGAGCCCCTCGAGGATTTCCACGAAGTCGCCGAACGTCGCCCCGGTCTTGACCGGGCGCACGGCCGGTTTCCCGGCGTCGAGCACGCGCACCGACGGGCCGGGGGAGAGCGCCACCGCGGGGACGAACAGCGCCTCGCGCGGGCTTTCCTCGATCACCCGGACCCGGGCGAGCAGGCCGGGGCGGAAGCGGCCCGCGGCGTTGTCGATCGACGCGCGGCAGCGGAACGTGCGCGTCGCCTCGTCCACGTCCGGCAGGATGAGCGACAGCGTTCCCTCGCCGCGGCCGTCCGCCACGCCGTCCACCTCCCATGCGATCGGCGTCGCCGCGCTGACCCGCCCGAGCATCGCCTGCGGCAGCCGGAACTCCAGGTCGAGCTTCGCGACCTCGCGGATCTCCAGCAGCTCCGTCACCGGCGCCGACGTCACCGCCTGCCCCGGGTCCACGAACCGCCGCGTCACCACGCCGTCGAACGGCGCCGTGATCACCGCGTCCGCCATCTTCTGCCGCGCCAGCTTCAGCCCCGCCTCCGCCAGCTTCACCTGCACGATCGCCGCGTCCAGCCGCGTCTTCGCGTCGTCGTACTGCTTCCGCGGGATCGACGGCTCCTGCCCCGCCGGCTTCTCCCACATCGCCTTCACCCGTGCGAACTGCACTTCCGCGTCCGACCGCGACACCACCGCCGCCTCGCTCTCCGCCGACTTCACCGCGATCTCCAGCTCGAACGTCGCCGTGTCCAGCTTCACCAGCTCCTGCTTCGCGTTCACGGAAGCGCCTTCCTCGACGAGCACCTCGGCGACGCGCCCCGACACCTGCGCCCCGAGCCGCGTCGTCCGCCGCGCGCGCAGCTCGCCGACGCACGCCGTCTCGCGCTTCACACGCGACGGCTTCAGCTCGACCTCGACTTCGTCCGCCGCAACGCCGGCCGGCGCGGCCGCCGGGGGCGGCAGGGGAGCCCCGCCGCGCTCGCCGCACCCCGCCACCGCCGCCAGCAGGATCATGAAGCGCTTCATTTTCGATCCTCCGTGATCGATCGTCCGGTTTCGAAGCGAAGCCGGGACTGGGCCTCGTGGACGGCGTAGCGGGCCTGGAGGGCGCCGGACAGGGCGCGCGCCAGGCGGTCTTCCTCGAGGAGGACGTCGGTGCTGGTGGCGAGCCCCTGGGAGTACATGTCTCGGGTGACGCGGATGTTTTCCTGGGCGAGCTCGACGGCCTTGCGCGCCACGGGGACCCGGGCCTGCGCTTCGTCGACGTCCAGCCACGCCTTCATCACGGCGAGCGCCGCGTCGTCGGTCCCCTCGGCGTTGCGGTCGACCGCCTGCTCGATCTCGCGCCCTTCGCGGCGCACCCCCGCGATCGTGCCGCCGCCGTCGAACAGCGGGACCTCGATCCCGACGCCCCCCGACAGCCACGACTTGTGCAGCACGAAGTCGTCCGTCGTCCCGTTCCACGATCCGAACGCGTAGATCCTCGGGAAAAAACTGTCGCGCGCCGTCCGCCAGCGCGCCTGCGAGACGTCGATGTCGGTGCGAAGCGCCGCGAGGTCCGGGCGGCGGTCGAGCGCCTCGGTGAGATCCTGCTCGAACGGGGCGGCGTGCAGCGCGGCATCGCCGGGGTCCTCGATCTCGACCGGCGCCCGCAGGTCGCGGCCGAGGAAGCGGTTCAGGACGGCCTCCGCGAGCCGCACGTTGTTCGTGGCGGAGAGGAGCTGCTGGCGGCGTTCGGCCTCCTGCGCCTCGGCGGCGATGACGTCGTTGGCGGCGGCGAGGCCGTTCGTGCGGGCTTCCTTCGCCGCGGCCACCTGGCGCTCCACGGCCTTCAGCGATTCCTCGACGACGCGGAGCACCCCGCGCGCTTCCAGGACGCGGAAATACGCCAGCGTGACTTCCATCTCCGTCCGCAGCCGCGTCGCGGCGGCGTCGTGTCCCGCGCGGTCCTCCTCGAGGCGCGCCGCCTGCAGCCGGTTCCAGGACGTGCCGAAATCGTAGACCGGGACGAGCACGTTGACCGAGCCGGTCGCCGCGCGCCGTTCGCCCGCGACGACCCCGACCCCGTTGAAGATCGCCCCGGGGTCGTTGTTGCGCGCCTCGAAGCGCCCCTGCGCCGAGACGCGGGGAAGGAGCATCGCCAGCATCTCGTCGCCGCGGTCGCTCGCGATCAGGACCCGGCGGTCGGCGCTCCGGATGGCGCGCGACTGGGCCAGCGCCTCGCGGACACAGGCCTCGAGCGAGAGCGGCCCCGCGGGCTTCGAGGCTTCACTCGCCCCGGCGGACAGCGTGGCGGGCCGGTAGACCGGGTCGTCCCCGTGCGGCGTGGCGCACCCCGCCGCCGCCGCCAGCGCGATCGCCGCGAGCCGCTTCATTTGTTCCCCCTCGCCAGGATCCCGTGGAACGCCACGTCCAGCAGGTCCTCCGTCCGCTGCTTCAGGCTCCGCCGGCGCTTCGCGAAGTAGTTGGTGAAGATCGCGCCGTAGAGGAGTTCGCTGAGGACGTCGACGATGCGCGAGACGGGGATCGCCCGGATGCGGCGCGCCGCGATCAGGCCCCGCAGCAGGGCGGTCCACGGCTCGATGTTCGCGTCCCGGTGCGCGAAGTACGTCGGTTTCGGCCGGTCCCGGAACTGCGCGCGCTCCTGGATCAGCAATTCCACCGCCCACGCGTTCGCGTCGAACCACGCCAGGTGGTGCCGGATCGCGAGCTCGATGGCGCGAAGCGGGTCCCGTTCGCCGGCGACCCCGGCGTCCACGGCCGCCAGCAGCAGCCGCATCGCGCGGTCGGCGGATGCGAAGAAGAGCTTCTCCTTGGAAGGGAAGTACCGGTAGACGGTGCCCTTTCCCACGCCGAGGCGCACGGCGAGGTCGTCGAGGTCGGCGTCCGCGTAGCCGCGATCGGCAAAGAGCCTCGCGGCGGCGTCGAGGATCTCCTCGCGCCGGCGCACGGCCCGTTCCGGGTCCGGTTTCCTGCCTCGCTTCACGGCCGCCACTCTGCCCTCCTGTAACAGGACGGACGCGTCCGTCCGCAAATATGCGGGGCGCCGCGGCGAGTTGTCAAGCGCCGATTCCGGCATCGCCTGATATCCTCCGCCCGATGCGCGCTTCCATCGCCCTCCTCGCCCTGGCCCTCTCCGCCTGCTCGCCGTTCCCCGACCGCTTCACCGCCGGCCCCGCCGGCAAGCTCGAGTTCCGGCTCGCCAACGGTTTCTGGGAGGACACGTTTCCGTCGCCGACGGCGATCGCGCGCGGCGGCTACGTCATCCTGGAGGCCCGTGCCGAGGGCCCGCAGCGGTCCCTTCTCGCCCGCGCGGCCGATCCCGCCGTCGTGGAGATCAGCCCGGAGCCGGTGGCGCCGGGGAAGAGCGACGGCGAGTTCATCTGGCGGTTCCTGGTGCGGGGCGCGGCGTGCGGCCGCACGACGGTGACGCTCGTCGACGTCGACACGCCGCTCGACACGGTGGAGCTCACGGTGGCCGACCCGGCGGGTTTCATCTGGGAGCCGTTCGACGACCGGCTGGAGGACCGCCGCTACCTCGACGCCATGCTGGTCCATCCCGACGAGACGATCGAGATCGAGGTGTGGGCGTTCGACGCCGGCGGCGGGCGGATGGCGGGGGTCCAGGCCTGGACGCTCGAGGCCGGCTCCACCACGCTCAGGTTCGAGCCCGCGCCGGACACGCCGCAGGCCTGCACCTGGCGGTCGCTCCGCGCCGGCGGCCGCGCCCCGATCCTCGTCACGGGAAAGGCCATGGGCTGGACCGAGATGATCTTCCGCAGCCCGGGCGGCGCCGAGATGATCATCAAGGCGACGTGCTCGTGGGGGGGGAAGTGATGCGTCTCTGGCAGGATGGCCGGGGGAATGCGTAAAATGGCCGGACCCCCGCGCCAGGGGGGGACTCCATGACCGACCTCATGCCCCTCGCGATCGAGTTCGCGCGCGCCTTCACGAAGGCGGTCCGCTCGTTTCGCATGTACTCGCCGACTCACCCGCAGGTCGCGCACGACCTTTCCGACGCGTTCGCGTGGATCGAGAAAATGACCGCCGCGGAGTCCCCCGTCGCCCTCGGCACGCGCGACGGCAACATGATCGTCCAGGGACGCCCCGTCCGGGAAATGACCGCCACGCTCAAGTCCTTCTGCGACCTCATCTCCGCCCGCGGCATCTCATCCTTCGCCGTCCAGACCGGCGCCACCCTCCAGGAATTCTCCGCGTTCGTCGACATCCTCGTGAAGAAGCCCGAGCAGGTGCTCGACGGCGACACGATCAAGCCCGAACTCCTCAAGCCCCTCCGCCGCCTCCGCATCAACGAGCTGCGCTTCGTCGCCCTCGAAGACGGTGCGCCGGCCGACGCGATCGCCGCGCTCTCGGCGGGCGGCGCCCAGCAGGCGGACATGATGCAGCTCCTGTCGGCGTACGTGTCCTCCGGGCCGACGGAGAGCGGCCCGCTCGCCGAGCGCCTGACGAGCCTCATCCGCAAGGGCGACGCCGCCGAGCTCGTCTCCATGCTCGACAACTTCGTCACCCAGGTCGACGCCTCCGGAGTTCCCGCGGAGCAGCGCCTCGAGCGCATGTCCCAGATCTTTCATAACCTCCCCATCACGCCCGAGGAGCAAAAGCCCCGCAAGGTCCTCGTCATGCAGGAGGACCCGCCGCTCCGCGAGGAATGGTGCGCCGCCCTCCGGCAGGGAGGCTTCGAACCCCAGGGCGCCGACTCGCCGCCCGCAGCCATCCAGCTCCTCGGCGACGGCTCCCAGTGGTCCTCCCTCGTCGCCGACGCCGGCTTCCGCGGCGCCGACGGCGTGCGCTTCCTCGATGAGGTCGCCCGCACGGGACGAAAGCCTGTCCCCGTCGTCCTCCTCGGCTGGGACGAGAGCCTCCGTGACGCCCCCGCCGTCACCAAGTACCCCAACCTCCGCTTCATCACCCAGCCCACCGACGCTCCCCTCATCACCGGCGTCGTCGGCGAAGTCGCTCTTCCCCCCGAACTCGAGCGCCCCACCGTCGAGATGGTCGAGAAGGACCCGACGCTGGCCTCGGAACTCGAGCGCGCCCGAACGATCCAGGCCAAGCTGATGCCGACTTCCATGCCGGAAGTCCCGGGTTTCGAGATCGCCGCGAGGTACATGCCCGCCCAGACCGTCGGCGGCGACTACTTCGACGTCATCCCGCTTCCCGACGGCCGCGTCGGGTTCATCATCGCGGACGTGTCGGGGAAGGGGATCTCGGGGGCGATGATCATGGTGATGGCGCGGACGGTGTTCCACGCGGTGGCGCCGACCGCGGCGAGCGTGAAGGATGCGGTCCTGCAGGCGAACGAGCGACTGGCGCCGGACCTGCCGGCGGGGGTGTTCCTGACGCTGGCGTACGCGGTGCTGGATCCGAAGGACTCGGTGGTGAGGGTGGTGAGCTGCGGGCACAACCCGCCGCTCCTGCTGGCGAAGTTCGACGACAGTTCGATCGTGCAGACGATCGACGTGGCGGGGGGCGCGATGGGTCTGGTGCGCGGGGTGGCGCTGGAGCGGACGCTGAAGGAGTGCGTCGTGAACCTGCAGGACGGGGAGCAGCTGCTGTTCCACACGGACGGCGTGAACGAAGCGATGGACATCGCCGACGTGGAATTCGGCGACAAGAAGCTGTTCAAGGCGATGAAGCGGGCGTTCGGGAAGTCGGCGGAAGGGATGACGGAGGAGGTCGTGAACGCGGTGCTGCACCATCGCGGGGAAGCGCCGGCGAGCGACGACCTGACGGTGCTGGTGGTGAGGAAGAAGGAGCCCGGGGAGTAGGGGCGGCCCGGGGAGTGGGCGCGATGCGCCGGGTGCCCCCCGGGGAATCCAGGACGGACGCCCTCGTGCCGCCGGAATTTCTTGAATTCTTATTCTTAAACTGCTTAAAAATGGTAAAGTTTTAAAAGATTCATGCAGGCCGCGTCCCCCCTCCGCGGCTGTCCCGAAGGAGACCCGCGCGTCCCGACAGGCCCGACCCGCTCGACCTGCCCCGCCGCGCCCATTTGGACCGCTCCCCGTGAAGAAAGAACCGAGGGACCGCATCGACCGCCCCACCGACCACGGCTCCGCCGTCGGAGACCTGACCCCGCCGCCGGGCCCGACCGTCCCCGCCCCCGACCGCGTCGAGGCCGACCCGATGCTCGCATCGGAGCTCGACCGGGCCCGCGCGATCCAGACCCGACTCCTCCCCACGCAGCTTCCCGCCGTCCCCGGCTTCGACATCGCCGCCCGCTACCTTCCCGCCACCCACGTCGGCGGCGACTACTACGACGTCTTCCGGCTCCCCGGCGGCCGCATCGGCATGATCGTCGCCGATGTCTCGGGGAAGAGCATCTCCGCGGCCATGATCATGGTCCTGGCCCGCACCGTCTTCCACTCCGTCTGCCCGGGCGCCGCCAGCGCCAAGTCGGCCGTCGCCGAGGCCGCGCGCCGCATCTCCCCCGACCTTCCCGCCGGCACGTTTCTCACCGTCATCTACGCCATCCTCGATCCCGCCGCCGCGACGGTCACCGTCGTCAACTGCGGCCACAACCCGCCTCTCCTCCGCACCACCCTGGGAAGCCTCCCGGTCGTCGAGACCGTCCTCGTCAGCGGCGCGGCGATCGGCTTCCTTCGCGGCGACGCCTTCGAGCGCACCCTCGCGGAGCGCACGTTCCCCCTCCAGCCCTGCGACCATTTCCTGGTCCACACCGACGGCGTCAATGAGGCCATGAACGTCAACTCCGTCGAGTTCGGCGACCGCCAGCTCTTCAAGGCCATCATGCGCGGCGGCGGCAAGGACGCCGACGGCATGGCGCAGGAGATCGTGAACGCCGTCCTGCATCACCGCGGAATCGCCCCGGCGAGCGATGACCTCACGGTGCTCGACGTGTGGAGACTGCCGTGACGCCGGGAGTTTTCCCGCGGTCTGGGGTAAAGTGATCCTCCATGCAGCCCGCCCTCCGCCCCGTTTCCGCCGAAGGACTCGACCTCCAGCTCCGCGTCACCGACGCGGACGTGCTCGCCGAACTGCAGCGCCTCCAGGACCCCGCCGACCGCGAAGCCTTCGCCCTCGCGGCGCTCCGCATCGGCGTCCTCGCCATCCGCCAGGCCGGCGGCGCGCTCGACGAACGGACCCTCCGCGACGCGGGCAAGGCCATGGTCACCGACGTCGAGCGCGTCATGAACGAGCACCGCCTCCAGCTCGTCGCGCGGATCGAGAAGGAGATGCAGGGGTATTTCGACCGGGCGAGCGGGAAGGTGCCGCAGTTCCTCGACGAGGTCACGAAGCCCGGCGGCAGCCTCGACCGGATGCTGCGGCAGCACCTCGGGAGCGACCAGTCGACGCTCGCGTCGACGCTCACCCAGCACGTCGGCACGCAGTCCCCCCTCCTCCAAATGCTCTCCCCCGAGCAGAAGACCGGCCTCCTCTCCCGCGTCGAGGACCTCGTCAAAAAAAACCTCGAGGACCAGCGCTCCACCCTCCTCGGCGAATTCGACCTCAACCGCGACCAGTCCGCACTCTCCCGCCTCGTGAAGCAGATGAAGGACGGCCAGGGCACCCTCGAGACCAATTTCAAGGAGACCATCGGCAAGCTCGCCTCCGAGTGGTCCCTCGACAACGAGAACTCCTCCGTCGCACGCTTCAAGAAGGACGTCGCCGCTTCCATCGACAGGCTCGTCCTCAGCCAGACCGAGTTCCAGAAGGAAGTCGTCCGCGAACTCGGGGCGCTTCAGCAGAAGCGCGCCGTCGA
This sequence comes from uncultured Planctomycetia bacterium, assembly GCA_964590435.1. GTDB lineage: Bacteria > Planctomycetota > MHYJ01 > WSZJ01 > WSZJ01 > WSZJ01. The sequence continues at coordinate 21,396 of CAZPWT010000026.1, forward strand.
GTCGCAGACGACGCGCAAGGGGGCGACGTTCGAGGAGGCGCTCGGCAACGTGGTGCGGGCGGAGGCCGAGAAGGCGCGTGAGCGGTTCGACGCGGTCGGGCTCACGGTCGGCGACCTCAAGAACTGCAAGAAGGGCGACTTCGTGATCGAGCTCGGCCCGGACTCGGCCGCGCCCGGCGAGCGCATCGTGCTCGAGGCCAAGGAAGACGCGGGGTTCACGCTCAAGCTCGCCCAGGACGAACTCGACCAGGCGCGCCCGAACCGCAAGGCCCAGGTCGGCATCTTCGTCCTCTCCAGCAAGGTCGCCCCCGACGGGATGGCGCGCTTCCAGAGATTCGGCAACGACATCTTCATCGTCTGGGACGCCGAGGACCCCGCGACGGACCTCTGGCTCGTGGCGGCGCTCGAGGTGTCGCGCGCGCTCATGGTCCGGCGCGCGCGCGAGGGCGCCGCGACGTCGACGAGCCTCGCCGAGATCGACACCGCGATCGCGCAGCTCGAGAAGGACGTCATGGGGCTCCAGCAGATCGCGACCTACGCGAATACGGTCACGGTCGCGACGGACAAGATCCGTGAAGAAGTGGACAAGCTGGTGAAGAAGGTGGGGAAGCGGATCGCGGAGATGAAGGAGGGGGTGGAAGGGCTGAAGGGGGCGGGGGGCGCGGCGGGAGGCTAGGGTCGAGGCCTGTTTCGCCGGTAGTGGCGCCGCGGGCGCATACACTGCGCATCCCGAACCACTTTTCCCGAGGAAGTCCCATGCGCCTGACCCCGACCGTCCTCGTCCTTTCACTCGCCGCAGTCGCATTCGCGGATGACCCCGTGACCGACGACCCCGCGACCTGGCCGGCGGACGTCAAGGCCGCCTACGACGAAATCGTCGCCCTCCCGGCGACGGCCAAGGACAAGGTGAAAACCGCAACGTTCGAGCTGGCCGGGAAAGGCCGACTGGCGCGCCCCGCGCTGGCGGCCATCGCGCACCAGGCGGACCTGCCGGAGCCGCACCGCGCGTTCGCCGGCATCCTGTCGGCCCACTTCGCGCGCTTCGACATGCCGGCGCTGCGGCAGCTGGCCGCCGACGCCAATCCGTTCGCGCAGCGCGAGGCGATCGTCCTGCTCGGCAAGATCGGCGGGAAAGAGAACGCGGACTTCCTGAAGGACCTCGCGGGCAAGACCGAGTCGGAAGGGCTCAAGAAACACATCACCCAGTCGACGGCGGGGATGCCCGAAGAAGCGCTTCCGGCCCGCGCCCTTACGCTGCTGGACGCGGTCGTGAACGCGGACGCGGAGACGAAGAAGCGGTCCGCGGTGGCGGTGTCTGAGGATTTCGGCAAGGCGGCCGACCCCTCGCTGCGGGCGATCGTGCAGGACCTGACGTCCGACGACGACGCGCGGACCTACGCGGCGGCGGCGCTCGTCCACGTTCACAGCGGAAACGTGGCGGAGCTCGAATCGCTCTGCGACCGCAAGTACCACAAGAACCTCCGCTACCTCGCGGTGCGCGAGCTGGCGAAGAACGGGGAAGCGGGGACGGCGGCGCTGAAGAAACTACTGGAGGACGCGACGGAGCCGCTGAAACCGCAAATCGAGAAACTGCTCGAGGAGTCGCAAAAGTAGCGGGCACCGGATTCGTGTCGTTGCCGGGGCCCCCCCGATCGTCAGGCATGGCAGAGAGGAGAACCCCATGACACGACGGATCCTGACGGCCCTGCTTCTGCTGCCGCTCGCCCTGCTTTGTGCCGGCTGCCTCGAGCGCGACGAGGAGATCGTGATCAACGCCGACGGGTCGGCGGAGGTCACGCTGACCTTTCGCGGCGACCCCGGCGACTTCGACGAACTCCTCACCTTTCCGGGCGACGGCTGGGCGGTCGAGAAGCGCAAGGAGACGGTGAAGACCGACAACGGCTCTTCGGAGCAGAACGTGTGGACCGCCAAACGGACGTTCAAGGACCTCAACGACCTGCCCGACTGCTTCGCCCCGGCCGGCGCGCCGAACCGGGACCGCCTGCTGCACGCGACGACGAAGCTGGCCGTGCGGCAGGCCGGCGACCGGCGCGTCTACGAGCTGGAACGCACATGGCCGCAGACCGTCTCGGGCGACTACCAGCGCGTCGGCGACGCCCTGATCAACGACCCGGCCATGAAGCCGCTCCTCGAGAAGCTGAACAAGGGCGGCCTCGCGGCACTCGACGAGGCCGAGACAAAGCGCTTCTTCCAGCTCGCCGCGGCGTCGGAGATCGAGAAGCAGATGGTGCTCGCGGAGCGCGTCGTGGAGGCGTGGGCGCGCCGGAACGGGGCGGGGTTCGAGCTGCGCGCGCAGCTCCTGTCGAAGATCCACGGCGTCTATGCCGACGCGCTCGGCGACGCAAAGGTGACGGAGGCCGTGCGCGCAGGGCTGAAACTGCCGGAGGAGAAACGGCTCGACTTCGCCGTGGAGTTCCTGACGAAGCCGCGGCGCGCCGCAATCGACGCGTGCGAGGCGATCGACGCCGTCAATCGCCACGGCGGGTTCGCGGACGCCTACCAGTCCGAGGACCTCGCCGTCCGCCTCGGCGCTTCCCTCAACGACGACCATTTCAAGCTGCGCGTTCGTTTCCCGGGCCCCGTCGTGGCGGGGAACGCGAAGGCGGACCCGGCCGATGCCGGAATCGCGACCTGGGAATTCGACGGGAAGGAGCTTCAGGACCGCGCGGTCACGCTTCGGGCCGTCGCGATGGAGAACCGGCGCTGAGCGCCCGTTTCCCCGACGGGCGCTCTACTTCCGTTCCGCCGTGTACCGGATCCGCACCGTCTCGCGCGGGAAGAACAGGTCGAGCGTCCAGTCGAGCATGACGCGCAGCTTGTTCCGCAGCCCGGGCAGCTTGAACAGGTACGTCGTGCGCCAGAGCCACCAGGCGGGGAAGCCCCAGAAGCGCATCCCGAAGAACTCGACGACGGCGTAGCGGCGGCCGAGGGATACGAGCCGGCCGAGCCGTTTGAAGCGGAATTTGCGCAGCCGGCGGCCTCGGAGCGAGGCGGCGAGGTTGGCGGCAACGACCTTGGCCTCCTGCCAGGCGACCTGCCCCTCGGGGCCGAGGGTTTTTCCGTCCTGCTGGAAGGAAGCGCAGTCGCCGAGGGCGAAGACGTCCGGGCGGCCCTTGAGATTGAGGTGTTCGTCGAGCTCCAGTCTCCCGCCCTTGTCCTTCGGCGCGTCGAGCGCGGCGACCACCGGGTTGGGAGCGAGCCCGGCGGTCCAGGCAAGCGTATGGCAGGGGATCGTCGTGCCGTCGTTGAGCGAAATCACCGCGCCGTCGTACGCCGAGATGCGCGTCTTGAGACGGACGTCGATCTTCTTCCGCTTCATCCGCTTCTCCGCGTACGCCGACAGCGACTCGTCCAGCGATCCCAGCACGCGCTCGCTTCCCTCGACCGTGATGATCCGGACTTCCTCGCGGCCGACGTCGGGGTACTGGTGGCGGAGGATGCCGTCGAGGAAGTCGCTGAGGTCGCAGGCGAGCTCGACGCCGGTGGGGCCGGCGCCGGCGACGGCGAACGTGAGGTGCGCGGCGCGATCGGGGCCCGGCGGCATCCGCGATGCCTCCTCGAGGCAGTCGATGACGCGGTTGCGGTAGGAGATCGCCTCGGGGAGGGTGCGCATGAACCAGGCGTGCTGCGCGACGCCGGGGAGGTTGAACGTCCCCGTCACGCTGCCCAGCGCGATGACGAGCGCATCGAACGCAATTGTCCCGGCGGTCGTCTCGACCGACTTCGCCGCCAGGTCCACCTTCGTCACCATCGCTTCCACGAACTTCGCCCGCCCGGCCATCATCTCGCGAAGCGGCGCGGTCGCGTGGCGGACTTCCATGGCGCCGCCGACGATTTCGGTGCAGAACGGCGTGAAGAACAGGTAGTTCTCGCGGGCGACGAGCGTGATCTCGGCTTCGTCCCTTCGGAGGATCGAAGCGAGCCGCCGCGCCACGAACGCGCCCCCGAAGCCTCCCCCGAGGACGACGACCTTCTTCATTTTCTCTTCGGCCGCGGCGCCGACTTGCGTTCGCCGACGAGGAACTGGCTCGTCAGGTGCGGCGGGGCGTGAAGGACGGGGGCGACGAACCCGGTGCGGGTGAACATCCGCTGGTACTCGCTGAACGGGTAAGTCCTCCCCTCGCGCGTCCAGGCCAGCATGACCGCCGCGAACATCGCCGCGTGCGCATTCGAAACGCCGTCTTCCGACGAGACGAATTCGTGCACCAGCAGCCGCCCGCCCGGGACCAGCGCCTTCGCCAGCCGCCGCAGAAGCGTCAGGCAGACCGGCGCGGAGAAGTGATGCAGCACGTGAGACGCCACGATCGCGTCGTAAGGGCCCCCGAGATCCGCCTTGAACATGTCCCCCGCGATGCAGTCCACGCGCTTCCCCAGCCCGCGTTCCTTGATCCGCCTGCGGACCGAGGGGATCACCTGCGCCCCGTCGAGCATCGTGATGCGCGCCGCCGGGCAGCGCGCGGCGAGCGACAGGCCGTAAAGCCCGGACCCGCAGGCGACGTCGAGGACTTTCGGGGCGCTGCGATTCTCGAGGAAGGACTGGAGGAGGGAAGCGGCGTATTCGGCGGCGGGGGCGGCGAAGGCGTCGGAGTTGTCGGCGAACGTCTCCCAGAATTTCTGTCCCGGGGTCTCGGCGTGGAGCGGGAGGACGGTGCCTCCGTGGCGGACGGCCTGGGCGAAGCGGCCGAAGGCGTCCCAGAGGGCGGGGTCGCAGGTGATGCGGGCGACGCCGCCGACGTAGGTGGGGCGCCCGGGGACGAGGAACTCGGCGGCGTCCGGGGAGAGGCGGTATCGGCGGCTTTCCTTGATGAGGAGGCCAAGCGAGGCGAGGGCGTCGCAGAGGATCGCGGCGGCGCGTTCGGGGCAGCGGATGGCCGCGCCGGCCTGCGCCGCGGTCAGGGGGCCCTTCGCGAGGGCGCCGAAAAGGCCGAGCTGGATCGCGGCGTTGAGGACGCCGCTGGCGTGGTAGCCCTGGAGCAGGCTGAGGATCGTGGCGGGGGAGGGAGCGACCGGGGGCATGAGTTGCCGGCAAGTGAACGGGAAAACCACGAAAGGAAAAACAAAAAACGAAAAACGAAAAACAAAAACCCCGAAACCGGCCGTCGCCTCCACAATGCCGCCGTACTTTTCCTTTTTACTTTTTCCTTTTTCGTTTTTCGTTTGCCGTCCGCCGTTTTCCCCCACACCCGGAGACCCCCCAAGTGCCTCTCACCCCCCAGGAAAAGAATTACGCCTTCGCCCACCTCATCGCCGCCGCCACCGGCTACCGCCTCGAAAGCCCCGGCCAATCCGTCCTCGCCGTCGACAAGGACGGCAAGCGCGCCATCCTCCGCTGGGCCAAGGACGCCAAGGAAACGCTCGAAATGCCCCGCGCCCAGGTCAAGTCCTCCCAGGAACTCCTCGTCGCCATCGGCGACCCGACCGGGATCCTGTTCGAGGTCTTCCGCGTCAAGCGCGCCGATCTCGACCGCGTGAAGAAAGACGGCAGCCGGCCCGCGCTCCTCACGGTCAGCCTGCGCGACGTCGCCGAGTCTCTGGAAATGGTGACGCCGCTCCAGGTGACGGGGCGGCAGCTCGACGCGGCCTGGGAACGTCTCAAGTCGTAGCGCCTTACTTCCGCTGGATCGCCTTCGACTCGACTTCCCACCAGAGGTACATCAGCCCTTCCCGCTGCACGCGGGCCCGGAATCCTTCCGCGCCGCCGGACTCCATCGCGGCGGTCGGCGCCCAGGCCGCGGCTTCGCGGAAAATGGCGTCGTCGGCGGGGGGCTGGGGAAACCACACCTCGACCCAGTCGTCGCCTGCGCCGGCGATCTCGACCGGCGTCGCGGCGCGCCAGGCACGGATGCGGTCGGCGATGGCGTCGCCGTTGCGGGTGCCCATGAAGCGCAGGGCGGAGAGGGAATCCTTCTCGTCGATGGCGACGATGCACGCCGGGACGCCGGCGGCGATGTTGTCCTCGACCATGAAGGCAACCGCCTTTCCCGCGAGCCGCTGTCGCAGCCGCGCGAGCGTGGCGTAGGCGACGCCGCCGTCCGGGAGGACCGCGAGCCCCGTCCGCTTGCGCGTCCCCTCGAAGACCGCCGGCTCGCCGCACTCTTCGCGGAGCGCCTGCACGACGTCGAGCGAGAGCCCCGTTTCCTTCAGGTCGCGAGGATCGAGCGTCTCACCGGACGGGATCGAGTCCATCGCTTCGCGGTACGAGCGCAGCAGGATCGCCAGCAGGAACACCACCCCGCCGGCCGCGGCGATGATCGGGACGAAGTCGGGAAGATTTGTCGGGAGCGAAGGCATCAGGTGGGGGGGAGGCTCGCGGGAGGGAAGGCCAGGAAACGAAAAACGAAAAACAAAAAAGGAAAAACGAAAATCACGGCCGGGCGATCGGCATGCGCAAAGCCGCTGACTTCTGTTTTCGTTTTTCCTTTTTCCCTTTTCGTTTTTCGTTTCGTGGCCGTTTTAAACCGTGGAGAGTTCCTCCATGACGTTCTCAATCGCCGGCCGGATGGTCCTCTCGCTCAGGTCAAATTCCGCCCCCGCCGTCCTGAACAGCTCCGGCAACCCCTTCGTCCCCCCCAGCTTCAGCGCCGCCTGGTACTGCTTTACCGCCGTCGCCGCGTTCCTCTTCTTGTTCGCCCAGACCTGCAACGCCCCCAGCTGCGCGATCCCGTACTCGATGTAGTAGAACGGGCTCGTGAACAGGTGCAACTGCCTCTGCCACCCGCTGTCCGCGTTCGCCTCGAACCCCGTCATGTCCTCGATCCCGCCGAACCGCTTCCGCAGCGAACGCCAGTGCGCCGTCCTCTCCTCCCGCGTGTGCTCCGGATGCGTGTACACCCAGTGCTGGAACGCGTCGATCGTCGCGACCCACGGGAAAATCTTCACGACGCTCTCCAGCTCCTTCCGCTTCGCGCGCTTCACGTCCTCCGGCGCGTAGAACACGTCGAGGTGCTCGATCGCCAGGAGTTCCATCCCCATCGAGGCCACTTCGCAGAACTCCATCGGGGCGTGCCGGTAGCGCATGATCGGCTCGTCCTTCGCCAGAAGGGAGTGGAACGCGTGCCCTCCCTCGTGGAGAAAGGTGAACACGTCGTGGTTGAGCCCTGCGGCGTTCATGAAGATGAACGGCTTGCGAATCTCGTGCAGGGTGGTCTGGTATCCCCCCGGCGCCTTTCCCTTGCGGCTCTCCAGGTCGAGATTCCCCGACTCGCGCAACGTGTCGATCATCGCCGCGAACGAGGGGTCCACCCGCCGGAACATCTCGCGACAGCCCTCGAATAGTTTCTCGCTCTGTTCGAAGGGCTTCAACGGCGGGCGATCGTGGAGATCCACCTCGAGGTCCCACGGCCGGAGGGTTTCCACACCGAGCGCCTTCCGGCGTTCTTCCTGCATGCGGCGGACCTGCGGGACGACATGCTTCTCGACGGCATCGTGGAAGCGGTAGCAGTCGTCGGGGGTGTAGTCCCACCGTTCCTTGGCGCGGAAGGCGAACTCCCGGAAGCTGGCGAACCCGGCGTTCTTCGCCATGCGATGCCGGAGCGCGATGAGCTTGTCGTAGATCGCGTCGAGCGCCTCCCGATCCTGCAGCCGGCGCTTCGCGATCGCCTCCCATGCCTCCCGGCGCACGTTCCGGTCGCGGTCTTCCTGGAACTCGGTCATGCGGGGGAGCGGGAGCTCCTTGCCGCGCCACTGCACCGTCATGGCGCCGCTGATCTTCTGGAATTCGTTCTCGAGCTTGGTCTCTTCGACGCCGAGCGGGATGTTCTCCTCGCGGAACAGCTCGACGTCGTTCTCCACGGACCGCAGCAGCAGCCCCCAGCGGGCCTTGTCCAGCGAAGCGCGCTTCGGGTGCCCGAGCAGAAGCCGGGCCAGCGCCTGCCATCGCGGCGCGCACTTCGGGAAAATCCCCTCGGCGTACTCGAGGAACGCTTTCTCCTTTTCCTTGTTGTCGGTTGCGCACGTGTAGTCGATGTGGCGGCGCGTGCCTTCCTCGGCGATGGAGGCCTGGAGTTCGCTGCACTGGACGAGCCAGGCGGGGAGGTCGACGTCCGGGAGGCCGGCGATGCGCTCGAGGTTGTCGAACTGGGCCGAAATCGCGGTCCAGTCGGTCGGGGCGAACTTCTTCGAGAGATAGCGTCGCGTCGTGGCGCCGGGCGTGGGGCTCATGGGTGGTCCCGTGGCGAAGGAGGAGGGCAGGAGGATAATCGGGGGCGGGAAAGCGATCAAGCCGCGGAGGGGTTAACATGCGGCCATGAGCTGCTGGCTCTTCAAGACCGACCCCGAAACGTATGCGATCGGCGACCTGGAGCGCGAGAAGCGCGCGACGTGGGACGGGGTGGCGAACAACACGGCGCTGATTCACCTGAGGCGGACGGCGCCGGGGGACGAGGTGCTTGTGTACCACTCGGGGGACGACAAGGCGGTGATGGGGGTCGGGCGGGTGGTGAAGGGGGGGTATCCGGACCCGAAGCAGCGGGATCCGAAGCTCGCGGTGTGCGACGTGGAATTCGTGCGCCGGCTGGCGAAGCCGGTGCCGCTGGCGGCGATCAAGGCGCAGAAGGGGCTGGCTGATTTCGACCTGGTCCGGATTTCGAGGCTCTCGGTGATGCCGGTTTCTGCCGCGCACCGCGCGATGCTTCGAAAGCTGGGGGTTTGAGCCGTTCCGGGTGGAAGGCGCGCTCCCACAGGGCTTAATCCGGGACTCATGGGAATTTAATCGCTCGCAGCGCTCAATCGTGCGGATGTGGCGACGTGTCTCCGGCGGCTCAAGCCCTGCCCTAGTCCTCGCTTCCGCAGCGATCCTGTACCTGTGGGCTCTCGGCGCACGGCCGCTCTACGCCCCGGACGAAGGCCGGTATGCGCTCGTCGGCCGGGAGATGCTGGAGAGCGGCGACTGGGTCGTGCCGACGCTCGGAGGACTGCCGTACCTGGACAAGCCGCCGCTTCTCTACTGGTGCGAAGCCGCCGGCATGGCGGTCCTCGGCAAGAACGACTTCGGGGCGCGGTTCGTGATTGCGTGTGTCGCGTTGCTGGGAGTGTGGCTCACGTGGCGCCTCGGGTGCGACCTGCTCGGCCGGGGGCGGGGGCTCATCGCGGCGTCGATCGTCGCGTGCGCCGGGCTCTGGGCCGGGCTGGCCCGCGTGCTGTTGACCGACATGCTCCTCTCCGTCGCGATCCTCGGGGCTTTCCTTGGATTCTGGCGGGCCTGGCGCGGCCGGAACGGCGCAATCGGCATGTGGATCGCCCTCGCCTTCTCCTTCCTCGCCAAAGGCCCCGTCGGTCCGGCCCTTTTCCTGTTCGCCGCGTTCCCGTTCTGGTGCCTGGCGAAGCCCCGCCCCTCGTTGTGGGCGTTCAGGCCCGTCGTGGGCCCGCTCCTCTGCGCCGCCATCGCCCTGCCGTGGAGCATTGCCGTGGAACGCCGGTTCCCCGGTTATCTCCATTTCTTCTTCTTCCACGAAAACCTCAAGGGGCTCGGCTCGAAGGAAGTTCACCATGGGCAACCGTTCTACTACGGCTTCGTTGCCGTGCTCGGCGGATTCCTCCCGTGGAGCGTGTTCCTCCCCCACGCCGTCGCGCGCGCCGTGGCGGCGATTCGCCGAAGGGGCGTCAGCGCGGACCCGGCGCTTCTCCTCCCCCTGCTCTGGGCCGGCACGATTATGGCCGTGTTCACGGTCTCGGTCTCGAAGCTGACGCCCTACTACCTGCCGATGTTCCCGGCGCTGGCGATCCTCGTCGCACGGATGTTCTCGCCGGCCACCGCTCCGCGCCGAATGGCGGGCTGGACCCTCGCTGCCCTGGCCGCCGCGTTTCCCGTGGCGGCCGCCGGCATGGCCGCCTTCGATGCCCGCGTCCCCCTCTTCGGCTGGATGTCCCTCGCCGCGATCATCGCCGCCGCGACGTTCGCCGCCGGCGCCCGGCTTCTCCTGCGCGGCCGGAGTTCCCTCGCCTTCCAGCTTCTCCTGGCCGGCGTGGCGCTCGCCGCCATTCCCGGGTACCGCGCCGTCGAACCCTTCGACAGCCTCCGGAGCAGCAAGTCCCTTCTCCTCCGCAACGCTGCCCTCCTGCGCTCCTGCGACGCCATCCTCTCCGACCGCGGCCCCGTCGGGCAGCCCGAGTGGTACCTGCGCGTCCCCGTCATCTACATGGGAGACCAGCACGACTTCATGTCCGCTCGGCTCTTCGCGCCGGGCCGCCTGCACTCGATGGGATGGGAGGACGCGCCGCGCTTCCTCGACGGCCACCCGAGGACCGTCCTGCTCAGCGTGGCGCGCAAGAAAGACGACCTCGCCCGTTCCTACCCGGACTTCCGCATCATCGACGAGGACCAGGGGAACCTGCTGCTCGCGTCCCCCGCCGTGCGGTGAGGATCAGAGCTCGAAGCGCTCTCCCTCCCGCGCCACGCGGAATCCTCGCTGAAGGACGAGCCGGTGCTCGCGGCTGCGGGGATCGTGGGCGGGGTTGGTGTGGTTGAGGTGGACGAAGCGGACCTTGGCGCGTTCGCGGGCCGGGAGGGCTGAGAGGCGCTCGATCGTCCCGGCGAGCGGCGGGTGGGGGACTTCGGACGCGGGCCGGTGAGGAAGCTCGTCGAGCGAGAAGAAGGTGGCGTCGAGCCAGGCGGCGTCGACGGAGGCGATGGCGTCCTCCAGCCGGGTGGGCCAGAGTTCCCAGCGGTCGATGTCGGGGAGCCAGAGGGCGGACCGCCGCGGGCCGGCGACGCGGAAGCCGACGGTCTCGGTGTATTCCGCGCGGTGCGGGACAGAGAACGGGGTGACGGAGACCCCGCCGGGGAGCGGAACGCGGGCCCCGTCGCGGAGCGGGCGGATCCGCGCGTTCCGGTTACGGAAGAGCATTTCCCAAGGCGCGTTTTTCCGGAGGAAGCGGGCCATGCGAGGCATGGCGTAGAGGGGAAGGTCGCGTGCATTCATGACCTCGCGGCCGACCTGCAGCAGTCCGGTGTAGTGGCCGACGTGACCGTGGGTCAGGAAGATGCCGTCGAGGGGACCGGGGGCGAGCCGGTCGAGGAGGGCGAGCTGGTCCCGGAAATCGGGCGTGGCGTCGACCAGCCACCGGCCATCGGCCACGATGGCGGCGCAGGCCGCGTGGCGACGGCGGCGCGCGTCCCGGCGCGCCCTTTCACAGCAGGCGCGCCGGCACCCCGCCTGTGGAAGGCCGGCATCCTGGGCGATGCCGAGCACGATGAGCCGCGGTGGGACCAACCGTCGGGGAGTTGTTAGCATGCCGCTTGCGATTGTGACCCTGCCCGGGGGAATCGCCACCGTTTCCTTTCGCCTTGCGGCGTTCACGGACCTTTCATGTGTTCGTCATCCCCCCGTCACCTGATTCGGCTACGCTTCCGGTCGCTGCACGGCGTTGGTTCGGCCCGTCCCCGCACAAGAACTCTCAGGGTACGACACCTTGGCCTTCCGACTCGTCCGCCGCTGGCTTGATGACGACCTCGCCCGCAGCCGCCTGTTCCTCCTCGCGGTGGCCGCCCTGTTTCTCCTCACCCCGATCGGCGGCGCCACTCTCTGGAACAAGCACGAAGGGCGCTTCGCCTCCGCCGCGCTCGAGATGATCCGGTCGGGCGACTGGGTCATCCCGCGCAACGACGGCGAGCCCGTCGCGTTCTATCCGCCGCTTCTGACCTGGGGGAGCGCTCTCGCCGGTATCCTCCTCGGAGGGCTGACCGAATTCTCCGCACGCCTTCCTGCCGCGCTCGGCTCCCTCGGATGCGTCCTCCTCACGTTCGAAATCGCGCGCCGCCTCTTCGATCGCCAGACGGCGCTCTTCTCCGGATTCATCCTTCTGACCACCGTCGTCTGGCAGCGGTACACCTGCGCCTGCCAGCCGGACTCGCTCATGACGTTCTTCTTCATGGCCGCCGTCTGGGCGTTTCTCGAAAGCAGGCAGGAGGACGTCCCGCGCTGGCGCTGGACCGTCCTCCTCGGCCTCGCCCTCGGCGGGGCGTTCATGACCAAGGGCCCCCTCGGCGTCGTCCTCGCCGGCATCGTGATCGGCGGCACCGTCCTCTGGGAACGTCGCCTGGACCAGGCCTGGAAAGTGCGCCCGCTCGCGGTCGCTGGCATCGCGATCGCGGTCGCGGTCCCGTGGTTCGTGTTCGCCTGGAAAGCGGCGGGCGCCGCGTTCATTTCCAACATGTGGCACGAAACGTCCGACATGGCGGCCGGCGGCCAGATGCTCATGCACAAGGAGCCGTTCTACTTTTACGGGCCTCGATTCTTCATCACCACCTTCCCCTGGTGCGTCTTCTTTATCGCGGCCCTGATTCCCGCCGGCTCCCCGCGCGCCTCGGAAACCCCCTCCTGGCGCGTCCTCGCCGTCTGGATCGGCGGTATCACCCTCATGTTTTCCATTTCGCAGGCGAAGCGCGCCTACTACCTGGTCCCCGTCTATCCTGCGTTCGCCATCGTGACGGCCACCTGGTGGACCCGGGCGCCTGAAACGATCTCGGGCCTCGCGGCAAAAGTCCGCCACAAAGCTCCCTGGGTCTTCCTGCTGGGCGCGGCGACCGTCGCCCTCGTCGTCGTCCCGTTTCTGCCTGAGAAAATCGTGACGCGGACCGGGTTCGAGGGCGCCCTCATCCCCATTGCCGCCGGGGGGCTCCTCGCCGTCGCCGGATTGGCGTGGCTTCACTTCCGCCGCAGCCCTCTCCGGTCTTTCCACGCCTTTGCCACATTCCTCGTTGTCGGCATGGGAATCGCCTCCAATGCGAGCCAGTGGACGGGAGAGGTCGAGGACCGGAAGGCCGTCGCGTTCATCCGCCAGGTGCGCAGCACCATAGGCCCCGGCGATTCGCTCTTCACCTCCGGCCTTCCCCCGCAGGTGAATTTCTATCTCGACACGCCGCACCAGCGCTCCGGCGAGGCCGATCGCCTCCTCGACCCGGGTTACGCTGCGGCTGGCGCATGGCTGCTGATCGACGCGAGGGTCTGGAAGAGCCATCCGGAGCTGGAGGCGCGCTGGAAGGTGCTCTGCGACAACGGGCTCGAGCGGGATCCGTTGTTGCTGTGCCGCGCGTTCGACGCGGGCGGCGGCGGCGCCGGCGCGGCCGAGCCGCAGCGGACGCTCATACCGCTGAAGTACGCGGTTCCGAAAGATGGCCGGTGATCTCGCCTCCCCCGGAGCGCAGCCCGGGCGAGTAGACTCTCCGGCCTCGATGCCGGACACCCCTCCCGACTCGGCCCGCCCGCGGGACCGCGCGCTGCTTGCGCTGGGCGCCGCGCTCCTCCTCGTCGTCCCGTGCGCGATCCCGACGCTCTGGGACAAGCACGAGGGGCGCTTCTTCGAGGCCGCCCGCGGCATGCTCGCCACGGGGGACTGGATCGTGCCGCGGAATGTGGGGGAGCCGCTGGTCTTTTACCCGCCGCTCTGTTCGTGGCTCATCGCGATCTGCGCTCGGCTGTTCGGCGGACTCGGGCCGCTCGCCGCGCGGTTTCCGTCGGCGCTCGCGGGCGTCGGGTGCGTCCTGATGGCGTACGAACTCGGCGTCCTCCTGTTCGACCGGCGCACCGGGCTGTTCGCGGCGCTCGCCCTTCTCACGACCCCGTTCTGGCCGAAAACCGCGATCGTCTGCCAGCCCGACACGCTCGTCGTCCTGCTGCTCATGGTCTCGCTCTACGCGCTTCTTCGCATCGAGCGTGCCGAGAAGCGCCGCTGGCCGTGGGACGCGCTGTACTGGGCGGCGATCGCGGTGAGTTTCCTCGCGAAGGGGCCGCCGGGGCCGGTGAGCACGCTGGCGGTGACGGGAGCGTATGTGGCGTGGGAGCGGAAGTGGCGGCTGGCGTGGCAGGTGAATCCGCTGCTCGGGGGCGCGATCGTGGCGGTCCTGGTGCCGCCGTGGTTCCTGGCGGCGCACCGCGCGGCCGGCCCGGGGTACCTGGACCGGATGTGGCACGAGGTGTTCGACATGGCGGCGGGCGGGCAGATGCTGATGCACCGGCAGCCGCCGCACTACTACCTGCCGAAACTTCTCCTCGCCGCGCCGTGGGTTTTCTTCGCCCTCGCGGCCCTCGTTCCCGCTTCGGCCGACCCGCGCGAGCGGTCCTCGCGGAGATTCCTTGCGTGCTGGGCCGGAGTGATCCTGCTCCTGCTTTCGGTGGCGCAGGCGAAACGCCCCTACTACCTCCTCCCGGTGTTCCCGGCGATCGCGATCCTCGCCGCGTCGTGGTGGACGCGCGTCCCGCGATGGGGAAGCGCCGCGTCGCGGTGGCGGGAGCGGGGGCCGGTGCTCGTCGTGGCGGTTTTCGTCCTCGCGGCGCTCGTGGTGCCATTCGTCATCCCGGACGCGCGGCTGGCGAAGCAGGACGTGTCGCGCGGCCTGTTCCTCCTCGCGGGCCTCGGCGCTGCGGCCGCCGGGACCGTGTTCGTCTCCCTCCACGTTTCCGACCGCCGCCGCGGCGGCTTCGTCGCGCTGGCGGTCATGCTCTTCGCCGCCCTCGCCGTGCAGCAGACGTGGGGAGCGCACCTGAACGACCGCGACGGCCGCAAGGGCGCGGCGTGGTGCGCCGGCGTGCGGGCCCGGATCGGCCCCGGGGCGCCCCTGGTCCTCCACCACGTCGAGAGCTTCGTCCCGTTCTACCTCGCGACGCCGTTCTCCGTCGCCCGCACGCCGGAGGACGCCGTCCTCGAGGCCCAGCCCGGCCGCTTCCTCGTGACCGAAAAGTTCACGTGGCAGTCGCTCCCGGAACTTCAGGCGGCCTGGCTTCCCCTCGAAGAAGCGGGGACCGAAATGGGCAATCTCGTGCTGTGCCGGCCGAAGCGCTGAACGGTTTCAGCGCCTGCCACGCGCCCCCATCGTCCACTTCCACCAGAGCCGCTCCTTCCACCGCTCCTGCGCCGCGGGCAGTTGCGGACCTCGGTGCGCGAGTAGACGAAGTCGGGGAGTCCTTCTTCCTCGTGCTGCAGCCCCTCGAGCGTCACGCCGTCGGAGCCCTGCATCGACGTGAACGTCCCCCATTCGTGGGCGACATACGCCGGCGCAGGGGAAGTGTCTTCGCCGTGGAGGAGCGCGGCGGAAAGGACGGCGGCGGTGGCGAGCGCGGCGAGGGCGATGGGCCGGAACATGGCGGTCTCCTTGGAAGCTGTGGATGTGGGAACAGACGTGGGAGGCGGGGGAGCGTTAACGCGAAAGTTTCATCGCGTGACGGGTCTCTTCGCGGCATCCACCGCCGCCATCACGATCCCGCAGAATTCGCATTTCATCTCGACCGCGCCCTTGGCGCAGGTCTCGCACGTCGCGGCGTCCAGCCGTTTCAGCCCGGCGGTCACCGAATCCCGCACGACGTCCTTCAGCCAACGCATCTGCGCCCGCCGCAGCCACTCGCGGCGCCGCGGGATGTTGCTAGGATACGCGCCTATGGAATGCGCGCGGCCATACGGTTCCACCAGTCAATCCTCTTCGCCCTCGCGGGTTCTGATCCAGGCGGTGTGTATCGCGCTCATCCTGATGGGAGCCTCGGCGGCCTTCGCGGACAAGGTCATCCTGAAGGACGGAAGAACGTTCGAAGGCCTCGTCATCGAGAATGACGAGACTCAGGTCAGAATCAAGATGGCCAAGGGAGTCGTATCGTTCCCGAGGGAACAGGTCGAGTCCGTCGAGTTGCTGGACAAGGCGCTTCACCAGCGCGAAGAGAAATTTGAGGCCCTTGATCCCGAGAAGCCGGCGGGATACCTGGCGACGGCGGAGTGGCTCACGAGCGAGGGAAAAGACGGTTGCGACCTCGCGACTTTGCAGCGCCTGGTCTCGGCCGCCGTCAAGCTCGACCCGAGCCTGGCGTACCGCGCCCAGATGCTCCTCGGTGCGCGGCTCGAGACGGAGTCGAGGAAACGCGACGCGGCGACGGCCTATGCCAGAGCTCTTCGCGCAAAAGCCGGGGACGCGGAAGCGACATCGAGGATCGAGAGGCTCCGGCCCCTGCTTCAGGGGTCCGCGAAAGACGAACTTGCTCTTCTCGGCGCCTGCCTCCAGCTCATCCTCGACGGCAAGTACGCGGAGGCGTTGCCGCTTCTTGCAAAGTGCGAGAGGCAGGCGATGACGGAAGCGGCCTCGCGAGTTCTGGGAGTCACGTTCGAGGCGCTTCATGAGGACATCTCCAGCCGGGTCCGGTGTTCGCTGTGCGAAGGCAAGGGCAGCCGGACCTGTCCGGCCTGCGAAGGTCAAGGGGCGACCACCTGCGCGAAGTGCAAGGGCACGGGGCTGGCCAAGAACCTGGAAGGGAACGAAGGCGAGGTGGGAATCGCGGACAAGATCTGCAGGACCTGCTGGGGCCTCAGGACGATCCTTTGCAGGAAATGCGAGGCGGAGAGGGACGTCACGATTTCCTATGCCATGGTCAGGGGCCGCCGCCGGGAAGACTCGAAAGTCCATGCGAAGGCCGGTGCTGAAGAAGCGGCCCTGAGCAAGTTCATCGACCTGGGGAAGCTCGAGTTCAGGAAGTCGCACGAGCCGGTCTGGGGGATAGGCGCGGGCGATCCGTCACCGGGCGGCAGGATCCGCTGCGACGCTTGCGGCGGCCGGGAATTCAATCCGCCGAGCGCTCCGCCGGACGTTGACAGGATCCGGCGGTATCTCGTCGAAGTCAGGGATTGCGAGTCCGGCAGGACGAACTATGACGCGATCCCGGTGGTGACGGATTTGTTCGATCCGTCGCCGATCGCCGACGGAAAGCTCCGGTATCGCGGAGGCGAGTGGGTGAAGTAGTCACCTGTGTTTTCGCGCGCGGCCCGAGCGGCGAGGGGGCGCTTGCGGCGCGGCGGGCTGTTTCCAAGTTCCTATTGGCCCAGTGGGCCGGTCTCAGCTCGCGGGAATGCAGGACCGGCTCTTCGGAGGGGTGTGGATCGGTGGACATCTCAGGAAGAATTCTACTCCTGAGGGCCATCGCAAGGAGCCGGACCGCGATCGCGATCCCGGCAGCGGGCGCCTGGGGCGGCGACGAAGACAAGAACTCTTGAGGTCATCCGGCGTAAAATGGCGAAGTCATGCTTTCAACGATGACGTGCCGTGCCCTGCGGGCGGTCTTCATGACCGCGCTGCTCCTGTCGATCCCTCTGGCGGCGGAGTGCAGGAGCGTCGCACCGCCACGGGATATTTCGGCATCCAGCCCAGGCGGGACGTTCAGAGCGGAAGCGAAGGTCCTCGGTAACAGAACGCACCAGGTCGACTTGAAGAGGATGCCCGCGGGCGATCCCGTCTGGTCCTTCACGCAGGATCCCGGGGAGAACTGGCTCCGCGACGTGTTCGTCCTCGACGAGGGAGCCGTGCTCCTCGAAACGCGAGTGGGCGAGTACTCGCTCATCACTCCGTCCGGCACCAGAGGAGAGAAGTTCACGCTGGAGGCAGGACTTCGGGGCGCGAAATACAACAGCGAGTGGAACCAGATGAAGAAAGACGTCTGGCGCGAGGGGCCGCGAGCGTGGTTCTACTTTCGAACATCGCTCGCAGGATACGTCGTGGTAGACGTGTTCACGGGCGCGCTGGAGCAGGACCCGGCTGTCTCCTTGCGCATGGAGGAGTTCTTCGTAAACGACGCACGAAGCTGGATCCGTTCTCAGCCTTCCACGTTCAAGGGGAGATGTCCCGGATGCGGCGGCGTCTGTATCGATCCGGAAGTCGTGCAGCGACTCTTCATCATTCGGCTCTACGGAATGACCGAAGGCGAGGCTCTTGTCCAGGCCGCGCTTGAAGCGAGAGACCCTTCTCACGACGAGAAGCTCAAGGACGAACTCGACGCCATCGTTTGGAGGCGTGCTGCTTCTCGCTGGGGGCCCCTCGCAGCCCTGGTTCTGCTGGGGTTCGCGTCGACCTGGTGGATCGTCAGGATGAATTTGAAAGCACGCTGGGTGAGGCGCTGAAAGTGGACAAGTAGGTGGTGGCAGGTCAGCGCGTTGAGCCAGTCTTGCCCGGGGCGCCCACCCACTTCCCGACCTGCCCGCCCATTCCCGGCATCCCCTCGGCCAGACCGCGCGTGAGGACGTGCCAGCAGAACATGCAGTGGTTCGTCGTCTTCCCGGGAAGCGCGTCCGGGTCCTTTGCGAGCACCTCTTCCTTGATCGCGCTCAGCCCTTTCGAGAACACCTTGCCGACGTAAGGATGTTCGCGGCCGCGCTTGAGCACCTCGGCGGCCGAGTGCTCGTGGATGTTGCCGATCGTGAGCTGGTCGAGGTCGCTGGCGAAGCCGCAGCAGGGTTTGACTTCGCCGCGCGGCGTGACGACGAACGCCTGGCCGGGGCCCTCGCAGTAGTCCTCCTGGAACCACGCGCCGTCCCAGTTGTCCGTCAGTCCCTCGGCGCGCTCGACGGCGGCGAGGTGGTTGAAGTTCAGCGTCGCGCTCACGTCGGGGGCGACGAGCATCCACGCGCCCAGCGCCGGCGAGAACTCCACGAACCCGCCCAGCGCCTTCGCGAGCCCCTGCACCTTCTCCAGCCCCGCGTCCGGCGCCCCCGCCGCATAGCTGATCGTCAGGATGTCGTCGCGCTTCGACACCTTCGCCGCGCTCCGCGCGAACTGCGCCAGCACGTCGATCCGCACGGGATGGAAGCGGTCGACGCTGAGGCCGAGACGGCCGGTGTAGCCGGCGCGAAGCAGTTTCTTCAGCGCCTCCTCGAGCTCGCTCACCGTTTTCCACCACGCGCCGTTCGTGGAGATCTTGTCGAAGCGGAACCCGAGCTTTGCGGCGTGGCGCGAGACCTTTTCGAGGAACTCGCGGTACAGGAACGGCTCGCCGCCGGTGAACCCCATGGTCTTGATGCCGAGCTCGGCGCACTCGGAGGTGAAGCGCTTCGCCACATCGATCGACAAGTAGTCCTTCCACTCGATCGGCACGCAGCAGTGCGCGCAGGTCAGGTTGCACTGGTACGTGCCGCTGAACGAAAGGTAGTTCGGCCGGAACGTGTGCCGCCGGGAACGCGTCCGGGCCTCGCCGCGCGAGAGGATCGGGTTCGGGGCGTCCGGCTTGCAGCTCACCGCTTCCCGCCCGGCGGGCGGAGCCCCAGCGCGTTGCGGACGTCCTCGAGGGTGATCTTCCCGTCGGCTTTGCCGTCGATGGAGTCGATCTGGTCGAAGTATTTTCCCAATTCCTCGTACGTGAGGATGCCTTTGTCGAGAAGGGCCCGCATCGTGACCAGCATGAGGAGATTGAGTTCCCCGACATTCTGCGCGACTCGCTCCGCTCGCGCGGCGGCCTGGACGTTTCCCTTGGTTGCGAACTCCAGCTCCGTGTCCAGACGGCGGATCGCCGAGTCCTGGCGGGAATTCCGGAAAATCTCGATGAGGCTCATGGGGGGGCCTTCCAACGGGGGAGAGGAAAGTCTACGCGGTTGCGAGGAAAGTCTCCAACGCGAACATCGGCGCGGAGATGCGCGACCGTAATACCCCGGCCCCGTTGCGCGGCCGCGCATCCTTTCCTGTCATTTCGTATCCGGTGTGCCGAGGAAAGTCCGTTCCATCACGTGGACTGGGAGGTGTCCACCAGGCGAATTACCCGTTCAGCCTGTAGCGGAGCGAGCGTGCCCAGAAGCAATTCTGGACCACGAAGCCTCGCCGAGCAAATGCGCGAG
>CAZPWT010000027.1:0-29367 GCA_964590435.1 uncultured Planctomycetia bacterium
GGTGGGTTCCTAAAAATAACGCTTAACTGCTGTGGGGGGTTGCGTTTTGGGGTTTGCTTGTACGGCCCCTTGGGGGGGGCCTCCCTCGCAACTCGCACCCCGCAACTCAGCATCACTTCTTCAATTCAACCCACCACTTCATCCGGTACTTCGCCGCCGCCGGCCACGGGCTTGTCCCGCCGTCCTCGGCCTCCGCCGCGACCAGCTCCTCGTAGAGCGGTTTCGCGTCGTCGCGGCAGCCCGACGTCTCAAGGACCCACGCGGT
Organism: uncultured Planctomycetia bacterium; assembly: GCA_964590435.1. Taxonomy (GTDB): domain Bacteria; phylum Planctomycetota; class MHYJ01; order WSZJ01; family WSZJ01; genus WSZJ01. The sequence goes on from CAZPWT010000027.1 coordinate 266, forward strand.
CAGCATCTTGTGCCGGCGCTTGAACTCGCGCATCGCCGGGGGGTAGTCGTCGCCGAACTTCGCGACAGTCTCGGCGTACTGCTTCTTCTGCGCCCACGGCCACTTGGCGTAGGCCTCGAGAAGGGCCTTCTGGCGGCGGAGCTGGAAGGGGCTCGGGATGGCCTCCGCCTTCGCGGCGTCGGCGAGGAGCTTGTCGAGCCGCGGCAGCTCGGCCTGCGCGATCTTCTGCATCTCGGTGCGGAACGCGAGGATCGCCTTCTTGTCGGCGAGCGTGACTTTCCGGTCGAGCTCGATCTCGGCGATGCGCGCGACGGCGTCGGGCCAGCGGTCATCGGCGAGGAGCGCGAGGACCTCCTTCACGAACTTGTCGTCGTTTTTCGCGAACGTCAGCGGTTCGGGCTGCGGCGCGGCGGCGCCGCTGGCCGGCGGATACGGGACCGCGCCCGGGCCGCCGAGGTCGTTGATGAGGTCGCGCGTGATTTGCAGGCACCGCGCGTTGACGTCGTGCCCCATTTTCGGGATCTCGTGGTAGAGCACGGGAAATCCCCAATGCGTGATCACGTTCGCGTAGTGCCGCACCGACGGCAGCACTTCGAAATTCCCCGCCTCCTTCGTTTCAAGCTCGCCGACGGTGCAGACGGTCGGGACCGGCGGCAGCGTCGTCTTCGAACCCGCGCCGCCGCTCGAGTAGAGGAACAGCGCGCGGAAGGGGAACCCGTCCGGATCGTTCTTCCACCAGTCCGTGGCCCATCCGCTGGTCCAGGCGGTGCCCCACGAGAACCCGCCGACGAAGACCCGCTCGGGATCGACCGGCTGCTCTTTCATCGTCTTCTCGAGCAGCCACCGGCACCCCTTGATGATCACGTCCGGTTCCGCCAGCGTCGGAAGCCCCATCTTCCCCGAACCGTCCGCCTGCAGTTCCTGGTACTGCACGCCGATCACGATCACCGGGTCGCGCGCCGTCGTGATCTGCGCCAGCACCCCGACCCGCGCCTTGCCGCGGTCGCCGTTCCCGTGGAACACAAACATCAGCGCGTACTTCTTCGACTTGTCGAGGCCCTTCGGCAGCGACATGTACCCGGTCATCTTCTCGCAGCCGGGCTCCTCGATCTTCATCTCGGAGAAATCGGCCGGCGCCATCTGGATCGGGTTCGCGTCGCCGCCGCCGAGCCCGCACTGCGGAAACAGCTTCTTGCAGTCCGCGGCCGCGCGGTCCCGGACGCGTTTGCCGGGCGCGGCGGCAGGCTCCTCGGCGAGGCAGGGAAGTGCGACGAGCAGGGCGGCGAGCAGGACGCGCATGGGTCACCTCCGCGGGGACCCGGACAGTCTATCGGCCGAGCGGCGCAAACCGGGAGGAAACAGGGCGGCGCGGGCCGCCGCACGGAAGCCCGCGCCGCCGGTGCGCCGCTACTTGAGGTCTTCCGTCCCGTCCGGCTCGTCCGCGCCCTTCAGGTTTTTCCGCGGCTTGCGTCCCTCGTTCAGCTTCGGCTCGCGCGACTTCTCCTCCTCCGGCTTCGCCTTGCCGCCGTTCGCCAGCGCGCGCTTCTTCATCTCCTCCGCCTCCTTCTGCGCCTCGCCCATCTCCGCGTCCATCTTGCGCTTCATCTCCGCCACCTTCTTTTCGAAGTCGCGCTTGAACGCCTCCACGTCGACGCCTCCTGCCTTCGCATCGCCGCCGTTCACCTCGACTTTCGCGTCCGCCGTGGCCTCGGCGCTCGCCTCCGCCTTCGCGTCGGCGCGGGCGTCCGCCTTGGCGTCGCCTTTCGATTCCTGGTGCGCCTCGTCGTGCGCCTCCTTGTGGGCCTCCTTGCGATCTTCCTTCTTCACTTCCTTGCGGACGACCTTGCCTTCGGCCGCGGCGATCGAAGCGGCGACAAGTCCGGCGAGGGCGAGCGTGAGGGCGAAGCGCATGTCTGGTCTCCTGAGGGGGTTTCGGGAAGGGCTGTTGGTGAGGAGGATTACGACGGGGGTGGGGAAGTGCTCCCGGAAATGTGCGAAATCGGGGATCGCCATAACCGTTGTAGCTGCAAGAGGTTGTGGTAGTGGAGGCGGAATCTGGCGCGATGCCCGGAGCCGCCGGCGCTTCCCAACGTATACATTCCCGGCGATGCCCGACCTTTCCCCCGGCGGCGAAACCGTCCCTCTCGATTGGGCCTCCGAACCCGACGAGCCGCTCATGCGTCGCGTCCAGTCCGGCGACACCCGCGCCCTCGAACTCCTGATCCAGCGCTGGTCGCCCCGGCTCGCCGGCTTGTTCTACCGCCTCACCGGCGACCCGCACGCCGGCGACGACCTCCTCCAGGAAACGTTTCTCCGCGTCTGGTCCGCCCGCGCTTCGTTCCAGCCCGCCGCGCGCTTCTCCCCGTGGATCCACTCCGTTGCGCGCAACCTCGCCGTCGACCGCGCGCGGAATCGCGACCGCAAGCCGCTTCATCGCGCCGTGAATTCCCCCGCCGGCGCCACGACGACCCTCCTTGGAAAAATCCCCGACTCCGCGACGACGCCGTTCGCCGCGGCGTCGCGGCTCGAGCTGCTCGCGCGGCTGGACGAGGCGCTGCGCGGCGTGCCGGAGCCGTACCGGGAGGCGGTGGTGCTGTGCGACCTGCAGCGGCTGAGCTACGAGGACGCCGCGCAGGTGCTCGGCGTCCCGGCCAAGACCGTCAGCTCGCGGCTCGCGCGCGGCCGCGAACACCTGCGCAACGCCCTCGCGGCGTTCCGGAGCGGCCCTCTCCCATGAACTGCGCCGAGGCGAGGGAGGGGCTTTCGGCGGCGCTCGACGGGGCGCTGGCGGCGGAGGAAGCGCGCCTGGTCGAGGCGCACGCGGCGTCGTGCGCGGCGTGCCGTGCCTGGCGGGCCGAGATGGCGGACGTGCGCGGGCTGCTGCGCGGCCTCGACGACGCGGACGAGCCGCCGGGGCGCACGGCGGCCGTGGGACGCGGCGTGCTGGCGATCATCGAGGGGCGCGCGCCGGCGCCGGGAAACGAGGACCGGCAGCGCGTTCGGCGCGGAGAAGTTGCGAGGTGGCTGGTCGGCGTCGCGCTCGTGACGCCCGTTGTGCTCTTCGGGGTCCTGTTGCTGCTGGCCGGAATCGTCAAGGCGACGCTGCGGACTCCGCCCGCCGCAAGTTCCGCGGCGCCGTCAAGCCCGCGGCCGGGCTCCTCGTCCTCTTCCGCACGTCCCGAACCCGTGGTTCACGGCCACCTCGACATGCGCGCTGGCGACGAGGCCACGCGCGACGCCCTTCGCGCGCTCTTTGCGAAATGGCCCGGGACCGTCTCGGCCACGCAGCCGGACGCCGGAGACCTCTTCGCCCTGACGGTGGATTTCGAGGGGCCGTCCCGGTTCGCGGGCGACTTTGAGAAGGAACTGTCGGCGTTCCAGCGCGCCCACGCCGCCGCGCTGCGCCGGTGGAGCCTTTCTTCCGAGGTCCGTTAGCCAGCCTTCTTCACCCTCCGCCAGCCTTCGCCCCCCTTCGCCGTTAAACTACCCCCGTGCCCGAGTCCCCCCTCGCCCAGATCGCCGTCGACCAGGGCCTCATCACGCCCGAGCAGCGCGACGCCGCGCTGAAGATCCAGGCCGATCTCCGCGCGCAGGACCTCTACATCCGCGTCGGCGAAATCCTCGCGCGCCGCACGCTCCTCCAGCCTTCCCAGGTCCGCGAACTCCTCGAGAAACAGGGCCTCGCCCTCGTCCGCTGCCGCTTCTGCGGCAAGCAGTACAACGCCCGCAACTGGTCCGCCGGCCGCGGGCGCTGCCCGTGCGGCGGCGACCTCGACCTCGCGCCGCCGGAAGCGCCGCTGTCGGTGTCGGGGAACGCCGCGATGGCGAAGGTGGAGGACGCGGGGCCGGACAAACCCGCGCCGTCGCCGGACTCGCTGCGCGGGCGGTACTTCGGCAAATATCCGCTTCTCGAGGAACTCGGCCGCGGCGCGATGGGGCTCGTCTACAAGGCGCACGACCCGGCGCTCGGCCGCCCGATCGCGATCAAGGTGCTGATCGACGCGGGGACGCCCGAGGAAAGCGCCAAGCGGCGGCACCAGTTCCTGCAGGAAGCGCGCTCGGCGGCGAAGCTGCGGCATCCGTCGATCGTGGCGGTGCACGAGGTGGGCCAGTCGGAGGGGACCGGGTACATCACGATGGATTTCATCGACGGCGCGCCGCTGTCGACGCTGATCCGCGAGGAGCAGGACAGCGGCCGTCCGCTTGCGTTCGAGAACTCCGACAAGCCGCTTCCCCACACGATCGAGTGGATCCGCGACGTGGCGCTGGCGCTGCAGCATGCGCACCAGGCGGGGCTGCTGCACTGCGACGTGAAGCCGGGGAACATCCTGATCGACCGGCGCAACAAGGCGCTGCTGTCCGACTTCTCCGCCGCGCGCGGCGTGCGCTTCAATAAGGGCGACCCGAACAGCAAGCGGGTGCTGGGGACGCTCCTGTACATGTCGCCGGAGCAGGCGAGGGGCGCGGCGAAGGAAGTCGGGATCGCGAGCGACATCTGGGCGTGCGGCGCGGTGCTGTTCGTGCTGCTCACGGGGCAGCGGCCGTTCGGGGGGCAGACGGCGATCGAGATCCGCAAGTCGATCGTCACGAAGCCGGCGGCGGCGCCGCGGTCGCTGAACCCGCGGATCCCGAAGGATCTCGAGGCGGTGGTGGTGAAGTGCCTGCAGAAGGACGCGAAGCTGAGGTATGCGACGGCGAAGGAGCTGGCGGACGACCTGCAGCGTTACCTGGACGGGGAGCCTGTGCTGGCGCCGGTGTTCAAGGAAGCGCCGGCGGGGCCGCCGGTGTGGAAGGACAAGCGGGCGTGGGTGGCGGTGGCGATCGGGGTGGCGCTGGTGGTGGCGGTGGTTGGATTCCGGTGGGTGATGAAGAAGGCGGGAGAGAAGAAGAGCCGGTTTGAGCTGCCGGAAGAACAGAGGTAGCCGGGGGAAGGAACGGCTTAATATCAAATAGATAATATGAAATATGGAATATGAAATGGGGCGTGGGTCGTGGCCGACTCCTAGGGCATTGCATATATCATATTTCATATTATCTATTTGATATTAAGCCGTTCCCGCTTGCCGCCTCCGATCCGCCCCCCCATAATCCGCCCCCTCATGCCCAGCATCCTTCGCCCCACCCAGGACGGAACCGGCAAGCGCTTCGCCATCGCGGCTTCGCTGTTCAACGAGGACATCGTGAAGAACCTCGTCGACGCCGCGGTCAGGACGCTGGAGGCGCGCGGGGTGGCGGCGGACGACATCACGGTGGCGTGGGTGCCGGGCGCGTTCGAGCTTCCGCTGGCGGCGCAGGCGTTTGCGAACACCGGGCGGTATGCGGCGGTGATCTGCCTCGGGGCGATCATCAAGGGCGCGACGCGGCACGACGAGGTCGTCGGCGACGCGGCGGCGCGCGGCGTCTCGGAGGTCTCGCGCGACACCGGCGTCCCGTGCACGTTCGGCGTCATCACCGCCGGGAACCGTGCGCAGGCGCTGGAACGCAGCGGCACCGAGACGAACCGCGGCGCCGAGGCCGCCGAGGCCGCGCTCGAGATGTCCGACATCCTGCCGAGGATCGAATGAGGCGCCGCACGCAGTCGCGCCGGCTGGCGCTTCAGTGGCTCTACAAGGCGGACCTCACGGGCGACTGGGACGATTCGGACCTCGAGACTTACCTCGGGCTGCGCGGCGACCCCGGCGAGGTCCGGCAACTGGCGCGCGACATCGTGCAGGGCGTGATCCAGCGGCGCGGGAAGATCGACGCCGAGATCTCCCGGATCGCCGAGAACTGGGACATCGGCCGCATGGCCACCATCGACCGCAACGTTCTGCGCCTCGCCGCCTGGGAGCTGATCTTCACCGACACCCCCGGCCCCGTCATCCTCAACGAGGCCGTCGAGCTCGCCAAGGCGTTCTCCACCGAGAACAGCGGCGCCTTCGTCAACGGCATCCTCGACCGCATCCGCCCGGAACGCGAGAAGATCCGCGCCGCGATGGAGAAGGCCCCGGACGCCTGACCTGGCGAGCGTCCCGCATGATTTCATTTTGTCAAGATGACGTCATCTTCCGGAATTGATATCATCCCCTCATGCGGAACATGAAGCGTCCCGGGAAGGCCACTCGACGGATTGCCGGGATTCGCAAGGCCACGACCTTGCGCCTCGATGCGCCTCTCCAGGAGGGGTTGGTCCTGCTTCAATCAATCCTCAAGCGGCCCATCAACCGCCTCGTGAACGATGCGGTTCGCGGGTATCTCGACCTGAGAACCGCCGAGGTCGCGGCTGAACTGGAAGGAATCCTGTCGAGGCTGCGGGCGTACCGGCGCGACGATCCGGGATTCGGAAAGACCATCGCCCGGCTGGTCGATGAGGAGGCGAGGCTGGGAAAATTGGATCCCGCCGAGGGACGTCGCACCGCCGACCTCGGGCGCGCGCAGACGCAGATCCGCCGGCTCCTGCGCGGTTGACGGGATTCGAGCGGATGCCTGATTGGGACGACGACAGCCCGAAGCTGCGACGCAACCTTCTGAAGGTTCTCACGGCCATCCGGAGAGATGCGAGTCGCCGGCTGGTACCGACGCTGGACGATCCACGACGATGGCATGCCGGGATCATGGCCGGTTTGCAGGTCCCGACGATTCCGACCGGCTCGGCGCCGTGATCGATCTCGCCGGGTGGAGCCACGCCGAATGGCTGCGAATCCACCCGTTCGTCAACGGGAATGGCCGCACGGCGCGCTTCTGGGCGAATTCGCTCCTGATGCGTTACGGGCTTCCTCCCGTCATCGGCCTCAGGCCCCGGCCCGGCGGCGAGTACGTGGCGGCCGCTGCAGAAGCGATGACCGGAAACTGGCAGCCGACGGCGGCCTTCGTCCGCCGTATGCTGTCCGGGTTCTTCGCGTCGGAATGACCGGGCAGGACACGGATCGTCTCCCCGCACTCCAATCACCCTGATAAACTGGGCGGCCCCATGGGCCTCTTCTCCAAGGCGTTCGAGAAAATCAAGGCCGGCCTCGCGAAGACCAAGAAGGTCCTCACGACGCCGATCCAGGACCTCTTCGTCCTCACCCGCAAGCTCGACGAAGCGTTCATCGACGAGCTCGAGGAGACGCTGATCACCGCGGACATCGGCGTCGCCACGACGACGCGGATCATCGAGGACCTCAAGTACAAGTACAAACACAAGGAAATCATGGAAGTGCCGCAGGTCCACGCGTACCTGCAGGCGAGCCTGCTGGGGCAGCTGCAGGCGCTTCCTCGCCAGGTGAAGTACGCGCCGTCGGGGCCGACGGTGATCCTGATCGCCGGGGTGAACGGGACGGGGAAGACGACGTCGGTGGCGAAGCTGGCGAAGTGGTTCGCGGGGCAGGGGAAGAAAGTGATGCTGGGCGCGTGCGACACGTTCCGGGCGGCGGCGATCGAGCAGCTCACGATCTGGTCCGGGCGGCTGGGGATCGAGATCGTGAAGCACCAGATGAACGCGGACCCGGCGGCGGTGGCGTTCGACGCGGTGGAAGCGGCGATCGCGCGGAAGGCGGACGTGCTCCTGATCGACACGGCGGGGCGGCTTCACACGAAGCAAAACCTGATGACCGAGCTCGGGAAGATCCGGCGCGTGATGCAGAAGAAGCTTCCCGAGGCGCCGCACGAGACGTGGCTGGTGCTCGACGCCACGACCGGGCAGAACGCGGTGAACCAGGCGAAGGCGTTCAACGAGATCCTGCAGGTCAGCGGCCTCGTGCTCGCGAAGCTCGACGGTACCGCCAAGGGCGGCGTCGTGATCGCGATCGAGGAGCAGCTCAAGATGCCGGTCAAGTTCGTCGGCGTCGGCGAGCAGATCGACGACATGGAAGTCTTCGACCCCGAGGCCTTCATCAAGGCGCTTCTCGACCTCGACAAGGCCGAAGCCCCGGCGGCCGCCAAATGACGGCGCGTCCGGGCACGTTCCGGGCCGCGCTCCCGGCGCTTCTGGCCGCCGCTCTGGCCCTTCCGGTCTTCGCCGAGTCGCCGAAGATCGAGCTCAAGGGGACGCACCTGGACGAGACGTTCCGCAAGGAGACGCGCGGGGTGCTGCGCCATGCGTGGCCGGTGTTCTGCGAGCTGGGGGGCGTGACGCTGGAGAAGGACGAGCCGTACGTCCTGAACGTCTACCAGCAGCGCGAGGAGTACCTGAAGGCGGATAGGGAGCTCAACGGCGGGCGCTTCGCCAACAATGGCGGGTTCTTCTCCGTCGAGAGCGGGGAGTCGCACCTGCTGATGGCCCCGCGGGTCGAGCCGGAGTTCACGGCGCGCGTGCCGCTGACCGAGAGGATGCGGACGCTGATCGTCCACGAGGCGTCGCACATGTTCTGGCGGCGCCACGTCGCCTGGTACGAAGGCGCGCCGCAGTGGGCGCTCGAGGGGATGGCGGAATACTGCGCGGAGCGGGAGACCGGGAAGGAAGCGCTCCGGGGCGTGTATTTCTCAACCGGGCTGCAGTCGCTGCGCCGCGCCGTCGCTTCGGGGCGCCTCGTGCCGCTGGAGGACATCGTGGCGCTCGACCTGTCGGCGCAGGCGGACGCGTTTCTCCGCGACCTGTACTACCGCGAATCGTGGGCGCTGGTGAAGTGGCTGGTGGAGACGAATCCCGCGGGGTGGGCGGCGCTGGTGAAGGATTTCGGGAGCGTGTCGGACCGCGACACGTCAGCGGCGCGGGGACGGACATTTTTCGCGAAACGGATCGGCGACCCGCGGGCGATCCAGAAGCAGTGGACCGACTGGCTGGCGGCGCTGGACGCGGGCCCCTGGGAGATGAAGTACGGCGACTGGCGGCTCGACGCGGGCGAGATGGAGGGGACCGCGTACGCGAAAACCGGCTCGGCGATCCTGAACGCGCAGGAGCTGAAGGGCGACTACTCGATCGAGGCGGAGGCGTGGATCCAGGATTTCGCGAACGGGCAGGCCGACATCGTGCTCGGCGCGTGGGACGACCGCGCGCGGAACCTGGTGAAGGTGGCGTTCATGAAGAGCGGCGTGACGGCGCTGCTGGTGCTCAAGGAAGACCGGTGGGAGCGCGCGGCGTTCGCGCAGAGCGCGCCGGTCGCCGTGCCCGCCGAGACCTGGAAGCCGGTGCGCGTGCAGGTCAGCGGGAGAACGATCCGCGCCTTCGTGGACGGCAAGCAGACCCTCGAGCACACGATCGACGACGAGGACGTCCGCCTCGACGGGCGCTGGGGGTTCGGGAACTTCGACAGCTCCGTGCGCTTCCGGCGCTGGAAAATCTCCACGCCTTGAGCTCGCTCGCCACCATGGCCGTCGAGAAGTTGCTCGCCGCCTTCGGGCCGCAGAAATGGTGGCCCGCGGAGACGCCGTTCGAAGTGTGCGTCGGGGCGATCCTGACGCAGAACACGAGCTGGAAGAACGTCGAGGAAGCGATCCGGCGGCTGAAGGCGGCGGCGAACCCGCCGACGGCGGCGTTCATCCTGTCGCTCGGAATCCCGCGGCTCGAGGAGCTGATTAAGCCCGCGGGGACGTTCCGGGTGAAGGCGAAGCGGCTGATGCGCTTCTGCAAGTGGCTCGAGGAAGAGCACGGCGGCTCGCTCGAGCGGCTGTTCGATCGCTCGGCCGAATCTCTGCGGGAGGCGCTTCTGGAAGTGCCGGGGATCGGCCCGGAGACGGCGGACGCGATTGCGCTGTACGCCGCGGGGAAGGAGACGTTCGTGGCGGACGCTTACACGCACCGGATCCTGGCGCGGCACGGGTGGATCGACTGGGAGTCGGGGTACGACGAGGTGCGGGGCTGGTGGATGGACGGGCTGCCGCGCGACGCGGCGCTGTTCAACGAGGCGCACGCGCTGCTGGTGAAAACGGGCAAGGAGTTCTGCCGGACGAAGCCGGACTGCGACGGCTGTCCGTTGAAGTCGATGCTGCCTGAGGGCGGCCCGAGGCTGCGCGAGCGATGGTAAAGGGACGCGTGGTGCGCATCGTCGGGAACGAATTCCACGTCGAGACGGGGACGGCGATGCTGCGCTGCACGCTGACCAACAAGGTGCGCCGCTCGCGCGACGGCGCAAACAAGCCGGCCGCCGTCGGCGACGAGGTCGAGGTCGAGCCGGGGGCCGCGGGGGAGGGGACCTTCCTCAAGACCTTGCCGCGCCACACCAAGCTCTGCCGCGCCAAGGGCGCCCAGGGGCAGCTCGAAGGCGTTCTGGTCGCCAACGCCGAGCAGGTGCTCGCCGTGTTCGCCGCAAGGTCCCCCGAGCCGGACTTCCGCGCCCTCGACCGCGCGCTGGTCATGGGCGAAGCCGGCCAGATGCGCTGCGCCATCGCGATCAACAAGACCGACCTCGCCGCGCCGCCCCCCGAGATGGACGACTACCGGGCCGCCGGCTACCCGGTCTTCACCACCAGCGCCACCGTCGGCACCGGCGTCGAGCCCGTGCGCCAGTGGCTCGCCGGCAAGACCACCGCGCTCATGGGGCCCAGCGGCGTCGGCAAGTCCACCCTGCTCAACTGGATTCACCCCGACTGGGCCCGCAAGGTCGGCGAGCTGTCGAAGAAAATCGAAGAAGGCCGCCACACCACCACCTGGGTCGAGATGCTCCCTCTCCCCGAAGGCGGCGGCTGGGTCGTCGACACCCCCGGCATCGAGAACTTCGGCCTCTGGGGGATCAGCTCCACCGATCTCTCCGCGTTCTATCCGGAATTCCGCTCCTTCGAGGGGAAGTGCCGCTTCCGCGACTGCCGCCACGGGACGGAGCCGGGGTGCGCGCTGAAGGTGGAGGTGGAGCGGGGGGCGATGTCGCGGCGGCGCTACGAGGGGTATTGCGTGCTGCGGCGGGAGCTGGAAGCAGCCGAGGGCGGGGTGAAGCGCTAGCGGTTTAGGCACCGTTTTGCGCGGGCTGCCCTGCTCGGTGCAAGGTCAAATCTCACGATGCGCGCGCAACGGCATCCTTTCGTGTCCTTTCGTATCCGCGCCAAGCTCGTAGCCGTTTTTTCAGCCATCGCGTCCGCCCGCTCAGGCTCCGTTCGAGCATCGCAGAACAAGCCGGGATGACCACGGGATCTTCCGGGGATACGGCCACGAGCTTGGCACGGATAAAAAAGGACCGGAAAAGATGCTCGGCCGCGCAAAGGGAGCGGGCAATGACGGCCAAGCGCCCCTCTGCCCGCATTCGCCCTTCTTCTGCAATCCATGAAAGTTTACAATTCTTATGAACCTTAGGTACATGAAGGTCCGATAACAATCGAGAGGGGGTCCGCCGAACGGCTGGGGGCCGTCACGGGGCAGAAGGAACAGGAGAACCGCCATGATCCGGATGGAACCGAACGTCGTCCTTCGCTACTCGGCCCTGCTGGACGAGTTCATCAAGATCCGCAGCTTCGCCGCCGCGGAGATCGCCGAGCTCCTGCATTTCGCCCGCGTCCCCGACCGGAATGCCTACCGCGGCCTCGTCGTCAACGCGTGCGTCATCGGGTACCTCGCCCACGCCGAGGACGCCGCCCACCGGGTTCCCGCGGGCCGCCGTGCGCTCGACGACGAGTTCTACCGGCTGTGCGTCGAGGTCAACCCTTCGCTCGACATCGCGCATGTCACGCTGCCCGCGGCGCCCGAGGCCAAGTCGGGGCTGCACCTGCTGAAGGCGCCCGAGCCGGAGCCGGCGCAGGCGATCGAGAAGGTGGCGAAGCTGGAAGAACGGCTGGCGGAGCGCGTGATCGGGCAGCGCGACGCGGTGCACAGCGTGGCCCAGGTGGTCCGCAGGGCGGCCGCCGGCCTGCGCGACACGTCGCGCCCCATGGGAACGTTCTTCTTCATCGGCCAGACCGGCGTCGGAAAAACCGAACTCGCCAAGGCCCTCACCGACGTCGTGTTCGAGGACCGCGCGCGCATGGTGCGCATCGACTGCAGCGAGTACGGGCTCCCCCACGAGTACGCCAAGCTCATCGGCGCTCCCCCGGGATACATCGGGCACAGCGAAGGCGGTTACCTGACGGAAGAAATGAAGAAGAAGGGCCGCGCCGTCGTCCTCTTCGACGAAATCGAGAAGGCCGACGCCAAGGTCCACAACCTGCTCCTGCAGCTCTTCGATGAGGGTTTCATCACCGATTCCCACGGCGCGCGCATCTCGTTCGCCGACGCCATCGTGATCCTTACCTCCAACGTCGGCGTCGAGGAAATCCGCGAGGCCCGCGACCGGATCGGGTTCGACCGGGCGAAGCGCGCGTCGCTGGACCGCGAGGCGCTCTACGGCTGCACGGTGGACGCGCTGAAGCGGGAATTCCGGCCGGAGTTCCTGAACCGGATCGACGAGGTGGTGCTGTTCAACCCGCTGGGACTGGCCGACTGCGTAAAAATCGTGGAGCGCTTCCTGGGCGACGTCGTGCAGCACGCGACGCGCGCGGACCTGCGGCTGTCGTGGTCGGCGAGCGTGCCGAAGTTCCTGGCGGAAGCGGGGTACAGGCCGGAGTACGGGGCGCGGGAGCTGCGGAGGACGGTGCAGGAGATGGTGGAGAATCCGCTGGCGGATCGGATCCTGGACGGGGAGTTTCACCGGGGGGAAGCGGTGCAGATGGTGGTCAAGAGAGGGGAAATCGCGTTCAGGAACTAGGGACGGAGTTCTCAGTTTCGGGGTTCAGTTCCGGGTTCGGAGTTCCGGGTTCCGAGCGGGGTCGAAGGTCGCGGATTTGGAGTCGGCGCGGGCGAGGGGTTTTGCGAGGTAGATGGCGCCTTTGAGGGGGTTGTGGCAGTAGGGGGCGGTCTTGCGGAAGCCCAGGTGGCGGTAAATGGACAGCGCGGTTTGCAGTTTGGGGACGGTGTCCAGTTTCATCGTCCGGTAGCCCAGGCGCCGGCCCTCGGACACGATCGCCTCGGCGAGGGCTCGTCCCAGCCCCAGGCCCCGAAACCCCGGCCGCACGAACATCCGCTTCATTTCGCACACGCCTTTCCCCAGGTCGCGCAGCGCGACGCAGCCTGCAGCTCGGCGCCGGTGATGTGCCAGGAGGATCGCGCCGCTCGGCGGACCGTAGCGGCCGGGGAGACCTGCCAGCTCTTCCTCGAACGACTGGAAGCACAGGTCCACGCCGAGGTCCTTCTGGTATTCGCGGAAGAGCCTGCGGATGATGGCGAGGCGCGGGCCGCCCGTGACGCGGACGATGTCCATGCTGGGAGGCTACCAGCGCGCGGGAAACGCACAAGGGAGGGAGCCGTGGGAGAGCGGGGGAAACAGAAGGACCGGATCCTGGAGACGCTCGAGGAGAACGGATGGAAGCGGTCCGCCGTGGACCGGAATTGCGACTGGTGGGCGGACGAATTCTGGCGGCTGTCGTCCGTCTGGTCGCCGGCAGGCACGCGGGCGTGGTTAGTCTTTCTGGTAGACCCGATGTGGGAGGGGAATCGCCGTCCAGGGGAGGGCGTCTGGGCCGTCGCCGTCGACGCCGCGCAGCGGAAGGAGCGCTCGGGCTGGGCATTCGTGATGCCGCTCGGCCGTCGCTGGGAGCGCGGGCTGGAGGAACTGGTAGCGGCGCTTCGGGCGATCCGCGAGGCGCCCGCTCCGGAGGTTGACCCGGGGCCGCCCGCGTGATGTCGTAGGCGCCCCCATGGGACTCTTCGGCCCCAAGCGCATTTCCTGCCCCGCCGGCCTCTGGACGACGATCGTCGCGACGTCGTTCGCGCAGATGCCGAAGTCGTGGACCGTGAAGTTCGAGGGCGAGGTCGCGGGCGAATACGAGGAGAAGAAGTCGTCGTGGATCTTCCCCGGGGCGCCCGTGCGGAAACCGCTGGCGCCGAAGATCACGCTCGAGCGGGGTTACTGGAACACGTTCTACTCGGTGCGTGTGCATCCCTCTTCGGACGTCGTGGCCGTCGTCGATTGACGCTGTTCCGGGTGGCGCACAATTTCGGCGGCGCCTGCGCGTTCCTACTGCATAAGGAGAACGCATGAGAACCGCCACGCTCATCGCCGTCGTCGTCGCCTGCACGCTGGGATTGGCCGCTGCCGAGGAAGCTCCGCCCGGGATCGCCTGGTACGGGACGTGGGAGCGCGGCCTGCGGGTCGCGAAGGCCACGGGCCGCCCGATCCTGCTGACGTCCGCCGCGCCGCAGTGCCACGGCATCTCTGGCCTCTGGTGACCCGGCAAGCGCAAGACGGACGGGAGTTTCCTGTCCGACCGCGGCGTGATCGACGCTTCGCGCGAGTTCGTGTGCATCCGGCTCGCGACGTACGAGAGCCAGTCAGAGGCCGAGGTGATGAAGTCGTACTTCGTCGGCCGCTCCGGCGAGCTCGAGAACACGATGTTCGCGATCCTCTCGCCCGACGGAAAGCTCATCAGCCGCGCCGGCCGCTCGCCCGACGCCGCGTTCGCCGACGCCGAGGCGATGGCCCAGGGGATGAAGGAACTCGCCGCGCGGTACCAGGCGAAGAAAGATGCGAAGCGCGAGTTGCCGGTCATGAAGAACGTCCGGCTGGCGCTCGACGTCGCGGCGTGCGATGGCCGCGCCTGTGTCGTCTCGCTCGTAGCGGGGAAGGACGGCGTCGCGAAGCAGGAAGAAGCGCTCGCGGCCGTCGCGTGGAGCGAAGCGGTGGCGGGGAAGTTCGTGTACGCCAGCACGGCGGACGCCAAGGAATTGGAGGCCGTCAAGGGCGTCACAAAGAAGTCCGGCTTCCTCGTCATCGAACCTGACGCCTACGGCCTCGAAGGCAAGGTGCTCGCTGAAATCGACGCGAAGGCGACCGGGAAAGACCTCGAGGCGGCGCTTCTGAAGGCGAACGAGAAGCACCTCGTGCCGGACAAGGACCCGAACGAGCACATCCGGGAGGGACACCGCCTCGGCGTCGAGTGGGAGACGGAGATCCCGGACACGGACCCGGGGCCGGCGGGAAAGGGACCGAGGTAGCTGGCGAGTTTCGAAGGCATCGCGTAAGGCCAGGTCGTGTGTCCGCCGTGATGCCGCGCTCCTCGTCCCGGGGCCGGGACTTGCCCGATCAAGGTCCCTGTGCGGCTGACGGAGTTACGAAATGGCGACCAGGATCCAGAGGAAGACGCCGACCAGGACGTAGCCGAATCGAATGAAGCCCAGGTCCATCCGGGTCGGGGCTTCAGGCCGGCGGACCAGGCAGATCAGGATGAGCGCCCAGTGCGCCCCGGCGCCCACCAGGCTCAGGCGGAACAGCATGCCGCCGTCCAGCATCAGCGCGGTCATGAGCAGAATGATGAACTGCCACGCGATCGCCATTTCGATCGCGCCGTGGTACTTGGGACTCAGGGTGGGAAAGGCGCTCATGGTCTTCGTGTCCGCCGGGGCCGACGACTGCCGGGAGGCACCCTTCCGGCTCGTGCTCACGCTCACTGCTCATGGGGATTCTAGCTCCGGCGCCGGGGCGAACTCCAGCGCGGCGGCGCCGCTCAATTTGCGTTCAGATACGCCGTCACTTCCATCATGGCGTTGATTCCCCAGTGCAGGATGAAGGCGGGGAGGAACGTCCGGGCGCGGAGACAGCACGCGGCGACAAGGATGGCGCCGCCGTAGGAAGCGAAGAGTTCGAGCTCGGGCTTCTCGGTGTGGAGGATGAGGAAGGGAAGGGCCTGGAGGAGGACGGCGACGGGGGCGCCGGCGCGGGCGGCGATGGCGAAGGTGAGGAAGCCGCGGAAGAAGTACTCCCAGGCGAGCATGTAGACGCCGGTGCCGAGCTGGGAGAGGAGGAGGGCGCGGGCACTGTGGCGGGCCGGGCCGTACTCGGGGTAGTAGGACATGAGTTCGGGGGACATGTGGGCGGCTGCGAAGACGAGCGGCGCCGCGAGCAGCAGCAGGAAGCCGGTGAGCGGCGCCCACCACCGCCAGTCTCCGGCGCCGACACCCCAGCGCGAAAGGTCGAGGCGACCGGCGACCGCGCTCGCGACGGCGAGGGCGAGCCCCGTGGTCACCAGCGCGGCCGCCGTCCACGGCTGCTTCTCGAAAAAACCCGCGGGCGCAAGCCAGACCCGCGTCGCGATCATGACCGCGATGAGGAACGCCCCGCACGCTGCCGGGACTGCCGCGCGCCACCGCCCCGCGCCTTCGACGAGCACGGCGACGCAAAAGGGGAGTGCGCCATACAGCGCGAGGAACCACGCCGGCTGCAGCACGAGGTCCGCCGTGGCCGGATGCGCGCTGTCCACCGCGAGCGCGAACGCCGCGACGAGCCCGATCGCCATGATCCGCCCGTCGAACGCGTCGCGAAGCCGCTTCACGCCCGCGGCCGGCGCGGGGTCCGGAGCCTCCCCAGGCCTGTCCTCCGGCTCCACCGCACGATTCCGTTTCACGGCGCGCGATCCTATCCGGCGCTTCGCCGCACCCGCAAGGTCCCGCACCCGAGCGCCGTCACGCGGTACCATGGCGTCCAAGGAGGCCCGATCACCATGTTCCTCGTCAGCCCGCAGGGCGGGCGCCCCGAAACCTGGCAGCTCTTCACCCTCCTCTCCTACGGCTTCGCGGTCCTGTCGCTCCCCATCTGGGCCATCCCCGCCAGTTCGGCCTGGCTCATCCCGTTCGCCCTCCTCGGCGCCGTGTCGCTCGTGCTCGGCGGCGTGGCGCTGTACCACCTGAAGCGGCTCCCCGGGATGTTTCTCGTGCGCTGCGTCGTGTTGCCGGGACCGCTGGCGGGAGCGCTGGCGCTGATGAAGCTGGAGCACTGGTGGGAGAAGTTCTCGTAGCGCCGCACCGGCCCAGGACGGCTGCGGTGACCCGCACAAACGAGGCGCTTCCCGTCCCCTGCCGGTAGAATCCGCGGCTTAAGACTGGCGCCAATCCCGCGAAGGGACCGGGCCGCGAAGAATCCCGAGGAGACTCCATGAGCACGCAGAAGGTCTTCTGGACGCAGACGGACGAAGCACCTGCCCTGGCCACGTTTTCGCTGCTCCCGATCGTGCAGGCGTTCACGCGCGGCTCGGGCGTCGAGGTGGAGACGGCGGACATTTCGCTGGCGGGGCGCATCCTCGCGGCGTTCCCCGACCGGCTGAAGCCCGGGCAGCGCGTCCCGGACGACCTGGCGAAGCTCGGCTCGCTCGCGCTCAAGCCCGAGGCGAACATCATCAAGCTCCCGAACATCAGCGCGTCGGGCCCGCAGCTCGTGGCCGCGATCAAGGAATTGCAGGGCCAGGGGTACAACGTCCCTGACTACCCGGAGACGCCCGCGAACGACGCCGAGAAGTCCGTGGCGGCGAAGTACGCGGCGGTGCTGGGAAGCGCCGTGAACCCGGTGCTGCGCGAGGGGAACTCGGACCGGCGCGCGCCGCTGTCGGTGAAGAAGTACGCGCGGCAGCACCCGCACAAGATGGCGGCGTGGAACCCGGCGACGAAGGCCCGCGTCGCTCACATGAGTTCCGGCGATTTCTACGGCAGCGAAACCTCCACGACGGTCGCCGCCGCGACCACGGCGCGCATCGTGTTCGAGGGCGCGTCCGGCGGCCCGAAGGTCCTCAAGGAGAAGGTCGCGCTCCAGGCCGGCGAAGTCATCGACTCCGCCGTCCTGAGCGCCCGCGCCCTCCGCACGTTCTTCGCGGACCAGATCGAGACGGCGAAGCGCGAGGGGCTGCTCCTGTCGCTGCACCTGAAGGCGACCATGATGAAGGTCTCCGACCCCATCATGTTCGGCCACGCCGTCTCGGTGTTCTTCAAGTCGGTCTTCGAAAAGCACGCCGCGACGTTCAAGACCCTCGGCATCAACCCCAATAACGGCCTCGGCGAGCTCTTCAATGCGCTCAAGTCCCTTCCCGAGCCCCAGCGCGCCGCGATCGAGGGCGACTTCAAGGCCGCGCTGGCGCAGGGCCCGGCGCTGGCGATGGTGGATTCGTCGAAGGGGATCACGAACCTGCACGTCCCGAACGACGTCATCGTGGACGCCTCGATGCCGGTCGTCGTGCGCGACGGCGGCAAGATGTGGAACGCGGAAGGCAAGCTGCAGGACACGCTGGCGATGATCCCGGACCGCTGCTACGCCACCATTTACCAGGCGATCCTCGAGGACTGCCGCAAGAACGGCGCGTTCAACCCCGCGACGCTCGGCAGCGTCCCGAACGTCGGCCTCATGGCCCAGAAGGCCGAGGAGTACGGCTCGCACGACAAGACCTTCAAGGCCGAGGGCCCCGGCACGATCAAGGTCCTCGACGCCTCCGGCGCCACCCTGCTCGAGCAGAAGGTCGACACCGGCGGCATCTTCCGCATGTGCCAGACCAAGGACGCCCCGATCCGCGACTGGGTCAAGCTCGCGGTCACGAGGGCCCGCCTGTCCAATACCCCCGTCGTCTTCTGGCTCGACCGCGAGCGCGCCCACGACCGCCAGATCATCGCGAAGGTCGAGGCGTCGCTGAAGCAGCTCGACACCAAGGGCCTCGACATCCGCACGCTCGCGCCGGTCGAGGCGATGAAGCTGAGCTGCGAGCGCATCCGCAAGGGGCTCGACACGATCAGCGTCACCGGCAACGTCCTCCGCGACTACCTCACAGACCTGTTCCCGATCATCGAGCTCGGCACCAGCGCCAAGATGCTCTCCATCGTCCCGCTCCTCGGCGGCGGCGGCCTGTTCGAGACCGGCGCCGGAGGATCCGCCCCCAAGCACGTGCAGCAGTTCCAGCAGGAGGGCTACCTCCGCTGGGACTCTCTCGGCGAGTTCAGCGCCTTCGCCGCGTCCCTCGAGCACGTCGCCGACACCCTTGGCAACGCCAAGGCCAAAGTCCTCGCGACGACGCTCGACCAGGCGATCGCCAAGTTCCTCGACAACGACAAGAGCCCCGCCCGCAAGGTCGGCGAAATCGACAACCGCGGCAGCCATTTCTACCTCGCCCTGTACTGGGCCCAGGCGCTGGCCGCGCAGACCGGCGACGCCGAGCTGCAGAAGCGGTTCGCGCCCGTGGCCAAGGCGCTGGGAGAGAACGAGGCCAAGATCAACGGGGAGCTGATCGGCGCGCAGGGCAAGCCCGTGGACATGGGCGGGTATTTCCATCCCGATCCCGCGAAGACCGGGGCGGCGATGCGGCCGAGCGCGACGCTCAACGGCGTGGTGGACGGGATGAAGTGACCCGCGGTTGAGCGGGTATGCCCGGTACGGCTAGTCGCCTTCGTCCTCGTCGACCATCCAGAGCTTGTGTTCCTTTCCGGACTCGTCCTCGTACGTCATCCGGAACCGGTCGCGGCTCGACTCCACGGGAGACCCGGAGGGCGTGACCCGCGTGAAGCGGTACTTCGCCTTTTCGACCTTCGTGAGCACGTACCCCGTCCGGAAGTCGAGCTTCAATTGAAACCCTGATGACGGATCCCGCTCCATCTCCACCCGCCCGATCTCTCCCGTCGCATCCTTCTCCGCTCCCCGCGGCTGCAGCGTGTAGCGCAACCGCCGCCATTTGCCTTCGAGGAACTTCCTCACCTCCACGACCGCCCCCCCCTGCGTGTTCCCGACGAACAGCATCGCCATCGTCTCGACGACCTTCGCTTCCACCACCCCGCTGGGCTCCGACTCCACTCGCCTCCGCTCCGGCTTCCCCGCCATCCCCAGCGCCGTCGCCCGGTAGGCGCACGTTTCCCCCGGCGGCGCCGTCCCGTCCACGCACCGTCGGCTCCGCGTTACCTCGAGCCGCTTCCACGCCCCCTCCCCGACCCGCCGGTACACCACGTACTCCTGGATCTCCACCGGATCCACCGCTTCTACCTGCGCGCCGTCCTTCCACGACAGCCGGACGGCGCAGGTCTCCACGCGGGGAGCGTCCATGACGGGAGAGAGGATCAACGGAAGCGACTTGACCGGGGGGTCGGCTTCCTGGCCGGCTGCGGTGCCGGCGAGGAGGAGCAGAAAGAGGGGCGCGGGCCGCATGGGGACACTCCCTGACGAATGCCGCGATTCTACTCCAGCGACCCCACCCCTGCTCCGGCGTAACGTTCGCGCATCTCTTCGCCGAGGAGCCGGAGCGATTCCCGGTCCCCGACCTCGTGGAGCGCCTGCGCGCCTTCCCTCCACCGCGTACGGGCCTCGGCCACGCGGCCGAGACGCAACAGGACGAAAGACGACTCACAGAGGTGCACGCCCTCGAAGCGCCGGTTGCTCATCTGCCGGTGGGCCGCGATTGCTTCGTCGTAGAGCGCGGCGGCGTCCTCCAGCCGCCCGGTGTCGCGAAGGACCGAGGCCAAGTTGCCGCGCAGGACGGCCTCGTCACGCGGGAGGCCGCACTCGCGGAAGAGGGCCATGGCCTGCCGGAATCCCGCCTCGGCCTCGGGGTAGCGGGCCAGCCGGCTGTCCAGTCCCGCGAGGCGTCCGAGTTCCAGCGCGACCATCGGGCGGTTCCCGACCTCGCGGTGAATCGCGATCGCCCCGGCGTAGCAGGCGCGGGCGGACTCGGCGCGCCCACGCGCCGCCTCCAGGTGGCCGCACAGTCCCGTCAGCACTCCCAAGGACCGGCGGTCTCCCAGCTCGCCCGCGATCTCGAGGGCGCGCCGGGCAAATCCCGGGTCGCGGTCCAGGCGCCCGGTCTCGTGGAAAATCCCCGCCAGGTTCCCCAGCGCGACCATCTCCATCCGCCGATTCCCCGAAGCGCGCGCCTTCGCCAGCGCTTCCTCGAACCCCCGCTCGGCCTCCGCAAGTTTTCCCGTCATCCGTCGCAGGACGGCCCGGTTTCCCGCGGCGATGCTCCAGCCGTGCGTGGCGCCCTCCGCGGCGAGCGTCGCCAGCGCGCCCTCGAACAGCGCCTCCGCGTCCTCGACCCGCCCCGTCTCCTGCGCGAGCGTCCCGAGATTCTCCAGCGTCATCCCCTCCCCAAGCCGCTGTCCCGCCGACCGGAATTCCTCCAGCGCCGCCCGGAACAGTGCCTCCGCCTCCCCGGTCCGCCCCGCGTTCCGGCACAGCCCCGCCGCGCGGCGAAGGGCCTCGGCGCGCGCGGCGCCCCTCGACAGCGCGGCCCACGCTTCCCATGCCGCACGCGCGCGGTCGTTCTGGAAGCGCCGCTCGGCCTCGTGCGCCGCCCGGCGCAGGTACTGTCGGCGGGCTTCGCCGAACCTCGCCGGGTCCGTTTCCGCGGCGCGCCGCGCATGCTCCGCCAGCTGCTCCGCAAACGCGTCCGCCGGGTGCGGCTCGGGCGCGTCCGCGTCCGACGGAGCGGGATCGCCGAGCCGCGGCGGCGCGCCGCCGACCAGCGCTTCGATCGCGGCCAGGGCCAGCGCGTGCAGCCGTGCGCGCTGACCGGGAAGCTGCAGCTGGTACGCAGCGTCGCGAAGAAGCGCGTGCCGGAAGAGGTAGGAGGATTCGGCGGATGCCGGGGAGGTGTCGATGGCCGGGGCGGTCACGAGGGAAGTCTAGTGCACCGGGAGTGAGGGGCTGCCATCCGTGCCGCCGGGCGCAGCGAGCGCGCGTGCCGCCGCCAGAAACTGCGGAACGTCGTCCACGACGATCTTCCATACGATCTTGTGATCAACGGCGAAATACCCGTGCGCCAGGATGTTCCGGAAGGCGATCACCCCCCGCGTCGCGCCAAGTTGCGCGGCAATCGCCGGGTGGTGAGCCTTGAGCTGGGACGTCGCCTCGCCCACGATCTCGAGCTGGCGTTCGACAGCCGATCGTACGAGGAGGGAAGCGACGTACTCATCGAACGAGCGGTCCTTGACGAAGCTCTGCACGGCCTCGCAGGACCGGATGATGTCCTGCAGGTAGCTAGACGCTGGCGGTGTCATAGACGACCGTGCGATCCGGTTCGATTTCCTTCAGGAAGAACGGATTCTCGATCGAGGGAACAGTGACCAGGTCGATGCGCCGGTGCAACAGGTCTTCCAGCCCGAACAGCAGGCCGAAATAGCAGCGGCCGTACTCGACGGGGGCGAGGGGTTCAATCTCCACGATGAAGTCGAGGTCGCTCGTGGGCCGGTCCTGGCCGCGCGCTGCAGAGCCGAATAGATCCAGCTTCCGGACGCGGAAGCGAGTGCAGAGGTCCCGGATGGCGGGAGCGTGCTGCTGGAGGAGGGGGTGCATCACGGGAGGATTCTAACTCGAACGGAGCGAAGTCAGGTAATCGCTGTGACCTCGCAGGCATGGACGCTGCTGCGGGCCGATGCGCGGCGCTGCAATCACCGGAAGCAGTACACGAAGACCGTCTTCGCGGGGTCGCCATGCTCGATAAGCCAGGGAACCGTCACTTCGCGAATCCCGGGCATCGTCTCCGCGAGCGTGAACAAGCGGTGAAACCGGATTGCGATGTCTTCACGTGCGCAGGGCAGTTCGCCGGATTTGCAGGCGCGCTCCCATTCTTCAGGAGCGAGCACCTTGTGGCCCGTGATCCGGAACTCGTCCATGGGCCGCGGAATCGTTCCCTGCAGGAGAAACGCCTCGTAATCGACGATGGTGATCACGCCGTCGATGTTCACGGAAGAGTCCCACGCGAGGTTTGCGAGGTCGGCTGCGAGAAACCACTGAAATCCGTGGGTCTGGTCCTCGACCCACCAGGGCATGTCGGGCTTGCGCTCAAATCCGTGGGGCGGGCTCCCGGGTCGCGCCAGATTCCCGGCAATCCATGAATGCCTGTGGAGCGGGTCGGATTCCCCGAGTTCCTCCCATGTCCACCGGGGCGGATGGCGCTGGAACCACTTCAGGCCTTTGATTCGCATACCCAGGCGCGGTCGTGGCCGATCAGGAGTCACTGGGAGCGCATAGCCGCCCTCGGACACCGGCTATGCGACGTCAACTTCGGAAACTCACTTGTCGGCGAAGAATCGCGTTGACCGGTCGGCGTCCACGCACTCTCCCCCCACTCTTCTTCGCGTGCGCTTCACCTCCACTCATGCTTCGGGTACTTCCGCTGCAGCTCCTTCTTGATGCGGGGATAGTGCTCGGTCCAGAAGCGCGCGAGGTCCTGCGTGACCTGCACCGGCCGGTTGCTCGGCGCGAGGACGTGGACGGCGACGGGGACGCGGCCCAGGGCGAGCGCGGGGACTCGGGTGACGCCGAAGAGCTCCTGGATGCGCATCGCGATGTGAGGCGGAGAGTCCGCGCTGTAGACGACTTTCGGTTTCTTCCCATTCGGCAGGTCCAGCCGCTCCGGGGCGTGCTTCTCGACCGCGGACTGGAGAGCGGGCTCGACGAGAGCGCGGATCTCGCGCATCACCGGGCGGTCGCGGAGGTCCTTCCACGACAGCGCGCCGGCGCAGAGGCGCTCGATGGCGGCGCGGCGGACGGCGTCGTCGGGGGGGCGGAGGCCGAGCTCGGGGCAGGCCTTCGCGACGAAAGCGACGCGCAGCAGCCACTGGTCGACGGCGGCGTCCCACTCGCGGAACTGCAGGCGGCCGGCGAGGACTTCGTCGGCGAAGCGCTTTGCGGCCTCGTCGGGCGGCGGATCGGCGGGCTTCTTGCCGATCGCGAGGTCGCGGAAGCGCGTGACCTCCTCGGCGGTGACGCGCTTCGCCTCGTTGTCGAACCCGACCACGAGCTTGCGCGACAGGTCGAACGGGAACAGTTCTTCCAGCCATGCGGGCTCGATCGCGGTGACGAGGCCGAGGAGCGTCTTGTCCTCGCGGCCGCGGCCCTCGACCTCGCGGATCTCGCCGGCGATCACGAGCGGCGCGCGGCGGACGGCGCTTTCGCGCGAGAGGAGGCCGCGGCGGCCGTGGACGATTTCGCAGCGCAGGGTCGCGGTGTCGAAGCGGCGTGCGACGCGGTCGGGGAAGCCGGCGAGGACGCAGCGGCGGAGCGCTTCCTCGGGGACGGCGCCGTCCTCGACGGGCAGGCCCTCGCGTTTTGCGATCCGCAGGAACTGTTCCAGCGCGGGGCCGACCTGCCGCGCGGCCGCGGCGTGGATCCCGGCGCGCTGGCAGGCGTCGAGGCGGAAGCGGTTTTCGGCGGCGAATTCCCAGGCGCGGACGAGGATCCAGAGGTCGGAGGTGTCGCGGTCGCCGAGGACGTCCTTGCGGAACTCGACGGCCATGGAGTCGGCGGAGCGGACGAGGAGGTCGCGGCCCTGCATCAGGGCGGCGACGAGGGAAGCGAGGCGGACGCACTTGAGGTCGGCGGCGGAAAGCAGCATCCGCGCCCAGCGCGGATGAACCGGGAACGCGAGCAGCCGCCGCCCGAGTGGCGTGATCGCGCCGGCGTCGTCGAGCGCGCCGAGGTCGGTGAGGAGGTTCTCGGCGTGCTGGAGGGCTTTCTCCTCCGGCGCGTCGAGCCAGCGGAACTTCCGGAGATCGGTCACGCCGCCCGCCTTCAGCGCGAGCGCCGCCTCCGCCAGCTCGAGGCGCTTCACCTCCGGTTCTTCACGCGCGGGCCGCTTCGCATGTTCGGCGTCGCTCCACAGGCGGATGCATGTCCCCGGCGCGGTGCGGCCGGCGCGGCCGGCGCGCTGGTCGGCGCTGGCGCGGGAAATGGGCTCGATGAAGAGCGTATTGAGGCCGCGGCGGGGGTCGTGGCGGGGGAGGCGTGCGAGGCCGGAGTCGACGACGAGCCGGATGCCGTCGATGGTGAGGGAGGTTTCGGCGACGTTGGTGGCGACGACGACCTTGCGGCGGTCGGCGCGGGCGACGGCGGCGTCCTGGTCGCGGGGGGAGAGTTCGCCGTGGAGGGGGAGAAGGGCGGCGTCGCGGGTCTCGGGGCGGGTCCGGAGCGCCTCGAGGGTGCGCGTGATGTCCCACGCGCCGGGCATGAAAACAAGCGCGTCGCCGTCGTTGCCGGCGCGGATCCACGCGGCGACGGCGTCGGCGGCGCTCTCGGAGAGCTGGGAGTCGGGAGACGGGAGATGGGTGATGTGGACTGGGAACAGGCGGCCTTCGGTGGAGACCCGGGCGCAGGGCTTCAGGTAGGTTTCGAGGGCGGCGCCGTCGAGCGTCGCCGACATCACGACGATCAGCAGGTCGGGGCGTTCGCACTCCTGCAGGTCGAGCGCCCGCGCCAGCGCGACGTCCCCCTCGAGGTGCCGCTCGTGGAACTCGTCGAACACGATCGCCGCAATGCCGGTGAGCTTCGGGTCGCCCACCATCTGCCGCAGCAGAATCCCCTCCGTCACGAACCGGATCCGCGTCGCCGGCCCGCTCACGTTCTCCAGCCTCACCTGGTACCCGACCTCGCGCCCCAGCGCGCACCCCTCCTCCTCCGCCACCCGCGCCGCCAGCATCCGCGCCGCGATCCGCCGCGGCTGCAGCACCACGCACTGCCCGCTTCCCAGCAGCCCGCTTCGCAGCAGCATCCGCGGCACCTGCGTCGATTTCCCGGACCCCGTCGGCGCCGTCACCACGACCCGCCGCTTCTCGCGCAGCCGCGAAACCAGCTCGGGCTCGATCGACAGGATGGGAAGGGCCGCGCTCATCGCCCCGTGGTACTTCCGCGACAGGCGCGTGTCCACCAATCGCGGGTATGATCCCGGCCCGTGGCACACGGCGACCTCATTTCGCAGATGCGCGGCTGGCGCGGGCCGGAGGCGGCCTCGCTGGACGAGTACGTCGAGAAGGCCGGGCAGGAAGCGTGGAACCGGCTCTGCGACGCGGCGCGGTCGTCGCCGGGGATGTTCGACGACGAGGCGATCGAGTGGCTGAAGGCGCACGCGCACGTCCAGCCGGGATCGGTGGTCTGCTGCCTTATCCACCTGGCGAAGAAGGACCGTGACCGGCGGGCCGCGCTGTCCGAGGCCGCGCGCGCCGTCATCGCCCGCAACGCCGGCCAGGGGCTCGGCGCCGCCGGGTACCACCTCCACGAGTGCCACCCGGTCATCGACCACGAATGGCTCGCCGCGGCCCGCGCCTGGTTCGACGCCGACCCCGAGGGCGCGTGGGGGATCCTGGAAGCGGCGGCCATGTACGAGCCCGAGTTCGTGCTCCCCGTGCACGTCGACTGGTTCGAGCAGAAGCGCGCCGCCGCGCCCGCCGACTACTTCATCACGTTGCTCAGCCTCGCGGGGCACTATCCCGACCGGGCCCCGGGCCTCATCGATCGCATCCTCGCCCGCTTCGACGAGTTCCCTGCGGCCGCCGTCGAGGGCGCTTCCCGCGCCGCAAAGGACGAGGCGCCGCTGCTCGACCCGCGCCTCGTGGAGGCGGTGCTCCGCAACCTTGCCGCGAACCCCGAGAAGGGCTGGGAGTTCTTCGACGGCGCGGCGCGCGCGAAGCCGGAGCTGTTCGACGACGCGCTGCTCGACCGGCTGGACGCCGCCGCGAAGGCGGACGCCGGGAGCCTGTTCTCCATCCTGCGGCGGCTCATGGACGACCGGCCGCGGCTGATGGACCGGTACGTTGCGCTTCTGCGCCGCCACCCGGGGAAGGGAATTGACGCAGTGCGTTATGCCTTCCAGGGAGAGGACATCCGGCTGGTCCGCCCGGACCTCGTCACGGCGGTGTGCGAGGGGTTTGCGGCGAACGCGTACCCGGCGTACGAGCTGCTGCGGCGGCTGGCGCAGGAGCGGCCGGAACTTCTCGGCCCCCCCGAGGTCGAGGCGGCGCTCGCCAATATCGAGCACGCGACGAACTTCGCGTTCGGGTTCTTCCGCGAGCTGCTCAAGCTGCGCCCGGAGTTCACGCGGGAGTGCACGCTGGCGCTGTTCGAGTCGCTCTCCCGCGAGCCGGCCCACCGGGCGTTCGTGCGCGCCGAGGAGATGTCCTCGCTCATGGCGATCTCCGAGGCCGCCCACATCAAGACCGGCCTCGAGAACGCCCTCCGCGAGCCGCCCCGCGTCGGCTCCCGCCGCGCCCGCGCCCTCATGGCCATCATGTTCCGCCAGAAATTGCGCGCCCGCCGACACGTCCTCCTCGAGGCCCTTCGCGACGCCGCCGGGATCGTCCTCTGGCGCAAGATCCCTCCCGCCCAGGCCGGCGGCAAGGAAGACTCCGAGAAGTTCTCGCCCGTCTGGGACTTCGTCATGTTCATCATCGACAACGCCGGCGACGACGCCATCTCCACCGCCGCCGCCGAGCGCTTCCTCGAGGGCGCCTTCCAGCTCGGCTACCTCTGCCACACCGGCGCCGAGCACGAGCGCTTCTGCCGCAAACTCGACACCGGCACCCCGCCGCCTCACTCGTTCCCGCCCGCCGCGGCGTTCCTCGTCGCCGACCGCGACCTCGCCTCCCTCTACGCCCTCGTCGTCGAACTCGGCGCGCGCTTCCACGTCCAGCCCCGCCTCGCGCCCCTCGACGAATTCGCCAGCCGCCTCCAGGACGCCGAGATCGAGCTGCGCGCCATCGAGGACATGATCGACAAGGCCCAGGGCCCGCGGAGGGAGAAGCTCCTCGAGCGGCAGAAGACGCTCAACCGCCTCGTCGCCACATGGCTCAACCCGGCGTACGCGAAGGCGTTCACGGACCCCGAGGCCGAGAAGCGCCTCCCCGAGCCCGCGCAGGCGCTTCTCCGCCGCGAGAAAAAAGACCTCTCCAAGCACCTGCGCGACGCGCTTCGGTCCGAGGCGATCCGCATCGCCGTGTCGTCGGTGGAGAAGGAGCGGATGGAGCTGTACCAGACCCGGCTGCGCGAGGTGCTCGGGCGACCCGTGGACATCGCAAAGGTCGAGCCGCGCATCCTGCCGTCGTTCCTGTGGTTCCAGGCGATCCAGGGGCTGCCGAACAACGTCAAGTACCTGAAGCGGCTGATCGAGGACCGGATCGCGGGACAGCCGCACGACTGGATGCGGACGGAGCCGAAGGTGCTGGAGTGGGCGGAGAAGGTGCAGAAGGGGCAGCCGGGGGTGCAGATCGACCGGTGGCGGGCGCCATTCACGAAGGATTACCAGTACCGGCCGCAGGATGCGCTGGCGGAGAAGAAGCGGCGGATCAAGGCGGACCTTTCGCAGGCGCGGTCGATCCTGGAGAAGGCGGGAGCGAAGGGGATCGCTTCGGAGTCGTACGAGGATCTCGCGGCGGCGCTGGCGGAACTGAAGGCGCCGCCGGCGGAGGAGCCGGAGGGGGAAGGCGAGGCGAAGGCCGCGCCGCGCCGGCCTGCGCCGGACCCCGAGCTGGTGCAGGAAGCGGAGATGAACCTGGAGCGCGTCCGGCTGGCCGAGCAGACGCCGGATTCGGACTTCGAGGGGAGGATCACGCTGACGGTCGAGACGGACCCGTTCGAAGTGTTGTTCATGGGCGAGTACGGGTTCGCCTCGTGCCTGAGCCTCCGCGGCTCGAACGCGTGGAGCGCCGTCTCCAACGCGATCGACATCGACAAGGCGATCGTGTGGGCGAAGGAGCCCGGGGGAAACGTCGTCGGCCGGCGCCTCCTCGCGCTGACCCCCGCCGGCGTGCTGACCTACCGCACCTACACCAATCGCCACGGCCTCGCCCTCGACCGCGCGTTCCGCGAATTCGTCGAGGAGTACGCGAGGCACTGCGGCGTCGCCCTCGCCCACGGCGGGCGGACCGGGCCCCTGCTGAGTGATCGCTGGTACGACGACGGGGCGATGTAGCGGCACGATACGCCTGGATCTCCCGGTCGCGCCCCCGGGGGGAGGCCCAGGCCCCTCGCGCTCACAAGTCTGGCGCGGAGCCCTCTTCCGTTTAGACTGGCCCCGAGATCGTACTCACGGATTGCGGGAGCCGACATGACCGATCGGGCGGACGCGAAAGCCAGGTCCGAGGCCTCGAAGCGCCGCGAGGCGATCGGCGACATCGTCCAGACCATCCAGCGCGTGGTGCGCGCCACCTATCGCTTCACGAGACGCGGGATTCGCGAGCATGGAGCGGGCGGTCCCCAGGTTTGGGCGCTCATGACCCTCGCGACGACCACTCGCATGACTGTGGGGCAGCTGGCCGATTCGATGTATCTCCATATCAGCACCGTGAGCGCGCTTGCCGACCAGTTAGTGAAGAAGGGATGGATCGCCCGGGAGCGATGCGAGGACGATCGCCGCGTCGTCTGGTTGACCATTACGCCCGCGGGCCGCGAAATTCTCGCTCGCGCCCCCGTGCCGCCGCGTGCGTTGCTTCCTCGCGGTCTCGAGTCCATGGGGACCAGTGAGTTGCTCCGGACACGGAGGGCTTTCCTCGCCGTCAGCGCAATCATGCGGCTCGGCGAAGAGCCTGCGGAGCCGGAGGAATGAGACCGACGCCGCCGGGGTCGCCGGCGGCGTCGGGTCGGTCACTCAGGTCGTCAGGCTTACTTCTTGGCTTCCGAGCTCGACAGGCGATACAGCGTCTGCGGCTCTTCGAAGTACGTGATGCGGATGTCGCAGAGGATCGG
>CAZPWT010000028.1:0-15109 GCA_964590435.1 uncultured Planctomycetia bacterium
TCAATGTTGCTGGACCTTCGTCTCGCAGATTGGCGCCATCAGATTTCCTGCTTGTCTCTCTCGAAGGAGGACTCCCGGATAATCGAAGAACGACTCGCCGTCGCCCTTGCCACCGTTGCTTGAAAGTGCAAGAGGTCACAGAAGGCGAACTTCAAGTAAGCGGCGAACTTCAAGCCTGCAACTTCAAGAATCCCCGCCAAGTGGGCTCTCCCGATTCGATGCGGAGGGCGGATCTTGCGATGGACGCCACTTCTAGCCGGCTTGGAGTTGCCGTTTCCTTGAGGATTGAAACGTTGTCGTTGCTGTTTCCCTCCATCGCCCCGGCGATCCCGGCCGCGCGCCGAGGGCTCCCCGTCGGCCCCAAATCGCTATCATGTCGCGGAGCACCGGGCCCGCTTCCCGCAGCCATCCAGGAGAACGATGGACGCCTCCCCCTCCGATCACGTTCGCAGCGATCCGCGGCTGGCCGCTGACCGGTTTGCGGTCGTCCGGGAGCTGGGCCGCGGCGCGATGGGCGTCGTCTATGAGGCGCGGGATACCCTTCATGAACGCCGCGTGGCCCTCAAGGTCTGCCCGCTCGACCTGAGCCCGGTCGACGGGACCGTCCTGACCGACATGTCGATGCAGCGCGTGCTGCGTTTCCGGCGCGAAGCGTCGTTCGCGGGGCTCGTGCACCCGAACGTGATCCGCGTTTACGACTCCGGGCTGTGGGAGCACGAAGGGCGCGCGTCGTTCACGATCGTGCAGGAGCTGGTGCAGGGGACGTCGCTTCGGGACGCGATGCGGCCGGCGAAAGGCCTCGAGTTGTCCGCGCGCAGCGCCGCCCGGGCCAGTCACCTCCGGGACTTCCTGCGCGTCTGCGAGGGAATGGCGTACGCCCACGAGTCCGGGGTCGTGCACCGCGACCTCAAGCCGGACAACATCCTCCTGGTTCCCGACTACACCCGCGCCCGGGTCCTCGACTTCGGGCTGGCGAAGTGGGTCGGGCGCGCCGATCTCCCGGCCGTCGGCGCCGCGCCGCTCGACGATCCCTTCCTCAGCATGGAAGGGGCGATCATGGGGACGCCGGCGTACATGGCGCCGGAGCAGGCCCGCGGGGCGCTGGGGGAGATCGACGCGCGCTCGGACGTCTGGTCGCTCGGCGTGATCCTGTACGAGATCCTCACGCACGAGCTTCCGTTCTCCGGGCATTCGACGCAGCAACTGCTGTCGCGCGTGCTGAGCGAAGCCGCGCCGGCGCCGAACGAGCTCCTTGGCCGGATGCCGGAGCGGATCCGGTCGGCGGACCCGGTGCCGAAGGCGCTGGAGGACATGGTCGGCCGGTGCCTGCAGAAGGCGCCCGCGGACCGGTACCCCTCCGCCCGAGCGCTGCTCGAGGATCTCGAACGCTACCTGTCCAGCCCGCGCGGCGCGCTGGACCTGCTCCCGCCCGCCGGGCGGCGCAAGTTCGCGCCGGGCGCCGTCATCGCGGCCGAGGGCGAGCCCAGCAACACGATGTATGTCCTCGAGCGCGGCTGCGGCTCCGTCATCATCGAGAAAGCCGGCTGGTCGCAGAAGTGCACCGAGGGGTTCTTCGGCGAAGCGGCGCTGCTGCGCCCCGGGCAGCCGCGCACCGCGACGCTGCGGGCCGGAACAGAGGGGTGCGAGCTGATCGAGGTCGCCGACGAGGCCGCGCTGCTCAAGCTCCTGCACGAGTCGCCGCTGATCGGCGTCCAGGCGATCCGCGAACTGCACTCGAGGCGCGTCGTGGCCGAGGAGTACTACGTGAAGCGGATCGAGGAACTCGGCGGCGGGAACGGAAAGCGGGGTTAGCCGCGCGCAGAGAGCGCGTGAAACAATCGAGCGCCGTCGGCGATCAGACCTCGCGTCCCGCCGTCGCTAACAGCCGCGACGGCGTGCCGCTCGCCCCGATCGCTCGCCGTCGCTCGCTTGTTTCACGCGCTCTGGGAAAACGGCATCAGCAGCGGCGGCGTGGAGTCATGTGGTCAGCCTGAAGAGCCGCATCAAGTCGTATGCCAGGACCGACCATAGGACGACGCAGGTGACTTTCGGCAAGCCGCGCACGAGGAAGCGATCGAGGCCCCGGAAACACCGCAGGTCTGCGTTGACGGTCTCGGCCGTTGAGCCGCGATCAGGTCTTCGATGTTCGTGGGAACCAGCTCCAACTGCTCCCGGTGCGCCTGCAGCAGGCGGACGCCTCCCTCGACAGGCTTCTTCTCATCGCGCAGCGCACCCTCCAGAATTGAGGTTGCGCTTCGAACGCACAAGCAACGAAGAGCGTTCGAAGAAAGTCGTTTTCCCTCTGAGCGTGAAAAAAATCGCCGTGGGCCGGGGCGGAGTCGGCCTCAAATGGAAACGCTTGCGAGAAACAGAAGCCTCAGCCGACGCAGCCCTGGCCCGCGGCGATTTTTTCTCACGCTCAGAGTTCTCACGCCGGCGCGTCGTCGAACGGCGGGACGCCCGCTTTTTCGCACGCCTGCCGCATGGTCCGGGTCCACTCCGCCAATTCCCCGGGATCGTTGGTCTTGCCCACGAGCCCGGCGCCTTCGCGCCACGACCGGCGCGCCTCCTCCTCCCGACCCAGATCCAGCAGCACGAGCGCGTGTTCGCAGAGATGCAGCGCTTCGAATCGGCGATGCTTGTGTTCCCGGTGGATGGGGATCGCCTCGCGGTACAACTGGTCCGCCCGTTCGAGCCTTCCCAGGTCGTGGTGCAGGCTGGCCAGGTTCCCGAGGGCGACGCCCTCCAGCCTGCGATTGCCGACTTCCCGGTGGATAGCGATCGCCTCCTGGTACGTCCGCTCGGCCAGTTCGAGCCGGTTCGTCTGCTGGTAAATGCCGGCCAGGTCGCCCAGCGCCGTTCCTTCCGCGCGCCGGTTGCGGACCTCCCTGTGAATTGCGAGCGCGGCATCCAGCGTCGCCTCAGCTTCCGCGCGCTGCCGCTCGGCGAGGAAGAGGTTTGCCTGGTTCCCGAGGGTCGCCCCTTCCAGCCGCAGATCGCCGATTTCGCGGTAAATCGTGAGGGCCTGCCGGAAGCACTCCCGGGCTTCGTCGCCGCGGCCGGCCTGGGCGTGAAAGATCGCGAGGTTCCCGACGGCCATGCCCTGCAGGCGCCGGTTCCCGGTTTGCTCTTGCAGGGCGAGGGCTTCCCGAAGCGCCGTCTCGGCCCTCTGGTCTTCCCCCGTCCGGAGCCAGAGCGTCGCGAGGTTCGACAGGATCACTCCCTCGTGAAGGCGGTCGCGGGTCGACCGGTGGATCGCCAGAGCCTGGTTGAGCTTGCGCTCGGCTTCTTCGATCTTTCCGCGCTCGAGCGCCACGACCGCCAGGTTTCCCAGGGCCGCCGCTTCGAATCCGGGTTCTCCCAGGGCGCGATGAATCGCGAGCGACTGCTCGCCCTCGCGTTCGGCTTCGTCCAGCCGGCCGGTTTCGCGGAGAAGGTCGCACAGGTTTCCCCGGCAGACGCCCTCGAGCGTCCGGTTTCCCTGCTCCAGGTGAACCGCAAGCGCTTCCCGGTAGACCTGCTCCGCACGGCCGGTCCGGCCCGTGCTCTGGAAGTGAAGCGCCATGTTCCCGAGGGCGATCCCCTCGAGCCTCCTGGCGCCGGATTGGCGCGCCAGCGCGAGCGACTCCTCGTAGAGCTTTTCGGCGGACTGCGGCCTCCCGGCCTGGTTCGCCACGCCCGCGGCGCGGACGAGGAACGATGCCCGCTCGGCGCCGTGCGCCAGGTCGGCGGCGGCCAGCCAGGCCTTTTCCGCCGCCTCGCCCTGGAACTGCCGCTCGGCCGTCCCCGCGGCCCGCCACTGGTAGCGCTTGAGAAGCGCCCGCAGTGGGCCTTGATCGGTTCCCGCGGAGGTTGCGGCGGCGCGGGCGTGGTCCGCCAGGTCCTGCGCGAAGGGATCGGTGGGGTGAGGGGGAAAGCGCATTTCCCCGGACTCGAGGACGAGCGGGTCGGGCGCCCTTCCGCCGGCGATCCCCTCGATCACCGCGAAGGCCACCGCGTGGAGCCGCGCGCGGTCACCGGGAAGCTGGAGCTGGTACGCGGCTTCGCGCAGGAGGGCGTGCCGAAAGAGATACGCGGTTTCAGCGTTCACGCACGCATCGTAGTGACCCCGGGGCCGGACCTACACCTTCATCTTGTCCGACCCCTTGATCACCATCTTCATGAACGATTCCTTCAGCCCCTGGAACCACCCCTCGACGCGTCCCATCTCGACGAGCCCGAGCGAGCCGGTCTTCATACGGATGTACTTCCCGTCGATCGAGTCGAACGGGTCGCCGATGTTCTCGTCGAGCACCTTCTTGGACATCAGCTTCGCCACGGGGTTGCCCGTCGGCATGTTGTGCAGCTCCAGCATCATGTCCGTCGTGTACTTCATCGTGCGCTTCACGACGTCCAGGTTCAGGTCGGCGTGGTTCACGTCGGTGTTGCCGGAGACGACGGGCTGGATCAGGTTGAACGCGTCCTGGAAGTTCTGCGCCTCGACGCCCTGGATCCGCACGATGTCCTGCTGGCGGATCTGGTTGTAGAAGCCGGCGACCATGACGACGAAGCGGGTGTAAGCGCGGCGGACGTAGCGGTCGTGGAACTGCTGCGCGCCGGCCTCGTCGATCTCGCCGCGGTTGACGGCGCAGATCGTGGTGGCCGCGCTGAGGCCGCCGAGGAGCGCGAGGTGCACGCCGGACGAGAAGAGCGGGTCGATAAACGCCGCGGCGTCGCCGGCGAGGCGGAAGTTCGGGCCGGAGAAGTTGTCGGCGACGTAGGAGTAGTCCATCCACTCGTGCAGCTCGCCCTGGAACTTCGCGCCGTCGATCAGCTTCATGATGTCCGGGCAGAGCTTCAGCCCGTGGTGGTAGATCTTCTCGTTGTCCCCGATCGTCTCTTTCCACTTCTTGTAGGTGTCGCGGTGGATCACGACGCCCAGGCTCAGCGTCCCGTCCGACAGCGGGATCGCCCACGTCCACCCCGAGCAGTCCGCCAGCGCTTCCATCGAGAACGCCCCCGGGTGCGACGTGCCTTCCTCGTCTTTGTACGGGTGCGCGCCGGTCCAGTAGCCGCCGATGGCGACGTTGGCGAAGGTCTCCTGGAAATGCCGGTTGCGGAGGTACTTCTGCGCCATGAGGCCGGAGAGGCCGGAGGCGTCGACGAGGTAGTCGAACTCGGTGCGGCCCTTGGCGCCGGACTTTTGCGACCACTGGACGGCGACGGGGCGGTCCTTGTCGAAGACGATCTCGTCGACGGCGGTCTCCTCGTGGACGACGGCGCCGCTTTCGCGCGAGTGGTCGAGGAGGAGCTTGTCGAACTCCGAGCGGCGGACCTGGTAGCTGTACTTGTACATCTTGTTCCGCCGGAAATCGACGTGGCCGGCGGGTGTGCCCTGGCGGACGCGGAAGAAGCCGCTGTACTTCTTCACGAAGCCGTAGTTGTCGACCTTCTCGTGGAGACCGGCGAGGTTGAGGACCGGATGGAGCGCCGTGAGGAGCGACTCGCCGATGTGGTAGCGGGGGAAGCGGTCGCGTTCGAGGACGGTGACCTCGACTTTTTCGCGGGCGAGGAGGGTGGCGGCGGTGGAGCCTGCCGGGCCTCCTCCGATGACGAGGACTCGGGTGCGCGGCGCGGGTGCGGCTGGCGGCATGGGGTTCCCCTTTGTGACGTGCGATTGATCCGGGGGCGGATTCTATGGGACCGGGCGGGCATTGCGCACGGAACGAGTGCGTCCGCTCCCCGTGCAGGTGAGGATTATGCCCCTGCGACGCTCAGCACGACTGATCTGACTCCGTAATCCTTGCGGACGTTTCCCAGCGTGGATCCCTGGTGGAAGCTCATGCGCCCGACGGTTTCCGGCCGGTTCCAGGATCCGCCCCGGATCGCGCGCCAGGTGCGATAGGAGGCGCCGGCGTCGTTGAGACACTGGGTGCCGACGTTGCCCCCCATGCCGCGGACTCCCCACGGCGACTCGTCCCTCGGGAACGAGTCCACCGGCGCCGGGGACTGTCCGGCGGGCAGGGAGCGGTTCGTGTTCGCGAGCTCGGCCCACGCCCGCGGTCCCCACGGGTACCGCCGCCGGTCACCGCCCCGGCCTGCCCTCTCGAACTGGAACATCGTCGGCGGCGTGAACGCCCACCCCTCCTTCAGGGAGCGGTCCCGCGCCCACGCCATCGCGTCCGGCCACGACACTCCCAGCACAGGCCACTCGGGCCGCCAGTCCATCCCGCCGATCTCCGCCTTCAACCCCGTAATTTCCCCCGCGCCCCCGGCCGCCTGCACCTGCGCCACCACCGCCGCCGTCGGGATCGCGATCTTCCCTTCCAGCACCGGCCACAGATACCCCGACCCCGGCGCCATCCTCGGACGCCTCGCCAGCGCTTCCTCCGACCTCTGCGCCCCCATGCCGTTGAGCCACGCTTCCCACGCGGCGGACGTAACGGGGAAGCGCTCCATGAAGAAGTCCTGCACGGTGACCGGGTCCACGAACGGATCGGTGCCGGCGTCCCGGACCGAGTCGAAGCTCGCGCCGAGCACCACGAGATGCCCGGGCGGCACCTCGTCCGGCCGGTACAGCGTCGCTTCCAGCGCGACGTCCTGCAGTCGGGTCACCTCGAACGGATACCGCTGCGGGAGACGTCCGGGCGCGGATATCACGAGCAGCCACGACCCCATCGGCCACGGGCGGCGGGCCACGGGCGTCCGCCCGAGGTACAACCCGGGTCCCCGAGGGCGGTAGGGGGAAGCGCCGAAAACTTCATCGAGCAGCGCCGCGGGGATCGGCGGGCCTTCACTCGGGCCCTCGGGCGTGACCGGGACCAGCACACGGTCCCGCTCCTCGTACCGGAACGCCCAGACCTCGGCGCCGTCGAGCGGTTCGCGGCGGCACGCGGGGCCGTGCACGCGCAGCTTCACCGGCCCCGCCGGCGCAAGCCCCGGCTCGTGGTCCGTCGCCTGCCCGTCCGCGCGCGCCCCCGACCACAGCAGCCAGTGCGATTCACGCAGCTCCGCCGGCTCGACCCGCCGCCCCTCGACCAGGCACGGGCACGCCCACCGCCGCGTCTTCAGCTCCATCGTCCCGTCGCCGCGCAGCCGTACGTCCAGCGACCCGTCGTTGAACACCTCCGCCATCCGCCGCGTCACTTCCATCGCCGCCGCATTCCCCGCCCGCTCCGCCTGCGCGAACTGCTCCCAGTGGATCTCGGCCTTGAGGCGGCGGGAAGCGGCGTGGCGGGGGACCAGCGAGAGCGCGGTGTCGAGGGCGGCGTTGGCCTCCGCGACGGCGAGGGCGCCCTCGCGACGCGCCGCCGTGACCGCGTCGTCGATGTCGAAGATCGCCATCGAGCGCTCCGTCGTCATCGGGGTGCCCGCGTCGTCCTCCGCCTGCCGTGATTCGCCCAGCCGCCGGATTTCGTCCGCAGCCCGGCGCCAGCGCGCCGCCGCCTGCTCGGCCCGCTTGAACTCCTCCTCGGCCATCCGCTCCCGCCGCTCGCGCTCCAGCGCCCCTTCCAGCCACGCGTCCAGCGCGCGCGCCATCTCGGCGACCGTCGTAAACCGGTCCTCCGCCTGGTACGCCATCGCCTTCAGGCAGACCGCTTCCAGCTCCATCGGGCATTCGCGGTGCCTCGACGGGGGCTCCATCCGCGCCGCGAGCACCGCCTCGATCAGCTCCTTGGAATTCTCCTGCATGTACGGCGGCCGGCCCGCGAGGACTTCGTACAGCGACGCCCCGAGCGAGTACACGTCCGACCGCTCGTCGATCTTCTGAAGCCACCCCATCGCCTGCTCCGGCGGCATGTACGCCGGCGTTCCCAGCACGTCCCCGTCCACCGTGATCCGCGAGGTCTCCTCGCGCGAAGCGATCGGCCGCGCCGGGATCCCCGGGACGCGCGCCGCCGATTTGCGCAGCTGGCTCGCCCGGTCCTCCTCGCCTACCAGCCGCGCCAGCCCCCAATCCACCACCAGCACTTCGCCGAAGTCCCCCAGCATGATGTTCGCCGGCTTCAGGTCCCGGTGAATCACCCCCCGCGAATGCGCATACGACACCGCCCGGCACGCGTCCCTCAGCGCTTCCACCAGCCGCCGTAGCGGGACCCCGCCCTCCTTGATCACCTGCCCCATGTCCTTCCCGACAATCCGCTTCATCGCCATGAACTGCTCGCCCGTCGACGGCAGCATCCCCACGTCGTGCACCGGCACGATGTTCGGATGCTCCAGCCGCCCCGTGATCCGCGCTTCCCACCGGAACCGGTCGCTCAACTCCTGCGGCGTACCGCCATAGAGGAGCTTGAGCGCGACGGGGCGCCCCAGGACCCGGTCCGTCGCTTCGATCACTCGCCCGATCCCGCCGCGGCCCAGCTCGGGCCCCGCGTCGTACCGGTCCGCGGCCGGCGCGGGCGGCGGCGACTCGCCGACCACCACGCCTTCGTTGCGAAGCGCGACGATGGTCTCGCGGACGGAGGGGGGAAGGGGCCCCGGCGCGGGCGTTCCCGAACCGCGCGACCGTTCCCAATCGGCGACGACGCGCGCGATCTCTGCGCGGGTCTCGGGCTTCAGCCGTCCCGCTTCGACGAGGAGCTGCGCGAGGTCGCGGGAAGGGTCCTGCATCCAGAGCGCCGCGGACTCGAGGAGCTGGCCCCGGGTGAGGTGCCCCTGCCGGAAGGCGAGGAGGGCGAAGAGGAGGGAGGTGTCGCGGCCCATCGGTGGGCACAGTCCAGCCGATCCCGCGCGAGGAATCAAGGGCTGTGCGACGGCGGGGACAGGACCTCGATCCGGCGCGCCGCGAGGTCCAGGTGCACTTCGGTGGCTTCGCCGCGCGACTCGCAGAGGATCCGCGCGACGCCGTCCTCGCCGAGGCGCAGCGATGCCTTGAATGTCGGCGGCTCGGAGGCCGCGCGGGCGAAGATCACGGCGCCGAAGCGCCAGCGTTCGACGGGGTGAAGCGGCGTGACGTGGACGCGGCGGATTTCGAGCGGCCAGCGGCCGTCGTCGACCTTCGGGCTGAACGTCGCCTGGCGGACCTCGCTGCCGATGGTGTACCCGGCCTGCCGGTCGAGGTTGAGCAGCTCGACGGACGCCGCGGCGTCGCCCTTGCGGAACTCGATCCGCCCGCCGCGCAGCTCGGGGGCACCGCCGACGAGGAGGTTCCACGCCGGGCGCACGGGCTCGGAGAACGCCAGGTCGTCGAAGACCACGACCGTGTCGGGCCGGAGAAACACGAGGTAGCGCACGTGGCGATCGAGCCACGCGGAGTTCGCGGAAGCGAGGTCGCAGACGACCCGGTCCGCTTCTCCGCCGAGCTCCACCGAGACCAGCGGCGCCGGAAGCGGCCCCAGCGCCGGGTCCTCGACGAACACCACGCTGTGCCCCGCCGGCCCCGCCCCGTCGAAATCCCAGCGCGGCCCGCGCTTGTCGAAAAACCCTTCCCCATAAGGCCAGAACCCCGCGTCCGGGATCAGCCGCTCCCCCCGGCTCTCGACGATGAACGACCCGGCGTCCGCGTGGCCGTGCGACCGCTGCGCCGACGCCGCCTGGATCGCCACGCACGTCGCCTTTGAGTCCCAGCCGCTCCGCAGGCAGACCGTGCGGCTTCCCGGGAACGAGCGGGAGAGGGGGACAGAAGCGTCGAGGGCGGGTTTGAGGTCGGGGTCGTGCGAGACGAGGAAGCGCATGCCGTACGCGGGCGCGTCGATCTTGCGCGAGGGGGGCGCGGCGGGGTCGGGCGGGGCGACGAGGGACTGGAGGCGAGGGTCGCGGAACTCGCGAGCGAGGAGGGCCGTGAGCCAGTCGTCCGGCCGGAAGCTGACGCAGTCGCCGTAGTCGAAGCAGCCCGCCGGGGTGGACATGTGGAGCAGGAACTCGCGCGACGCCGAGAAATACGGGTGCCGGAGCAGGTCGACCTCGCCGCGCGTGACCGTCTTCAGCGCCAGCGCGAACCACGCCGCCTCGCCCGCGCCGAAATGCCAGTACTGCAGCCCTTCCTCGCTGGACCCGTCCACCGGCTGCGAATCGAGGAACGCGGCGACGCCGGCCGTGGCGAGGCGGAGGATTTCGCGGGCGTCGGGGAGGACGTCGAGAAGCGCGAGGGCGGCGATCCCGATGTGGCCGTGGAGGACGCCCTGCCAGTTCATGCGGCAGTCGGTCCACCACTCGGCGCGGCGGTTCACGATGTCGGCGTAGCACGAGAGGTCGCGCGCACGCAGGGCCCCAAGGATCGTTCTTTCTTCCTCCGGGCGAAGGTCGCCGTCCAGCAGGTCGAGCACGAGCGCGAGGCACGACGTCACCATGCAGGACCGGAGGTCGATTCGAAGTGGCGGGTGCGCGACCCACGTCGGCGCCGCGATGGTCGCCGCCACCTGCCGCCGCGCGGCTTCGAGGAACGCCGGGTCGCCGGACATTTTCCACGCGAACGCCAGTTCCAGCGCGCCCCCGTCCGGCACGTGCTCCCTCACGATCGGCTCCACGGGGGCCGCTGCCATCCCGCGGGCATGCGCCAGCACCGCCGGCCACGCCCCGCCCCCGGCCTCCGCACGGGCCCGCAGCGCTTCCAGCCCCCCCGCGCCGAAGAAGCACCGCGGCCGGGGCGGCAGCGGCGCGCCTTTCCAGCGGTCCAGCGCCTCGAGGATCGGGTTCACGGGTCGCCGGCCATCGTAAGCCCCGGCGCCGCGTGAGAGGGAACGGAAATCTCCCTTGATCCCGGCCCGCGAAACAGGTGAGCTAGGGACAGGGTAGTGGAGGCTCGAGACATGGCCGCGACGATCGTGATCGGGGACGCTTCGCTGTCGGACCGCACGGCGTTCCGGGAAGTCCTGAAAGGCTCGGTGTACGAGGTGGTCGCGGACGCCGGCAACGGCGACGCGATGCTCGAGGCGGCGCTGAAGCACAAGCCGTGGTGCGTCGCGTTCGACCTGCAGCTCCCGGGGCACGCCGACCGGGGCGGCGACGGCGGCGTGCACGCGATGAAGCGCGTGAAGCAGAAGCTGCCGGGGACGAAGTTCCTCGTGATCCACAACGTCCAGACCGCGCAGCTCGTCATGGGCGCCCTGAACGACGGCGCCGGCGCGCGGGTCCGCAAGCCGTTCAAGCTCGAGTCGCTTCTCGAGGCCCTCGGCAAGCTCGGCACGGGCCAGGAGGGGACGACGTCGATCAAGCAGGCGACGGTGCGCCTGAAGAAGTCGCTGACGCTGAGCTACAAGCTCGCGACGGACGGGTTTTTCACGAAGAAGCGGGACGCGGTGACGACGGACGTGAGCGAGGGCGGGATTGGCGCGACGGTCGGGGAGAAGCTGGCGAAGACGAACATCCTGAACGTCGAGCTCGACCTCGGCCCGGACGGCCCGCTCAAGGCGCGGATGCAGGTGGCCCGCGCCGACCCGATCGCGGGGCTGCCCCGTTACGAGGTCGGCCTCGTCTTCCTCGATCTCGACCCGGCCTCGCGGGACAGGCTCAAGGCGTTCGTCAGGCGGGAAGTCGAGCGGGTGACGGCGGCGCCGGCGAGGAAATAGCCGGTTCGTTCAAATGCGTCCAAGTCTCTCGATGCCGGCCTGCAGTGTCGTCTCCACCTTCGCAAAGCATAGCCGCGCCAGACGTTGCCCCTTCGGCGGCGCCGCGTAGAACGGCGACAGCGGGATCGCCGTCACGCCCTTCTCGATCGTCAGCCAGCGGCAAAACGCGAGGTCGTCGAGGTCGCTGACCGCGGAGTAGTCGACGAGCTGGAAGTAGCCGCCGGGAACCGGGAGGGGCTTGAAGCGCGTCGTCCGCAGCTGCGCCGCGAACGCGTCGCGCTTCGGCTGGTAGAACGCCGAGAGCCCGTCGTAGTGCTCCGGGTGCTTCGCGAGCATTTCGGCGAAGGCGACCTGCGCCGGGGTGAACGTCGCGAACGTCACGAACTGGTGGACCTTGCGGAACTCGGCGGTGAGCGTCGGCGGCGCGACCGTGTACCCGATCTTCCAGCCCGTACAGTGGTACGTCTTGCCGAAGCTCGACACGACGAAGGCGCGGTCGGCGAGGGCGGGGAAGAGCAGCACGCTTTCGTGGCGGTGGCCGTCATAGACGATGTGCTCGTAGACCTCGTCGGAGAGGAGGAACGCGCCCGTGGGCTCGAGGATCGCCGCGAGCTGCTCCATGTCCCATTTCGAGAGCACCGCGCCCGTCGGGTTGTGCGGCGTGTTGATCATCACCAGCCGCGTGCGCGGCGTGATCGCGGCCTTCACGCGGTCCCAGTCGACCGAGAAGTCGCGCGGGTCGAGCGGCACGTGCACCGCCTTTCCGCCCGCCAGCTCCACGGCCGGCTCGTAGCAGTCGTACGCCGGGTCGAGCAGCACGACCTCTTCCCCCGGCCTCACCACCGCGTGGATCGCGTCGAAGATCGCTTCGGTCCCGCCCGACGTGACGGTCACATCCGTGTCCGGGTTCACATCGCGTCCGTAGCAGCGCTTTGTTTTCGCCGCGATCGCCTGCCGCAGCGCCGGCAGCCCCGCCATCGGCGCGTACTGGTTCTTCCCCTCGGCCACGGCCCGCGCCATCGCTTCGACCAGGGGCGCTGGGGGCATGAAGTCCGGGAATCCCTGCCCGAGATTCACGGCCTTGTGCTCGGCCGCGAGCTGCGACATCACGGTGAAGATCGTCGTGCCGACGTTCGGGAGCTTGCTCTGCGGGGTGGGCGTCATGCCGCGATTATGCCTGCTCCTGCAGCCATTCCCACGTTGGCTTGACCTCCACCTTCACGCCGTCCGCCACAAAGGCGTCCCGCTGGTTCGACGTCAGGAGAAGCGCCTTCCGCTTTCCCGGCAGGCGGCATCCTTCGAGCAGCCCGCGGACCTCGCGCTTGCGGTTGTGCGGCGCCAGCTCCGCACAGACCTGGATCGCTTCCCGGTCCGTCACGAAGTCGCATTCCCAGGAGTCCTTTTCGCCGGCCCACGCCAGCGCCCCACGCCGGCGCCGCAGCTCGAGATACACCGCATTTTCCAGCCGCCGCCCGACGTCCGGATTCCGCTGCGGGGAGACCACCCGCTTCAGGCCGTTGTCGATCGCGTAGTACTTGGCCGGCGCCACGACGCGCTTCTTGAAGGAAGTGCTGAACTTCGGGAGCGCGAAGAGCAGGTACGAGTCGACGAGGTATTCGACGATCCGGGCGGCCTGCCCGACGGACGGGATGGCCAGCGACTTCGCGAGGGACTGGATGGAGAAGGGCTGGCCCGAGTTCGCAAAGAGGAAGAGGGCGAGGTTCATGGGGTGGCGGACTTCGCGGAGGCCGCGTCGGACGGCGATGTCGCGCTCGACGACGTCGCGGAGGAGCTCTTCGAGGATGTGCGGGTCGCGTTCGCGGAGGTAGGCGGGGAAGCCGCCGTCGTCGAGCCAGGCGGCGAGGGAGGCGGGGCCGGGGCGCTGGCGGGTGTAGTCGAGGTATTCGCGGTAGCTGAAGGGGAAGACCTCGAAGGAGAGGTGGCGGCCGGTGAGGCGCGAGCCGACTTCGCGGCCGAGGAGGGACGCGTTGGAGCCGGTGACGCAGACGGTGCGGCCGCGGTCGAGGAGGGTGCGGACGAGCCTCTGCCACTCGGGGACTTCCTGGACCTCGTCGAGGTAGACCGGCGCTCCAGGGGCCGCGGTTTCCTCCATCGCCGCGAGCAGGGCGGGGAAATCCGCCGGGGTCATGCCGTAGAGGCGCGCGTCCTCCATGTTGCAGTAGACAGGCGCCTGCCGCCGGCGCATGACCTGCGCCTGGAGGACGCTCTTGCCGCAGCGGCGGACGCCGGTGAGGACGATCGCCTGCGCGGACCGCGCCGGGATTTTCCCGGCGAGCTCGCGCCGGACCTCGGGTCGCGGCGGCACGGGGGGCCGCGCGTCCTTCAGCACCTGGACCAGTGTTTCCCGGGTCAGCATGAAAGTGTTCTATCACAAAGTACAAAACTGTTCCATCGTAAAGTACAAAATTTACTCAGCCCACACGATCCCCCCGAACCTCCCGCTCTCGTCCCCGTCGCGACGCGAAGAGAAGAACCAGTCCGCGCGGCAGGCCGTGCAGAGGTCGCAGACGTCGACGTCGCGGACGCCGGCCTCCGCGAGCTGCGCGGCGTTCGCGGCCTTGAGGTCGAGGTAGGTCTTCCCGCCGCGCTCGGCGAGGAACCGCGGCCCGAAGGCGCGCCAGTCGTCGAGCACCGGGCCATAGATGTCGTAGCAGCACGGCCCGATTGACGGCCCCACGACCGCCGCGATCTCCCGCGCGCCCAGCGACCGCATCGCTTCGACCGCCTTCACCGCGATCCGGCCGCGCGTCCCCGGCCTCGATGCATGCACGCTCGCGATCACGCCGGCCTTTACGTCCGCCAGCAGCAGCAGGTTGCAGTCCGCCGAGTACGTCATGATCGCGACGCCGCGCCGGTCCGTGACCAGCGCGTCGCCCTCTTCGCCTTGGCCGAGAACCACGACGCCGTCCTTTACCAGCTGCTTCAGCGCCACCACCGTCCCCGGCGCACCGGCGGCCCGCGCCGCCAGCTCCCGGTTCTTCACCACGTTCCCCGCCGGGTCCCCCTTGCGGTACCCGACGTTCAGCGACGCATACGACCCCGCACTCACCCCGCCGATCCGCGTCGTGAACGCATGCGGGGCGGGGAAGCGGTCGGAGCGCAGGACGGTGCCGTCGAGGCGGAGGGGCATGTGGCGATGCTAGCTGCGCCGCACCGGTAGGAACAATCTCAGTCGCGCCGTCTAGTCGCACGGTAGCTTCGTACACCTGATCCCATTGGTCACGTCATGTTCGGGTGGAGAATGCATGTCTCTGCAGGCACAATCGGGCCACGACTTGCCAATCGCAGGAGACTGGGCATGCGGGCACCGCCGGGCGCGGACAACCAGCTGATGGAGAAAGCCATGCGTCTCGGGAAGCATCGCTCCCGGAACGAGGCCCTGTTGGCCGCGCTCGAGCACTATGTTGGCCGGCTGGAGCAACTTCGAATCCTGGGTTCATTTGGGACAGTGAAGTTCAACCCTGTGACCTCTTGCACTTTCAAGCAACGGTGGCAAGGGCGACGGCGAGTCGTTCTTCGATTATCCGGGAGTCCTCCTTCGAGAGAGACAAGCAGGAAATCTGATGGCGCCAATCTGCGAGACGAAGGTCCAGCAACATTGA
>CAZPWT010000029.1:0-134801 GCA_964590435.1 uncultured Planctomycetia bacterium
CACGCTTCAGCTGAAATGGTCGTTTGCCGAAAACAAATGAAGATCGCATCGCGCCTCCGGAGTGCTCGAGAGTTTGGTGACACAACCTCATCGGCACACGGAGGCGCTTTTGTTTAGCGAGCCAAAGTCAGCGCCATTCAACGGGTGAAAACGGATACCACTTCCCTCACCTCCCCACCGTCACATACCTCTCCACCCTCCACCTCTCCCCGCTCCCCACGAACGTGATCGCCCCG
The DNA here is from genome assembly GCA_964590435.1 of uncultured Planctomycetia bacterium. Classification (GTDB taxonomy): domain Bacteria; phylum Planctomycetota; class MHYJ01; order WSZJ01; family WSZJ01; genus WSZJ01. The sequence continues at coordinate 237 of CAZPWT010000029.1, forward strand.
CCCTCGAACGTCCGCTCCACCGGGATCCCCAGCGCGCGATAATCCGCTTCCACATCCGGCGACGGGAACCACTCCCGCGCGCTCATCACCGCATACAGCGGCTTCACGGCCGTCGGCAACTCGAACGACCGCGACGAACTCCCGCCGTGGTGCGGCACCTGCAGCACCTCCGCCCGCGGCTCCCGCTCCAGCAACGCCCGCACCGCTCGCTTCTCCGCATCCCCCGTCAGCAACAGCGAGAGCCCCTTCGCCTCCACCCGCAGGATCACGGACGTATCGTTCGCGCTCCAGCCGGGAGTCTGCGCGGGAGGCCCGAGCACCGGGACCGCGATCCCCGAACGCGTCCGCAATTCGTCGCCGGAGCACACGGTCCGCACCGGGACGCCCGCCGCGGCGCGGAGCACCGAGGCAGCCCGGGGGTCCTCCAGCAACGGGCGCGTCACCACGAGAAGGCGGACCGAGAAACGCTCCAGCAGCGCCTCCGCCCCGCTGATGTGGTCCGCGTCCGCGTGAGTCAGCACCAGCACGTCGATCGTCCGGCGCCGGCGCGTCCAGAGGTACGGCGCCGCGACCCGCTCGCCGGGGTCGCTTCGGGCCGAAGCGCCGCAATCGACGACCCACGCGTCACCGTCGGGGAATTCCAGGACGCAGGAAGCGCCCTGGCCGACGTCGAGGAACGTCGCGCGCATCTCCGCCGGCGGCGGCTGCGCAAAAAAAACACCGGCCCACGCTGCGAGCCCCGCGAGGCCGCAGGCGGCGAGCCGGGGGCGCTTCGGGAGGAGCAGCAGCGTGGCCAGGAGGGCGGCGGTCCAGGGGACGGGGAGCGCGGGGAGCCAGAAGTGGCCGTACGGGGCTTCGCCGAGCGCCTCGACGATCCAGCGGCCCGCGGCGGCGGGGGCGGCGAAGACGGGAGCGACGGCGGAGACGGCGCCCGGGGAGACGCTTCCCACGACCCCCGCGACCGCGCCGAGGCCGAGGAGGAGGGAGGCGAGGGGGACGACGGCGAGGTTGGCGGCGAGGGAGACGGGGCAGGCGATATTGAAGTGATAGAGGGTGATGGGGGCGGTGGCGAGGCCGGCGGCGAGGGAAGCGGCGACGAGGGAGCCGGCGGCGCGCCAGGGGCGGGGGGCGGCGGGGCCGGCGCGGAGGAGGCGCGAGAGCGGCGCGGAAAAGAGTGCGAGGGAGAGGACGGCGGCGAAGGAGAGCTGGAAGCCGGCGCCGAAGAGGTCTTCGGGGTTGACGGCGAGGACGAGGAGGGCGGCGGCGGCGAGGGCGTTGACGAGGTCGCCGCGGCGCCAGAGGAGGCGGGCGGCGAGGACGGAGGCGGCCATGGCGGCGGCGCGGGTGACGGGCGGGGACCAGCCGACGAGGGCGGCGTAAGCGAGGGCGACGGTGAGGGCGGCGAGGCCTGCGCCGCGGGCGCCGAGCCCGGCGAGGCGGGCGAGGCCGGCGGCCATGGCGATGACGAGGACGAGATTCAGGCCCGACACGGCGAGGACGTGCGCGGTGCCGCTGGTGACGAATGCTTTTTCCAGGCGCGGGTCGAGCGCGGAGCGGTCGCCGAGGACCAGCGCGCGGTAGAGGCCGCCCTCCGGGCCGATCGCCGACAGGCCCGCGGAGAGCCGGGCCCGCGCGGCGCCGCGCAGCCGCAGCCACCAGGGGCCCTTCCCCGCCTCCGCGAAGTCGGACGCGGCTGGCACGCGGAGCATCGCGCCGATCCCATTGCGGGCGAGGTGGGCGGCGAAGTCGAACTCGCCGGGGTTGCGGGCGCCGCGGGGCGGGGAGAGCCAGCCGGAGACGCGGATGCGGTCGCCTTCGCGAAGGGCCGGGGTGCCTTCGCCGACGACGACGCGGAGTCCGCCGCGCACGGATCGGCGCTGGCCGTCCGACTCGACGGATTCGGCGTCGAGGATGAGGAAGCTCCCGGGCGCGGCGCCGTCAGTGGCGCCCGCGGCGCCGAACGATTCCGGGGCGCGGGTCACGACGCCCTCGACCGCGGCGACGGCGCCGTGGCGCGCGAACGCCGCGATGTCCCGCGGGTCGGGCTGCCGCGCCGCGCCGAGGCGGGCGAGCCCGGCGGCGAAGACGGCGCCAAGGAGAGCCGCGGTGGCGGTGCGGCGGCGGCCCATGCGGTGCGCGGCGACCGCAAGGGCCGCGAACGAGCCCGCACCGGCGATCGCGGCGGGGGCGAGAAGCGCCGACGGCGCGGCATCGGCGGCGAAGACGCCGAGCGCGAAGGCCACCGCCGGCAGCACCAGTGGCCGAGAAATTGCCGGATTCGAGTCCAGATCCCCTCCCTGGGTCCCGGAATCCTACAACCCGCCCACGCCGCCCCGCCAGCCGTCGCCGACGCCATTCCTTCAACCCGCGGGCCGGGGCTGCTATCCTGCCCGTCGCATGTCCTCCTTCGCGGCTTTCTGGCAGCGCAGCAACCCCGACTCGCGGATTCCCGAGCGGCTCGCGGGCCGCCTCTCGCGGCGTCCCGGGGACGTCGCGCGCGTCGCCGCGACCCCGGACGGCGCCTCCGGCATCGCGTCGCGCTTCCCCGAGAACGCACAGTTCGCCACGAACGCCGCCGGCAGGGTCCGCTGCGTCTTCGACGGCGAGCTCTTCAACAAGCCCGACATCCGCAAGTTCGTGCTGTCGCGCACCCGGAACCTCAAGGACGAGTCCCCCGCCGAGCTGATCGCGAACCTCTGGGAGGCGAAGGGCCGCGACATGATGATGTCGCTGCGCGGGTCGTTCGCGCTGGCGGTCTGGGACGAACCGAACCGGATCCTGTTCGTCGCCCGCGACGCGATGGGGCACCGGCCGCTGTACGTCTCCGAGGGCCCCAACGGCTGGGCGTTCGCCAGCGAGCTCCCGCCGCTCCTCGCGTTCCCCCCTGTCCGCCCCGGCCTCGAGCCTGCCGCGCTCGACTTCTACCTCGCGTTCCACACGCCCCCGTCGCCCCTCACGCTCTTCCGCGGCGTCCGCAAGCTCCCCCCCGCGGGCTGGATGGAAATCCACGACGGGCACTTCGAGGACGGGCGCTACTGGAGCCCCACGTACTACGACACCGCGGGCCAGAACCCCGACGAGATCGCGCAGCACGCGTTCTCCTACCTGTTCGAGTCCGTCAAGGCTCACACCCGCGACCTCGACACCCCCGTCGTCCACCTCGAGGGCGATCCGTTCTCCGCCGTCCTCGCGGGCCTCGCCGGTCTCGCCAAGCGCGGCAAGATGCGCGCGTTCTCGATGCGCCACGGCTGGGTCCCCGCCGAGGCCCGCGAAGGCGCCGACCTCGGGGCGAAGCGCTTCGGGTGCCCCCACGAGGAGGAAGACAGCAGCGAGACCATCGCGGGGCTCGTCGACGCCATCGCCCGCGCCAACGTCGAGGCGCTTCCGCTCTCCCGCATGGCGCCGGCGATGCTGTTCGCGCGGAGCAAGGGCGCGGCGGCGGGAGGGGTGCTGACGGCGGCGGGGGGCGAGATGTACATGCTGGCCGGGAAGCGGCCGACGGCGACGCCGATGTCGACGCTGGGGATGTGGCGGCGGATGAAGGACCAGGCGGAGGCGGCGGGGAAAGCGCCGTCGAAGGAGCTGGCGACGGAGTTCGAAGCGCGGATGGTGTGGCCGTCGCTGGACCGGAGGAACGTGCTGCGGCAGCAGGCCGCGGGGGCGCTGGAGCCGCTGGCGGAGCTGTTCAAGTCGGCGCCGACGCCGGGGGACGCGAACGTCGCGGCGTACGCGGATGCCGTCATGTTCCTCCCGGAGCTGTTCCTGGCGCCGCTCGAGGCGGCGTGCCGCTCGAAGGACATCCAGTTCCGCTCGCCGCTCGCCGACCCGAGCGCGGTGCAGATCCTGGTGCCGGTGGTGCACGCGCTGGCCGGCATGCAGCCGCTTCAGGGGCTGCGGCGCGTCTTCGACTCGCTCGTCCCGGAGGACGCGTTCTGGGAGACGCGCTGGGCGCGGCAGGAGGACTGGGACCTCGCGACCGCCCGCGAGCTGGGCCCGCGCGCCTGCGAAACCCTGTCCGAGCCGCGGACGCTCCAGCGCGGGATCTTCGACCCGGCGGTCGTGAAACGCATGGTCGACGAGCACCGCCGGGATTCGGTGCGGCACGGAAACAAGCTGATGTCGCTGTTCGCGCTGGAGCTGTGGCACCGGACGTTCGTGGACTGAGGCTGGACCCGAAACCAACGCCACCCTGACACCCTGGAGAGACCCGTGAAAGTTCCCCTTCTCGACCTGACGGCCCAGTACAAGACGATCAAGGACGACGTGATGGCGGCGATCACGCCGGTGATGGAAACGCAGATGCTGATCCTGGGCGCGACGGTGGAGAAGTTCGAAGCGGCGATGGCGGAGCTGACGGGGGCGAAGGGCTCGATCGCGGTGTCGAGCGGGACGGACGCGATCGTGCTGGCGGGGATGGCGCTGGGGCTGGGGCACGAGGACGACGTGATCGTGCCGAGCTTCACGTTCTTCGCGACGGCGGGGTGCATCGCGCGGCTCGGCGTGCGGCCGGTGTTCGTGGACATCGACCCGAAGACGTACTGCATCAGCCCGGACGCGGTGGCGAAGACGATCGCGCGGGACTACGTGGTGAAGGGCGACGACGCGCCGCCGGTGAGCCGCAAGACCGGGCGAAAGCTGCGCGGGATCATGCCGGTTCACCTGTACGGGATGTGCGCGGACATGGACCCGCTTCTGGAGATCGCCGAGATCTACAAGATCCCGCTCATCGAGGACGCGGCGCAGGCGATCGACTCGCACTACAAGGGGCGCCCTGCAGGCTCGATGGGGACGGTCGGCTGCTTCTCGTTCTACCCGACCAAGAACCTCGGCGCATTCGGCGACGCCGGCCACATCGTCTCGAACGACGCCGCGCTGACCGACCTCATGCGCAAGATGCGCGTCCACGGCGGCCACCAGCGCTACTACCACGACGTCGTCGGCATGAACGCCCGCATGGACGCCCTCCAGGCCGCGGTGCTCACGGTGAAGATCAAGCACCTCAAGTCGTGGATCAAGGCCCGCCAGGAACGCGCCGCGCGCTACGTCGCCCTCTTCGAGAAGCACGGCCTCCTGAAAATCGTCACGCCGCCGTACATCCCCTCCGACCGCGACCACACCTACCACCAGTTCGTGATCCGGTGCCCGAAGCGCGACGCGCTGCGCGAATTCCTCAAGGCCGCCGACATCGGCTCCGAGGTCTACTACCCGCACCCGCTGCATCTGCAGAAGTGCTTCGCGAACCTCGGCTACAAGGAGGGCGACCTTCCCGAAACCGAGAAGGCGACGAAGGAAGTGCTGGCGCTGCCGATTTACCCGGAACTGTCGACGGAGCAGCAGTCGTTCGTGGTCGAGAAGATGGCCGAGTTCTACAAAAAATAGGAGTCCCGCATGGCGACGGGATTGATCGACAGGAAGCTGGAAGCCCGGGCGGCGAAGCTGGAGAAGAGGATCTCCTCCCTGAAGGACAAGCTGGCGGAGATGCGCCGCAAGGCGAAACCGCGCGCGGTGCAGGACTACGTCTTCCGCCGCCACGACGGCCGCCCGCTGCGCCTGTCGCAGGCGTTCGGGCGGCACAAGGACCTCGTGGTGGTGCACAACATGGGCACGACCTGCCCTTACTGCACGCTCTGGGCCGACGGCTTCGTCTCGCTCCTCCCCCACCTGCAGGACCGCGCCGGGTTCCTCGTCGTCAGCCAGGATCCCCCCGCGAAACAGAAGGCGTTCGCGAAGTCGCGCGGCTGGACGTTCCCGATGGCGAGCAGCCACGGCACCAGCTTCTTCCTCGACATGGACTTCGCCGACGACAAGGGCAACGTCGCACCCGGATTCACGACCTTCCGCAAGAAGGGGCGCCGCGTCGAGCGCATCGCCTCCCGCTATTTCGGCCCCGGCGACGACTTCTGCAGCGCGTGGCACTTCTTCGACCTGCTCTCCGGAGGCACGGGAGACTGGCGCCCGAAGTTCAGCTACGGCCGCGGGAAGAGCAGCTAGGCGAACCGAGGCATGTGTCTTCCCAGGCCACTTTTCCACCGCAACGCAATCCTTCGACTCGGCCTGCGGCCTCGCTCAGGATAAGCCGGGCCGCGAGGAGCTTGGGCGTGAGAAGGCTCTTTCTCGGCCCGGCTTAGGGAATTTGCGACCGTCCCGGCGCGTTCCATCCAGCATGCGAATTCCGCCTTCTTTCGATTCAAGGAGCCAACGATGAAGTCCCTGTTCCGGACGCCGTTCGCCGCAGCCGCCATCCTCGCCGGGTCCGCCCTCCTGTTCGCCGGCGACACGACCTACTACGTCGGGCACATGGAAAAGTTCGTGAACGTCCAGTTCCAGTCGGACACCGACCTGGAGAAGATCGTCGGCACGACGAACAAGGCGACCGGGGAAGTCCACGTCGACCTGGAAAAAGGCGAGGGCTCGGTGTCGATGACCGTGCCGGTGGCGAGCATGACGACGGGCATCGAGCTGCGCGACACGCACATGAAGTCGGAGAACTGGCTCGACGCCGCGAAGTACCCGGAAATCACGTTCAAGTCGAAGTCGGTCAAGATCAACAAGGACAAGGGCACGGCCGAGGTGACGGGCGACTTCTCGATGCACGGGAAGACGAAAGAGCTGACCGTCACCGCCACCTGGAAGGCGATCCCGAAGGAAGCCGCCGAGAAGGCCAAGTTCCCCCCGGGCGACTGGATCAAGTTCTCCACCGACTTCGAGGTCAAGCTCAGCGACTTCGGCGTCGACCCCGCCAAGGGCGGCGGGAAGGTCGGCGACGCCTGGAAGATCAGCCTGACGCTCTTCGGATGCACTTCGAAGCCCGAAAAGAAGTAACTCCCCGCACCACGGCCCGGGCGCCCCGCGCGCCCGGGCCGCTTTTTTTTGCCCCCGGCGCGCCGCTTCCCTAAGCTGTTCCCCATGAGCGCCCCCATCTGCCACGTCGAGATCCCGGTCCGGAACATGGCCCGCGCGAAGAAGTTCTACGCCGGGGTCTTCGGCTGGAAGTTCAAGGCGTTCTCCCCGAGGTACGTGATGTTCATCACGGGCGAGGGGGAAAAGCTCGGCGGGGCGCTGGCGAAGACCGATCTCAAGGAGCTGCCGCCGGACGGCGGCGTGACGGTCTACGTCAAGGTGGAGTCGATCAAGGAAGCCCTCTCGAAGGCGAAGGAGTGGGGCGGGCAGGTGCTGCAGAAGCGCACCGAGATCGGCGGCGACAACGGGTACATCGCGTTCCTGCGCGACACCGAGGGAAACCGGATGGGGCTCTTCAGCACGCAATAACCAGCCGCGTGCCGGTTCGCGTAGAATCCGCGGCAGCCCATGGCCCCGCCCAGCGATCCCGACGTCCGAAAGTCCACGCCCGGCGCGGGGCCCCCGCAATCGTTCGCGCCCCAGATCGAGGCCGCGCGCCGCAACCCGAACCTGAATTTCGGGAAGGTCACGCTTCTGGAGGAGATCGGCCACGGCGGGATGGGCGTGGTCTACCGCGCCTGGCAGGACGATTTCCAGCGCATGGTCGCGGTGAAAGTCCTGCCGGCGAATTCGGCGCGAGAGTCGGGGGCGCGGTTCCTGCGGGAAGCGCGGCTGGCGTCGCGGCTGCGGCACCCGAACATCGTCGCGGTGCACGAGATGGGCGAGCACCAGGGGCGGGCGTGGTTCTCGATGGACCTGGTGGAGGGGGGCTCGCTGGACCCGCTGGTGCGCGGCCGCAAGCTCCCCGTGAAACGGATGATGGAGATCCTGCGGGACGTGGCGAGGGCGCTCGAGTTCGCGCACGCCGCGGGCGTCGTTCACCGCGACATCAAGCCGGCCAACATCCTGCTCGGGGCGGACGGCAAACCATTCCTGAGCGACTTCGGCCTCGCGGGCGAGCTTGAGGAGTCGCAGGGACGGCTGACGATGTCCGGGGCGATCATGGGGACGCCGGCGTACATGTCGCCAGAGCAGGCCCGGGGGCGGCACGGGAAACCGGACGCGCGGTCCGACGTCTATGCGCTGGGCGCCGTGATGTACGAGGGGCTGACCGGCGAGACGCCGGTGCCGAAGGGCGACCTGGTCGAGATCGTGAGCGCGATCCTGCACACGGACCCGCCGGCGCCGGCGTCGCGCGCCAAGGACGTGCCGAAGGACGCGGAGACGATCTGCCTCAAGTGCCTTCAGAAGGACCCGGCGAGGCGTTACCAGACCGCCGGGGCGCTCGCCGACGATATCGACCGCTTCCTCCGCGGCGAACCGATCGCCGCCCGCGCGTCGTCGCTTCTCCAGAAGGCCTCGCGCAAGGCCCGCCCCGCGATCGTCGTGGGCGCGCTGGCCGGGCTTTTCGTCTGCGCGGTGCTGGTGTGGCTGGTGAAGCGGGAGTTGGGGAGGGAGCGGGCGCTCGACGAATTGCGCCGGCAGCTCGCGAGCGCGACCACGCAGGAGGAAAAGGACCGCCTGAACCGCGAAATCGCGGTGAAGACGGGGAGCGAACCCGCGAGGGTCGAACGGCCCTCGCGGGAGACGCCCTTGGACAAACCGGTGACGGAGGCGCCGGAACCCCCGCGCACGGAGGCACTCGAGCGGACGATCCGGGAGCACGTCGAAGCGCGCGACTTCGCAAAGGCCGTCGGCGTGCTGTCCGGTTTCGCACCCGGGAGCGCGGAGGAAACGCGTTGGCGCGACGCCATGGCGCGGACGATCGAGGACGAAGCGCAGGCGGCGTTCGACGACCTGGACCGTCAGGCGCAGGCGCTGCTGCTGATCGGCCAGTTCGACAACGGGCTCGAGTTGTGGCGCCGGGCAGCCGGATTCGGGATCCAGCGCCTGGCCCTGCTGGCCGAAGACCGGATCGCGGAGGCCCGGAGAAACCGCGCGGCGGGAGCCCGCGAGGAGGCCCTTGCCCGCCTCATCCCGCTCCGGGAGGCCGTCCTGGCCGCGTGCGCTTCGCGGAATTACGCCGCCGCGGAGGAAGCGGTGGCCGGGGTGAAGGCGCGGGCGCCGGAAATCGCGAACGACCTTGCGGCGCTGCAGGGGGCGATCGCGGATGCCGCCGCGGCATTCGCGCTGGCGCCGAAGGGCGCGACGCCGCTCAAGGGGCGGACGCTCGACACGCCGGGCGGAGAAGCGGCCGTCCTCGGCGGCGACGGCTCGGGGCTGCAGGCGCTCGTGGCGGGCAAGGCGCAGGTGACGATCCGGTGGACGGAGGTCCCCGCCCCGCTGGTCGCGGAGCTTGCGGCGGCAGGCGGCGCCACTCCGGAGCAGGTCGGGGCGTTCCACCTGCTCGACGCCCGCGAATCCGAGGCCAGGGCGGCCTGGGCCGGCCGCCCTCGTGCGGCCGAGCTGGATCGGCTGGCGGCGGACCTCCACGAAGCGATCGCCGGGCGCGCAGCCCGCTCGACGCTCGACGCACTCTTCAAGGCCGCCGACGCGAAGGACTGGAAGACGGTGAAGGCCCTTCTTCCCCTCCGGTCAAAGCACGCGGCCGCGTGGGCTGGACACGAGGAGCGTCTCGAAGAAATCGAGTACCTGGCGTCGGAGGAAAGCGCTGCCGAGCCGTTCGGGCAGAAGCCGCGCCTCGTCGCGGGCCGCCTCGAGTGGCGCTACGATTTCGCCTCGGCGGGGGCGCTGAAGGACTGGGCGCAGGCGGGAGAGAACATCGAGAGCGCCAGCGGGCCGTTCGGCCTGGCCGCGGCGGGCGGCACAACCGCGCTCTCCGACGCGAACATGCGCTTCGCCGCGCCTCTCGAGGGCGACCTCCGGATCGCGTTCGACCTGGAGATCCGGCAGGCGCGCGAGGAAGCGCACTTCGGGGTGTTCCTGGGCGGATACGTCTGGGAGTTGAAGGCCGGCGACGAGACCCATGTCTATTCGCCGGGAGAGGAATGCCTGGCCTCAGCGGAGGATCCCGGCCTGGCGGCGGGACGGACGGTCAGGGCCGAGATGGTCGTGACCGGCGGCCGGGTCCGGTGCCTGCTGGGAGGCAAGCCCGTCCTCGACGCGGCGGCCGCGAGCCCGCTGATGCCGATCCCGCCGACGATCTGGTCCGCGTCCGGCGCCCGCATCGCCGTCGACAACCTTGTCCTCTCGGGGAAGCTCTACGCCGGCTGGAGCGCCGAATTCCGCGCACGCCAGGACCTCCTCCAGAACGCCGCCCGCGCCCCCGCTGAGAAGGTCGCCTCCCTCACCGACGGCTCCTCCCTCGGCAAGCTCGCGAAAGGCGACGGCGGCACCTGGAAAGTCGCGGACGGCGCCCTTCGCGGGACCTCCGACGGCGACGACGACGCCTGCCTCGGCTTCGAGGAACGCGAGCTGCGCAACGTCCGAGTCCGCTTCCAGTACCGCGCCGAAAAAGGCCGGCAGTTCGCGATCGTCCTGCGCGAGGACGGAGGCCAGCAGACCTTCTGGCTTCCCATGGACGCCCCGGGAAAATGGCGCAGCGTCGAGGCGATCATCGCCGAGGACGCCTCCTCCCTCGCCGTCGACGAAACCCTCCGCGTCGACCCCGAGGACCGCCTCGAAGCCGTCTTCCCCGGACACGTGCGCTTCCATGTCCGCCGCTCCAGCGTCTCGATCCGCTCGGTCACCCTCGAGGAATTGAAAGGGCTTCCCGCCACGCGCGACTGGCAGGTGCTGTTCGACGGGCGGAAGCCGAAAGGGCTGGAGCTGGAGGGGATGGAGTGGGAGAAGGACGACGAGGTGATCCGCGGCCGGGGGTCGATCGGGGTGAAGGAGGCGGGGGCGGGAGGAGAGTGGAAGTGGATGGTCGACCGGGTGGAGAAGGCGACGGTGAGGGTGGAAGCGGGAGGCGAAACGCTGTGGGAGTGCCGTTGTCCCGACCGGTCGCAGACATTCGGGGTGCGGCTGAAGGGTGGGAAGGTGGATGTGTTCTGGAACGGCATGGCGGTGGTGAGGGACGCGAAACCCGGGAAAGCGGGGGGCGTTCGGCTGGTGGTTGTGGAAGGGAAGGCAGACATCGGCGGCGTGCTGGCGCGCTGAGTCCGGGCCTGTCGGCGCGCGCCGAGGTGCGAAGGAGCTCGAATCCACCGGGCGCGGGGACCCGGGACGCGGAAGCCGCATGGATTTGACGGACAGCATCCGGTCGGCGATGGTATCCCTCCTCCCCGTGCGCATCCTCATCGTCACCGGCACGTTTCACCCCGAGGCGGGCGGCCCTTCGCGCTACCTCCTGAACCTCGCCACGGACCTGTCGCGGGGCGGACACACCGTGTCGGTGGTGACGTTCGGGGAGCCGTTCGAGCATCCGTACCCGTTCGCGGTGAAGCGGATCTCGCGCAAGTGGCCCGTGCCGGTGCGGCTGGCACTGATGGCCGCCGCGGTGATCCCGCGGGCGGCGACGGCCGACATTCTCTTCGTGAACGACTACGGGCTGCCGCCGTCGATCGTGAACCTCTCGATGCGCAAGCCGGTGGTGATGAAGATCGTCGGGGACTTCGCCTGGGAGTGGTCCGTTCGCCACGGCCACGTCACGGAGAACATCGACGACTTCCAGGCGCACCGGCACGCGCCGACGGTCGAGCTGCTCAAGGGGCTGCAGCGCTTCTACGCCGGCCGCGCCGACCGCATCATCACGCCGAGCAGCTACCTCAAGGGGATCGTGAGCGGCTGGGGGATCGACGCCGGGAAAGTCCGCGTCGTCACCAACGCCGTCGACCCCGCGAAGTACCTCTTCCCCGAATCCCGCGAGGCCGCCCAGAAGCAGCTCGGGCTGGAAGGGCGGTTCGTGGTGACGGTGGCGCGACTGACGCCATGGAAGGGCGTGGACGCGCTGATCCGGTGCGTCCCGAGGCTGCCGGAGGGGTGGAAGCTGCTCGTCGTCGGCGACGGGCCGGAGCGGGGTCGGCTGGAGGAGCAGTCGAGGGCCGCGGGGTTGACGCAGCGCGTCATTTTCACGGGCGAGGTCACGCAGGACAGGGTCCCGGCATGCCTCCGCGCCAGCGACGTCTTCGCGCTGTTCACCGGCTACGAGGGCCTGTCGCACGTCCTCCTCGAGGCCCAGCTCGCCGGCCTGCCGACCGTCGCGACGCGCAAGGGCGGCAACCCGGAGGTCATCCGCCACGGCGACAACGGGCTGCTCGTCGAGTACGGGGACGAGGAAGCGCTCGCGGCGGCGCTTGCGAAGCTGGCGGGAGACGAGGAGCTGCGCGGGAGGCTCGCGGAAAACGCGCGCCGCGCCTCGGCGGACTTTGACTGGGCGCGGCTCATGGAAAAAACGACGGCGGTGCTGCGGGAAGCGGCGTTCGGGGAGGCGCAGCACCCATGAGCGCGCCGCTCCGCGTCCTCTCGATCTCCCTGGACCGCTCCCTGCTGCGCGCCGGCACGGGCCTCGGCGACGCCGTGGCGCGCCACCAGCGCCTCGCGAAGAAGCTCGGCCGCCTCGCGATGGTGATCTACTCCCCCCGCAAGGGGTTTGCGCCGGTGCGCCACGCCCCGAACTTCACCGCCGACCCGACCTGCTCGCTTTCGCGCGTCCTCTTCCCCCTCGACGCGGCGCGCATCGCCTCCCGCATCGCAAAGGCCGAGACCTTCGATCTCGTCACCTGCCAGGATCCGTTCACCACCGGCGTCGCCGCCTGGCGCGTCGCCCGCCGCTTCAACCTCCCCCTGAACGTCCAGGTCCACTTCGACTTCATGTCGAACGACTGGTGGGAGCAGGAAAAGCTGCGCCACCGGCCGGCGGCGGCGTTCGCGCGGTGGATGCTGCGGAAGGCCGCGACGATCCGCGTCGGCACCTCCCGCGAACGGCAGAAGTTCATCGACGCCGGATTCTCCGCCGACCGCGTCTTCTGCGTCCCCGTGGCGGTGGACGTCGACGCGTTCGACGCGCCGGCGAAGCGCGACTTCCGGGCGGAACTTGTGCAGGGGCCGGTCCGCCGGCTGGTAGCGGCCGCGGGCCGCATGGTCTACCAGAAGGACTTCCCCACGCTCCTCAAGGCCGCCGCCCTTCTCCCGCCCGACGTCCTCGTCGCCATCGCGGGGGACGGCCCCCAGCGCGCCCGCCTCGCGGCCGCCGCTCCCCCGAACGTCCGCTTCCTCGGCCAGCTCCCCCACGGCGACGTCCGCGACCTTTTCCGGGCGTGCGACGTCTTCGCCCTTTCCAGCGTCTATGAGGGAACCGGGCTCGTCATGGTCGAGGCCGCCGCTTCCCGCAAGCCGATCGTCGCCACGGACGTCGCGGGCGCCGCCGACGTCGTCGTCCCCGGCCGCACCGGCTTCGTCGTCCCCGTCCGCGACGCCACAGCCCTCGCGGCGGGCCTCGCCGAGCTCCTCGACGACCCGCACCGCGCCGCCGAGATGGGCCAGCGCGGCCGCGAACACGTCCGCGCCGCGTTCGGCCCCGCCCGCACCGAGGCGGGCCTCCTCGAAATGTGGCGGCGCACCGCGCGCTGAAGCGCCCCGCGAATGTCTGGCCCGCCCGATGGGGCGCGGATATCGTCGCCGCCGATGGAGCCCGACCGAAAAGTGAGGGTGACCTTCGTCCTCCCCAGCCTCCTGATCGGGGGCATCGAGCGGCATCTCCTCAAGATGCTCGCGCGCTTCGACCGCTCGCGCTTCGCCCTCTCCGTCGTCACCCTCTTCGACTACCCCGAACGGCAGAATCTCTACTCCGAAGTGCCGGCGGACGTGCGCCTCGAGCGCCTGGCGTTCCGCGGTTTCTGGGACGCGGCGGCCTGGATGAAGCTGTACACGGGCCTGATGAAGCTGGCGCCGGACGTGGTCGTGGGGAGCATGTTCTCGGCGAACGCGGCGGTGCGGCTGCTGAAACCGGCGCTGGGATACCGCGTGGTGACGCGGGAGCACAACCTGTACGACGACAAGAAGTGGCACCACCGCGTCCTCGACCACGCGTTCTCGTACCTGTCGGACGGCATCGTCGCGGTGTCGCGGATGGTCGCGGATTACGCTTCCCGGCAGGCGGCGATCCCGCGGCGGAAGTTTACGGTGATCCATAACGGGGTGGACCTCGACCGGATCCGGGAATTCGCCGTGGCTTCTGCGCCCGAGGTGGCCCGGGTGCGCACCGAACTCGGCATCGGTCCGGAAAAGAAAATCGCGCTGAACGTCGCGCGGCTGAAGCCGCAGAAGAACCACGAGCTCCTGATCGAGGGATTCGACCGGTTCTGGCAGGCGCACCGGGACTGGGTGCTCGTCATCGCGGGGGACGGGATCGAACGGGGACGCCTCGACGCCCTCGTGGCCCAGCGCGGCCTGGCCGACCGCGTCCGCCTCCTCGGTTTCCGCAAGGACGTCTACTCCTGGTTCGCCGCGGCGGATATGTTCGTGCTCACCTCCAGGCGCGAGGGGTTCCCGAACGTCGGCGTAGAAGCGCTGGCCTTCGGCCTCCCGTTCATCTCGACGCTCGTCTCCGGCGTGGACGAGATCATCGATGACGGCCGCAACGGCTACATCACCGCCGACAACCCCGACGCGCTGGCCACAGCCCTCGACCGCGTCGCTTCCCTGCCGCCTCCGGAACGCGCCCGCCTCCGCGAGGCCTGCATCGCGACCGCTCGCCGGTTCGACATGCCCCGCATCGTCTGCCTCTACGAGTCGTTCCTCCTCCGCTGCTGCGGCCGCGACGGAGGCGTCGCTTGAAGGTCTTCCACCTCATCACGACCCTCGACATCGGCGGCGCCGAGAACCACCTGTTCTCGCTGCTGTCGCGTCTCCCGCGCCCCGAGTTCGACGTGCACGCCGGCTACCTCAAGGGCCCCGGGGGGCTCGCGCCGCGCTTCCGCGACGCCGGCATCCCCGTCACCGATTTCCGCCTCAAGCACGCCGCCGACGCCCTCGTCGTCCGCCGCCTCGCCGCCGCCTTCGAGGGCGCCGACATCGTCCACACGCACCTCTTCAAGGCCGACGTCTTCGGCGCCGCCGCTGCGAAAATGGCGGGCGTCCGGCGGCTGGTCTCCTCCAAGCACAACGAGGACCAGTACCTCAAGGATTTCGCCGCCGGCATGGTCGGGCGCATCGCGGCGCGCGCTGCCGAACGCATCGTCTGCATCTCGGAAGCGGTCAGGCGGTTCATGCGCGAGCGCGGGCTGCCTGAAGAGCGGCTCGTGACGATCCCGTACGGCCTCGAGGAGCGCGCGCCGGACCTGTCGAAGCGGGAAGACCTTCGGCGCTCATTCGGCGCGGGGCCCGGCGACCTCGTGGTCGGGACGATGGGGCGCCTGGAGGAGCAGAAAGGACAGCGCTTCCTCATTGACGCAATGCGTCAATCGCCCGGGAGGCTCGTCATCGTCGGGAAGGGCTCGCTGGAAGCCGACCTCCGGAAACGCGCCGCGCCGCTAGGCGACCGCGTCTATTTCGCGGGCTTCCGCAGCGACGTCCACGACGTGATGGGGGCGTTCGACGTGTTCGCGCTGCCGTCGCTCTGGGAGGGGTTCGGGCTGGTGCTGCTGGAAGCAATGGCGCAGGCGCGGCCGGTGATCGCGGCGGCGTCCGGGGCGATCCCGGAGATCGTCGTTCCCGGCGAGACCGGGCTGATCGTCCCCCCCGGCGACGCCGCCGCGCTCGCCGCGGCGATTTCCGCCCTCGCCGCCGACCCCGCGAAGGGCCGCAGCATGGGCGAAGCCGGCCGCCGCCGACTGCTCTCGCAGTTCAGCATCGCGCGCATGGTCGATGCCTACGCCGCCCTCTATCGCGGTGGCCCCGCCCGCCCGCCGGAGGCCCCATGAGCCGCCTCCCCGTCCTCCTCGTCACCCGCCCCGGCATCGGCGGCGCCGCCAAGCACGTCCACATGATCTGCGACCTCATCGACAAGGCCGCCTTCGACGTCAGCGTCGCCGCTTCCCCCCTCGAGGAACCCCGCTTCCTCGACCAGCTCGCCGCGACGGGCGTCCGCGTGATCCCGCTCCCGATGAAGCGCGAGCCGCACCCGTCCGACGCGCTGGCGCTGTTCCGGCTGGTGCAGCTCCTGCGCCGCCGCCGGCCGGCGCTGGTCCACGCGCACACGTCGAAGCCCGGGCTGCTCGCGCGACTCGCCGGGACCTCCTGGGGGATCCCGACGCTCTACACGCCCCATGGTTTTTATTTTCACTACGACCTGCCCTTCTGGAAGCGCCGCCTCTACCGCCACCTCGAGCGCGTCGCGGGGCTCTGGACGACGCGCCTGGTGTGCGTGACCGAGGAGGAGTCGCGGCAGGCCCTCGACGCCCGCCTCGTCCCGGCTTCGAAGCTCGTCGTCCTCCCCAACGCGCTCCGACTCGACCAGTGCGAACCGAAACGCACGCGCGCCGACGTCCGCGCCGAGTTCGGGATCCCGATCCACGCCCCGCTCTTCGTCATGGTCGGCCGCCTCGCCTCCCCCAAGGACCCCTTCACCCTCCTCCGCGCCGCCGATCGCCTCGCCGACGACGTCCACGTCCTCTTCGCCGGCGACGGCCCCCAGCGCCCCGAGGTCGAGGGCCTCGCGCGCGAGCTCGGCATGGACAAGCGCGTCCACCTCCCCGGCCACCGCGACGACGCCCTCGACCTCACCGCCGCCGCCGACATCGCGGTGCTGTCGTCGAAATGGGAAGGGCTGCCGTTCGCGCTTCTGGAGGCGCTGGCCCTCTCGCGCCCGATGGTGGCGACGGACGTGAGCGGCTGCCGAGATGCGCTCGGGGACTCCGGCGCCGGCGTCCTGGTGCCGGTCGCCGACCCGGACGCAATGGCCAAGGCGCTCGGGATGCTCTGGGCCGACCCGAACGGGCGGGCGAAGATGGGCGAGAAGGGGCGGAGGCTGGTGGAGGACAAGTACAGCGCGGGGGTGTGGATCAGGCGGCTGGAGGCGCTCTACCGCTCCGTGGTCCACTGAGGCATCACATCTCTTTCACCGGCGCCGGCATCGGCTCCAGCCCGTGCGCCAGCTCGACCGCTTCCGCCGCCATCGCCAGCTCCGCCATCGTGCGCTGCCAGAGTCCGCCGAGCCGGTCGAGGGCGGCTTCGGCGGCCTTGAAGACTTCGACGGGCTCTCCCTGGTCCGGGACGCGCGGAAGGGCGAATCCGGCGATCGTCTCGCGCTGTCCGTCGCCGGCGAAGGGGTTCGGTTCGGTTTGAAGGGCCGTTGCGAGACCGATCAGTTTCTTCCGCAGGGCCTGGAGCTCGACATTCAGGAGCCGGTCGATCCCGGTTTCGCCCTTTACCCCCGAAGCAGCCTCGATGAGGGCATCGATGGCGGCGCGATGATTGCGGACGACGAGCAGGTCGGGCTGGATGCGGGCGAGCGTGCGGGCTCCCTCGGCGAGGGCGGGGACGCGGGCGGCGAAGGCGGGGCCGCCGGGAACGCGGGCGGCGGCCTCGGGATCCTGGAGCACGAGGATGGCGGCGTGGAGCCGGTCGGCGACGGCTTCCTCGAACGGGCGCAGCCCGGCGGCGATGGTTTTCTGGCGTTCCACGGCCGCCTTCCCGAGGTCGCGCTCGCCGGTCAGCTTGGCCCTCAACCCCGACAGCGCCGAGCCTTCGACGAACGACGCCGGCAGCACGGCCGCCGAGCGCGCGCCGGCGACGATGGCGCGGTCCGCCGCCTGGTACTCCTTCATCGAAGCCTTCCACTGTGGAAGCGCAGCGAGCATGCGTTCGCGGGCGGCAGCAAGCGTTGAAGCCGTAACGGTGGAAGGCCCGGAGGGGACGATCATGACTTCGTGAACCGGCACGGGTCGGAGGTAGGTGTCGGCGCCCTGCAGGTAGCGGGTGAGGCAGTCCTGCGCGGCGCCGGCCGCCTGCTCGCGGCCGAGGAATTCGGCGACCGGGAGGATTCGTTCCGCGGGAATCTTGCCGCCGAAGACGTCGTGGTACAGGTCGCGGGTGATGTCGCAGGAGAGGGCGTCGGGTTCGCGGAACAGCGCCGTGGCGGGGACGTCGAGGCGGAACACGCCCGGGGCGGCGATCGCCTTCGCCGCGGCGATCCGGTCGCCGTCGGAAGGATGGTCCTCGAACCACCCGACGCGCATCCCCTGGAGCTTCTCGTGGACGGCCTTGCGCATCTCGAGCGGCATCGTGTCGGCCCGCTGCACGACGAGCGCAGGAAGGTCCTCGACGAGGCGCTTCTCCGTCGACCACGACTCCTGCACGGCGTCGCGCGCGAACTTGTCCGCGACGATGAGCTCCTCCAGCCGCAGCACGGTCGCCACGAACGTGTCCGACCCCGCGACGAGGCACTCGCACCGGTCGGCGTCGTACTCCATCTGGCGCGCCATGAACGCCGAAACCGCACGCGCCGCGTACATCAGGCCCTTCAGCACGAACCTCCCGAGGCCGACGCTGATCTTTGCCAGCCCGGCGATGAGGCCGCCGTAGCAGCCGCCCTCCTGCGTCCACTCGTCGAGCTGCTCGTCCAGCCCGTCGCGTTCGTAGACCACGCGGGCAAACCAGTTGTTCACGGAAGCGATGACCCAGGTAAAGACCATCGCGCCGCGCTGGGAGAAGTGGCCGAGTTCGTGGGCGAGGACGCCGGCGAGCTGGCCGGCGGTGAAGCCGCGGACGAGCGGGAGGCCGACGAGGAGCTTGAGGTCGCCGCGAAGGACGCCGGGAAATCCGCCGTGGTAGCCCGCGGCGGCGTTCGGCTCCCCGGTGATCTCGATGAAAGCCGGCACGGGGGCGCCGACCACGCCGCAGAGTTTCTCCACGAACCGGAAGAACAGCGGCTCCGCGGGAGGCGCGAGTCGCCGGCCGACCGGCGGCGCGGGTTCGCGGGCAAAGAGCGGCTTGACGAGGAAGATGACGACGGCGACGCCGGCGATCAGCGGGCCGAAATAGACCAGCAGGGCGCCGCGCATGCCGCCGACCCGGTGCGTCAGGACCGTCGTGTTCGTGGTCGCGTGCCAGTAGACCAGCCAAGCGGCGCCGGCGACGAGCGCGAAATACACCAGCGGCAACAGGAGCATCATGAACGCCGTGGCCGCAAGGCCGACCGTGTAGAGGGGCGGAAGCGGCCGCGGCGGAATCGGCCCCGTGAAGGCGGAGAGCGCGCGCTCGTCGATGGGGATGGCCTTCGCCGGCGACGGAACCCCCGCCGGCACGGGCCGCGGGCCGGGCTTCGAACCGCCGGGACGAGGCGCCCCTCCCGGGCGCGGCGCCCCCTCTTCCTTCCCCATTTGCTGCTCCAGACTGCGCCCGCGTCCCCCCCGTCACGCGCGCGCTTCCTGCCACTCGGCCAGGGCTCTCCCCTACTTCGCCCCGACCTTTACCTTCACCCGCGCCGGCGTCGAGTCCACCCGGCGGCGGATCGTCGTCTTCGGGTCCATCATCCCCCAGAGGTCGACCGCGATCCCGGCGGGCGTCCGGAACGTCGCGCAGTAGATGGGAGAACCGTGCTGCGACTGCGGCTTCTTCTCGAACACCACCCCGCGCTTCTCGAACTCCAGCGCCGTCCCGTAGATGTCCTCGACCATGAACTGCAGCCGGATCGCGTCCTTCGGCGTCGGCGTCGCGCCGTCGGAGACGCGCACCACGCCGAAGAAGAAGTCCTTCTCCGGGCTCGTGAACATCGCGTAGTTCTGGTCGAAGGCGTTGGTCGGGAAACCGAGGACGTCGATGAAGAACCCGACCTCCGCGGCGAAGTCCTCGACGATGTACTCGAGGCACGCCTTCCAGCACGTCCCCCACTTGATCCCCCACGGGTTCGCCGGCTTCGGCCACAGGCGCTTCCAGTCCGCAGGCGTCTTGGCGGCGCGGGCGGCGGCGATGCGGGCTTCGCCGAGTTTTCGGCAATCGACGGTCGTGGAACGCGTGGTCATGTCGGCCTCCGGGGATCGAGTGGGCGCATTCTCGCGCGAAAGGCGGGGCGGGTTCAAGGAACGCGTCGAAAGTGATTCGCTTTGCGGCGAGGTGCCCGATCCCGGACAATGGGGCCATGTACATCACGCCCCAGGAGATCAACCGCGCCGTCCGCATCCTCGAGACCGGGGGGCTCGTCGCCTTCCCCACCGAGACGGTCTACGGGCTCGGGGCGGATGCGACGAACGTCGACGCGGTGAAGAAGATCTACGACGTGAAGGGTCGGCCGGAGAAGCACCCTCTTATCGTGCACATCGCGGACGCGAACGCGGTGGCGAAGTGGACGGAGGAGTTCCCGGAGGCGGCGCACCGGCTGGCGGCGCGGTTCTGGCCGGGGCCGCTGACGATGGTGCTGCGGCGCAGCAAGGCGGTGCCGGACGCCGTGACCGGCGGGCAGGACACGGTCGCTCTCCGCGTGCCGGGGCACCCCGTGGCGCTGGCGCTCCTCAAGGCGTTCGGGGGCGCGATCGCGGCGCCCTCGGCGAACCGCTTCGGCAAGGTCTCCCCCACCACCGCGCAGCACGTCTACGACGACCTCGGCAAGGACGTCGACCTCGTGCTCGACGGCGGCCCGTGCGCCGTCGGAATCGAGTCCACCATCCTCGACCTCTCCGGCCCCGAGCCGGCGATCCTCCGCCCCGGCGGCGTTACGAAGGAGGAAATCGAAGCGACGCTCGGCCACGCCGTCCCCGTCGTGAAATCCGGCGGAAAGGTGCGCGCGCCGGGGCAGCTGCCGACCCACTACGCCCCCAAGGCGCAGATCGTCCTCGCGAAGCCGGAAGAATTGGTCGAGAAGGCGAATCGCTTCCGCTCGCAGGGAAAAACCGTGGTGATCCTGACGAATTCGCTGCCGGAGAAGCCGCCGATCGGGATCGAGACGATCATGCTGCCGGTATCGCTCGCGGAGATGGCGCGTGGCCTCTATGAAGCGCTGCGCGAAGTCGACCGGCGCAGGTTCCAGGCCGCGGTCGTGTGCCTCCCGTCGTCGGCCGGGCTCGGGCTTGCGGTCGTGGACCGGCTGGAGAAGGCCGCGGGCGAAGAAAGTGCTTAGTCGGTGGCTGGGAGTTGGTAGTCAGTGGTGAAATCGGCAGTCGGTCCCAGCCGTCACCACCAACCACGAACCACCAACTACCTACTCCCCGACGCCAGGCACCCGTTGAAGACACTCAGCATCCCGTCCGCGACGCGCTCCCAGTCGAACTGCTTGATGCGCTCCAGCCCCGCCGCCACGCGCGCTTTCGCCGCCGCGGGGTCCTCGCGCACCGATTTCAGCGCCGCCGTGAGCGCCGCCACGTCGTCCGTCGGCACCACGATCGCCGTCGAAGCGTCCGCGAAATCCGTCGTCCCGAACTTCGTGCAGATCACCGGCACCCCGCACGCCATCGCCTCCGCCGCCGGGTTCGACCACCCCGCCGTCCGCTCCATCGTCACGAATGCGTCCGAGTCGCGGTAATACTGCACCAGCGACTTCTGGTCCCGCCCGTCCACCTGCTCGATCCGCTTCCGGATGAAAAAATACTTCAGCGGCACCCGCGCCATCTCGTCCGTCACCACACGGATTCGCGCGTCCTTCCACTTCAGCCCCTTGAACGCCTCCAGCAGCACGGGGATCGCCTCCCGTTTCTTGTCCACGCGGCCGACGACCGTGATCGTGAACGGCCCGTCGCGTCGCGGGCCGGGCGTGAAGTGCAGCAGGTTGACGCCGCCCGGGATGGCGACGCCTTTTGCGCCCGGGAGGTACTCCTTCCACGCCGACGCGTTCCCGATCACCAGCGTGTTCGGGTTCTCCGCCAGGAACTCCTGGTAGCGCCTCGCGTACCGGTCCCCGATCGCGACGAGCACGCTCAGTTTCGACTTGGCCTGCGGAAGAAGGTGCAGCAGCCCGGTGTCGCCGCACATCGTCACGTCGTAAGGGTGCGCCCGCACGGTGTCGAGCGGCAGGAACGGGAACCGGCAGTCAAACCAGTCCGGAGGCGTCACGTCGGGCTTGAAGACGGCGTACTGGTGGCCGCGCGCGGTGAACCGGTTGCCGAGCTCGAGGAAACGGCGCACGCCGCCGGCGATGCGGGTGTGCGGGAGGAGGGCGCGGATCGTGAGCACGGGGGGAGAATACACGTCGCGAAGCGTCCTGTCCTGAGGGGGAATCGCGGGGAGATGAACGGCCACGAAACGAAAAACGAAAAAGGAAAAAGGAAAAGTGAAAAGGAAGGGCGGCGCGGACGCAGGGGGCCACTTATGAAGTCGTTCTCCGTGAACTCTGAGCCCTCGGTGGCTAATCCGTCTTTCGGCACGTTCCCGCGCAACGTCAGGCGACCACTTCCTTCTTCTCCGCCAGCCTCGCCAGCTCCTTTGCACGCGACTCCGCCAACGTCCCGTTCCCCGCCTCCGCCACGAGCCCCGCGAGCCGCTCGGCGGCCAGATGGCGCGGGAGCAGCACGAAGTCGGCGCCGGCGTCGTACATCGCCTTCGCCCGTTCGAGCCGCTCCGACGCCACGATGATCTTCGCTTCCGGATTCAGCCTCCGGAGCTGCTTGAGGAGCACGAGGTTTGACGTGCCCCTCAGGAAGTCGTCCGAAACGGAGGAAATCAGGATCTCGGCGTGCGCGACCCCGGCGCGCTCGAGCGAGTCCTGGTGCGTCAGGTCGCCGTAGATGCACGGGATGCCCTGGAATCGGAGGGTCGCGAGCGCTTCCGGGTTGAAGTCGACGACGAGGAAATCCTGGTCGGAGGCCTTGAGGAGCGGGATGAGGGAACTTGCGACGCGGTGGCAGCCGAGGACAAGGATGCGGTGGCGGAGCTCGTGGCTGCCTGGGCCCATGGTCGTGGGCGGAAGGGGTTCGCGGAAGCCGCGGCGGACGAGCCAGCCGGCGACGGCGCTCGAGACGGGCTGCGAAACCTGGATGAAATAGGTGGAGAGCGTGGAAGTGGCGACGAGCGCGAGGGCGACGATGGAAGCGAGTTCGCGGTCCACGTGGCCGAGCGACAGGCCGAGCGAAACGATCACAAGCGAAAACTCCGACACCTGGCCCAGGGCGATGGACGTGATGACGCCGACGCGATGCCCCTGTCCGAGCAGGCGGAGAGTCGGCATGACGGGGACAAAGCGGCCGAAGAGGACGACCGCGGAGATCGCGGCGGCCGCGGTGTAGACGCGCGGGGAGCCGGCGGCGATCTGCATGCCGAGGGAGACGAAGAACAGGGTGACGAAGAAGTCCCGCAGAGAGCGGATCTTCGCGACGACGTCGAGCGAGTAGGGGAAGGCGGACATGCTGACGCCCGCGATGAGCGCGCCCATGGCGACGGAAAAGTCGGCCTTCTGCGCGGCGTAGGAAACGAGGAAACACCACGAGATTGCGGAGACCAGCACGATCTCCGGCGACTTGGCCACGAGCCGGAACATCCCGGGAAGGACATAGCGGCTCGCGAGCAGCGCCCCGACGGCGAGGCCCAGGCCCTTCACGGTCGACAGCGCCAGCGGGCCGAACGCGGGGTGGCTGATGTTGGGCTGGATCGCGAGGACGACGATGGCGAGGACGTCCTGGACAAGGAGGACGCCGAGGATGATGCGGCCCGCGGACGTGTCGAGCTCGGCGCGGTCGGATAGGACCTTGACGACGATCATCGTGGAACTGAAGGCGGTGGCGGCGCCGATGTAGAGGGCCGGAAGTCCGCCGAAACCGAGCGCCCGGGCGACGCCCCATCCCATGACGGCGCAGACAACGACTTGCACGGTGCCGAGGACGGCGGCGAGTTTCCCGGAGCTGACCAGGTGCTTGATGTCGATCTCGAGGCCGACGATGAAGAGCAGGAAGGCCAACCCGAGCTCCGAGATCTGGACGATCGTCTCCTGGTCCTGGACCCATTTGAAACCGGTGGGGCCGATGAGCAGCCCGGCGCCGATGTATCCGAGGATCAGCGGCTGGCGGAGAATTTTCGCGAAATACGCCATCGCGGTGGCGGCGACGACGCAGAGGCCGATGTCGTGGAGGAGATGGGTGTGCATGCGCGGAGGCTAGGCTTGGACTGAGAGGTCTGCGAGCGACAGGGTGCGGATCTCGTGCTCGAGGGCATGGCGTTCCTTCTCTGGAAGGGCCGCGAGGAGCCGGGCGGTGATGCGTCGCTGGATGGCGATGTGGACGCGCAGCCGGAGCGTGGTCTCGGCCAGGACGTGCGCGAGGACTTCGGAGGTTGCATCGACGGCGTCCGCTGGCGTTTTCAGGTGCTCGGCCGCGGCGCGGAAGGCCTTCTGGACGAGGCTACCCTCCTCCTTGTGGGCGCGGTCAAGCCACCCCTCCCGCACGGCTTCGTTCCAGATCCGTTTCTCGGTGATCCTTATCTGGTCTTCCTTCATGGTGCCTCCGGGCGAATTGGGTCCGAATCGGCGGGTGCGTCTGAAATACCTCCCTGCGAGTCGGGCCACAAGCCGCAAAATCCGCGGTTTCGAAAGTTTTTTCTGTCGAATGTCAGGATACCCGCGAAGTTGCCGGTTGACCGCTGCGCAGCGCCATGTTAACAAAAGACTAACATTCTAAAACTCCGAGGCCGCCATGAACAAGCTCCCCCGTCGCGATTCGCCTTCGCGGCTGCTCCAGGAACTTCCCAACGTCGGCCCCCGAGTGGCGGAGGACCTCATCCGCCTGGGAATCAAGGCGCCGGGGCAGTTGAAGGGCCGCGACCCCTTCCGGATGTACGAGGACATCTGCCGGAAGGACGGCGTGCGCCATGACCCCTGCGTCCTCGACGTCTTCATGGCCATCACCGACCACGCCAACGGCCGCTCGTCGCGTCCGTGGTGGCACTTCACGCCAAAACGAAAGGCGGCGCTGAAGAAGCGCTCATCCTGAAAATCACGGGAAAGAACCCATGGCTAGGAGGAACGGATGCGGTCACACTTTTGCTGGCACGAAGTCAGGACGCCGGACCGGAAGGCCGCGCGCGCGTTTTACGGGGCGCTGTTCGGGTGGACGATGACGGACCAGTCCATGGGCGGAGCCAGCGTGTACACGGACATCGCGATCGGCAGCCGGCACATCGGGGGCGTCTGCGACTCCATGCCCGGCGAGCCGCCGAACTGGATCGCCTACGTCACGACCGACAACGTCGACGACGCGGCAGCCAGGGCCGCCCGCGCCGGCGGGAAAGTCATGATGCCCGGCACGGATATCCCCTCCATCGGCCGCTTCGCCGTCATCGCGGATCCCGAGGGCGCGCTGTTCTGCCTGTGGAAGGGGCTTCATCCCGAAAACGCGGATGCCCCCTTCGCGCCCGGCGCGTTCTGCTGGAACGAGTTGGTCGCGAAAGATCCGGAGAGAGCGAAGCGCTTTTACGGCGAAGTCCTCGGCTGGAAGGCCACCGACGTCCCGGTCGCAGGGCTGGGGACGTACACGCTGTGGAAGTCGGAAGGGACGGATGTCGGCGGGATGCTGCAGAAGCCGGCGGGGGCGCCGGGGCCGGCGGCGTGGATCGGATATGTGCAAGTTGCGGACGTGGATATTTCCGCGGCGCAGGTGAAGAAACTCGGCGGGAAATTGTGGGTTGAGCCGTCGGACATCCCGGGGGCGGGGAGATTCTCCGTGTGTGGTGATCCCGCGGGGGGGACATTCGGGTTGTACAGGGGGAGAGAGTGACGAAGGAACGGAACGGCCACGAAACGGAAAACTAAAAAGGAAAAACGAAAAAGGAAAAGACAAGGACGCCGTGGACCGGCGGCTTCGTCGAAACGGGCCTTCTTTTCGTTTTTCCTTTTTCCTTTTTAGTTTTTCGTTTCGTGGCCGTTTTTCCCCACCCCTCCCACCCCGGCTACAATCCTCCCCCATGCCGAAACACCCCATGTCCGTCGACGACCTCTGGTCCCTTCCCCGCGTCGGCTCCCCAGTCCCCTCCCCCGACGGCCAGCGCTTCGTGGTGTCCGTCACCCAGTGGTCGATGGAGACGAATGAATCCATCACCCGCCTCTGGCTCTGCGACGCGGACGGCAAGGCCTCGCCACGGGCGCTGACCCACGCTGAGGCTTCAAGCGGCCAGCCCTCCTGGAGCCCGGATGGGAAGCGGCTCCTGTTCGTCCGGAAACCCGGCGGCAAGGCGGACGACAAGAAGAAGTCCGGCCCGAAGTTCCCCGACCAGCCGCAGCTCTTCCTCCTCCCCCTCGACGGCGGCGAGCCCGAGCGGCTCACCGACCTGCCGTACGGCGCGGCGGACGGGCGCTGGTTTCCGGACGGGAAGAGGATCGCGTTCATGACGTCGGTGTTCGCGGAGAAGCCGTCGCTGGACGACGCGGCGAAGCTGAAGAAGGAGCGCGAGGATGACCCCTGCAAGGTCCACGTCAGCGAAAGCCGCATCTTCCGCTACTGGGACCGCTGGCTCACCGACGGCCGGGTGCACCACCTGTTCGGCCTCGACCTCGAGTCGCGTGTGTTGATGGACCTCACGCCGGGGTGGAAGCGCTGGTTCTCGCCCGAGGACCCGTTCGGGCAGTACCGGATCGCGCCGGACGGCCGCGAGATCGCGTTCGGCGCGTGCGCCAGCGACCCGCCGCATGACCCGTGGCTGTGGGGCGTATTCGCGGTGGACGTGCCGGCGGTGTTCCGCGCGAAGGCGAAGGCCGGGCGAATCCGCCAGATCAGCTCTTCCGAGTTCCGCGACACGTCGAGCCCGCAGTACACGCCGGATGGCCGCTGGATCGTCTACGGGATGCAGCGCGAGTACGATTTCTACGCGGACAAGGTGCGGCTCGTGGCGCTCAACCGCGCGACCGGGAAGCACACGGTCCTCACGGAGGCGTGGGACCGCTCCGCGAGCGGCTGGGGATTCTCCGCCGACTCTCGCACGGTCTACATTCGCGCCGAGGACCGCGCGCGCTCCGCGCTGTACGCCCTCGACCTCGCCGCCGCCGTTCGCGCGCCGAAGCAGAACCTCCCGAAGCCGCTCGTCCGCCAGAACGTTTTCGGCGCCCCCGAGATCGCCGGCGGCCGCGCGTTCGTCTCCATCTCCAGCGTCCTGTCGCCGCCGGAGTGCGCCGTCATCGACCTCAAGTCCGGGCGCCTCCGCCGCGTGACCGAGTTCACGAAGCCCGTGATGAAGTCGATCCAGCTCTCCGAGGTCGAGGAAACGCACGTAACCGGCGCGGGCGGCGAAGCCGTCCAGATGTGGATTTTCTACCCGTCGGGCGTGAAGAAATCGGCGGTGAAGCGCTTCCCCCTCGTGCACGTCATCCACGGCGGCCCGCACGGGACGTTCGGGGACGAGTGGCACTGGCGGTGGAGCGCGCACGCGTTTGCGGCGCCGGGGTACGTCGTGGCGCTCGTGAACTTCCACGGCTCGACCGGCTGGGGGCAGAAGTTCGCGGCGTCGATTCTCGGCCGCTGGGGGGACCAGCCGTATTTTGACATCACCGTGGCGACGGACATGCTGATCGCGCGCGGTCTCGTGGACCCGAAACGGATGGCCGCGACCGGCGGCTCGTACGGCGGGTACATGGCGGCGTGGATCGCGAGCCAGACGGACCGCTTCGCGTGCATCGTCAACCACGCCGGCGTGAGCGACCTGCAGACGCAGTACGGCAGCGACGTGACGCAGGGCCGGCAGCGCTCGATGGGCGGCGAGCCGTGGGACCGCGTCGAGGGGATGGACCGCTGGAACCCGATGCGGCACGCCCGCGGGTTCAAGACGCCGATGCTGATCGTGCACGGCGAGAAGGACTACCGCGTGCCGTACGGGCAGGGGCTGGAGATCTACAACGTGTACAAGGCGATGAAGCTGCCGGCGCGGCTGGTGGTGTACCCGGAGGAGAATCACTGGATCCTGAAGCCGAGGACGAGCAGGCATTGGTACGGAGAAGTGCTGGGGTGGTTGAAGAGGTGGATCGGGAAGAAACGGCAGGGGAAGGGGTAAGTCCGGGCGTGGGCCAGGGTGGGCTCGGGCGGGGGCGGGGGCTTGGGCATTGGTGGGACCGAGGGGTCACAAGAGGAATCGCAATCACAATCAGGAGCACACGATGAGCGCACCGCCACTCGACCTCGCCGCCGTGACGAACAAGCAGAAGGAAGCCTGGGGCACGGGCGACTTCAACGTGTTCGCCCTGAAGACGATGGCCGTCGCCGAGGCGATTTGCGCCGCGCTTGACCCGAAGGCCGGGCAGCGGGTGCTCGACGTGGCGTGCGGGAGCGGGAACGCGGCGCTCGTCGCGGCGCGGCGGCACTGCGATGTGGCGGGAATCGACTTTGCCGCGAATCTCGTGGAGCGCGCGAAAGTCCGCGCCGCGGCGGAGGGGACGCCGATCGATTTCCGCGAGGCGGATGCGCAGGCCCTTCCCTTTCCGGACGCCTCGTTCGACGTCGTGGCATCGGTGTTCGGCGTGATGTTCGCGCCGGACCAGGAGAAGGCGGCGGCGGAGCTGCTGCGCGTGACGAAGCCGGGAGGCAGGATCGGGCTCGCCACGTGGCCGCCGGAGGGATTCGGCGGCGATTTCTTCAAGACCGTAAAGACGTACGCGCCACCGCCGGAGGGGCTGAAGCCCCCGATGCGGTGGGGGACGGACGCGGGGCTGAAGGAGCTCCTCGGGGCCGGCGTGTCGTCGCTGGCGATCGAAAAGCGGGTGTTCACGCAGCACTACCGCTCGATGGATCACATCCTCCACCTCTTCCAGACCTATTTCGGCCCGATCGCGACCGCCATGGCAAAGCTCGACGACAAAGGCCGCGCCGCGATGCGCAAGGACCTCGAGGCCTCGTTCGCGAAGCACAACCGCGGGACGGACGGCGCGCTGGCGCTTCATTGCGAGTACGTGCAAGTGCTCGCGGTCAGGAAATAGACGGTGGACCGCCGCCTCTTCCTGAAATCCGCCGCCGCGCTGGCGCTCGGCCCGCGGCTCTTCGCCGACGACGAGAAGCCGGCGGACGATTTCTTCACCGTCGTCGCGCTTCCCGATACGCAGTTCTACTCGCTCAAGCACCCGCAGCATTTCCACGCGCAGGCGGACTGGATCGTGGCGAACGCGGAGAAGGAGCGGATTGCGTACGTCGCGCACGAGGGGGACCTGACGCACCTGAACACCGAGGCGGAGTGGGCGGTGGCGGACGCGTGCATGAAGAAGCTGGAGGGGGTGGTGCCGTACGGGGTGCTGTGCGGGAACCACGACTACGCGGAGAAGGGGTCGGCGAAGACGCGCGACGCGGCGCGGTACAACCGGGCGTTCCCGGTCGAGCGGTTCGCGAAGCGCGCGTGGTACGGCGGGCATTTCGGCGAGACGAACGAGAACTCGTACCAGTTGTTCGAGGCGGGGGGGATGAAGTTCATCGCGGTGTGCCTGGAGTTCGGGCCGCGCGACGAGGTGCTGGAGTGGGCCGGCAAGGTGCTCGCGGAGCACAAGGACCGGCGCGCGATCGTCAACACGCACGGCTACATGTTCAACGACGACACGCGGCTCGGCGCCGAGGATCCGCATCACCCGCGCACCTACGGCTGCGGCGGGAACAACGGCGACGAGATCTGGGAGAAGCTCATCCGCAAGCACGCCGGCGTCTTCCTCGTCGTCAGCGGCCACGTCACCGGCGACGGCGTCGGGCGAAGCGCTTCCACGAACGACGCGGGCGGGACGGTCCATGAGCTGCTCGCGAACTACCAGATGCTCAAGGAGGGAGGGCTCGGGAAGATGAGGCTGATGCGGTTCGAGCCCGCGAAGAATCGCATTCTCGTGAAGACGTGGTCGCCGTCGCTCAACGAATTCGACGCGACGAACGGGAATGCGTTCGAGCTCGCGTACGCGATGTCGCGGTAGGCGCATGCTCCTGGCCCTGGCCGCCTCGCCTGCGATGTCCGCCCCCGTGGCGGCGCTCCTGATCGCCGGCTGTGTCGTGGCGGCGGTCGCGTTCCTGCTGCTGGTGGTTTTTCCGCTGGTCACGCTGCTGACGCACCGCCAGGCATCCGCCCCGGAAGTCATCGCGCAGGAACCCGGGCCGTACCCGACCCCCGCCCACGAGTACTTCGACGAGATCGGCCCGCGACTCGCCGACCTCGGGTTCGCCGAGACGCAGCGCTGGACCTTCGGCCGCTTCGTCACCAACGTCGCCGCCGAGCTCTGCTCGATGGCCGACCGCCGCCGCAACATCGCCGCCGTGGTGAACGTCGTGCACGTGAAGCGCAAGGGCGTCTTCCGGCTCCACTCGCGCTTCATCGAGTTCTCCACCCGCGCGGCGGACGGGAGGGCGATCGTGACGACGGGCACGCCGACGCCGCTTCTCTACACGGAAATCGGCCCGCGGCGCATCTACCCGTTCCCTTCGATCGTGGACCCGGCGCTGCTGCTGCAGGTGCACGAGAAGCTGGTGGCGCGCGACTTCCGCGGCGCCGCGCTGACGGAGCCATCGCGGCCCGCGGAGTTCCCGGACCGCGTCCGCGAGGTCATCGCCGCTTCGCACGAGTGGCAGATCGCCCGCGGCCTCATGCGCTCGCCCCGCGGCGGGCCGAGCCGGCTGACCTTCAAGGGGGCGTTCCTGTTCACGTGGGCCGCCATCCCGCCGGGCCGGTGGCTGGTCCGCCGGCGCATCGCGCGGGAAGAGAAGCGGCTCCTGAGGGAACTGGGAATCGCCGGACCGTAGTCCTGCCGATATCATTCCGGGGACCCCATGCTCAAGCGCCACTCCCAGCTGATCGAAGCGTTCATGTTCCTCCTGGACATGGCCGTCACCGCGGGGGCGTGGTCGCTGGCGTTCTGGGTGCGGTTCGACTCGGGGATGTTCGCGGCGCCGCTCGGTCGGCCGGAATTCGTCCACTACGCGAAGTTCATCCCCGCGGTGCTCGGGCTGGCGGCGATTTCGTACCGCGCGTTCCGGTTCTACGCGGCGCGGCGAAGCGACTCGCTGCTGGGCGAGTGGTTCGACATCGCCCGGGCGCAGATCATGCTGTTCCTGTTTATGACGGGCGTGACGTTCGTCTACAAGTCGTACGAGTATTCGCGCGGCGCGTTCGGCATTTTCATCGTGCTGAACGGCGCGGCGCTCGTCCTCGAGCGCACGTCCGTCCGGCTGGCGCTTCGATGGGCGCGGCGGCACGGCTGGAACCTTCGCCGCGCGCTGATCGTCGGCGCGGGGCGGGCCGGGCAGGAGCTCGCGCTGTCCCTCCGCCGCCACCGCTGGATGGGGATCGTCCCCGCCGGGTACGTCGACGGCCGCGCGGACCGCCTCGGGCGCCGCTTCCACCGCGTCACCGTCGTCGGCCCCCCCGAGAACCTCCCCGCGCTCATCAAGGAGCACGGCGCCGACCAGGTCTACGTCGCCCTCCCGGCCCGCGAGCACGAGACGTTCGAGAAGGTCATGGAGCTCCTCGCCGAGGAAACGGTCGACGTCCGCGTCATCCCCGACATCGGCTCGTTCGACGCCCTCAACCACTCCATCACCGACATCGACGGCGTCCCCGTCATCCTCCTCCGCGAATCCCCCCTCTACGGCTGGAACCTCGTCCTCAAGCGCTTCCTCGACGTCGCCTTCTCCGGCTTCGTCCTCCTCCTCATCTCCCCCGTCCTCGCCGCCGTCGCGCTCGGCGTGAAGCTCTCCTCCCCCGGTCCGATCTTCTACGGCCAGGAGCGCATGGGCCTCGACGGCCGCACGTTCAAGATGTGGAAGTTCCGCTCGATGCGCGTCGATGCGGAAGCGCAGACCGGCGCGAAATGGGCGACGGCGGACGACCCGCGCAAGACGAAGTTCGGCGCCTTCATCCGCAAGACGAGCCTCGACGAGCTGCCGCAGTTCTGGAACGTGCTCGTGGGGGACATGAGCGTCGTCGGCCCGCGCCCCGAGCGGCCGGTGTTCATCCAGGAGTTCAAGAAGCAGATCCCGCGCTACATGCTGAGGCACAAGATGAAGGCCGGCATCACGGGCTGGGCGCAGGTGAACGGGTGGAGAGGGAACACGAGCCTCAAGAAGCGCATCCAGTACGACCTGTACTACATCGAGAACTGGAGCCTGTGGCTGGACGTGCGGATCGTGCTGCTCACGGTCGTGCGGGGTTTTGTGAACCCGAACGCCTACTAGCACGAGGCCGTTATCCGCGGCTATTTCCGCGCCATCCGCTTTCATCCGCGAATTCTGTTGTTGTCGTTTGTCCCTGGAAGAAAAAAAAGCATACGCGGATAAAGGCGGATCACGCGGAAACAGCCGCGGATACAGGCAACGTCGTTCTCCCTTCCCCGCCCGCCCGTTCTCGCCGAAACTCTGCGGATGCCCGAAGAAGCCTCCCCGGCCGAGCCGTTGCCCGCGCGCCCGGCCCCGATCCTCGCGGCGATCGTCGCCCTCGCCTTCGCCGCGCGCCTCGGCTTCTGCCTCCTCAAGGCCACCGTCGCCACCGACGCTTACTGGTACGTCCGCATCGCGAAGATGATGCTCGCCGGCAACTGGGGCCCCGCCCTCGACCACGGCTACCACCCCGCCTACCCCGCCCTCTCCGCCCTCTTCTCCCTCGTCCTCCGCGACGTGCCGGCCGCCGCCACCGCCGTCTCCCTCCTCCTCGGCTCCCTCTCCTGCATCCCCGCCTGGTTCATCGGCCTCCGCCTCGGCGGCCCCCGCGCCGCCCTCTTCGCCGCCCTCCTCGTCGCCGTCCATCCCGAGTGCGTGGACGAGGGGAGCGACATCCTCGTGGAAGCGACATTCGTCTTCTTCTTCCTGTGCGGCACCGCCTGGGCCCTTCGAGCCGTCGCGCTGCTCGACCTGCGCGCCGCGGCGCTCTCCGGCCTCGCCGCGGGGCTCGCGTACCTCACGCGCCCCGAGGGCCTCGCCCTCCCCGCCTTCACCGCCGTCGCCCTCTTCGCCGCCGCCCTCCCGCGCTTCCGCGCCGCCGCCGCGCCGCAGTGGGGCCGCCGCGCCGCCGCCGCCGCCCTCGCTTCCGTCGTCTTCCTCGCCTGCTTCGTCCCGTACGCCATCCGCCTCCACCAGCACCTCGGCCGCTGGGCGGTCACGGGCAAGGCGGGGGGCGAAGCGTTCGTGGCGGACGCGCCGAAGGGAAAAGGCGAATCGCAGAAGGCCGTGGAGGAGAAAGGCCAGTCGAGCGCGCTCTACCTCCCGTGGTACTTCGTCCGCAAGTTCGGGCAGACGATTTACGTCGGCTTCCTCCCGTTCCTCGTCGCCGCCTTCGTCCTCCGCACGCCGCGCTCTCCCGACCAGCGCCTCGTCCGGCTCGCACTGGTCGGCCTCCTCGCGATCTACCTCCCTCCGCTGCTCCGCCTCCTCTACGCCAAGTCCTACCTCTCCACCCGTCACCTCCTCATGCCCTCCCTGATCGTCGTCCTCCTCCTCGCCCCCGCCGCCGCGGCGCTCTCCGAAAAATGGAAGCGCGGGCTGGCGATCCTCGTGCTCTTCATCGCCGCCGTCGCGCTTCCCAAGTCGCTGCGCCCCGCGCGGCGCGACCAGTTGCCGCTGAAGGACGCGGGGCTGTGGCTGCGCGCGACGGCGCCGGGGGCGGAGCTGATGGGGCCGGAGAAGGCGGCGTTCTACGCGGAGGTGTACTTCTGGAAGGTGCCGAAGTCGCGCGCGAACGACGCGATCGTCGAGGACATGCGGCGCGCGAAAGTCGACTGGCTGGTGCTGCTGGAATCCGATGAGCCGGGCGTCGCGGCGAAGCTCGACGGGCGATTCCAGCTCGTGAAAGATTTCGGCGCGGGCGAGGACCGCGTCTCGGTGTACCGTCTGTCGCAGTGACGCGCTTGATTGCCGCGCATCCCCGCTCGATAATGCCCGCTCTGGCGTGCCGTCCTCAAACCCCGAGGAGTTTCCTACGCCGCGCCGCAACGACGAAAACGTCGAGTTCTACCTCCGCCAGGTCGCCAAGGTTCCCCTTCTCTCGCCCGACGAGGAGAAGGAACTGGGCCGGCTCGTGCAGAAGGGCGACGCCGCGGCGCGCGAGCGGATGATCCGCGCCAACCTGCGCCTCGTCGTGTCGATCGCCAAGAAGTACTCGAACTACGGCATGACGCTCCTCGACCTCATCGAGGAGGGGAACCTCGGCCTGCTCAAGGCGGTGGAGCGCTTCGACCCCGAGCGCGGGGTGAAGTTCGGCACGTACGGGACGTGGTGGATCAAGCAGGCGATCCAGCGGGCGCTGATGGACACGGCGCCGACGGTGCGGATCCCGACGTACATGGTGGAGATGATCCACAAGTGGAAGGCAACGAGCCTGAAGCTGACGCAGAAGCTGGGGCGGAAGCCGGACCCGCGGGAAATTGCGAAGGCGCTGAAGCTCAAGGGGCCGGCGGGCGAGGCGGTGCGGCAGGCGCTGAACACGAGCTACTCGGGGAACCAGCCGCAGTCGCTCGACCTGCTCTGGCAGGCGATCCACGATTCGCCGGAAGAGCCGTCGTGGCTGCCGGAGATTTCGGAGGACGTCTCGGGGCTGCTCGAGCGGTACCTGACGAACGTGGACGGGCGCGAGGCGGACGTGCTGAAGATGCGGTACGGCGTGGGCGGCGGGAACCCGCTGACGCTGCGCGAGGTGGGAGACAAGCTGGGGATCACGCGGGAACGGGTGCGGCAGATCGAGAAGGCGGCGCTGAAGAAGATCCGGGCGGCGCTGGAGAAGGCGAAGCTGGCGCGGCAGGAGTACGACGAGTAGCGATGTTCCGCGCGCTCGCCACCCTGCGCACCGTCGCCCTCGCCGCCTACTTCGGCGGCGGAGCGGCGATCGCCCTGATCGTGGCGCCGACGGCGTTCCGCGCGCTCGCGCCGGACCGGCAGGCCGCCGGCGCGGTCGTCGGCGCGGCGCTTCATGTCTTCGAGTACGCCGCGCTCGGCTCGCTCGGGCTGGCGCTCGTCGCGTCGCTGGTCCTGCGCCGCGCGAAGCAGCCGTCGCTGCTCTGCGACCTCGGGATCTCGGCGCTCCTCGCCGGGACGATCCTCCTCACGGCCTGGATTTCCCCGAGTCTCGCCGCCGCGCGCCCGCAGGGCACCGGCGACGGAAGCGAGTTCCAGCGGCTCCACAAGCTCTACGAGCGGGTCTTCGGCCTCGAGCTTCTGGTCGCCCTCGCGACCCTGTCGCTGTCCGCGAGCGCCCGCAAGCGAGAGTAGAGTTCAAGCTGTCCCTTTTTTGCATGAAGCGAGAATGCGAGGAGGGCGTGCCCGAAGGCGAGCGGCGCGCTTTCGGCCGGCGCGGAAACTGGCCTCGCTTCTTTCAGTAGCCGGACGCGCGCCGGACGAAAGCCGCGCCGCTCGCCGAAGGGCGCGCCCTCCTCGCATTCTCGCTTCATACAAAAAAACCCCGGGGAGCTTTCGCTCCCCGGGGCGGATTCGTGATTGGGTCGTTTAGACGGCCTTGCTCACGTTGATCGCGCGGGCGCCCTTGACGTCCTGCGTGATATCAAACTGCACCTTCTGGCCTTCGGCCAGCGTGCGGAACCCGTCCATCGTGATCGCGGTGTGATGGACAAAGACGTCCTTGCCACCATCGTCCGGAGCGATGAACCCATAGCCCTTCTGATCATTGAACCACTTCACGGTACCCGTCGCCATTCGACTTCTCCTTCGCTAGCGCTTGCGTCCGAAACGTCGTCTTCAAAAATAAAGCCCGGCGAGTTCTCAGGGAACTCTCCGGACTGGGCCGCGCGTTGCAACCCTTCGAAGACGGGCGTTCCTGTTACAGGG
This sequence comes from uncultured Planctomycetia bacterium, assembly GCA_964590435.1. Taxonomy (GTDB): domain Bacteria; phylum Planctomycetota; class MHYJ01; order WSZJ01; family WSZJ01; genus WSZJ01. The sequence goes on from CAZPWT010000029.1 coordinate 35,603, forward strand.
ACATTAATACCATTCTGGGTGCGCGGGCAGAAGCACTATTTTTGGGGAAGGGCGGCTGGCGAGCCGGCAAGTCACCACGAAGGTCAGTCCTGCCGCCCGCCTGCCCTCAAAAAAACCCGCTGGATTCCGCCGCCCCCTTTGATATCTTTCCCCCATCAAGACGGAACCGCCCGGCAGTCGGCGCTCCAACGAGGGAGCCCGGCCGGCCCGGCGCAAACCGGTCCGGTCCGATTTCGGGTCAGGCAGGCGGCTCCGCGGGCAGTAAGAGGAGATTCAGACATGGCGACGGGTACCGTGAAGTGGTTCAACGATCAGAAGGGTTACGGCTTCATCGCTCCGGACGACGGCGGCAAGGACGTTTTCGTCCACCACACCGCGATCCAGGAGCAGGGCTTCCGCTCCCTGAAGGAAGGCCAGAAGGTCCAGTTCGACCTTCAGCAGGATGCGAAGGGCGGCCGTGCGGTCAACGTGACCAAGGTCAACTAAGAGCCACCCATAACAGGAGCCCCGCGGTGAAAACCGCGGGGCTTTTTTTGTTGGCCGGGCGGAGCCGAAGCGCCATTCCGCCGGTGCCAGTCTTCCAGGAAGGCCTTTCGCGCGATGCAGCGGGCCTTCCAGTCCTGGGCGGCGGGTGACGAGGCGGAGTCGAGGCGCCGGAGCATGGCGAGGACCGCCCAGCCGTCGACGCCGATCTGCCACGAGGCGTCGTCGAACTCGATCCAGGCGTCGGGGTGGGCGGGCAGGAGGTCGAGGCGAAGCTGCCACACGGCCGTCCCGCGCGCGGTTTCGCCGAGCGCGTCCCAGCACTCCGCGATCTGGCGGGCCTGCTCGGCAAAGCGCGGACGAACCCCGGCGTCGAGCGGAAGCGCGAGGATCTCGCGCAGCTCGGCGTCGGCGCGGCCGCAAGCCTCCACCGCCAGCTCCCGGCGCTTCTCCCCCTCCGGCGTGTCGGCGCGCAGCAGCCCCTGCTCCTTCAGCCAGGGCCGCGGGTCGCCCTCCCGCCCCTCGCGCTTCCACTGCTCCCCCGTCGCCTTGACGAGCGCCTCGTCCGCATCGGCGGGGATCTTCCATTCGAGGAAGCGGCGTTCCATCCCGGTGGCGACGGACGCGCGGAAGGCGTCCCAGCGGCTGAAGCTGGCGACGTAGTTGCCGGCGCGGATCCAGCCGGTGCCGTTGCCGACGACGACGCCGATGGGGACGACGGCGGAGACAAAGACCGGGGGTTCCGGCCAGTCGACGGGAACGGGCGCGGGGCGGGCGGGGTCGAACCAGGCGCGGACGACGCGGGGGGTGCCGTCCGCGGCGATCGCCGAGATCTCGACCGGGATCGGGACGTCGCCGGCCGGGAACAGCGGCGTGAGCCGGACGAGCCCGTCGTCCCACGCAGCGTCGAACCACGGCGCCGGCGCGCCCCGGAGCGAGCGGTTCAGGAAACTCGTCACCAGCGCCGCGTAGTCCGGCCCGAACCGCGCCGAGACGCCGGGCGCATGGCCGGCGCCGGCGGGGACCCACAGGAATCGCGGGCCGGCGCTGCCCGGCATCTCCTCGTAGATCGGCAGCGAGTCCTCGATCGGCAGGATCCCGTCGCGGTCGCCGTGCACGAGCAGCATCGGCTGCGGCAGCTTCGGCACGATCGACTCGACGTCCCACGTCCCGGGGAAGAACAGCGCGCGCCCCAGGAACGCCGCGAACCCGCCCATCTCTTTCTTGAGCTGCACGTTCGGGCTGAAGAGCGCTTCGACCAGGATCGCGTCCACGAGGTCGGGGCGGTTCGAAGTCGCGCCGACGGCCGCGACGCTTCCGAGCGAGATGCCGTAGATGGCGAGCTTTCGCGTCCCCGCGTGGCGGGCGACGGCCTCGAGCACCGCGGTCGAGTCGGGGACAATCGAGAACACGTCGGGCTCGCCCGTGCTCAGCCCGAACCCGCGGTAATCGAACAGCACGACGTTGTACCCCGCCGCCACGGCCGTCTGCGCGATCGGCAGCAGCAGCTGCATGTTCGACGAGTTCCCGCCGCACACGAGCAGCGTGCAGTCGGACCCCGGCGCGGCGAAAAACCAGGCGCGGAGAACGGCGCCGTCCACGGGGATCGCGAGCGACTCGGGGGCGAGCCCGAGGTCCTCGGGGACGATCTCGAAGGAAGCGTCGGGGTGGAGGTTCGTGCGGCTGAGGTCGTCGGTGAGGCCGCAGCCGGCGAGGAGGGTGGTGGCGGCGAGGGTGAGGAACGCGCGAAGGGGGGTCACGGGAGGGGGATGGTACGCGGCAGAAGCGCGAGTCGCGTAGAATCGCCTCCAAATCTTTCCCCGAGGCACGATGAGCCAATCCGAGGGCCAGACCTTTTTCGGCAGCGTCGTGGAGCACTTCGTCTCCACGCTGAAAGGCGTCGCGGTCCTCGCCGTCGTCCTCGGAGGTTACTTCGTCGTCAGGGACACATGGATCTGGTGCAAGAACCCGGCGCCCACGGAAGTCGATTTCCAGCGCTTCCTCGAATCCCCTCCCCCCGGCGAGTGGTTCCTTCTCACGAACTGCCGCGTGCGTGGCGAAGAGCGCCTCGTTCTCGATGTCCCCGACACGGACTCGGAGCTGCACGCCGAGGTCTTCGTGCCGATCCGACCGGCCGGAGTCCCGGTCGAAATCCCAAGAGCCTTCGCCCGCGTCAGCAAGCACGGCGACGCGCGGGCCGCGCGGTGCCTTCCCGTGCCGGGCAAGCCCGACTACGCCGACAGCGCAACTTCCCTGGTCGTCTACATCCCCTCCACGTGGTATCGCTCCGAGGACATCCAGGCCGCGCTCAGTTCGCATGCCGGCGCGCCCCCGAATGCGGCGCTGTACGACGCGACCTCAGGCCCCCGCCCGCCCTGGCGAAACTGGGCCACATGGTCCGTCGCCCAGGGACTCGCGATCCTCGGCGGCTTCGCGATCTGGCGGCGATATCGGAGCATGCCCGCGCCGACAGCTCCGCCGCCGCCGCCCGGGCCGCCGAGGGACCCGGATGCGATCGTGCCCAGGGGGTAGGTCGACGGCGGCGGGGCCGGTTCCCACGTTGACGGTTCACCAGCGCAAGACGGTATGCCCTTGAGTCTCCTCCGTTTCTCTCTAGAATCCCTGCACGCGTCCCCGTAGCTCAGTTGGATAGAGCGGCGGTTTCCTAAACCGCAGGTCGCAAGTTCGAATCTTGCCGGGGACATAGACTTACGGAAGACAGAGACCCGAGGGGGCCTTCTGGGGGGCCTTTCCCTCCCTCGGAGGGGCCTTCGAAACGAGGGCTTGGGGGCCTTCTGTTCATCGCGCGGCGGCTTCCGGTCCAGCGGCGAGCCCGAGCGAAAGAGCCCTCCCGAGCTTCTCCACCGCGGCCCGCCCAGACTCCGGGGCGAAGTGCGCGTAGCGCATCGTCACGGCGAGCGTCGAGTGCCCGAGGATTCGCGCCACGTCCAGGAGCGGCACCCCGGCCGCTACCATGAACGACGCGCACGAATGCCGGAGGGAGTGAAGAACGACCCCCTCTCGCTTCTCGCTCGGAATCGCCTCGCACTCCCGGAGGGCTCGGTTGAAGCCCTTCTTGACCACCTCCGCCGTGATCCGCTCTCCGCTTGCCTGGAGGAATACCGCGTCGGAGCCGTCGAGCGCAGACACCTTGCGAGCGCGGGACATCGCGAGCAGCTCGGCGTGAAGGTCCGCGGTCATGGGGATGACACGGCCGCGCCCTGCCTTCTCGTTCTCCGGCCGCACGATGACCTCCCGCCGGTCGAAGTCCACTTCGCGCCAGTTGAGGCGAAGCAGCTCCCCTCTTCGGCAACCCGTCGCGAGCGCCGCATGGAGGAAGGGACGCATGACGGCATCGGCGGCGCTGACGAGCCCCCGAGCCTCTACCTGGGTGAGGTACGTTTCCCGCGCCCTGCCCTTCTCGGAGAACTTCGGCACCTTCCGAAGGGGGTTCTCCCTCGCGTAGCCCATGCGTTCGGCCCAGCGCCAGAGCGCCGAGGCAAGGCAGAGGTCGCGGTTGATGGTGGCCCCGCTCGCCGACCGCCGCCGCTCCTCGCTCCACTTGATGAAGTCGGAGGGTTGGATCTCAACGAGCGGCCTCCCGGAGAAGGGCATCTTGCCGAGAATGCGAAGCCGCCGAACGTCTCCTTTGTAGGTCGATTCCTTCACCCGCCCTTTGCGGTGCTCCAGGAAGACCGCGGTAGCGTCCCGGAGCGTGAGCCGGTTCTTCGTGGAACCGCCGAACGTCTCCGCCACGGCATCCTCGAAGCTGATCCCCTTCTCCAGCCTCACGCGAAGGGCCGCAAGCTGGCGCTTCGCGGCCTCGCGCGAGACGAGGTGCCGCTTCATCGCATGTCTGCGCCACCGGACGCGGACGTAGACACCGCCGTGTCCCGGTTTCTCGAAAATCTGTCCGAAGTCGCGTCTCACTTGGAGCCTTCCTTTCTCGCGCCCTTTCGTGCGGCGAGGGCGTCTTCGAGGGCAAGCCTTACGAAGTCTGACAGCTTCCGCCGATCTTCCTCCGCCGCGGCCTCCAGTTCTCGAAGGAGCGCGTCAGGGAGCCGAACTCCGAGCGTGTGTTTCATGGGCTTCGGTCCTTTCCGGTTGGGGTTCATGCATCAAGTGTACTGCATTGTAAAGCGATGTCAAGCGACATGCGACCGAGCCTCCCTCTATCGCCCCCAGTGGCAAGCGGCTCTCACTTCCCGTGGCACCTTTTGAACTTGTTGCCACTCCCGCACGGGCACGGATCATTGCGCCCGATCTTGACTCCGTTCGCGGTTCTGTTGGGCCTCTTCCTCGCGGATACAGGTCGCATTCGCTCCTCCCGGCCCTGGACCCAAGAGCCCTTTCGCACCCGAAATTGGTGCTCCATGATGCATGAGTCAACGTCGCCCGCGTCGAGCGCCTTCGCCGTTTGAACGGGCCGTCCGAGCGGAGTGCCCTTCGGGAACATGGCTTTGTGGAGCGGGTCCATTTCAGGGTGCGACCCAAACTCCCTTTGTCCCGATCTCCAGTCCGGTTGGGCCACGTCCCAAATTGCGGCGATGGGTCCCCCCAAGTCAGAGGGTGGGTTTCTGGGCAGCTCGACAACTCCCCTAGCGTTGATTCGATCCGCGTCCTTCAGGTAACGCCCGTTGAGTGAGCCCAAGGCCGCTTTCAGGTCCCATCCCCAAACAAATGTCTGGTAAGGCCGAAGGAACAGTTTCGCGCATCGCCGATGAACTCGGTCCCCCGAGGCAAAGGCGTGGCAGAACGGCAGGTAAAAGAGGTAGGTAGCATCGACGCGCTCGCCCGGGTCACTCGCCGAAATCCGGGTGGAGTTGATCGCGAGGCGCGTGAAGAGTTCAACCGTCACTACGTGAGCGAGGAAAGGAGCGGAAGAAATCAGGGACTCTGACGCCGAGCGTTTCCACCGGGTCAGGACTTCGCTGACAGCCTCCTTCTCAGCCTCAAAGAGTCGGAGAATCACGTTCTCAGCAACGCGGGAGAGTCGTTCGTCCTTCACGAACCCCTCGGCAACCTGCTTCGCCTCTTCGTCAGTTTTTACCTTCGTTTGGGTCAGCCCGATCCCTCGGAGAAACGCCTCGTCATCGTGGTCCTTCAGAAGGCTCAATTCGGCGCGCCAGCCCTTCGCGAAGTCCCGTTCAAGTTCCGTGAATTCCCGTCGCTGCCAGCGATGCAGCGCCTTGACCTCCGGGAGTTCGTTGAACTTCACCCCGGTCTTTCCGCCAACCCGGATCGGCGCTTTTCGAGGCAAAGCGATGGAACCGTCGAGTGCGATCCTGTGTCCTGCGAGTTCGTTTATGCACAGTTCGAGGTGATGGCAGTTCGGATATCCCCGCATCTCGGGGAAGCAGCTCGCGATTCTCCGAATCCGCGTCTCGGGATCTACGCCCGGCTTGTTTCCGTGCAGGTCGGAGAGAGTCTCCACCCAGAACACGGGGCAGATGTTCGGGACGAAATGGTGGTCGAACCAAACCGACTCATCCTCGCTCAGGCCTTCGAGAAACGACTTGTCGAACAGGACTACGGGCGGCATCAGATCGCTCCTGACCGCGCGTCCTCGGGAAGCCTACAACGTTCGCCTTGTCAGCGACGCTGAGAGCCTCTAGAAGGACTTGGCTGCGAACGCGGCCTTCGCAGCTTTCGGATCGGCGTCCGCCTCTTCGCCCAAATCCCATTCGCTGGCTGGCTCCGGGCTCGGAGCATCGGGCGCGGGAAGGAACGGCCGCAGCACCTCCAGGAGCGAGTCCAGGGACTCTCTCGCGCGCGCGATCCGATCATCCTCGGGCTTCACTTCCACGGGCTTCATGCTAACTCCTTTAGGCGGTGACTGAAGAGCGACGGGACTCCAGCAACTTTGCCGCTCGATTACCACTTCCGACCACCCAATTTGACCGAACGTACAGCTCCCACGCGGTATTCCACTCGGGCGAACGAAGGTCAATCTCGCTAACGTTCAGGCCGCAAGACTGAGCCTCCGAGAAGGTGATCATTCTACCATGATCCTTGGACGCGCTTTGCGCAAGGAAGACGTTGATCGCCTTCTCGATGTCGGCCGGGGTCTTTCCCTTCATCATCGACGCTTGCAGATGTCGGACTGAAATGTCTCGGGCGAGGTCCTGCGCGGACTTGAGCTGCTGGATGAGTCGTGCGTCGAAGCGGTTGAGCTGCTGGAGGAACGGCTCGATGCGCTGGTTCTTCCCGCTGGAGGCTTCCGAGACAAGTTGCTCGTAGGATCGGACGTACTCGGCAGCGGAAATCTGCATCGCGCTCTTCTCATCACCATAAACGAACTGCGGGTCAACGGGTCCAAGCTCGGCAGTTCGGCTCATGATGATCTCATCCGCGCCGAAACAGATCAGCGTCGCCGCGGACTTGGCCATGTGGGGCACCAGCACCGAGAACCTGTTTCCAGAGTACGAACGGCAGACGTTCACAATTCTCTCGGCGGCGAGCCCTTGCCCGCCCGGCGAATTCACCACCAGGATCAATCTCGCCTTGTCCTGCTCCACCGAGAGGATGCTCTCAATCATCTCGGGGTCCACATCGGAAATCATCCCTCGCGGGTTCGTGAACGATGTGAAGAAAGTCAGAACGCGCGCGTCGTACTTTGCCTCTAACTTCGCGATGAGGTTCTGCCTCATCACCGAACCCTGGTTCACTTCGGCGCGTAGTCGAGTGAACGGGCTGTCCTTCGAGAAGACACGCCGCTTTCCGACCTTCGCTCGAATTCGCTTCTTCTTTGCCATACCTACCCCCGTTCCAAGTTGCCCCGAGTCTGCAAGTCCCCTGAGGAAAAGTCTACGAAACTCGAAGCGAGTGCCCTCCCGGAAGAACTTCCTCCCTCACACGCTTCCCGGCTTCGTTGACCTCCCCGCCACTCTTCCCCTCCTCATCTTTGGGGAGATGGGAAAGATCGGCGCGGTCAACTTCTCGTACATGGCGAAGAGGTGTTCCACGCGCTCGCGGTCGCTCCTGAAGGCTTCTTTGCGGTAGCAGCGGTCCACGGCGCGGTCAAGCCCCGCGTGCGCTGTCGCCAGAGCCGGGGGCATCGTGAGCGGGTCGTAGAGGTCCGCGAGGGTTGAAGCCGGGAACGCTTTTCGAGCATCGAGGACAGCTTGTGCCGCAGTCTCAACGGCCCGGCGCTCCTTTTCGGGCACCTCCGCGGGCCAAGGGAAGTTGTTGTAGACGAGCCGGTTCGAGTAGCGGTAGTCCGACTTCAACCGTCCGCACACTGTCCCGACCCAAGCCATATGCATCGCTGACGTGAGAACTCCGAAGTGGTAGACCGTCGCCTTCGGCACTAGCAGGACGAGGTTGCTCGCGATGACGTTCGGCGGCATGAACCCCATCGGGATGTACCGGCGACGCTCGGAGGAGACGCTCGGAATGAGGATGTAATCGGATTCCGGCTGGCGCACTTCGCCGAACCGCGCCGGAAAGGCCGCCAGTTCCTGCGTCGTCTTCCTCTTGCTCGCCTCTCGATGCTGCCGGACCCCTTCGATGCGCTTTCGCACTTCGGGAAGGGCGCGCAGTTTCTCCGGCGGCGCTCCGTCGAGCCAGAGGCACCAACGTTCGGCTCCGTTGATGAACTCCTCGGAGCCGAGTATCGGCCGAAGGAACTCCTCCGCTCCGGGCTCGGTTTTCAGCAAAGCGACTTTCTCCTCCGGCGAGAGGAGCAGATGCCCACCATCGTTCGGCATCGAGCCGAAGACGATTTCGGGAACGGGGCAGAGCGGAGAGCCTCTGGAAGTGACGACGGTATCCGGTCCTTCGACGAGGTAGGGGCTGATGTGCTTCGCCGTCGCGGCGGAAACCTCCCCGTTCTCACCCTCGTACTCGTAGAGCCATTTCGGCGAGTGGTCGAACGTCCCGAACCCGATGATGACGACGTGGACGTGAGCCTTTCCCCTTGCCTCGCTCTGCCACGGGAAGGTCCGATGCGCGAAGTGAATCTTGACGCCGTGTCGCTGGAGGTGCTTCCAGAGAAGTCCGACTTGCTCGCCCTGGGAAATGCTGTTCGTGGACACAAAGGCGCAACGAGCGCGAGTTCCCTTCACGTATTCGGCGGCCTTCACGTACCAAGCGGTCACGTAGTCGAGCACACCGAATCCCTTGATGTCCTTGCAGACCAGCTCCATGTCCACGTTCTGTTCCGCGTCCATGAACTGCTTGCCCACGAACGGAGGATTCCCGAAGACGAGGACACTCTCCGCAGGGGGAAGCAACTCCTTCCAGTCGATGCGCAGCGCGTTAGCGTGCCGGATCGTCGGAGACGCCGAGAGCGGAAGGCGGCGGTAAGTCTCGCCGAACTTCTCGGCCATCTCCAGGTTGCATTGATGATCCGTCAGCCAGAGCCCAACCTCGGCAATTCGCACCGGCCACTCGTTGATCTCCAGGCCGTAGAACTGGTCAACGTCCACCTCGGCGAGGTTTCGAATGTCGTACGTGCGCTGGAGTATCCCGTTCTTCGTGTGTAGCGCGAGAAGAGCTTCCATCTCCAAGCGTCGCAGCTCGCGATACGCGATGATGAGGAAGTTCCCGCAACCGCAAGCCGGGTCGAAGAGACGCAGCCCGCGGAGCTTCTTCTTGAACGCGCGGAGCTTTTCCTCGCGGCCCCTCCCGGCCCCTTTCGCGTTCTCCAACTCGGCGCGGAGGTCATCGAGGAACAGGGAGCGCGTGACCTTCGTGATATCCCGTTCGGAGGTGTAGTGTGCCCCGACCTGCCGCCTCGCGCGGTCATCGAGGATGTCTTGGAAGAGGCTCCCGAAGACCGCCGGGCTGATGTAGGCCCACTCGAACATGCAGCAACGGCGAAGCGCCTCGCGGTGTGCCCCTGTGAAGGATGCGATGCTGAGGGCTTCCGCGAAGAGGCCGCCGTTAACGTAAGGGAAGGCGGCGAGGTCTTCATCAAGGGCCTTCTGGCGCTTGTTCTCCGGTGTGTTGAGGACCTGAAACAACTCAGCGAGCTTCCCCCCGAGATCGGCTCCGTCCTCGCGCGTCCGCTCGATAAGCGAGGTGAAGCAACGCGGTTCGTCGAAGATCCCCGTGTCCTCAGCGAAGAGGCAGAAGAGAAGCCGGACGAGCATCCGCTCCAGTTCGTGCCCCACGTACCCGCTCTCAGCGAGGGCATCGTGCAAGTCGGCGAGAAGTTGGGTCGCCTTGAAGTTCGCCGGGGACTCCGGATCAAGACGAACGGGCTTCTCATTCCGCATGAAGGCGAAGCGGCGGACGTGCTTGTGGAGGTCCCCGAGAGCGCACTCAAAGTAGTGACCGGCTTCGTCCTCCGAGGTCAGGTCGTAAAGCCCGAACCGCTTGAAATCGCAGAGGATGACGTACTCCGGAGTGTCTTCCCCGTTCCCCTCGTTCACCAGGTCGGCGATGTACGCGAACGCTTGGGACTTCGCTTCCTCGAAGGACGCGCCCGCCGACTTGTGCTCCACCAGCAACTTCTTTCGCCAGAGAAGGTCAAGAAAGGAGTATTTCCCCTTGGCCTTCTGCACCGCGACCTCGAACGACGCGACGAGCTGACGCTTGAGTCCGAAGCACTTGAAGAACTCGTTCCAGAAGGTTTGCTTGTCGGGCTCTTCCTTCGCGGCCTTCGCCCACTCATGGGAGAACGTCAGCGCGCGGGAGCGGATCTCGTTCCAGTTAATCGGGGGCATCCGTAAGCCAGTCTCCAAGAAGGGGGAGGACGGACGGTGCGCGAACCCTGCGGGCGTGACTCCCCCACCGGCTTCGCACGGGGCGCGGCACAACCTGGCGCGCCCTCCGCGGCCAATCCCGCAGATCCGTCCTGCCCTCCCGTTCCGGAGCCTATCATGACAGACCGACGATTCATCGGCGAGACTTGCGGGGCCTCAGCGCCCGGCGCACGTCTTGGAGCGTTCCTCCCAACCGAGCAGCGATCATGGAGAGAATCGCGCCGTGCTTGTTGCTTTCGTTCGAGGAGGTGTAGGTCAGGTTGTAGCAGAGACGGCACCCGAACCACTTCCCGCCTGACGGAAGATGGAGCTTCCCGGACCGTCGCCCGCAGGCGACGCCATTTCGGGAAAGAGGACAGATGAACCACCAGCGGAGCGCCCCCCACGGCGTCGGCGTAGTCGTCAGGCGAACCGGGTAGTCCATGCTCTCGCGGGCCTCGCCGACGTTGTAGAGGAGCCGCAGGGTTGGGGGCCATCCCTCCCGCGTGTCGAGAAGGTAGCTGACGTTTCCGACGGGCTCGCCGGTCGCGGTGTTCGTCCAGGTGAGCGAGCCGGTGTTGTGTCGGCCTCGGCCGATGAGCCGGTCGCGGGTCAGCTTATCCGCGGAAAGACTGAGGCAGGATTCCACCGTGATTCGCGTTCCGCCCCACCGATGGCCGCTCCCGTAGCCGCCCATGCGCCCCCCTGTTTTTTCCCTAAATCATCGGGATAACAGCAACAAATTGCAGCACCCCTTCCCCGTCCGCGCCGCCTACTCCGGAGGCGGCAGGCCCAACCTCTTTCGCTCCGCGCCGCGGGCCAACACCTCCTCCAGGGTCCGAAGCTCCTCGACGGTCAAGAAGGACAGGTCGGGCTTCTCTGGCTCCGTGAAGTCGCCAGCGGCGATGGCCTGGAGAGCCTCGTCCGAGAGAGTGACCGTGCCGCCCTCGCGCGACGCCACCTCCCGCAGGTGAACCATGAGAGCCTCGTAGGGAGGCAGGCCGTTGCCTTCGTCCGTCGGTGAGGTCCGACCGTAGGCGCGGTCCAGGATCTCGCGGCAAGCCGCCACGCGCGCTGATTCGCTCCTCCCCTTGCGTGCGATGGCAACGAGCGCCCGAACGATTTCCGGGCCGTGCTGACGCGCGAGGTCCCGAACCTCCACGATGACGCGAGGACGGCCGCCGGGATTGCCAGAGGTGCCGGGTTCAAAGGGTCTCCCCCTACCCCGCTTGTTCGCTGTTCCTTCGCTGTTCTCAGCCATGGTCAGGGCTCCTGGTACGCCTGCGGAGGTTCGATCCAGGCCGCGACCAACTCGGGCGCCGCCGGGGGGTAGCAAGTCGCGCACCCCGTCACTCCGTGGATTGATCGCCAGCGGCGGAGGCCCGAGCAGGCCGGGCAGGTCCCCTCGACGCCGGGGGACGATTCGACGGCTGCCGCCTGGAACCAGCGGAGGAGGTCCAGAACTTCGCGCTTGTACGTGCGGAGCAGGAAGAGCCGCTCGGGGCTCATGACTCCCGGGGGCGCGTCGAATCGAAGCCCCTCCGCGTCGGCGCGAAGCCTCACGCCCAGGGCGAAGAAATCCGCGAGGATGTCGGCGGCGTTCATACCCACCCCTCCTCCCGCGGCTCTCGCTCTCCGGTGCCGTTCTTCGAGTGGGGAGCGTCAACGAATCTACGAATCTCGGAGGAGCCGCCGGAAGTCGCCTTCCCTCTCGGAAACGGAGTCGGCGAGGGAGCGGGAGGTTTCGTAGTTTCGTTGACGGGTTCGAGTTCGAAATAGTCCGTGGGGCGGCCCGGCCCCTCGGTCCTGACCATCTTCCCGAGCTTGGCGGAAACGAGGTCCTCCAGGGCCTCCTTCGCCCCCTCCGGGTTCTTGCGGAAGCGCCGGTCGCTGATTCGAAGCTCCCGCGCGGTGATTCGGCCGCCCTTCCGGTGAATCAGTTCGAGGAGCCGCCGCCGGTCGCGGTCGCCGTCGCTCTCCCGGAGGATGGCGTAGATGCGCCGGGCCTCCGCTGCAAACCATCGCGCCAGCGTCGCCGCATTCCGGATCTCCGCGGCTTCAACTTCAGTTCCGGTCCCGCCTTCGAACACCCGGCGCACCGTGTGGAAGATGAGCGCGAAGCGGGGGACGTAACCCTCCACCTTCGCCCAGAGCGCCGCTTCGTCTCCGCTCAGCCCGGCGGACTCCTCCGCGTGAGAGTCGTAGAAGGCGATCCACTCCGCCTTCGCCTCGGGCGAAAGCGTAACGATGACGGGCTGCGGCCCCTCTTCCGAATGGGACTCGAAGTCCAGGGCGAGCAAGCCCTCGAAAACCCCGGCTAGGGCGTCGCTCGCCGCGGTCGAAATGTCGTTCTCCGTCCACTTCTTCTTCCGCGAGGGGGGCATGGCGAGGAGGAGCCGGGCGGCGAACCCGTCCTCGAAACGATCCTCGCCGAGGACACGCGCCAGCGTGCGGGGCTGAATGGTCCCCGTGACGCTCAGGGCGGCGTGGGCGACGTGAACCGGCCCCTCCCCTCCCTTTCGGTCCACCGTCACCGGCCCGGCGCGGTGCATCTCCAGGTAGTGCGGGGCGTCGGAGCCCTTCGACTTCGACTTGTACGCATCGAAGGACGCGATCCAGCCCGCCAGTTCGTCGCGCTCCAGGAGCAGGCCGCGGGGCGAGTGCTCGAAGATCGCGGCGAGGGCCTCCACCGTGGGGTCCGAAACGCGGATTCGAAGCGGGCGCGGCATGGAGGGCTTTTCTGGAGCGGTTCCCTTCGACCCTCCCTTCCGCCACGCCCTGACCGCCTCTTCGTGGCGAGCGAGGGCCGTTTCGTGCCTCTTCATCTCCTCGCGATGGTTCGTGAACGCCCGAGACTGCCAGCGGCGGAGCGGCCCGAGCGCGGCATCGAACGGCGGCGACTTGAGCGAGCCGCTCTCGCCAACGGTCGCGGACCAAATGACGGAGGGCTCCGTCCAGGAGGCTTTTAGACGGATGCGCCGCGTGTTCCCGATGGCGGCGGCGACGGCCGCGAGCAGGGGTAGCGCAACGTAGGAGGGATCGCAACCGATTGCGGCCGCGGCCTCCGAGACGAAGCGGCGAAGGGGTTCCGGAAGCGTATCTACCGGGAAGGGCTCGAACCTCTCGTCAGGCGGATCTTCCTCGCCGTCACCGTCAGGGGCTTCCCCGTTCCCGTTCGCCGAAACAGGCTTCATGCCTTCGAGCGGATCGCGGCTCAGATTCCCCGCTCGCGCCCTGTCGTTTTCATCGGGCTTCTTCATACGCTCCGCTCCTCGAAGTCGAACACTTCGCACCGGCCTCGAAAGGACTCCGCGATCCGTTTCGCGTAGCAGTCGCCCGCAGCGTCGCGATGCGTCCGCAAGGCAACCTGGACGGTCTCAGGAACCCGAGCGGCGAATTGGTCGGTCCAGGCCCCGGCGAAGATCCCGATGACCGCTGGATCTTCCATCTGCGTTACCCGGCCCGCCCAAGTCAGGAAGTCCGGGCCACCCTCGACGATGACCAGAACGCGGCGCGGCCCCCAGTAGTCGAGGGTCCATCCGCGGAGAAGGAGACGTGCCCACCCACACGCGAAGACGGAGCCGCGAATCTGATACCCCCACGGCGCGACTTCCTTCTGCTCGCACGCTATCTCCTCACCGCCGACGTAGCGGGCGCGGACGCTGACCATACGCCCGGCCGCGTCGAAGGTCGGGATGAGGAGGCGGTGTCCAGAGGCGGTCCAGAATCCTCCGGGGGCGCGGGCGAAGCTCGGCACGCGAGCGCCTCGCGGAAGGGCACGGGCGAGCCCCAGTTCATGCGCTGGAAAGTCCGTCAACCCCAACTCACTCACCGAGCGCGCGAGGCCCAAGTCATCCACGCCGAGGGGGTCGATGCCGCGGCCGGTCAGGTACGCCGCCGTTTCCTCGTCCTGGGACGTGGGGGTTGTGGCGCGCCAGAGGGCCTCCAACTCGCCCGGCGGCGGATAGGCGAACGGGGGAACGGCTGGCCGGGGCGCGGGAGGACGAGCAGGAGAACGGCGACCTCCGGGAGTGCGTTCGGCTCGGGCGATCCGGGAAAGGTCGCGCGGGCTCTTCATTCCTTCGGCCAGCCCACGGCCGACGTGACCAGCCGCCTCCTTCGGTTGCAGCCCCGCGGCGATGGCCGCCGCTTCGAGCGCCGCGAACGCCTCCTCGAAGGCGAGCGCCCCGGCTCCAACCAGCCCCCCGATGCGAGCAGCACAGCGAAAGGCCGCGAGCGCGCGAGAGCCCTCGGGAGCCTCGCGGAGCGCATCCGCTTCGCTTCGAAGGGCGGCCTGGGCGTAGGAGGTGCCGGTCACTTGCTGCCCTTCCCGCCGCGAAGCAACGCGACGTACTCAGGCTTGGGAACCGGAAGCGCGGAGTTCGCCCTCGCGGACGCAACGGGGACGCGGTGACGCTCGATCCAGGACTCCAACTCGCGCGGTTCCAGGAGCAGCCGACGCCCGACGCGAACGTATGGCCCGAAGTCGCCCGACGCCAGCATGATCCGGACGGTTACCGGGTGGAATCCGATGACTTGCGCGATGTCCTTCGGGGTCAGGAGGGCGGGAGTTTCGGGGTTCATCGGACCATCTCCCGGAGCCGATCCTCCTCCGAAACGATGGCCCTGACCTGCGCCAAGATTTCGGGCGGCCAAACCCGCGTGATCCCAACCCGGTAGCAACTCGGGAGACGGTCGCGGTACTCGAAAACGATCCGCTCGCACCTGCCGCGCGTGATCCCGACCGACTGACAGATTTCCGGCAACGTCATGCCCGGCTTCCCGGTCTCCATCTTGCCTCCAGTGAGCGGCGCTGGTTTTAGTGTGCGCCCCTCATGAGGGGCATGAGGTCCGACGCTCAGGAGACAAGATTTCCAGCTTGGCCTTTTTCAGCCTTTCTTTTCCTTCCGCTCCTTTCCGAAGTCGGCCCTCCGAGGCTTTACCGTCAGGGAGTGCGGGTTACGGCCGTCGGGGATGATCTCCCCCTTGCGACCCGCTGGAATCGGCTTCTCTATTGCACGGTCGCCGGTTGCAGAGGAAGCGCCTTCGGCCTGCGCCGCCGCCTTGACTTCGGCCTCCTGCTTCCAAGCGAGCAGCTTCGCCTTGTCCACCTCGGGCGGCTTCCCCCTTCCAACCCCGAAACGAATCGGGCACTTGGGGTCCGACTTGGCCCTCCTGGACCACGCCTTCCACCCGATGCCTTCGATTCCCAAAGTCGCGAGGATCTTCTTCGCGCCGAAGAGAGTTCCCGTCACCTGCGGGACCCTCCCGCCGCTGGAATCGTCGGCCGCCCTTTCCTCCTCCGGAGTCGGCATCCGGGGAGTGACAACCACCCCCGTTTTGGGGCGGGGGCCGAAGATTTCGTCTCGGGTGTAGGTGACAACTTCCTTCGAGACGAGGCGTGTGCCGATGAACGACGGTGATTCCAGGCCCAGCCCTCGCCCCAGGAGTCGCATTCCCTCGCGAATGCCTTTCACGCGGCGGCCAGTGATTACGTCCTGGCTCGGCTTGTCGGGCCAGTTCAAGGCAATCGGGAGGATCGCTTCTTGGATCTTCTTGAGCCCTTCCTCCCTGTCGAGTTCCTTTTGAGTCCCGGCCTTTCTCCTAGCGACCCACGTTTCCCCCCAGCCGTGGGGGACGTTCTCTGTCGAAGCGGCGTTGTAGTGCCGCCGAACATGCTCCACTAGAACCTTGGCGCGCTCGCGAAGTTCCTTGAACGTCTCTTCCGCGCCGCCATGCGGGGCGAAGGGACTTCTTCGGAGTGCCTGAGCCCGGAGAAGCGTGTCTGCGTCGTTGCAGAACGCGCGAAGTCTCGGGATGAGGTCCTCTTGTGAAGGCGTGTCAGGCAGCGGCATCTCGTTACCGACCGGGCGATACCGCTTCACCTCAGCGGGGACCTCATCGGCGGACCAGTGATTGAAGATGAACCACTCCCCGACGCTTCGAAGTTCCTGCGGCTCCGACTTGAGAAGCTCCCCTCCTTCGAGCGTTCGCGCGCCGGTTCTGGAGTCGTAGGTGGACCGCATGACCAAGAACGTCTCTTCGACCCACCATCGCGTGGTCCCGCCCACGTCCTCCAGGTAAAGAAGGACCTCGAAGGTGTTCGTGGTCATGGGGTGCGGACAGTGCTGGAGCGCCGCATCGGACCACGCGCCGAGGATCTTCGCCGGGGCGTGGGCCTGCCTCACTGCAAGCGGCACTGCGGGGTAATAGACGTGCGGTGTCGGTTCCACGGCCTACCTCCGTGAAAGGCGGGAGCAGGGCCGGGGTAGGTCCGGCCCTGAGTTCCCGCGAGAGCGCGCGGGGGCGACCCGCGCTGACATCAACTTCTCACCGCGCCGCTCCCGAGTCAAATTTGACGCTCGGAACTTGCGAAAACGGCGGCATCCTCGGGGGGAATGGGGCTCAGCGCCGGGGGCCTTGGGAGGGGCCTTCATCGCCTTCGAGGGGCTTGCGCGGCCTTCCCTCGGATTCCATCGAGCCGCCGCCCCACTTCCGTCGTAAACTCTTGCCCCAACGCGGATTTGTGAGGCGGCGGCGGCACTTGCGACGAACTCACCGATCCCGGCTTGATTCCTTTCCTAAACCGCAGGTCGCAAGTTCGAATCTTGCCGGGGACATTGCTGGGCAAGGACTTGCGTCGGCACTTCCGCGCGACACCAGATTTTGTGCCATTTTTGTGCCACTTTTTCAGCTCTCGGCTCCCTTCCTGAGATTCGCTTAAGTCCTGCAGAGCGTATGGCAAGGGCTCGCAACGCCGGCAATCTTCGCTGGGCGCGTCAATGACTCCGTATCGACGCTCTCGCCCGTTCCCTCGCTCGGGGGTTGCTTCCCCGCGCGACGCCCCTTCCGAATCGCCATCAATCTTGAGAGCGCCCGCCTGATAAAGTGATTCCTCGAGAATCAAGGAGGCCTGCGATGGTTTCTCCCAGGAGAACGTATTCGTTCCCACCGGACACCCTTGACTGGTTCGAACGTGTGGTTCGGCGCGGCAAGCGGGCATCGGTCATTGCTGGCCTCCTGAGCGAATGGCTGCTCAACAAACAGCGGGATCGGATGAGGCGCGGCGTCGTGGCCGGTTGCCGGGCCATGGCCGATGTCTACCTGGAGACCGAACGCGAATTCCATCCGCTCGAGGAGGAGGTCCAGCGGGCGCTCGAGTCCAGATCCGAAGGGAGGAGAGATCGTCGGCGTCCGGCTCGATCCGGTCGAAGGCTCCGAGCGAAGAGGTGAGCTCGACGATCGCGGGAACTTTCTGGACGCCGCCCTCCGCCATTCTCCCGCCGATCGTTTACATTCCCCGCCGCCATGCTGATCCTCGCCCTCGTCCTCTTCGCCCTCTCCACCCTCCTCACGCTCCCCTTGGTCTGCACGACCAAGGGCCCGGGGCCGGAAGGGCCGGTCGGGATCCACATGCTCACGATCCCGCTGGCGCTGCTGCAGATCGGCGGGATCGCGATCCTGATCCACCGCGGGCTCTGGGACTTCTTCCCGTACGCCCGCGCCGTGTTCAACGTCTCGCTGGTCGGCTACCTCATCGCGATGACGATCCTCCCCGTGCTGGCGCTTCCGCCGCAGTCGGGCCGCGGGTACGCGCGGTTCGCGACGCTCGCGATCCTCGCCGCGTGTTTCACCGCCGCCGTGGCCGCGATGGCCCCCGCTCCCCCGCTGGCCCTGCGCATCGCCACGGGCGTCGTGCTGGCGCTTCCCACGCTCGCGGGGTGGGCGATGCTCGTCGGGTTCGGCGTGCAGTCGCAGCTGAACGCCCTTCGCAAAATGGAAGCCGACGCCGAGCGCGACGACGAGTTCCGGAAGGGGCAGATCGCGTTCGACGCCGGGGAGTGGGCGAAACTGCCGGCGGAGGCGGGGCTGTGGCAGATGATCACGTACACGCACTCGTTCAACGAGGAGGTGCAGCGGGACTGCCGGGCGCGGATCGCGGCGCGGCCGGCGCTGCAGGAGGACATGATCGCGCTGCTGGGGACCGGGTGGGCGGAGCACGCCGTCCGCTACCTGCGCGACGCGTACCCGCTGCCGTTCGGGCCGCTGGCGCCGGCGTTTGCGGCGTTCCTGGAAAAGGAACTGGGGCACTGGCGCAGCCAGCTCGAGGGGCAGGCGAACGCGGGGACGTGGGAAGCGAACATCCGCGCGCATTTCGACGTCGCGGGGAAGATCGTGAAGGGCGGCGGGGATCTCAAGGCGCCGCTGGAGAAGTGGCGGGCGCTGCTCAAGGCGTCGCCGGGGCTGGGCGGGCTGGAGTGGACGGTGAAGGACATCCTCGAGGGGAAGGCCTGAAAAGTCCGTCGCCGCAGCGCGCGCTCCTGCGAGAATCCGTCGATGCGCTTCCTCGCTTGCCTGCTGCTCGCCGCCGCCGCCTTCGCGGAAACGCCGCGCGTCGTGACCGACGCGGAATGGAAGGGCTCCCTGCAGATCGAGGAAGGCTGGCACAAGCGAGACTTCGACGACGCGGAATGGGGCGCGGCGACGGTGTCGGAGGGGCCGGAGCGGAGCGGCGACCACTACACGATCGCGAACCTGTTCGCGGTGGAGTCGAGCGCGAAGTGGATCTGGTTCGGGCGGGAAAAGGAGGCTTGGCTGAGGCGGCATGTGCAGGCGCCGCAGGGATTCCGGCGGGCGGAGATGATCTACATCGCCGACGACGAGGTGGAGCTGTACGTGAACGGGCGGGCCGTGGACCTGTACAACACGAACACGGGCGGCTGGGGGATGCGCGGCTGCGGCGTGGTGCTGGACCTGCTGCCCTGGCTGGAGGACGGGGACAACGTGATCGCGGCGCACGTGATCAACAAGGGTGGGTCGTTCGGGTTCGCGGCGGACGTCCGCGTCGATGGCGAGCCGATCGTCGCGCCGATGACGGACGGCAAGCCGCTGACGGAGGACGTGAAGGCCGAAGTACGGCGGCTGGCGGCGAAGCTGGACGACGACGACGCGACGGTGCGCGAAGAAGCGACGGTCGCGCTGGAGAAGCTTGCGCGCGACAACGGGAGCTGCGTGGCGGACGAGGCCGCGGCGGCGTGGACCGACCCGTCCGCCGAGGTGCGCGGCCGCGTCGCACGGATCCGCGAGACGTCGATCGTCGACCTGGCGCCGACCGTCCCCGACGACGCGCGCTTCGCCTACGGCATGCTGGACATGGATGCTTGGGGGCGGTTCTTTGCCGCGGACGCTTCCGTCCAGCGCAACGGGATCCGTTCGACGGTCTGGCTGCGCGTGCGGATGGCGCAGGAACCCGAGGCGATGACGAAGCTGCTGCGCGAGGCGGCGCTGGGGGAACGCGACGCGGCGGCGGAGCGGGCGGCGCGGCTGATCGGCGCGCTGGCGTGCACGAAGGAGGCCGACACGCTCGCGGACATTCTCAAGGCGCGCGCCTCGACGCGCGCCGGGGCATTCGCGGCCGCCGGGCTGGCCCGCATCGGCGGAAAGGAGCACCTCGCGGCCCTTCGCGACGCTGCCAAATGCGGCGCGCCGGAGACGGAGCGGGCGGCGAAACGGGCGATCCAGAATCTAACCAAGTAGCGCCGCGTCCACACCTCGCTATAATCCGTGAAGCGCCAAGGGCTTGCGATTCGCCACGGCGGCACTTCCCGCGTGATTCCCCGAGGAGATCCGGCATCCCAGAAGCAGCCCTGGAAGACGACGACCTGCGGGACCTCGCGGCCTGCGCGCGTGGCGACCAGGCGGCGCTGCGCCGCCTGTGGGACCGCCATGCGGGGCGGGTGCAGGGTTTGGCGCTGCGGATGGTGCGTCGCCGCGACTGGGCGGAGGACGTCATGCAGGAAACGTTCGTAAAGGTGTGGAAGAACGCGACGTCGTTCCGCGGCGACTCGAAGCCGGGGACGTGGATCGCTTCGATCGCGCTGAACGAGGCGCGGATGCGGCTGCGCGGCGAAAGCCGGCGGCCGGCGGAGATGCTGGGCGACTCGGCGGAAGCGGTCGCCGCGCCGGAGGGGCCGGAGGAGGACCCGCGGCTGGAGGCGCTTCGGAAAGAACTCGCGCACGTCGAGCCGGAAGAGCGCGAGATGCTGCTGCTGGCGGCGCAGGGGATCGGGTACGACGAGATCGGGCGGGCGATGGACCTGTCGGCGGACCAGGTGCGGGGGCGGCTGTACCGGGCGCGGAAGGCGCTGGCGGCGAAACTGAAGGGTGGTGGCGCGTGACCACGGGCGTTTTCCGGCTGAAATCCGGCGAGGAATCGCGCTGCGAGGACGTGCGGCTCGCGATGGGCGAAGTGCTGGACGGCGTTGCGGACCTGACGGTGAAGCTGGCGGTGGAGTCGCACGTGAGGGCGTGTCCTCCGTGCGCGACGGAGATGAACGAGCTGCGGGCGGTGGTGGAGGGGGTGAAGGCGCTGTCGGAGGTGCCGCCGAAGCCGGAGGCGTGGCCGCCGGTTGAGAAAGCGATCGGAGGAGCGCCGCCCTCCCCCGCGAACCCGAATGAGACGAGCGTGTGGGACAGGTTCAGGAAGTTTTTCGGGAAGTGAACGGCTAGTTGCGGGTTGCGAGTTGCGGGTTGCGAGTGAACGGCTTTATCTGCGGACGTTTCTGCCTTCATCTGAATTCATCTGCGTACCCGACGAGCGCGAAGTTTTGATTTCTACTTTGCACGCAGATAAATGCAGGATTCTGCAGAAACGTCGGCAGATACGGCCTCCGGGGAGAGAGTGGATTCAGGATCGTGAGCCTTCCCCATCCCCGGCATCCAACCGGCATGACCGCCGACTACGCCTCCTGCACCCTCTGCGAACACCGCTGCGCCGCCGACCGCACCGCCGGCCCCGCCGGGCGCTGCCTTGCCCCCGCTTTCCCGCGCTGTTTCGCGGCCCTCACGGAGTATGCTGAAGAAGCCTTCCTCAGCCCGGCGTTCGCCTTGAGCCTCAGCGGATGCAACTTCCGATGCGCGTTCTGCATCACCGGCCGGGACAGCCAGGACGCGTCGCAGGGCGCGCCGGCGGACCCGGCGAGCCTGGCGTCGCAGGCCCGCGAAGCGGTCGCCGCGGGGGCGAAGTCGGTGTTCGTGCTGGGCGGCGAGCCGACGATCTTCCTGCCGTGGATCGAGGAGTTCGCGAAACTCGTGCGGCCCTGCCCCGCCCCGCTCGTGCTCAAGACGAACCTCTGGATGACGCCGGAGGCGCTTCAGAGATGCCTCGACGCGTTCGACGTGATCGTCGCGGACTTCAAGTTCGGGACGGACCGCTGCGCGCGGCGGCTCGGCGGCGCGACGCCGTACGTCGCGGTGCTCGAACGGAACCTCCGGGCGTGCGCGGCGCGGCGGCGGACCGTCGTGAGGCATCTCGTGATGCCCGGGCACGTCGAGTGCTGCACCCTCCCCGTCGCGCGCTGGGTCCGTTCCACCCCCGGGCTCGAGCTCTCCCTCCGCGATCA
Organism: uncultured Planctomycetia bacterium; assembly: GCA_964590435.1. GTDB lineage: Bacteria > Planctomycetota > MHYJ01 > WSZJ01 > WSZJ01 > WSZJ01. The sequence continues at coordinate 57,177 of CAZPWT010000029.1, forward strand.
TTTCGTCCCCGCCTGGCACTCCGGCCGCGCCGGCCTCGGGCGCACCACCACCCCCGAGGAATCCCTGCTCGCGGAGCGCGCATGACCCCCGAAATCCGCCTGCACGTCGACCGCCGTGGCCGCATCTTCGTCGAGAATGCCACCGCGGAGGTGATGGAAGCCCTTCAGGCCCTCGGCTGGAACGAGCGCGGGGGCGAAGCGCTGGCCGTGCGAGTCGAGGAGCCGTCCCCACAGGAGACCTGCCGATGCCCGAAAGCATGAAGGAACAACTGGAGCTGCTGATCCGCGCGCGGTACCCGATCCTCTACGTCGTGTCGTGGGAAGAGACGCGGGTGAGGGACCTGGTGCAGGAGATCGCGAAGAAGCGGAACAAGAAGCTGTTCGAGTGGTCGGTGACAACGGGGATCACGCCGGCGGGGACGCCGATCCAGTCGGAGAAGGGACGTTCGCCGGCGACGCGGGACCCGCTGGTGGCGCTGGACCACATCATCGAGCAGGTCGAGCCGGCGCTGTACATCCTGCACGACTTCCACCCGTTCCTGCAGAAGAACAACTACGCGGTGATCCGACGCCTGAAGGAAATCGCGATCCACCTGCGCAACTCGTTCAAGACGGTGATCATCCTCTCCCCCGTCGTCGAGATCCCGACGGAGCTGGAGAAGGAAGTCACGGTCCTCGACATGCCGCTGCCGGGCATCCCGGAGCTGGGCGGGCTGCTCGACCGGATCGTGGACGAGGTCAAGGACGCGCAGAAGATCGGCATCGACCTCCCGGCTCCCGCGCGCGAGGCGCTTCTCAAGGCCGCGCTCGGCCTGACGCTCACCGAGGCGGAGAACGTCTTCGCGAAGATCATCGTGCACGACGGGAAGCTGGACGCCGGCGACGTGTCGGCGGTGTTCGCGGAGAAGCGGCAGGTGCTGCGGAAGTCGGGGCTGCTGGAGTACTACGAGTCGCAGGAGGAGTTCGGGAACGTCGGCGGGATGGACTACCTGAAGGACTGGCTGAAGAAGCGGCAGGCGGCCTTGACGGACAAGGCGCGCGACTTCGGGCTGCCGCCGCCGCGCGGCGTGCTGCTGCTGGGAGTGCAGGGGTGCGGCAAGTCGCTGTGCGCGAAGGCGGTGTCGGCGCTCTGGCAGTTGCCGCTGCTGCGGCTCGACGTCGGGCGGATGTTCGGGAGCCTGGTCGGTTCCAGCGAAGACAACATGCGCCGCGCGATCCGCATCGCGGAGTCGGTCGCGCCGGCGATCCTGTGGGTGGACGAAATCGACAAGGCGCTCGCGGGGAGCGGCGGGTCGGCGTCGACGGACGGCGGGACGACGGCGCGCGTCTTCGGGACGCTCCTCACGTGGCTGAGCGAGAAGACCGCGCCGGTGTTCGTCATCGCCACCGCCAACGACATCTCCCAGCTCCCCCCGGAACTCCTCCGCAAGGGGCGCTTCGACGAAATCTTCTTCACCGACCTCCCCGCCGAGGACGAGCGCCGCGAGATCTTCCGCATCCACATCGCCAAGCGCGGCCGCGCGGAAAAGAAGTTCGACCTCGCCGCGCTAGCCGCCGCTTCCAAGGGCTTCAGTGGCGCGGAAATCGAGCAGTCGATCGTGGCGGCGATGTTCGACGCATTCAGCGCGGGGCGGGACCTGGAGACGAAGGACGTCGCCAAGGAACTGCATTCGTCCGTGCCGCTGTCGAAGACGATGGAGGAAGGGCTGGCGAAGCTGCGGGCCTGGGCGGACGGGCGGGCGCGGCCGGCGAGCCTGCGGGTCGAGGAGAAGAACGGTTCGGGGCGGAAACTCGAGTTCGGTGCGTGAGGCGGGGCGACGTCCGGCATCAGACACCCGGAGGCACGCGACGATGAAGGTTTACGAGCTGGTCAAGGACCACAAGTCGGGGCTGAGCAAGGTGGTCTCCCGCGAGGAGCGCCGCCCCTCCGACCCGCTCGCCGGGGAGAGCATCCGGCGGCTCGGGATCGAGAAGCGGGCGCGCGTGGCCTCGATCAAGAGCTGGTGGGTGGCGCTTCGCTACGCGTGGCGGGACCGCGCGCAGCGGATGCGGATCGTCGGGCACATGATGTTTTTCGGGGCGATGCTGGTTTTCCCCGTGACGTACGGCGTGCTGACCGTCGTGGGCGCGACGATTTCCGGCCGGTCGTCCGAGTCCGAGCGCCTCTGGGCCGGCGCAGCCGTGCTGGTAATCGCCCTCGGGACGGGATTCGTCGCGCGATCCGCGGCGAGGAGACTCTTCGGGAGAAAATCATGAGCGCAGTCGTGGTGCTGGCCCCGGTCATTACCGCGGCGTGGCCGGCCGTGAGCGCCAGCGTCGTGGGCGCGGCCGTCGCGCTGGGTTTCGCGGCGGCCGGGAAAGCCCCGGAGGAGAAGGGGCGGCAGGAAAAGGTGTCGCTCGAGGTCGAGGGCAGCGCGTGCGTCACCGGCGCGATGGGACGCGACGAGCGGCTTGCGTTCGTGCGCGACGGCGTCACCGTGTCCTTCACCCGCGACGAGCGCGGCTCCTGCTCCGTCGAGGTCAGCGGCCCCGGCCGCACCAAGGCCGAACTCGAACGCCTCGGCCGCGACTTCGCCGAGCGCGTCATCCAGGGCTACGCCTACAACCAGGTCATGCAGCAGCTCCAGAAGCGCAACTTCGCCGTCGTCCAGCAGGAAGTCGGCGCCGACCGCGTGATCCACATGCAGGTGAGGAGGTTCGCATGAGCCCCGAGGAACTGGAAATCTCGATCGGCAAGGACGGGAAGGTCCTCGTGCACATGAAAGGCATCCGCGGGAAGCGCTGCCTCGAGATCGCGAAGTGGCTGGAAGCGGCGATCGGGCGGACGGAGGAAGTGACGCCGACGTCGGCGATGTACGAGCCGGACGGCGCGGTGCGCGTGGACGTGCGGCAGGGCGAAAGCCGCAGCTGAGTCCTTCTTTCCGGAGCGATCCCCGATGTCCTGTCCGCGCTGCGGCTTCTTCAACATGCCCGGCTCCGCCGCGTGCGTCTCCTGCGGGACGCCGCTCGGCAGCACCGGCGGCGCCGTCGCCACCGCGGTCGCCCCGCCGCGCGCCACGCCGTTCCAGAAGAGCTTCAGGAAAGTCCGCGCCGCGATCCTGGGAAGCCCCGTCGTCGTCGAGGACCGCCGCCCCGGCGCCGCCGTGGCGCTGCTCGGGATCCTCCCGGGGCTCCCTCAGGCGATCCTCGGCTCCCGCGGGGCCGCCATCGGCTTCGTGGCCGCGTGGTTGGCCCTGATGTCGGCGGCTGCCTGGTTCTTCGGCACCGCGCTCACGCCCTTCCTGATCGGCGGCGCCATCGGCGCGCACTTCACTTCGGCCCTCCAGCCCTGGCGAGCCTCGATGAACCGCCTCCCGGTTCGCGACCGGCTGCTCGTGACGATCGCGGCGTACGCGTTCCTCGCGGGAGGAGTCTACTACCCGCTCTACCGGCTGGCGGGGACGCAGGTCACCCCGATCGCGATGAACGACATCCGGCGCAACGACTACCTCCAGGAAGGCGACACGATCCTGGTCTGGAGAGCTTCGCCGGGCGAGATCCCGGCCCGCGGCTCGATCGCGGCATTCAACGTCCAGCAGAGGTTCAACCAGCGCATCGTGGTCGACCGCCTGATCGGCCTTCCCGGCGACCGCATCCAGTGGAAGGACGGCGTGTGGTCCCGGAACGGCGTCGCCCTCGGACCCGGCGAGGGACCTCTCTCCCAAACCCCCATGCCCGAGGCGATTGACCTCGTCGTCCCGCGCGATCGCTGCTTCATGTGGCCGTCCCTCAGCATCCGCGTCTACGGCAAGGCCGTCCCCGCCCCTGAACTCGGCCTCATGCCCACCGACTCCCTCGCCGGCCTCCCCACGCGCATCTCCGCCCCTTTCTCCCGCCGCGGCCCCATCGAAACGAGATAATCACCCCATGGGCCGCTTCTCCAACCTCGAGTTCGAAGGCCGCGAAGAAAACCGGGAGGAAAAACTCCCGCAGGAAGCGGCGCGCGACGAGAAGTACTACCTCGCGATGGCCCACGACAGCTTCCGCGACGGCCGCTTCGAGAACGCCCTGCGCTACTACTCACGCTCGCTGGAATTCGACGCGAAGCTCGCGGACGCGTGGCTCGGGCAGGTGCAGGCGCTGATCGAGCTGGACGAGGCGAACGAGGCGCGCGTGTGGGCCGACAAGGGGCTGGAGCAGTTCCGGGACCACGCGGATCTTCTGGCGGCGAAGGGCGTCGCGTGCGGGCGGCTCGGGAACCTCGACAAGGCGTCGGCGATGTCGGACGCGGCGCTGGAGCAGAAGGGCGAGTCGGCGTACCGGTGGCGGGCGCGCGGCGACGTCCTGCTGGCGCGTAACGACCGGAACGAAGAGTTCTGCTTCATGAAGGCGCTGACCGCCGCGGGGCCCTCGGACCGCTGGGAGCCGCTGGCCGTGGGGCGCGTGTACCTGCACCACGGGAAGTGGGCGCCGGCAGTGCGGCACCTGGAGGCGGCGGTGGACCGGGACCGCCAGAGCGCGTTCGCGTGGCTGGAACTCGGCCGCGGCCTCGAGAAGCTCGGGATGTCCGAGCGCGCCCGGCAGGCCTACCGAAACGCGCACGACATCGATCCGTCCCGCGAGGGAGCGAACCCGGCCCGCGTCCAGGACCCGGGGTTCTTCACCCGCCTCGGCGAGGCCTTCCGCAAGCTGCTGGGCCGTTGACCGGCACCAGAACGACGTCCCCCCGGGCACGATTGAAAGGCCGGAACGCCCATGAAACTCTCCCCTACCGCCACGAAGTTCGCCGTGGATGCGACCCCCTCCATCGGACAGAATGGCTCCCCCATGACCATCGACCGCATCCTGCAGGCCGCCCGCAGGTCCGGCGCTTCCGACGTCCACCTCGTCGCCGGCCTGCCGCCGACGTTCCGCGTGAACGGCGAGATCCTGCCGATGCAGGCGGACAAGACGGACGCGGCGGAGGTCGAGCGGCTGGTGCGGGAGCTCATCGCCGAGCGCCAGTGGCAGGAATACGAGCGCGAGTGGGAGCTGTGCGTGTCCTCGCACCGCGAGGGAATCGGCCGGATGCGCGTGTCGGTCTACCGGCACGCGGGGTGTGCTGAAGCGGCGATCCGGCTGGCGCACCTGGACATCCCGACGGCGGCGCAGCTGGGGCTGCCGCAGGTGGTGGACGAAATGACGCGAAGGGCGTCGGGACTGGTGCTGATCACGGGGCCGACGGGCGCGGGGAAGACGACCACGCTCAACTACATGGTCGGGCTGATCAACCGCGAGCAGCGCGTGAAGGTCGTCACCATCGAGGACCCGGTCGAATACGTGCACGCGCCGCAGAAGGCCGTCGTGGTGCAGCAGGAAGTCCACACCGACGTCGTGAGCTACCCGCGCGCCCTGCGCCACGTCCTGCGCCAGGATCCCAACGTCATCGTCATCGGCGAGATGCGCGACCTCGAGACGATCGAGACCGCGCTTCAGGCCGCCGAGACGGGCCACCTCGTCATCGCAACCCTCCACACGCCGTGGGCCGACCACACCATCGAGCGCGTCGTCTCCGTCTTCCCCGCCGAGAAGCAGAACCTCATCCTTGCGCAGCTCTCCGGCTCGCTCCAGGGGATCGTGGGCCAGCTCCTCCTCCCCCGCGCCGACCGCAAGGGCCGCGTGCTTGCGACCGAAATCCTGATTTCGAACAACGCGGTCCGGAACCTGATCCGCGAGGGCAACCCCCACATGCTCGGCTCCGTCATGCAGACCTCCGCCCGCGAGGGGATGAAGCCGATGGACTCCTCCCTCCAGGAACTCTACGGCCGCGGCATCATCACCTGGGACGTCGCCACCAGCCACGCGCGGAACCCCGGGGGATTTAAGAAGGGCGGGAAGGCGGAGTCGTAGTTCGCTCATTGCAGCCTGCCCCCCGCCATGCTTGAATCCCGTCGTCCGGCACGGGATTCCCTGGCCCGCCACCTTGCTGAGCCTGCCTGCCTCGCGGAACGGGCACGCTCCCTGTCTCCCCGGTATCCCCGCCGACGCTCCCCACTATGTTCCAGAGCATCCGCGCACGATTCATCGCCCTCTTCGCCGCCCTCATCCTGGCGCCGATCGTGGCCCTGTCCGCCGTCAGCATCGCCGCATCCAGGAACCTCGCGGACACCTCGCTCGCCGAATACGAGAAGTCGCTGCTCGGCCGCTCGGAAGCCGAGATCGACTCCAGCCTCCGCGAGCTCGCCCGCCTCCAGGACCGCACCTTCGGCGGCATCGAGCGGCGGGCGCAGGCAATGGCGTCCCAGGCCGATGGGCACTTCCAGTCCGGCGACCGCCCCGGCACGGAGAATCCCTGGACTCCCGCATTCCTCAAGGATGGATTCCGCGGCTGGATGGTCAGCCCGGCCGGCCGATCCTCCGTCTGGATCCCGAAAAACGACGACTTCCCCAAAATCCGGCGTGACCTGGCCGTGCTCTCCCGCATCGAGCCGGTCCTGGCCGCGGAACCGCGAAGCGAAGGCATGACCCAGTGGTACGTGATCAACAAGGCCGGCATCGCGATGCTCCTGCCTCCCTCGGCCACGCCGCCCACCGATGACGATTTCGACGCGTTGAGCGGGATCTTCTACGCCCCTGCCACGCCCGCGAACAACCCCTCGGGAAAGGTCGTCTGGACGGAGGTTTACAACGACCCGTCCCGGAAGGGCGTCATGATCTCCTGCCTCGCCCCGATCGGCACCGGCGCCAGTTTCCAGGGCATCATCGGCATCGACGTCAACACAGAGGACTTCCGCGAGGAAATCTCGGCCGCAGGCGACCAGTGGGACTACGCCTTCCTGCTCGATGGACGCGGCTCCGCCCTCCTGGTCACGCCGGAGGGCTACCGCGATTTCGGCGTCAGCGCGCCCGGGGACTTCGTCGAGAAAGCCCTGAACTGGAAACTCGAGCGCATCGCCGACCCGGGGCTGCGGAGCGCCTGCATGGCCATGACCTCCTCAAGCTCCCGCCCCGCCTACGTCTCCATCGGCGGCCGCGAGCGCCTCGTCGCCCACCACCGCCTCGCCTCCACCGGCTGGATCCTCGGCGTCGTCGCCGACCCCGCGCGCTTCCTCCAGCCCGCCCGCGCCATGCGCGCCACCCAGGAAGCCCTTCACGCCCGCTACCTCCTGTTCCTCCTCGTCCTCATCGCGGCGCTCCTCGGCTCCTGCGTGCTCTTCGGCTGGTACCTCACCCGCACCGTGACCCGACCGCTGCTTCGGCTCTCGGAAGCGGCGCGGGCGATCGGCGCGGGCGACCCGGAGACCGTGATCGGCCCCGGCGGCCCCGACGAGATCGGGACCCTCGCCGACACGCTCCGGCAGATGGTGCACAACCGCGAAGAAGCGCAGAAGGCGATCGCGGAGACGCAGAAGCTCGCGGCGCTGGGAGGGATGGCGAGCGGGATCTGCCACGAGCTGAACAACCTGCTCGCGCCGATCCTGGGGTTCGCGCAGGTCCTGGGCCGCAGCCCGCTCACGGCCGAGCAGCGCGCGCAGGTCGACCGCGTCGAACGCGCCGCCCGGGCCGCCCGCGAAGTCGTCGGCTCGCTGCTGGACTCGACGCACGAGCTCGCCGGCGCCCGCCAGCCCACCGACCTGAACCAGGTAGCGCGGGAAGCGCTGTCGCAGCTGGAAATCGCGCGCACGGCCGCGGGCGTCACCGTGGAATGGCGGCTGGACCCGTCGATTCCGAGCCTCCCGGCAAACGCCGCCCTTCTCCAGCGCGCGTTTTTCAACGTCGCCGACAACGCGATCCAGGCCATGGCCACGGTAGGGGCCGGGAAGCGGCTGACGATCCGGTCGCGCCTGGTGCCTGCAGGGACGCCCGCGCCGCGCAGCGGCAGCGACCCGCCTCGCCTGGCCGCCGACGCGGGGCCGAGGGTGGAATTCGTGTTCGAGGACGAGGGGCCGGGGATTCCTCCGGACCATCTGAAGCGCATTTTCGACCCGTTCTTCACGACGAAGCCTCCCGGTTCCGGGACAGGGCTGGGGCTCTCCGTCGCGACCTCCTGCGTCCGCTCGCACGGCGGCTCCATCCGCGCCGAGAACGCGCCCCAGGGCGGCGCGCGCTTCACGATCTCGATCCCCCTGTCCCAGGCGGGGCGCCCCCCGGTCCGCGCCCCGCTGACGCCGATTCCGCGCGCCGTGGCGCCGCCGGCGAGCCGGCCGAGGGTGCTCGTCGTCGACGACGAGGATTCGATCCGCGTGCTGGTCTCCCATGCGCTGCGCGAAGACCACGAGGTCACGGCGTGCGAGGGCGGCCGGCAGGCGATTCAGGCGCTGGAGACGGGCGAGTTCGACGCGGTTCTGTGCGATCTCCGGCTCCGCGACGTCCCCGGCCGCGAGGTCTACGCGTGGGTCCGCGCGAATCGCCCGGCCCTGTCGAGGCGCTTCATGGTCATCACCGGCGACACGCACGGCGACGAGGGGAGGACTTTCCTCGAGGAGTTCCGGACCCCGTGCATTACCAAGCCGTTCGACCTGGACGACCTGAAGCTGCGGGTCCGCGAGCTGGTTGGAAAGCGCTCATAGGCCGTGGGCATGGCCCCGGGGAGCGCGCGAACGAACGCTGCGGGCCGGGCGGAGTCGGCCCGTCATGGAAATTCCGCCCAGACAACCCGCACCAGGACGACGCAGGTGACTTTCGGCAAGCCGCGCACGAGGAAGCGATCGAGGCCCCGGAAACACCGCAGGTCTGCGTTGACGGTCTCGGCCGTTGAGCCGCGATCAGGTCTTCGATGTTCGTGGGGAACCAGCTCCAACTGCTACCGGTGCGCCTGCGGCAGGCGGACGTCTCCCTCGACAGGCTTCTTCTCATCGCGCATCGCACCCTCCAGAATTGAGGTTGCGCTTCGAACGCACAAGCAACGAAGAGCGTTCGAAGAAAGTCGTTTTCCCTCTGAGCGTGAAAAAAATCGCCGTGGGCCGGGGCGGAGTCGGCCTCAAATGGAAACGCTCGCGAGAAACAGAAGCCTCAGCCGACGCAGCCCTGGCCCGCGGCGATTTTTTCTCACGCTCAGAGTTCGTTCGCGCGCTCCTACCAGTTACCGGCTGCGTCCCGGATCTCGTCCCGGCTCGTGAGCTTGCGGCCGACGCCGCCCTCGGCGTCCCACTCGTAGGCCGACGGGGCCTCGTCGCCGGAACCGAGCCAGACGGTGATGAACCCCTTGCCGTCGCGCAGCCAGCTCGGGTCGGAGCCGCGCGCGTTCCCCACCGACACGATCTCGCCCGTCTCCACCATGTACGCGCGGATCACGCCGTCCGGCGCGTCCAGCAGGATCCGCTTCCCGTCCGGCGACCAGTCCGGGTGGCGCGCGCCGTTGAGCGGGACGCGCGTCTCGCTCGTGCCGTCCGTGATGACCAGGTCGCCCTTCGAGTCCGTCACCGCGAGCCGCTTCCCGTCCGGGGACCAGGTCGGGTGCTCGCAGGCGACGTCGGCGACGGTCCAGACGCGCGCGTTCGAGCCGTCCACCTCGCGCGACTGGATCGAGTTCAGCGTGCCGTACGCGAGGTACTTGCCGTCCGGCGACCACGCCGGCGCCCAGCCCGCCCCGCCGTCCAGCGCCCGCCCGTGCTGCCCGTCGAGCTGCATCAGCCGCAGCTTCGTCCCGTCCGACCACGCCACCTGCGTCCCGTCCGGCGACCAGTCCGGCCCCGCGTCCGTTCCCGAAAACACCTTCTTCTGAGTCCCGTCGTCCAGGTAGATCAGCCAGAACCCCCACTCCCCCTGCACCTTCATCGTGCACGCCAGCACCCGCCCCAGGTTCGTGGGCGCCGGTTTCTCCGTCGAGGAACAGGAACTGAGCGCCAGCGCGCTCACCACCGCCGTCAGCAGGACACGCATGGGAACTCCCGGTTGGTTCGCAGGTTCACGCCCGACGGCTACGGCCCTTTCCGCTGCGGCCTCGCACGCTTCTGCATCTCCTCCGCCAGCGCCACGAACTCCATCTGCAGCTCGCCGAGGGCGCTCGACAGGAAGCGGTCCTCGTCGGCGGACAGGTTGCCCTTCGTCTTGAGCTTCAGCGTCGTGAGCATGTCGATGATCATGCGGGCCTGGCCGATGTCCTGGTAGCGCTCGCCCGTCATCGGGTCTGCGACGAGCCCGAGCATCATCGTCGCCTGCTGCACGAGCATCGTCACCAGCATCTCGAACGGCCCGCCACGGCGCCGCCCGCCCTGCGCCGGCGGTTCCTCGGCCGGCGGCTCCGGCGCCGCTTCCCCGGCAGCCGCTGCCGGCGCGGCGGCCTTGGCCGGCGGGGCCGCAGCCGCCGCCTTCGCCGCCTGCATCTTCGCCTTCTCGTCCGCCGCACGCTTCTTCCAGTCCTCGTCCACCCGCTTCACAGGCTCCGGCGTCTGGTCGGTCATCTCACCCTCTCCGCATGATCGAGGGCCGCTTTCACGAACGCCCGGAACAGCGGGTGTGCGGCCGTCGGTTTCGACTGGTACTCGGGATGGAACTGCGTCGCCAGGAACCACGGATGGTCCTCGAGCTCGATGATCTCCACGAGCTTGCCGTCGGGGGAAGTGCCGCTGATGCGGAAGCCGGCCTTCTCGAGGGTCTCGCGGTAGGTGTTGTTGAACTCGAAACGGTGGCGGTGGCGTTCGTGGACGAGCTCGGAGCCGTAGGCCTGCCAGGCGCGCGAGCCCTTGGAGACGTGGCAGGGGTACGAGCCGAGGCGCATGGTGCCGCCCTTGTCGACGACGTGCTTCTGCGTGTCCATGAGGCAGATCACGGAGTCAGCGCCGTCCGGCGCGAACTCCATCGAGTTCGCGGCCTTGATGCCGCAGACGCTCCGCGCGTACTCGATCGTCGCGCACTGCATGCCGAGGCAGAGGCCGAAGAACGGGACCTGTTTCTCGCGCGCCCACTTGATCGCCGTGATCTTCCCCTCGACGCCGCGCTCGCCGAACCCGCCCGGCACGAGCACGCCATGCACGCCCGCCAGCAGCTTCTCCGCGCCGGCCTTCTCGACCTCCTGCGCGTTCACCTTCCGCAGCCGCACCTTCGCCCCGTTCGCGATCCCGCCGTGCGTCAGGCTCTCCCACATCGACTTGTACGAGTCGTTCACCTCGAGGTACTTCCCCACGACGCCGATCTCCACCGTCCGCGGCGGATCCTTCAGAACCGCGACGATCCTCTCCCAGCTCGAGATGTCGCGCTTCCCGCCCCCCAGCTTCAGGTGCTGCACCACCAGCTCGTCCAGCGACTGGTTCGCCAGCACGATCGGCAGCTCGTAGATCGAAGTATCGACGTCCTTCTCCTCGATCACGTGCGACGGCGGCACGTTGCAGAACAAGCCGATCTTCGAGCGCTCTTCCTCGCCGATGTGCTGCTCCGTGCGGCAGAGGAGGAAGTCCGGCTGGATGCCGATCTCGCGCAGCTTTCCCACCGAGTGCTGCGTCGGTTTCGTCTTCATCTCCCCCGACGCCCGCAGGTACGGGATCAGCGTCAGGTGCAGGTAGCACACGTTGTCGCGCCCGAGCTCCCACCCCATCTGGCGGATCGCCTCGAGGAACGGAAGCGACTCGATGTCGCCCACGGTTCCGCCGACCTCGGTGATCGCGACGTCCACGTCCGAGGACGCCGCGCGCCGGATCGAGTCCTTGATTTCGTTGGTGATGTGAGGCACCACCTGCACCGTCTTCCCCAGGTACTCCCCGCGCCGCTCCTTCTGGATCACGTTGAGGTAGATGCGCCCCGTCGTGAAGTTCGAGTCGCGCGAGATGCGGGCGTTGGTGAAGCGCTCGTAGTGGCCGAGGTCGAGGTCCGTTTCGGCGCCGTCGGGGGTGACGTAGACCTCCCCGTGCTGGAACGGCGACATGGTCCCGGGATCGACGTTGATGTACGGGTCCATCTTCTGGAGGGACACGCGCAGCCCGCGCGATTCGAGAAGGGTGCCGATCGCTGCGGAAGTCAGTCCCTTCCCGAGCGAGCTGACGACGCCACCGGTGACGAAGATGTGTTTAGGCACTTGCGTTCCCAGAATGGGGCGGGAGTGAAAGTTTCATTCTGGGGGAGTGATTCTCGACGGAATAGGGGAAAGTGCCAGAGATAAAGGCCTTTCCCGTCCCTGTGCCCTTTCCCTTTCCCTTTCCCTTTCCCTTTCCCTTTCCCGTTCCCGTGCCCGTGCCCGGTCTTGGTTCGCGCGGTGTCGGCAATTCAAACGGCCGGGCACGGGCACGGGCACGCGCACGGGAACGGGAACTGCGGCCTTTGCCCGCCAGGCTGCGGCCGTTCGTGTGGACAAAGTCTGACCACTGTTGCACGGCACAGTTCGCGGGACGACGTCATTTCCCGGTGTTCCAGAAAGAAGCATGCGCTGGATGTCTCGACGCAAACTTCCATGCCGCCTCGCGATACTCGCCTGAACCCGGCATCGGGCACCTCTCGAGTGCCGCGAGAAATTCCGCCGGGGGCTGATAACGGTGCTCGGCGATGTAGTGGACAATCATCTCGGGAGCCACCCACAGCAAGTCTCCGGCGGGGATGCCGAAGTTGTACGCGCCGTGGCAATTGTCGCAAAACTCGCAGGTGTGGACTCCGGGCGACAGGACTTTGAACAACCAGAAACCCACGCTCGCAGTCGTGGCCGTTTCTCCGGCCTCCGGAACGGCGACCCCGGTCACGACATCGACCGCCGTCCGGCCCGACTTCATGACAAATTCCCGCAGGCGCCCGATCACTGCTTCGGGCGTGTCGCCAATCGGGAAAGGACGATCTTTCGACAGCCAACCGACGGCGCGAACGTAGTCCCCTGCACAGCAATAGGCTCTGCGACCGCCGTCCTCAAACCACATGACCGCACTCCCGAAAACTCGGGTGTCCCTAATCCACCGCTCACGACCCGCCGTAGCAAGCGTCCGCATGCCGCTTCACGAACGCCTTGTAGTCCTCGGGCGTGTCGATTCCGCCAGGTCCCGGCACCGTGAGGCCGACGGCGATTTTGAAGCCGTGCTCGAGAACTCGGAGCTGTTCGAGCTTCTCGGTTTTTTCCAGCGGCGTGGGTGCCAGCGAGGGGAATCTGAGCAGGAAGTCGCGCTTGTAGGCATACATGCCGACGTGCAGCAGCGGCTTCGCGCCTTCGCCACGCGGGAACGGGATGAGCGAGCGCGAGAAGTAGAGCGCGTTCCCGGCGCGGTCGCGCACGACCTTGACCTTCGCGGGATCGGCCGGGTCGGCCTTCTCGAACTCGCAGGCGAGCGTCGCCACCGGCGCCTCGCTCGTGCGCGCCAGCTCGACGAGTTGCTCGATCGCCTCGGGCGCCACCTCGGGCTCGTCCCCCTGCACGTTGACGACGATGTCCTCGTCGAGCCCTGCCGCGACCTCCGCGATCCGGTCCGTCCCGCTCGGGTGGTCCGCCCGCGTCATCACCGGCGTCCCGCGGAACGATTTCACCGCGTCGAAAATCCGCGCGTCATCCGTTGCGACCAGGATCCGCGACACGTTCCGCGCCAGCCGCACCTGCTCCCACACGTGCTGGATCAGGAACTTTCCGGTCTCGTTGAGCAGCGGCTTCCCCGGCAGCCGTTGCGCTGCGAACCGGGCCGGAATCACCGCGGCCGCCTTCAAGCCCATCCGCGAAGCCCCGCGCGCGCGCCGTCCTCGCAACCCGCAACCCGCAACTCGCAACTCTCTTTCACTGCACCTCTTCCTTCCCCACCGCCCACCCTTCCCCCGACGCCCACAGCGTCTTCCCCGCCCCGCCCGCATCCGCAGCCAGCGCCGCCGGCGACTTGATCCGCGTCAGCAGCCCCTCCGCCGCCTGCGCCACTTCCTCAGGCTCGATCAGGTTCATGCAGTCCGTGATGTCGCAGTCCCGCTTCGTGCACGGCGAGCACGGCATCCCCTTCCATACCACCACGTGCCGGTCGCACCACGGGCCGTACATCGCGGGATCCTTCGGTCCGTACAACCCGACCACCGGAGCGTTCATCATCGCGGCCAGGTGCAGCGGGCCGGAGTCGCAGCCGATGACGATGGAAGCGCGGGTGACGAGGGCGGCGAGGGTGCCGATGCGCGGCGTGTCGGGGCCGGCGAAGACGCGCTCCGACGCGGCGCCGCGCGCGGCGGCCTCGGCGATGTCGCGCTCGCCGGGGCCCCACGCGAACAGGACGGTGCGCTGGCCTTCGCGGGTGAGAAGCGCCCCGACGCGGGCCCATTTCTCGACGGGCCAGCGCTTGATCGCGCCGAACGCGGAGGTCCCGATGTGGCAGACGACGGTGTTGCGGGCGTTCTTCTCGCGGAGCCAGGCATCGATGGCGGCGCGGTCGCGCTCGGGGATCGCGGGGGAGACGCGCGAGACAGTGACGGGCACGTCGGCCGCGCGCAGCAGCTCCAGCCCGCGCTCGACCCGGTGCACCACGCCGTCGATCTTCACGCGGTAGTTGTAGTGCTTCTCCGCCCCCTCCTTCGCCTCGTCGAGCCCGATCTTCGCCGGCGCCTTGCAGACCTTCATGTGCATCGCCGACTTCAGGTTTCCCTGGAAATCGAACGCGACCGTCGGCGCGAACCCGCGGATCGCCTTCGCCGTCTTCATCGCCCGCAGGACGCTCGAGGGCCAGAGCCACGGCTTCCACCAGATCCCGCGGAATTCGCGGCGCGGGAAAACGAGGACCTGGTCGAGACCGGGAAGGCCGTCGAGGAGGGACGCGAAGCGGTCCTCGATAGCCCAGGCGATTTTCGCGTGGGGGAAGGCCTTGCGGAGGTTGGCGAACGCGGGGAGGACGTGGACGCAATCGCCGAGGGCGGAGAGGCGAATGATAAGGATGCGGTCGAAGTTGATTGCGGGGTTGCCGGGACGAACGGGGGCGGGCGGAGCGGCCACCGGCGCCGCCGCGGCCGGTTTGGCGACCTTCTTCGTCTCGCCGGAGATCTGCAGGGGCGCTTCCGGCGCCGGATCGCCGGGCGAGGCCGCGACGCGTGCCGAGGGAGTTCCCTTGGGCGGCGTGGCGCCGATGCGGCGGTTCGTGGTGGCGTCGTCCTCGAGTTCGAGGAGGGTGTTGTCCGGCTTCGGCATGTCGCCCGGAGTGATCGTGGAGGGATTGGACGGGACGCGCTGGGGAGGCGGCGTGGGCGTCCCGCGGACGGGAGTGCCCGGCGCGGGCCGGCCGTCGCCCGGGGCCGGCGTCGGGGCGCGAAGGGCCGCGGGGCGCGCGGAGGACGGCGGACGCGGCGGGGGGGTCGGGGGGCCGCCCTGCGCGCGCGGCGCGCCCGGCGCCGGATTCAGTTGCGACTTCTGCAGGATGACGCTGGGGGACGGAGAAGCATCGTCGACGTCCACGACGGGGATGCTGTCGTCGCGGCCCAGCCCGGCCTTCGGAGGCGCCGGCGGCCGCGGCTTTCCGTCGACGCCGAGAGCGCCCCAATCGAAGCGAGGCGTCGGCGCGCCGGTCGAAGGAATGCGGCGCTGCGCCGGCGGCGTGGGCGTGGCGGACTTCGGCGCGCCCGGAGTCGCCGCGCCGGTGGGCCCGAATCCCGGCGTGGGCGTCGCGACGCTCGGCTTGCGCATCGCGGGCGGCGTGGGAGTGTGGACGGTGTGAGGGACCTCGACGTCATCGATCGAGTCGAAGTCAAACGGCGACGTATCCGGCTTCCCGTCCTGCGTGGGCCGGTGGAACCGGGGACGGGCGTCCTTCCGGGGGGGAGTGGGAGGCGGCTTGTCCGGCTCGGGAGTGTCGCTCACGCTCGTGTTAGGTTAAGGATCGCCCGGAGGTCGAGTCAAGGGGAACGATTGATTCGCTCGCCGCAAGCACTATAATGCCAAGGGCTTATTGCGGGCCCGCCCCGGTCACCCGTTCCCCGCCGGACGCCCTTCCCACAACGGCGCCCGGCCGCGAACGATGACCCTGCCGGAAAATCCCCGCGGCCTGCTCGTCACCACCGCGCCCGGCCACGACGACCTCCGCGCCCTCCTTGCGCAACCGTGGCCCGCGATCGAGGCCGCTTCACGCCCTCTCGGCGGCGGCCGCGGAGGCGTCCGCGAACTCCCGGGCGGCCTCGTCATCCGCCACTGCCGCCGCGGCGGCGCCCTCGGCGGCCTCCTCGGCGACCGCCACTGGTCCCCCAAGTCCGCCTGGGACGAAATGCAGATCAGCGAGAAACTCCTCCGCGAAGGCGTCGACGTCGCCGAGGTCCTCGGCGTCCGCGCCGAAAAAAAAGGACTCGCCTGGCGCCTCGACGTCGTCACCCGCACCATCGAGGACGCAGCCACGCTCCGGGATCTCGTCTCGGGCGAAGCGCCGCGCGGGTTCCCGCCGCCGCCCGTCGCCGCCGTCGCCGCCGCCGTCCGCCGCATGCACGACTCCGGCCTCTGGCACGCCGACCTCAACCTCCAGAACATCCTCGTCACCCGCGACGGCGGCGTCCGCATCATCGACCTCGCGGGATCGAAAGTGAAGCGCCCGCTCCCGGAATCCGCGCGGCAGGACAACCTCGCCCGCCTGTACCGCTCCCTCGAGAAACAGCACCTCCGCCTCCCCCGCTTCGCCCTCCTCCGATTTCTCATGGTCTACTTCGTGCGCGACCGCAAGGCCGTGCGCAAGGCGATCGCGGGCGCGGAGGCGAAGATGAAGCGCCACCGGTTCTGGTGGGCCGTCACCGGGAGAGGAAAGCGCGCGTGAAGAACATCCTGGTCAAGGGCGTGAACTGGCTCGGCGACGTCGTGATGTCGCTGCCGGCGATCCGTGCCATCAAGGCGCGGTTCCCGGGGTCGCGGCTGACCGTGCTGACCAAGGGGAACCTCGCCGACCTGTACGCCTGCGAGCCGGCGGTCGACGAGGTCCTCGCCTACGGCGGCGGTTTCCTCCCGTTCCTCGGGCTCGTTGGCAGGCTCCGCCGCGCGAAGTTCGACGTGGCGTTCATCTTCCCGCGCTCGCTGCGCGCCTCCCTCGCGCCGTTCGCTTCCCGCATCCCGCGCCGCGTCGGGTTCGCGGGTGACGCGGGGAAACCGGTGCTCACCGATCCCATCGAACGCTCCGAGAAGCTGATGACGAACCACCGCGTCGCCTACTACCTCGAAGTGCTGAGGCCATTCGGGGAAGTGCCGCGGGCGACGGCGCCGCAGATCGTGCCGCCGGCGGAGGCGAAGGCGTGGGCCGCGGAGCAGCTCCCGGGAGGGCGGTGGGCGGGGATCAACCCCGGCGCAACGTACGGCAAGGCGAAGCAGTGGTACCCGGAGCGCTTCGTGGACGTCGGCCGGCGGCTGGCGAAGCGCGGCTACCGGGTCGCGGTCGTTGGCGGCCCCGCGGAAGCGCCGCTGGGCGCGCAGGTGGCGGGCGAGATCGGCCCCTCGGCCGCGAACTTCGCCGGCAAGACGACGCTTCCCCGCCTCGCCGCGCTGATCGAGCGCTGCGCGGTGTTCGTGACGAACGACACGGGGCCGATGCACGTGGCGGCGGCGGTGGGGACGCCGGTGGTGGCGATTTTCGGGCCGACCGACCCGCGGACGACGCGGCCGTTCGGCGAGCGGCATGCGATCGTGCAGCACAAGGTGGAGTGTTCGCCGTGCCTGCTGCGGGAGTGCCCGATCGACCATCCGTGCATGCGGGACCTGCCGGTGGCGCAGGTCTGGGCGGCGTGCGAAAGGTGGATCGCGTGAGCGAACGGGCGAAGGTCACGGCGTTCGTCATCACGCTCAACGAGGAAGCCAACATCCGCGCGTGCCTCGAGACGCTCGCGTGGGCGGACCAGGTCGTGGTCGTCGACTCGTTCTCGACGGACAAGACCTGCGACATCGCCCGGGAGATGGGGGCCGTCGTCGTCCAGCGCAAGTGGAATGGCATCAACGAGCAGCGCCAGGCCGGCCTCGAGCACTGCGCCCACGACTGGGTCTTCTGCCTCGACGCCGACGAGCGCGTCTCGCCGGAGCTGCGCGCGGAAATCCCGAAGGTCCTCGAGAACCCCTCCGCCGACGGCTACGACATCCCGCGCCACACGTGGTACCTCGGCCGCTGGATCAACCACTGCGGCTGGTACCCCGACCCGAAACTCCGCCTCTTCAGGAAATCGAAGGGCAAGTTCGCCGGCACCGACCCGCACGACCGGTTCGCCCTCGACGGCAAACCCGGGCGCCTCAAGGGCGAAATCCAGCACTTCACCTACAAGAACTTCGCCCACCAGGTCCGCACGATCAACGCGTTCTCCGAGGCCGCCTCGAAGGAGCTCTACGACAAAGGGCGGCGCTTCTCGCTCCTCGCCCTCCTGTTCAAGCCGCCCTGGAAATTCGTCGAGGTTTTTATTTTCAAGGCCGGCTTCCTCGACGGCCTCGCCGGCTTCGTCATCGCCGTCGCCAGCGCGTTCAACGTCTTCACGCGCCAGGTCAAGCTCTGGGAGCGCACGAAAGGGCACGACGTCGCCGGGGGCGGCCCCGCGTGAAGATCGCGCTGGTCAGCTACACGTGGAGCGAGACGCGCGGCGGGGTGGAGCGGTACGTCTTCGACCTGGCGCGGGGGCTGGTGAAGCGCGGGCACGAGGTGCACGTGTGGAGCCGCCGCCGCGAGGGGGAAACGCCCGGGGTGGAGTTCCACGACGTCCCCGGCGTCTCGATCGGGCACCTGAAATACAACGCCTTTGCCCGAGACGTCGCCCGCGCCGTCAGCCTCGACGACTACGACTGCGTCCACGGCTTCGGCCGCGCCTTCACGCAGGACCTCCTCCGCGTCGGCGGCGGCTGCCATGAGGAATACCTGCGGCAGACCAAGGGCCGCGAGCCCGGGCCGCTCTGGTTCCTCTTCCACCCCAAGGACCGCGCGCTGATCCGGCTGGAGAAGGAGGTGTTCGCGAAGCGCTGCTGGCGGCGGCTGGTCTGCATTTCGCGGCGGGTGGCGGAGGAAGTCCACCGCGTGCACGGCGTCCCGCTCGAGGAGTGCCAGGTCATCCACAACGGGACGGACGTCGAGAAGTTCCACCCGCGGAACCGCGTCGCTTCCGACGGCCAGGTGCGCCTGCTGTTCGCGGGAAGCGGCTTCGAGCGCAAGGGGCTGGAGCAGGCGCTGGAGGCGCTGGCGCGGGTGAAGGGCGGGTGGCGGCTGCGGGTGGCGGGGCGCGGGGATGCGGCGCCGTACAAGGCGCGGGCCGAGCGGCTCGGGATCGCGGGGCGAGTCGAGTTCGCGGGGCCGCAGTCGGACATGCCGGCGGAGTACGGCCGCGCCGACGTGCTGCTGTTCCCCACGCTGTACGACGCGTTCGGGACGGTCACGCTCGAAGCGATGGCGACGGGGATCCCGGTGGTGGTCTCGCGGCAGGCGGGGGCGAGCGAGGTCGTGACGCACGGCGTGGACGGCGTGATCGTGGAGAACCCGCGCGCCCCGGCCGAGCTGGCCGCGGCGATCGAGCCGCTGGTCGCGGACCCGGCGAAACGCGCGGCGATGGGGGAGGCCGCCCGGGCTACGGCCGAGCGGCACTCCATCGATGCCAACATCGAGAAAGTCATCGGCGTCTACCGCGACATCGCCCGCGAAAAGGGGCGCGCATGAGCGGCTGGTCCTGGACGATCGCCCCCGGCGCCGAATCGCTCACTCGCGCCCTCGTCGGCCGCGAGGACGGCTGGTTCCCGCCTCGCGCCCCGGAAAAGGAGAATGCCGTCCGCGCCCTGTTCCGCGCCGAGGGGCTCTTCATCAAGCACTACAAGAGGCGCCGCGACCAGGCCGAGAGCGAGTGGGCGGCGCTGACGCATCTCGCCGCGCGCGGCGTCCCGGTGCCGCGCCCGGTCGCGTGGTCCCCGGCCCCGGGCGGAGGCGCGGTGCTCGCGATGCAGGAACTCCCCCGCGCCCTGCCGCTCAAGGAGGCGTTCCGCCGCGACCTCGTCCCGGCCGTCGCTTCCCTCCTCCGCTCGATGAACGCCGCGGGGTTCCTCCACCTGGACCTGCACACGGGGAACATCCTCGTTGCGGGGGATCGCCTGCACGTCATCGACCTCCACCGAGGCCGCATCGGCGCCGTCTCGCCTAAGGACGAAGAGCGCGCCGTCGGGCAGTTCGCGTACTCGCTGTCGCGCATCGCCTCGCGCGCCGAGGTGATGCGGTTCATGAAGTCCGCGCTGGGGGCCTCGGCGGACATCGAGGATCGTCTCCGCCGCGCCAACCTCCACGCCGACGCGTTCCGCCGCCGGCATGTCGCGAGCCGGACGCGGCGGTGCCTCAAGGAGTCGACGGGGTTCGCCGTGAAGCGCGCGGGCGGCGGGCTCGTGATCTCGCGCCGCCCCGCGACGCCGGAGGACACGCTGGCCGCGCTCGCGCACCACGACAAGCTCTGCGAGGCGGGCCTGGCGTCCAAGGTGCTCGACGGCCGCCGCATGTCGGTGTTCGAGGGCGTCGTCGTGAAGGAGTGGAAGACCGGCGGGCCGTTCCGCGCCATCCGCAACTGGATCCGCGGCAGCCCGGCGCGGGCGGCCTGGATCGGCGCGCAGGGGATGCGCGTCCGGAACCTCCCGGCGCCCGAGGCGGTCGGTCTCGTGGAACAGCGCGGCCGGTCCGCCTTCATCGCGAAGGAAAGCCCCGGGAAACCGCTCGACCGCTACTGCCGCGAGGACGTCCCCCGGCTGAAGGACCGCCGGCCGTTCCTGGAAGGGCTCGCCGCGCTCGTGGCGCGCCTCCACCGCGCCGAAGTCCACCACCGCGACCTCAAGGCCAACAACCTCCTCGCCGACGGTCCGACGCGCTTCGCGTTCCTCGACCTCGAGGACCTCGAGTTCCGCCGCGTTCGGCGCCCCGACGCCGTGCGGGCCCTCGCCCAGCTCAACGCGGCGCTGCCGATCCTGACGCGCGCCGACCGGTGGCGCATGCTCCGGCGCTACGCCGCGGGCTGGAAGCTCCTGGGCGACCTGCGCGCGGCCGCGGCCGAGATCATGAAACTGACCGTCGCGCGCCGGCACAATTGGCCGCCCCGCAAATAGAAACGCGGGCCGCAGCGCCCTCGGCGCCGCGGCCCGCGTGGATCTCGCCGGCTACTTCTTCTCTTCCGCCTTCTCCGCCACCGCTTCGCCCTTCGACAGCTGAAGCGTCAGGTTCCCGTCCTTGTCCTCGACCATCGTGCCCTCGACGCGCGCGGCCTTGGTGCCGGCCTTCAGCGCCTCGCCGAGCTTCGCCACGACGTCCTCGGGCTTGTCCTTGTCGTCCTTCGCCGCGCGGTTGGCCAGCGCAACCTTCTGGCCGGACTTCAGGACCAGCCAGAGCGTCTTGTCCTCGGGCTTCTCGGACGCCGCGAGCTCGCCCGACGTCGCGACCTGCATCGCGTCGATCGAGTACTTCTTCGGCAGGACGGCCTTGATGATCGACGGCGAGAACTTCGCGCCCGACTTGAACGTCACTTCGAACTCATCGGTCGCTTTCGACAGCACATTGGAGGCGCCTTCCAGGCCCTCGAGGGACTTCGTGATGGCTTTCCCTCAGGAAACCGCTCAGGACACCCCGCCGATCTTGAGATGCACGGTCGTGGCGGGAACTTCGTCCGCCAGCGCGGCGAGCGCCATGAAGGCGAAGGCCGCGGCTACGGAAAACAGACGCATGTCGTCCTCCTGAATTCGGGTTGTATCGGGAACGCCGAAGTGGCGGCCTGCATTCCATCGGATTTTGTCGGACTCCGCAAGTGCGGCCCGGCGACAAAAAAACCCCGCCCTTTGCGGGGCGGGGTCTCGAGGAATGCCTGGCTTACTTGTGCTTCGGCTCGAACGACTTCGTCGCGCCGTTCCAGTAGCTCTCGTCGCGGTTCCGGCTCCACCACTCGCGCCACCGGAGGATCGCATCCTTGATCTCGGGCTTCTGCTCCGCGAAGGCGATCTTCGGGTCGTAGCCGGACACGTCCACCGTCATCCGCTCGTCCGTGGCCACGTCCTTCAGCACGGAAATCGCCACGTCGCGGACCCAGGGGTCCGTGATCGTCTTGTCGTCCAGGGAGTCGAACATCGACTCGATGAAGTTGAAATTCGACTGCTGCCCCTTGCCCACCACGTCGGCGATAAATTCCTTCCACTGCTGGATGCCGGGGTAGAGCGTCGGGACGACGTTGCCCTTGTCGTCCTTCGTGCTCTTGTCCTCGTACCCGCAGATCCAGTCGTAGACCACGTCGCTCGTCGGGTTCTCGCGCGTCATGACCGATTCCACGTACGTCGGGATCGGGCACTTCCGCTCCTTCGCCTTCGTCACGACGACCTTGAGCTGGTCCACCAGGCTCTTGATCTGGTCGTCGTTCAGCGCCGCGCCGCGCGTCAGGCCGGAAAGCTCGGCCGGGATCTCCGGGATGCGGTTGGTCAGCTCCGTCTGCAGCGTCGCGAACATCGGCGCCTGGTTCCCTTCCCAGCTCTTCATCCTCGCCAGCGCCGCCAGCGTCGCCTTCGCCTGCCGCAGAGCCTCGACCTTGTCGTTCGGGTCCTCCGACAGCAGCTTCGCCAGGTCCATGTCCTTGCGCGCCGCCGCCGTGTAACGGATCAGCAGGTCCTGCGCCACGCGGCGGATCAGCGGGTCGTCGTTCGTCATCGCGCTCACCAGCTCCGCGATGTCCGTCTTCGAAACCGCCGGGTTCACGCCCACCACCACCCAATCGTGCTTCTTCAGCTCAAGCCCGCGCTGGAAGCTGTAGAACTGGTCGCCGTCGCGCCCGTACGTGAGGCGGAAGACGCTGTTCTCGTAGCGCAGGTAGATCTTGCTCTCCGCCGTGCTCTTCCCTTCCGGCCGCTCCGACTTGAACGTCACCGGGTCGACCAGGCCGCTCACCATCACCTCGACGTCGTTGTAGCGGTAACCCTTGTCCTGGAAGATCGCCAGGCAGTGCACCGACTCGCCGGGCTGAAGGACGCCGACCTTGCGCTGGTCGCCCTTGTTCAGGTACTTCCGGCGCTTCTTGAAGTCCTCGATCAGCTCCTTCTGGATCCCCGTCGAGTAGCCGCCCATCCGGTCGGCTTCCGCGATGATCGAATTCTCCTCGACCGGGTAGAAACCCGGCTGCTGCCAGTTGCGGCCGTCGACGTGGAGGGCGACGTCGACGATCAGGGGGCAGGCCTGCGGAGTGTTGTTCGTCACGGTGTAGACGAAGTACCAGAAGTTCGACTCCTCTCCCAGCGGCGTCCGGTACGTGTAGTGCTCCGGCCGCTCATGGTCGAAGGTCAGTTCCCACCGCTTCTTCACGTCCGCCCCGGCCACTCCTGCGATGCACGCAAGGACAGCCGAAGTCATGACGAATCGGGATCCGAAACGCATGCGGACCTCTCCTATAAATAGCGGGTTTGCCCCCACGACATCGAATGAGGAGTCTAGCGCGGCCGAGAAGGCGAAGTCAAGGATGCGAAGCGCGTTGGATGAGGTCGGCGGCGCCCGGGTGCCCGGCCTCCCCCGCGGCGGTCGCCAGGCGGATCGCCTCCCCCCGGTCCCCCCGGGCCAGGGCGCAGGAAGCGGCGCCGAAGAGGGCATCGGCGTGGAAGGGATCGTCGGCGAGGACCGAGAGGAAAAGGGGCTCGGCGTCGGCGGGGCGGTTGAGGGAGAGGTAGGCGATCCCGAGGTTGGCGCGGTAGCCGCGGGAGCGCGGCTGGAGGTCGGCCGCCCGGCGGAGCACGGGGACGGCGTCGGCGGGCCGCCCCTGGGAAAGCAGCCATTCGCCGTAGCGGCCGGGGAGCCGCGGATCGGCGGGCTCGGCGCTCATCGCCTTGCGGAACAGCGCGTCCACTTCGGAGGACCGCCCGACCGCCGGGAGAAACATCGCCGCCTGCACCACCGCGTCCACGTACGCCGGCCGCGCCGCCACAGCCCGCAGCGTGGCTTCTATCGCGGGCCCCGCCGCGCCGCCCTTCTGGTACAGCCGCCCCAGCATCAGCAGCACGTGCGGATCGCCCGGCCGCCGCGCGAGGGACGCCTGGAAGTGCCGCTCGGCGACGGAAAGTTCCCCCAGCTCGGCGCGCGACGCGCCGAGGATGAGGTCCCGGTCGCAGTACGCGCCGGTCGGCACGCCGAGCGGATTCGCGAACGACAGCGCCCCGCCGGCGATCGCCAGCGCCGCCAGCGACGCCCCGGCCCGCGTCCCAAGCTCCCGGCGCCGCGTCCACGCCGCTTCCAGCGCCACCCCGGCCGCCGGAATCATCGCGACCAGCAGCGGCACGCGGTACCGGTTCGACGTCACCAGCAGCAGGAGCGGAATCCCCGCCGCCGCCGCCCCCAGAACCCAGAGCGCACGATTCTCACCGGCGCGCTTCCACAGGAGCACCGCCCCCGGCAACGCGAGCCCCGCAAGGAGCGCCCACCGCCCGAACGCGAGCAGGTCCAGCGCCAGTTCGTCCTCGAGAATCCCCGCATCCATCGAGGAGTCCACCTCCGCCGCGCTCCACGTCGCCAGCAGCCGCCGGCCGCACAGCCCGATCCAGCGGAACGGGTGCGAGGCCGCCCAGCGCACCGCTTCCCCCCGAAAGTGCCGGTCCTGCTCGGCGGAGGTGAGGTGGCCGGCGCGCCACGCGCGGTCGACGGTGTCGTCGTAGGGCGGGCCCTGCATGACGTTGGGGTACCCGTCCGCCGCGGGGTTATTGCCGATCCAGATGTTCAGCCCGACGTTTGCCTGGAGCGCGTACGCCCCGTCGTCCACTCCCGCGTTGTGCGCGCAGACCGCCAGCGGCAGGACCAGCGCGGCCGCCAGCCCCGCGGCGGCGGCCAGTGCCCCGCGGCGGGAGCGTTCGAAAAGGGGCCGCAGGAGGACCAGCGCGAACGCGAGCATCATGCCGTGCGACAGCGCCGCCAGCCCCACCCCGAGCCCCGGCGCGATCGCCCGCAGCGGGCTTCCCTTCTCCGCCCACACCCCGAGGTTGAGAACGGCGGCCGAGAGGAAGAGCGCGAGGCCGGCGGCGGAGGGGTGGATTTCCTGGAAGACGGCGGGCCACGCGACGGCCGCGAGCGCGCCCGCGGCGAGGGCGGCGCGGTCGCCGGCGAGGATCTTGGTGAAGCGCCAGAGGAGGACGGCGGTCCCCGCGCCGAGCAGCGCCTGGAGGACGTAGAGCGCAAAGGTCGCCTCGCCGAACATCGCGAACGCGGTCCCTGCGAACCAGCCGTAGAGGGGCGGGTGGATTTCCATCTTGTGCGACCACCAGTCGCCGGCGGCGACTTCGCGGGCGCGGATGAAGTACTCGGCGCCGTCGACGACGGGGGCGCGGAGGAAGGGGATCTTGCGCCAGGCTTCGATGGCGAGGGCGAGCCGGACGGAGAGGGCGGCGGCGAAGATGGCGACGGGCGGCAGCCAGGGTCGCGATTGGGAGGACGGAGGGGGCGGCGCCGTGTTTGCCACGGGAGGAACTTACCTCAAACGGTCGGTCGAGGATACGGCGCCGCCGGGTGAAAAAAAAACGGCCCCCGGCGAACCGGGGGCCGTCGAAGGAACCGGATGACTACTTGGTGCCGGCCGGAGCAACCCACGAAACCGTCGCGAGCAGCGTATCGACCGCCGCTTCGGTCGGGGAGCCGATGGCGAAGACGTCGACGCGGCCCTGGAAGAACAGGACGTTGCGGTCGTCGCCCGTGCCGTGGTTCGGCGTCGTGCCCTGGTTGTCGTCGCAGCACATCGGGAAGTCCGGCGGAGCGCCGTCGGTGATCCCCGAGGTCGGGATCGAGTAGGCCGAGCCGCCGGCCGGCGTGTACGAGCCGCCGCCCGCCGTCAGGCCCTGGAAGTGGCAGCCGGTGCCGGCCTTGCCGACGACCGCGCAGCGGAACAGGTTGCCGTCCGTCGCCATGTCAGCGCGCCAGAGGAGGCCGAACCAGGTGTCGCCGCCCGGCGTCGGGTACGCCTTGAACTTTGATTCGTACAGCGCGAAGTACACGCCGATCTGCTTCATGCTGTTCTTGCAGTCCGTCTTGCGGCTCGCCTTACGGGCGGCAGCCAGAGCGGGGAGCAGGAGGGCGGCCAGGATGCCGATGATGGCGATAACGACGAGCAGTTCGATGAGTGTGAAGCCCTTTTTCTTCATGGGTGGATGCCCTTAGTTGTGATGGGATGAAATGGGATGTGACGTGACGAGATGGATCAACGGCAGATCACTGCGGGTTCTTGGGGTTTTGAAGCCCGTTCGCTGGAAGACCTCACCGTCCTTTTCCCTCGGTGCCAGCAGTCGGCGGGTCGGGATCAGGGCTTGGGAGTAGCGTCCCTTGGAGGGGAGGAGCGACTTGCCGCGGCTCGCCGGAGTCCGAATGCTCGGGATAATATGAATGTCATGAGATCGGTGGTGGCTTCGCGTCGGCGCGTTCGCTCGTGCGCTCAGATCTTCCCTGGACGGTTGTCGGCACCCCCTTTCGAATCCTTTCGATCTTTAATAATCTTAAAGCTGAGCTGGGACCCGGGTCAAGTTTCTTTTTGATTTTTTCGGAAATCCAGTGACCGCAAGACCAATAGAAACGGCCCCCGGCGAACCGGGGGCCGTCGAAGGAACCGGATGACTACTTGGTGCCGGCCGGAGCAACCCACGAAACCGTCGCGAGCAGCGTATCGACCGCCGCTTCGGTGGGGGACGCGATGGCAAAGACGTCGACGCGGCCCTGGAAGAACAGGACGTTTCGGTCGTCGCCCGTGCCGTGGTTCGGCGTCGTGCCCTGGTTGTCGTCGGTGCACATCGGGAAGTCCGGCGGAGCGCCGTCCGTGATCCCTGCCGTCGGGATCGAGTAAGCCGAGCCGCCGGCCGGCGTGTACGAGCCGCCGCCCGCCGTCAGGCCCTGGAAGTGGCAGCCGGTGCCCGCCTTGCCGACGACGGCGCAGCGGAACAGGTTGCCGTCCGTCGCCATGTCAGGCCGCCACAGCAGGCCGAACCATGTGTCGCCACCCGGCGTCGGGTAGGCCTTGAACTTCGACTCGTACAGCGCGAAGTAGATGCCGATCTGCTTCATGCTGTTCTTGCAGTCCGTCTTGCGGCTCGCCTTACGGGCGGCGGCAAGGGCGGGGAGCAGGAGGGCGGCCAGGATGCCGATGATGGCGATAACGACGAGCAGCTCGATGAGCGTAAAGCCCTTTTTCTTCATGGTGGAATGCCTCACATTTCGATCGGTGGAACATCGTCGGAGCAGAGTGCAGGTCAGAGCAGAGTGCTTTCTCCGGATCCACCATCACCGGGCGGCTGAAGGCCCGGGAGCGGTACGTCGGCATGCCTTGGAGCGGAAAACCGGGCGCGTGTCCCGAGTCAAATGGATGGGTATGGACTGGAAGGATAATGTCGGTCACGTCGTGTCGCGCGCGGCAGTCGTCCGCAGGTGCTGCATGCTGGAGAGGTTCGGGTCCGCCTCCTTTCAAGAAGTAATGTCTTTTAAGAAGCTTACGCTTTTATGGCGTGAAAGGGGGATAAATCCGCGATTGCCCGGAAGATAATCCCCTTCAGCGATTCGCGGACCGGGCACGGATCAGCTGCGTCAGCCACCAGGCGTAATCCTCGTAGTCCCCTTCCGCAGCGAACCTCAGGTACCCCCAGTTCCCGCGCCCCGCGGCGACCGACACGCCGTTGTTCACGGGGACCGAGCCGCGGAATTGCAGGATCGACGAGCAGAACGCCTGCATCTCGCGCGTGCAGCTTTGCGGAGCGGAAGCGCCGAATCGTTCGGTGTCCTGGGCAAGCCGGATGCGGCCCTCGGGGTCGCGCGTGACGACATCGACGAGCGTCGTCTCGATGAAGCGCTCCGTCAATCCCGCCGCCCCGGGCGAGTCGGCCCGGCGGTCGAGTCGCGCGACGTACACCGCGGCGACCCGCGCCCATGGGACAGCCCACGTTCCCCCGTCGGCCATTTCAAAGACGAAACCGTCCGGTCCTGCGGCGGCGGAAGCGGCGGCCGCGGGGGGCGGCAGCGACCCGGCCGCGGCTTCGTCGACCGCAAACACCGCCGGCCCGCCCGCGGCGCGCACCGCGTCCACCAGGCGCTGCGCCGTTCCCCCGGCCAGCCCCCGCGCCACGACGCCGCGGGTCGCACGGATCCGCCGCGAGGCCTCGGCCGCCGGCTCGCCGGTGATGCGCGACACCAGCGATGCCACCGCCGAGACGTCCGTAATCGAGTCGTCGGCGCGCAATACCGTCCACCCCGTCGCCGCCCTGAGGTACGGCACTTCGATCGGCGGCAGGTCCGGTCTCCGCGGAGGCGGGACTGCGGTCTCCGGCCCCAGCCGCTTCCAAATCCGCGTCGCCGTCGACGGCTGCGGGCCGACGCGTCGCCTCCACCCCTCCCCCGCCGGCAGGATTTCCTCCGGCAACCCGCGCTTCCAGCGATCCGCCAGCGCAAAGGCGAGGCCGGCGCCGAAGCCGCCGAGGTGGGCCCAGTAGGCGACGGAGTCGTGGCCCTTGCTGACCATGATCATGAGGACCTGCTGGGCGGCGAAGACGCCGATGACCCAGAGGGCGCGGACGCTGAAGAAGCCGGGGTAGAGGAGGATGAGGTAGAAGATGCGGACGGGCTGGTTGGGGTAGAAGATGAGGTAAGCCGCGAGCACGCCGCTGATGCAGCCGCTGGCGCCGCCGAGCGGGATGTGTGCGGTCTCGGTCCCCGCGACCGAGAGGCAGTGCGCGATGTCGCCGACCGCGCCGCTTCCGAGGTACATGAGCAGGAACCACCCGCGGCCGAGGCGGTCCTCGACGTTGTCGGCGAAGATCCAGAAGAAGAGCATGTTGCCGGCGAGGTGGAAGAATCCGGCGTGGATGAACTGGGACGTGAAGAGCTTGAGGAAGCTGAACTCGGCGGGGACGAGGCCGAAGGTGCGGAAGATGTCTTCGCCCGTCCCGGTGACGAAGCCGACGAACCAGACGGCGATGTTGATGGCGAGGATCGCCTGGGTAAGGACGGGGCGGCGCTGGGTCGGGTTGTCGTCGGAGATCGGGAGCAGGAGCATCGGCTACTCGAGGTAGGAAGCGCCGGCGGCGCCGGGGCGCTGCTCGGCGGCGGGGGCGGAGCGGCGGCGGATGACCTGCAGGAGCCACCAGAGGTATTCCTCGTAGGACGCGGGGTTGTCGAAGGCGAGGTAGCCCCACGAGCCGCGCTTGGCGATGACGGACAGCCCCTTGTTCACGGGCGCGGCGCCGCGGTTCTTGAGGCAGGACGCCGCGAATTCGCGGAACCCCGCGCTCGAGATGTCCCCCGCGCCGCCCTGGACCGCTTCCTGGCGCGCGACGCGGAAGCGCATGGATTTTCCGTTCGTGACGACGTCGATGAGAGTGGTCTGGGTGAGGCGTTCGTGGGTGAGGACGGCGGGGGACTTGGGGCCGGAGGGGTCGAGGTCGAAGAGGGAGAGGGCCTGGTCCTTTTCGTCGACGCGGGCGGCAGCGATGACGGCGACCTCGTTCCACGCGACGAACGCCTTGCGTCCGTCGCCGAGTTCGAACTCCATCCCCTTCGAGTTGCAGCCGCACGACCCGGCCATGAGCGCTTCGGGAAGCCCGCCGGTTTTTTCCTCGGAGACGGCGAAGGCGGGGACGCCTGCGGCGGTGACGGCCTTGGCCATTTCGACGGCGCGGTCGCGGTCGAGGTTGCGGGCGAGG
Source organism: uncultured Planctomycetia bacterium (assembly GCA_964590435.1). Taxonomy (GTDB): domain Bacteria; phylum Planctomycetota; class MHYJ01; order WSZJ01; family WSZJ01; genus WSZJ01. The sequence continues at coordinate 86,635 of CAZPWT010000029.1, forward strand.
ACGCCGCGGGTCTGGCGGATGCGGCGGGTGGCATCGGCGACGGGGATGCCCATGTACTTGGCGGCGATGCGGCCGAGCTGGCCGACGTCGTAGAGTTCGTCGGTTTCGCGGAGGACGGCGCAGCCGCCGGTGGCGAAAGGGGGCGGGGCCTGGAGGGGCTTGGGAGCGACGTAGGAGTAGGAGGCGGGGCTGGGTGTCTGCGCGGAGGTCAGGGGGCCCATGGAGGCGATGCCTTCGGTGGGGGGCGCGGCCCAGGCGGGGACCGAAGGAAAGGCCGGGGGGGCCTCAAGCTCCTGCGGGAGGGCGGAGGGGCCGGCCTTGACGCGGAGGGCGAACCCGGCGCCCGCGCCGGCGACGGCGCCCCAGAGCAGCGCGGCGAGTTCGCCGCCGGTGCGGAGGCCGAGGAACGCGCCGGCGAGCACGCCGAGCCCCCAGAGCAGGATGCCGACCGGGGAAGTGACGTAGAACGTGTCGCTCACGGGAGAAGATTCGTAGCTGTCCATAAGCGCCAGCAGGCCGCGGTGGCGGCGCCGGGGGGTGAAGATGTGCCAGAACTTGATCTGGTGCAGCGGAAAGAGGACGGAGTAGGCGACGGCCGCCGTGGCGGCCGCGGCCGCCGCGCCGGCGAACGGCAGGGGGATCACGACGCGGCCGAGGAGCGGCTGCGCCCCGGAGGTGTCCGCGGCGCGGATCGCGGCGCCGATCCAACCGGAACCCGTGAGGAGGCACGCGTGGAACAGAGGGCCGAGGCGGTCCTCCACGTTGTCGGCGAAAATCAGGAGCGCGAGCACGCACCAGACCACCGTGACCACGTCCGGCGCCAGCACCGGCGACAGGAAAAACCCGAGCGCCCCCGACGGCGGCGTCCGCCCGACCACGAAGAACAGGTAAGAAGCGGCCGTCAGCGCGGCGAACGTCCACGACACCCAGGGTTGCCGGGAGCGCGGATTCTCGTCGCCGATGGGGAGCACCATGGCCCCGGTTACCCTCCGGCCAGCCGCGCTCGCCCGCGGCACCACTGACGCAGCTGGTCAATCTCCTCCGCCATCGTCGCCGACAGCGGCACCGTCTCCTGCAGCGACGCCATCACGTCCGCCGTGCCGAATTCCCGGTCCTCCGAGAACCCCTTGTACATCGCCGCCACGATCCCCTCCTCCACCTCCGCCCCGTTGAACCCCTTCGCCGCCGCCGCCAGCGCCTTCAGGTCGAACCGCGCAGGGTCCCGGCGGCGCTTCGTGATGTGGATGCGGAAGATCTCCTCGCGCTCCGCGACGGTCGGGAGGTCGAGGAAGAAGATTTCGTCGAAGCGGCCCTTGCGGAGCAGCTCGGGAGGCAGGTCCGCGATGCGGTTCGCGGTGGCGATGACGAAGACGGCCTTCGTTTTCTCCTGCATCCAGGTGAGGAACGTGGAGAACACGCGCAGCGAGGCGCCGGCGTCCGAGTTGCCGCCGCTCTTCATGCCGGCGAACCCCTTTTCGATTTCGTCGAGCCAGAGCACGACGGGGGCGAGGCCTTCGGCGGTGAGGATGGCCTTGCGCATGTTGGCTTCGGAGGCGCCGATGTAGCTGGAGAAGAGGGAGCCGACGTCGAGGCGGAGGAGGGGCAGCTTCCATGTCGCCGCGATCGCCTTGGCGGAGAGGGACTTTCCGCAGCCCTGGACGCCGAGGAGGAGGCAGCCCTTGGGCTGGGGGAGGCCGTACTTGCGGGCGCGTTCGCTGAAGGCGTCCTTGCGGGAGGCGAGCCACTTTTTCAGGTTCTCAAGGCCGCCGACGCTGGCCATGGATTCCTGGTGCTCGAAGAACTCGAGGATGCCGGCCTTGCGGAGGACCTGTTTTTTCTCGGAGAGGATGAGGGGGAGGTCCTGCGCGTTGAACTTGCGGTCGTTGACGGCGGCGCGGGCGAAGACGTTGGATGCCTGGGATTCGGTGAGGCCGAGGGCGGCGCGGGCGACGCGCTCGAAGAGGTCCTTGTCGTCGGCGACGGCGATGCGGCCGTCCGTCTTGACGGAGTTGAGGAAGGATGTGAGGAGGTCGGAGAGTTCCCGTTCGTCGGGGAGCGGGATGTCGATGACGGTGACGTCGCGCTCGATCTCCTCGGGGATCTTGAGCACCGGCGACACGAGGATAAGCGTCTTGAAGGACTTCTTCAGGTTGATGATGACGTCGCGCAGGCGGCGGACGACGGCGGGCTCGTCGAGGTAGGGGTGGAAGTCGTGGAGCACGAACAGCGCGCGGTCGGCGGAGTTGAGGACGAAGTCGAGGGCGCCGGCGGGGGTCTTGGTCGCGGGGGAATTCGCGTTGGTCTCGCCGAAGTCGACGGGGCCGGCGAGCATCGGCTTGGGGCCGTCGAGGAGATCGTGCTGGGCCCCCTCGACGTCGAATCCGCCGGAGCACGTCCACGAGTAGACCTTCTTCTGCAAGTCCGCGGCGATCCGCGCAATCATGCGCTCGACGCGCTCTTCCTCGCCCGAGACGAGGTAGAGCACGGGGTAACGGGCGCGGATGTAGACCTTCAGGTCTTCGCGGATGGTGTCGATCATCGCCGGGCGTCCTTTCGCAATCTCCGGGCCGGAGCGCCCGATACGCAAGTAGTTACCATAGAAGGGGTTGCGAATCAATGAGCGTCTTGCCTGCGTTCAATTGAGCACGGAGCGGACCACGCGGACCCCAAGAAAAGAAAACCGGGCCTCCTCGTGGAGGCCCGGTTCGCGCCTGTCATCCCGACAGTCCCTACTCGGCGTCCCGAACTCTGACCTGCAGCCGCCGGTTCGGATGGGCCACGTCGAAGACCTTCATCCAGGTCGTCACCGCGCCGCTCAGCGTGTCACAGCCGCAGGTCCGGACGTACTGCGTCGGACTCGCGGCCAGCTCGGTCTCGCTGTCGTCGTCGATCAGCGCCGGATCGGTCACGCCATCCAATTCCCGCCAGCCGGTTTCGTCGCCATCCCCGGGATCCAGCACTTCCTGGTAGTACGCATGACCCAGCTCGTCGAACCAGACGCCCACGGCATTGCCCCGGATCCCGATCCCCCGGAGGCTGGCATCAGCTGCGGAAGAGGGGTCGACGAACGGGAGACTGAGTTTGAATGGCTCCTGGAAACCGATCCCGACGGTCGGGACGAAGGACTCCAGGAAGCTGGCAGAGCCGTCCCCGGCGTTAAAGCGGCGGGTCCGGAGCGCGAACCCGGCGCCGGAGTCCTCGGTCGTGTTGTTCTCCCGGAAAATGAAGTGAACGAAGCTCGCCGGATGGGGACGGTCGCTGCTGTCGTCGCCCGAAAGGACGTCGAAGGTCCCGATGGCAGAGCCGGGCGGAGTCACGGCGACTTCGATAACGCCACCCGCAACCTGCCTGAGAGTCGTCGCACTGTCGATCTCGACGACGCCGGCGCCGGTCCCGTTCCGCCGGGAAAAAAGCCGGAGATCGACGCCGGCCCCGGAATCGACATCGAAGACATAGGCGGCGACGATGTCGCCGTTCGCGCCGGCATCCGCCATGACGAAATTCGCGTGGTCGTTCCGGAACGAATCCAGGTCAGGAATCGCGTCCGGGAATGTCTCGAAGAGGGAAACGGACACGGACGGAACGGGCGCAGGCGCGAGGTCGGCCGTGAGCCGTGCGACGAAAATCTGGTCGTTGGCCGCTGTGCTGTGCTGGAAGGCGATGCTCAGCACGTCCGGGTCTGACTGGACGCCGCAGACGTATCCCAGTCCCGCCTGCCACGCCGCCCACGTGACGGAGTTCCCGTCGATGTCGGCCGAAATCGTCGCGACAGAACTGATCGCCGAGCCGACAAGGGGAAGGACGAAGGCGCCATCCTCGTCAGGCCGGGTCGTCGTGATCTGGGCGACCTTGAGGAGACGGTCATCCGTGGCACCGGCCGAATCACGCTGGTGCCACGCGATCCAGATGTAGTCCCCGTTGCGGCTGATCCGGGTGCTGACGTCCCCCTGCCGCACCGTGTCGTAGATCGAAACGTCACCGTCGGACACGGCGGCCGTAGAGTCCAGCGTCCCCGTCGACTCATCGATCTGCGCGACCCGCACTTCCCCGTCGATGATGCCGTCCCCGAAGTCGGTCACGGCGTCGGTATCCGAGGACAACTCCACGTAGAAAATCTCCGTCGCCGCAAGCCCCTCGTCGCTTCCGTAGATGCTCGGGGTGTCGCCGGGAACGAAGATACCGCTGGCGTTCTCGTAGATGAAATCCATGTTCGAGGCGGTGGCGTCGAGGATGCCGGAGGACTTGGGCACGGCAGCCAGCGAGACCGGGCCGGACACGGAGCCGGAGGCGAGATCGAACGCGACGTACTCGAGCGTGACGTCGTCGCCGACGGACATCATGGGGGAACCGTACGAAGTCAGGAGACCACCCGGCGGGCTGCTGAAGCCGGGAAGGTCGCCGGACAGCGAGTCGCGCGAGGCGACGCGGAAGAAGAGCAGGTTGTTGTAGGCAATGGGGAACGAGGCGATGTCCGTTTCTTCGCTGTCCGCTCCCGAATCCGAGGCGCCGAACCCGAGGACGGGAATCCGGGTGGCGGACGAAGGAACGAGAGGCAGCTCCGGGTCGCCCGCGGCTGCCAGATCAAACCAGCTGTACCAGAGCGACGTGTCCTCGACGAGGGCGACAGTCGAGTCGTTGTCTTCCGCCTGGAGCCATGCGACCACGATCCCGGTCGTTTCGTCCCCGTAGCGGTAGGCATTCTGGCCCCCGTACCGGTTTTCCCCGCAAAGGCCGTCCGAGACCACGGTGAGGACGTCGACGTCCTCGCCAGCGGCGTCGAGCGTCGAGATCCGCGTCCCGAACTCCTGGAACCCGTACCGGGCGGAGGCATCCTTCGAACTCGACACGTTGAAATAGGCCGAGAACAGCGTGTTGTTGGGCCCGTCTGCGGTTCCAGCGCCGTCATCGTCCGTGTCCGGCGCGGCCCACAGGAGAATGGCGTCCCCATTTCGCTTGCGCGCCGCCTCGCTCGGGTGGTTCGCCGTATTCAGGAAGGCGACACGCACCCGCGACGCTCCCGAGACGGCGTCCGGCGCGGTCAGGTGAACCGGGGGAGTCCACTCCGCGCCGTCATAGTACGAACCGTACAGGTGAGCCGGGGGGACCGCACCATCCGATCCTGCAATCCATGTCAGCATCCCCGTACCCCGGTCGCCGTTCATCGTGAAATTCGTGAAGATCACCGACTCACGGTCCGGGCTCATCGCACGCTGGTCCTGCGCAAGATTTCCGGCCTGTACCGGCGCTCCCGGAAAGTCGTCCGTCGTGAAAATGTCCGAGCCATTCACGATCGTGTCCCCGGAACTTCGCTTCCGGCAACCCGCCAGCGCCGACACGAAAAGCGCGGTAAATACCGCTGCAACCCATACGCGCCTGCCTGCACTCATGCGCATGCCTCCGAAAATGGGCCCGCACGAAAGTCGCCGGCCACGAAGCGAGCCATTTCGCAGCGGCGATCGAGGGGAGTCGGCCGGGGCCCGGACAGACCGGGAGCCCGGATATTCGTGCTCCCTTTATCGGCCGGGGGCGATTCCCGAGTTGAGCTGAAGGGCTACCGGTCGAGCGCTTCCAGCGCGGCGCGTGCCGAGGGAGCTTTCGGGTGATCCGGAAAGCTCTTCAGGAAGAACTCGTAAACCCTGCCGGCGAGTTTCCGATCGCCACGGTCCTGGAAGATGCCCGCAAGGTGATAGAGATCCTCCGGCCGAGGATCCTGCTTTGTGGCCAGCGCGGTCTCGACCTGGGCGAGGGCTTCCTGCCACGCCGGCGTCTCGGGGCGCGCACACAGGATTTCCGCGACTTCGAGGGAAGCGCGGATGCGGACGTCGACGTCGCCGGAAGCGAGGGCCGCGCGAGCGTCGGCGAGGGCGTCGTCGAGCTTGCCGGAAAAGCGCCGGACGGTGGCGCGGCGGAGGCACACCGAGAGCGCGCCGGGGCTGAGGGCGAGGGCACTCGACAGGTCGGTGTCGGCGCCGGCGAAGTCGCGCAAGGCGATCCGGGCCTCGGCGCGGGCCTGGAGGGCGAGCATGTTGTCCCTCGAGGAGGCGACGAGGAGATCGGCGTCGGCCGCGGCGCCGGCGGCGTCGCCCGCGGCGAGGCGGGAGGACGACCGGTTCAGGCGGGCCGGCGCGAACGAAGCGTCGAGACCGAGAGCGGCGTCGAAATCCTCCAGCGCGCCCTTCGCGTCCCCCGAACGGCCGCGCGCGACGCCGCGCAGGTTGCGGTGCGACGCCGACAGGGCATTCGCCTGCACCGCGCGGTTCAGGTCGTCGAGCGCGCCCGCGACGTCCGGGGGCGACGATGCCAGCCGGAGGTAACCTCGCAGCGCCAGCGCGTCGTCCCTGAACGGGTTCTGGCCGATGACTTCCCCAAGGTCGGACATCGCCTCGGGAAATTTCGCCGCCAGGAAGGCGAGCCCCGCCCGGGCATGAAGCGGCATCCACTCGCGCCCCGGCGGGGGTTTTGCGCCCGCGGCGCGTGCGAGGTCGTCGGCGGCCGCGAGTTGGAGGGAGCGGGCGACGCGGGCAGCGGCGGAAGGTTCACCCGCGGAGTACGGCTCGGCCTGCAGGGCGATCTTCGCGTCGATGAACTGGTCCAGGCGGGCGAGGCCGAGTTCGTAGACCGCCTCCGCGGAATTCCCCGCCAGCGCAAGATCGACGATCGCGGCGCTACGTTCGCCTCGCAACCGAAGCGCCCTTCCCCGCCCCGCGTGAGCCTCGGCGCACGCGTCGTCGGCGGCGAGGGCCTTCCCGAACGCCTCGACGGCGCGGGACAGCGCCGCGCGGAGGTCGTCGGCGCGGCCGGTCATGAGGCACTTCTCGGCGATGTCGAGTTGTTCGCGGCCGGGGCGGACCCACTCGGCGGCGGCGGCGCGGCGCGCGGCGGCGGCGGCCTCGAGGCGGCGCTTCTCCCCCTCCGCCGCGAGCTGGCGTTCGCGCTCGGCGCGGTCGGAGCGGCCGGCGCCCCAGACGACGCCGACGGCGGCGAGGCCGAGGACGGCGACGATGCCCGCCGCGGTGAGAGCGGTGTGGCGGCGGACCCACGCGGCGGCCCGCTCGGTCGTGCCGGGGGGACGCGCGACGATCGCGGAGCCGGCGAGGTGGCGGTCGATGTCGGCCGCGAAATCCGAAGCGGACTGGTAGCGGCGCACCGGCGCCTTCGCCAGCGCCTTCAGGCAGATCGTCTCCACGTCGCGCGGCACCGCGGCGTTCACCGTCCGCGGCGGCACCGGCGGCTCGGCCAGCACCGCCATCACCGTCTTCACCGTATCCGCCTTCTCGAACGGCGGCCGGTCCGTCAGCAGGTAATACATCACCCCGCCCAGCGAAAAGACGTCGCTCCGCCCGTCGATCGAATCCGGGTCCCCCGACGCCTGCTCCGGGCTCATGAAGTTCGGCGTCCCCATGATCGTCCCGCTCTGCGTCAGGTTCCGCCCGTCTTCCAGGTGCTTCGCCAGCCCGAAATCCATCAGCACCGGCCGCCCGTCCTCCGACAACACCACGTTCGACGGCTTGATGTCCCGGTGCACGATCCCCTGCCCGTGCGCATACTCCAGTGCCCTCGCCACGTCCCGCACGATCTCCAGCCGCTTCCTCATCCCCAGCTCCGGCATCCGCCTCTCCAGCGAATGACCCTTCACGAACTCCATCGTGAAGTACGCCCGCCCCGCCTCCGTCCCCGTCTCGTAGATCGGCACGATGTTCGGATGCTTCAGCTTCGCCGCGGCGCGCGATTCCCTTCGGAAGCGTTCCATCTCGAGCGACGAGGAGTCCGTCGAGAGGAGCATCTTGAGGGCGACCTCGCGGCCAAGCTCGTTGTCCCGCGCGAGGAAGACGACGCCCATCCCGCCGCGGCCCAGCTCGCGGAGGAGCGTGAATTTCCCGAAGTGTTTCGAGACGCTGGTGGGCATGCGGAAAAGGTCGTAACACGCCGCCGTCCGATTGGCGAGAGGCGGATGGTAGGATTGCGCCCCACGAAACCCTGCGGAGACCATCCATGAAGCGGCGGATCCTGGCGGCGGCGCTGTGCCTGACCTCGCTGGCGGCGTGCGACAAGGTGAAGGAGATCCCGAATCCCCTCGGGGGAAACTCGGGAACCGGGGGCGGCGGCGACGCCGGCTCGCCGACCGGCACCGTCGACGCCTACAAGGCCGCCATCGCTTCGCAGGACTGGGGCAAGATGTACGGGCTGCTCTCCGCCGAGTTCCAGAAGCAGGCGGTGGCGGAGGTGGAGGGGCTGAAGCGCGACCTGGCGGGATCGGACGCGGGGAAGAAAAAGGCGGCCGAGGAGAAGATCCGGGCGCGCGGGCTGAAGCCGGAGCAGTTCACGCAGGGGGACCCGGCAAAGCTGGCAACGGAGTGGGTCGGTGCGGAGGTGATGCTGGGAAGCGCGCGCCTGCCGAAGGTGATCAAGGAAACGAAGGCGATCAAGCTGGACGACAAGAAGGCGTCGGTGGACTTCGTGAGCCCGGAGGGGACGACGGGAACGCTGAAGTTCGTGAAGGAAAACGGCGCGTGGCGGTTCGCGCCGTAGGGCGGGCTACCCGACGTGGGTGACCGGGCCTTCGACCTTGCCGCCCCCCCGCCACCCCGCTATCGTCCGGTCGTGCCCGAGCACGACACAACCATCCCCGGCCCCGCCGATTTCCCCAGCACCGCCTGGAGCCGCCTCATCCAGCGCCCCGACCGGGAAAGCGCGGAGTTTCTCGCCACTCATTACTGGAAGCCGGCCTACCTCTACGTCCGCCGCAAATGGCGCAAGTCCAACGAGGACGCCAAGGACCTGACCCAGGCGTTTTTCACCGAAGCGCTCCGGAGCGATTTCCTGCAAAAGGCCGACCCGAACCGCGGCTCGTTCCGGCGATTCCTGAAGGCGTCGCTCGAGAATTTCCTGCGCAAGCAGCACCGGGACGCGAAGGCGGAGAAGCGCGGGGGCGGCAAGCCCGCGCTGAGCCTCGACGATGTCGGCGAGGCCGAGGAGCTGGCGTCGCGCGAGGGCGACCCGGACGCGCTCTTCGACCGCGAATGGCTCGAGTCGATGTTCGAGCGCTGCCTGCCGCGCCTCCGCGAGGCGTATGAGAAGGACGGCAAGGCCGTCTACTTCGAGCTGTTCCGCCGGTACGAACTCGAGCGCCCTTCCCAGGGCGGCGTGACCTACGACGAGCTCGCCGCCGAATTCCGCGTGTCCGTCTCCGACGTGCGCAACTGGCTGCACCACGCCCGCACGAAGTGGCGCAAGATCGTGCTCGACGAGATGAGCGAGACCTGCGCCAGCACCTCCGACCTCGAGGCCGAGGCGCGAGAGCTCTTCCCCGGCTAGCCGCCGGTAGAATGCGGCGCAGTGCCCCCGAAGCTCCCCGACCACGTCTTCTCCCGCCTCCGCTCCCTCGCCTCCGCCGAGGACCCCGAGGGCGCTTCCCTGTCCATGCCCCCCGACGCGTTCGCGGCGTGGAAAAAGGACGGCGCGGCGTTCGGGAAGTTCGTGCTGCTCGAGGAGCTGGGGCGCGGCGGGCAGAGCATCGTGCGGCGCGCGTGGCAGACCGACCTGCGCCGCGAGGTCGCGCTCAAGATCGTCACCGGGCTGAACCCCGAGCTGCGGCGGCGGTTCATGGAGGAAGCGCGTCTCGGCGCGCGGCTGACGCACCCGGCGATCGTCCCGGTGTTCGAAGCGGGTGAGGACCGCGAAACGCTGTGGCTCTGCATGCCGCGCGTCGACGGGACCACGCTCGACCGGGTCAAGCTGACGGCGGCGGAAGCGGCGGTCGCACTGGCGGCGGCGGCGCGCGGGGTGCAGGCGGCGCACGAGCAGGGGGTGATCCACCGGGATTTGAAACCGCGCAACATCATGAAGAGCGGCGGCGGCGTGCACATCCTCGACTTCGGGCTGGCGAAGGCGGTCGGGCTTGCGTCGCAGACGAATGCGAGCGGACCAGGACTCGGCACGCCGCACTTCATGTCCCCGGAGCAGGCCGCCGGCGGCTCGCTCGACGCGCGCACCGACGTCTACGCGCTCGGCGCCACGCTGTACGCCCTTCTCGCCGGCCGCCCGCCGTACACGACGACGGGGATGGGGGAATTCATCGCGGCGATCCTGCGGGAAGATCCGCCGCCGCTGCGATCGCTGGCCCCCGCGATCCCGTCGTCGCTCGCCGCGGTCGTCGAGAAGGCGATGTGCCGGGAGCCGGAGCGGCGCTACGCCACGGCCGCGGCGCTCGCGGAGGACCTGGAGCGCTTCGCCGCCGGCGAGCCCGTCTCCGCCCGTCCGGCCGGCCCGTCGGCCCGGGCGGCGCGGTGGGCAAAAAAGAACCCGGCGCTGTCCGCGATGGCGGCGACGCTGCTCGTCTCGATCGCCGCGGGCGTTCTCCTGCGCCAGGCGGGCCGCGCGTCCGCCGCGGATCCCCTTCCCGAGGCGCTCGCGCTGCTCAAACGGCAGGACTGGCGCGCGGCGGAGAAGATCCTGACGCCGCTGATCCAGAAGGACCCGGCGAACGTGGAAGCGCTCGTCGCGCGAGCCGAGTGCTGGTACGGGCAGCAGGAATACGACCTCGCGGCGAGCGACCTCGATGTGGCGCTTCAGGTCGCCCCTGCGGTGCCGTCGCGCTGGTTCCGGCGGGCGGAGTGCGCGGAGTGGCAGGCGCAGTTCCGGCGGGCGGAGCAGTGTTACACGCGGTCGCTGGATCTCGATCCGGAGAACGTAGAGTCGTGGATCGGTCGCTCGAATGCGCGGCTCAAGCAGGGAGATTCCGGCGGGGCGTTCGGCGACGCGACGGAGGCGGTGAAGCGGAACCCGGGGCACGCGTGGGCGCTGGGGGCGCGGGCGAAGGCGCTCAAGGCGCTGGACCGGCCCGAGCAGGCGATCCGCGATTTCAATGCGGCGCTGGCGATCCAGCCGAAGGAAGCGACGTGGCTGTCGGAGCGCGGGAGGTGCAAGCTGGCGCTGAAGGACTGGTCAGGCGCGCTGGCGGACCTGGAAGCGGGAGCGGAACTGAGCGACTACGTGAAGAAGCACGTGCAGGACGAGATCCAGGCCGCGAAGAAAGGGCTCGAAGCCGCCAAGCCGGAGTAGCCACGCCCTCGCAACCCGCAACTCGCAACCCGCAACCCGCAACTGCAGTTAGACCTTCACCGCCGACTTACCGGCCTTTTTTTTTGCAATCCCCGCCGCCGCGGCCAGCGTGTCCGCCATGTCCGTCTGCTCCCACGACCGGCCCTCGTCCTTGATCCCGAAGTGCCCGTACCGCGCGGTCGCCTTGTAGATCGGGCGGCGCAGCCGGAAACGATCGATCATGGCGCTCGGGCTGAACCGGAACAGGTCCTTGTTCTCGAGAAGCTCGCGGAGCTTGTCCTCGCTGATCTTGCCCGTGCCGAACGTGTTCACGTACACGCTGAGCGGCTCGCTCACGCCGATCGCGTAGCTGAGCTGGATCTCCACGCGGTCCGCCAGCCCCGCCGCGACCACGTTCTTCGCCGCGTGCCGCGCCGCGTACGCCGCCGTCCGGTCCACCTTGGTCGGGTCCTTGCCGCTGAACGCCCCGCCGCCGTGCCGCCCCATCCCGCCGTACGTGTCGCAGATGATCTTCCGCCCCGTCAGCCCGCAGTCCGCCTGCGGCCCGCCGTCCACGAACCGCCCCGTCGGGTTGATGTAGTACTTCGTCTTCTTGTCCAGCAGCTCCGCCGGGATCACGTGCTTCGCGATCGCATCAATCGCATCCGGTGTCAGCGTCTTTTTCACGTCCACCTCCGGCGCATGCTGCAGGCTCAGCACCACCGTGTCGATCCTCACCGGCACGTCCCCGTCGTACTCCACCGTCACCTGGCTTTTCGCGTCCGGCCGCAGGTACTTCATGATCCCCGCCTCGCGAACCTCCGCCGCCCGGTTCATCAGCTTTCGCGCCAGCAGGATCGGCATCGGCATCAGCTCGGGCGTCTCGTTGCACGCGTACCCGAACATGATCCCCTGGTCGCCGGCCCCCAGCTCCTTCCCCTTCTTCTCGTCCACGCCGACCGAAATGTCCGCGCTCTGCGGCTCCAGGCACGTCAGCACCCCCACCGAGAAGCAGTTGAACGAGCTCGTCGGGTCCGTGTACCCGATCTCCTTCACCACCTGCTTCACCAGCTTCGGCACCTCCACGTACCCCTTCGTCCGGATCTCACCCGCCACGATCGCCAGCCCGCTCTTCAGCATCGTCTCGCACGCCACCCGCGAATGCGGATCCTGCTCCAGCAGGTTGTCCAGCACCGCGTCGGAAATCTGGTCCGCAACCTTGTCCGGGTGACCGAGCGAAACGGCTTCCGACGTGAACTGGCGAAGGGGCTTGGGCATGGGCTCTCCGTGCGATAGGTGATTGAGAAGAGCCCATCAGACTAGCCCCGGAAGGCCGAACGCGCACGCCTTTTTGGAGGGCCTACTTCGGGGGCTTCTCGCGCTCCGCCAGGACCGCGCGCACCGCCTCCAGGCGCTCCGCGGTGGCCTCCAGTATTCCCGCGGTGCCGCCCACGAGCGTCCGCTCCCTCCAGGTCTTCTTCGGGTCCGCGTCGCCCTTCCTGATGAAGACCAGCAGCTTCCCGAACCCCCGGCGCGTCATGAAGACCGCCTCGATCGACTCGTCGCCCTGGGCGAAAACGCGTTGCTTCCCCGTCCAGTCCGGTGGAAGCGGTCCCCCGCGCAGCCACTCGACGCGGTAGAACTCCACGATCCGCTCGCCCTCGATCTTCGTCGCCGTCACCCACGTCTCGGCCACGAAGACCTCGTCCGCCTCCTTCGCCATCGCCTTCACGTCCGATTTCGCCTGCGCTTCCCGGTCCGCTTTCACGGCGTTCTCGAGGGCCCGCGCCTCGGCGGCGGCCAGCGCCTCCGCCTTCGCACGCCGCTCCTTCCAGTCCTTCAGGACGGCGCCCCGGGCCCATTCGAGCACTTTCTCCGTCGGCTCGTACCGGCAGCGGAAACTCACAAGAAATGGGCCGCCCCGCTCGAGGTTCTGCGACATCACCAGCAGCTCCGTCCCGGCTTTCGGACCCGCCAGCGGCTTCGCGTTCCACCGCTCCAGCTCGGCCTCCCGCCCGGTCGTGTCGATGTCGTGCTGCACCGGCATCCAGAGCGCTTCCAGCTCATCCCCGGCCTTCGCGTCGCCCTGAAGGGCTTCCTTGACGACGAGCACGACCTTGGGCGGGTTCGAGTTCGTGCACCCCTTGTCCTCGACCGACTTGACCTTCACGACGTACACGTCGCGCCTCCAGTCGCCGAGGAGATCCTCGTCGCCGAGAAGCTGTTCCATGGATCCGCCCGCCAGGGCAGCCGCGGCGGAGAGCAGCAGGATGAGGGTCGGGCGCATGCAGGTGCTCCGTATCGGAAGTGACGGGTTGAAACGTAAGCGAGCCGTGAAAGTTCGGCTACCCGTACCGGACGAACTGCATCGCGGCGAACAGGATCCGCGCGGCCAGCAGCGGCTCCATGAGGTTCCCCGCCGCCGCCTCCAGCGCCTTCCACGCCTCCGCGTCCGCCAGCGCCTTCCCCATCTCAGGCGGCGCCTTCGCCGACTCGATCAGCTTCTTCCCGCCCCACGGCGCCTGCGCCGGCACGATCCACGGCAGGAGCGCGCTCGTGCCGAACAGGAACGACATCACCCCGCCCGGCTTCAGCGACGCCGGCAGGTATCCCAGGAACTGCTCGCCCTTCGAAACCCCCAGCAGCAGGAACGCCGCCTTCCCCTTCGACTTCTCGATCGTGATCACCGTCTGGCCCTCGGCCATGATCGACGGCTCGTCCAGCCTCACGCGGAGCGAATCCTCCCCCGCCCCGAACGCGACCTTGTCGTTCGAGAACTCGCTCCAGAAATCCACCTCGTCCATCGAGACGCGCAATTCCCCGCGCGCTTCCGGCGCAAACGCCCCCTGCGTCTCCAGCTCGCAGCGGCCCCTGCCGAGCTTCGTGACCTTCCCACCCTCCGCATACCCCGACTCGAGCTTCGCCCCTTCCACGTCCACGAACGTCGCCGTCCACTCCACCTTCTTGTAGGCGGAGGTGCCGAATTGTTCTTTTTGGAGGAAGAGCCTGGGCCAGTTCATGGGGGGCTATGTATACATCCGGAACGGCATGCTGTCGCCTACTCACCATACCGAATCAGGCGGAAATCGAGGCGCGAGGGGCGTTCGACCAGCAGGTACCTTGCGGAAGGGAAGCCCGGCTCATCCTCTGCGGGCACCGCATTCCCCGCATCCGCCTGGACGACGATGCGTCCGCTGGAGGGCAGGAACGCCCGATAGTGTCCGTCGCGATCGCATTGGAATACCTGGAGGCCGAAGTCGTTCGCCCGCTCCGGCTCGTCCCCAAAAACCTCGACCGTGGAGTCCGGAAGGGGTTTCCGGTCCTGGTCGAGCACGACTCCCTCGAGAAGCGTGCCGGCATCGAGCATGAGGCGGATGTCGGTGCGCGCCCTCCCTGCTTCGAGGCCGCGAAGGTCGAGAAAAGTCGCTGCCGTGGTTGGACTGGCCGCAAAGATCCGCACGAATTCCATGACCCGCCCGTCGTCGTGGTATCTCAGACTTGCGCCCTTGACAGAGAACGCGAAGTGCCCCTCCGCGTCCGTTTCACATTCCCCGAGACCGTGAGAAGTTGAGGCGCACGTGAACGCCTTGAATTCAACGACGACGTGTCCGGCGGGGCTCCCGTCGGGACGTTCGATCCAACCGGCGAGGAGCAGATCCGGAGGTGCTCGCTTCAGGGTGATCGCGAGGCGATTCACTCCCGGGCGGACAGGGACGTCCGCGGCGAGCGGGAAGTAACCTTCGAAACTCGCCCAGATGATGAGGCGGTTGTGAGCCAGATTCTTGTAACGGATCGGATTCTCGTCGCTGATCTCGGGGAGTCCTTCGATCTGCGCCAATCCGTCCGGTCCCGCCTTGAATCTCAGGCCCTTCGGCAAAGTCGAGATCTCTCCGCAGAAGGCCGGCAGCTGAACCGAGATGTCCGCGGCAAGCGGTTCACCCTGGTCTCCAGAGACCGTGGCCAGCAGGCTGCAGGGCACGGGAAGCATCACGTCGACTTCGGCGCCGGAATCCCCCAGGACGACTTCGCGATGGGCCCACACCAGGCATCGCGGGGCGGAGGCGACAACGGTGCAGGGTCCCTGTCTCCAGAGACTTGCGAGAAACTCTCCCTTATCGTCCGCGGTAACCATGACCCATGGAGTCCCTTCAGGATCCTGCACGACCACCGAGGCATGGGGGACCGTCGTGCCGTCCTGGAAGCGTACCGATCCACGAATTTGCCACCGGCGTGCGAGCGCCGGGCCGACCGTCTCCGGAGCGCTTTCTGTCCGAGCCTCCGGGCCTGCATGGTCATCAATTGCGTTGTCCTTGGCACCCGCAGGCGTGGCGGAAACATTGGAATTCCGTGCGGGCGGGGAACGCCGCGGAAGGGTGACGAATACAGCGATCGCCATCGCGGAGACCATGGCGATTGCCGCCGCCGCGCGCTTGCAGGTGCCTGGAATCGAAGTCCCCCCCTCCCTCGCTCGAGTCCGCACCAGGGAAATCCGACAGCCACGGCACCTATTGTAGACCTTGGCGCCCCGCGCACTCCCGGTCAATTTGCCGACGTCGCGATGACCACCCTTTCGATCTCCGCTAGATTCCGCGCCGTGGCGCCGGCCTTCCCCTGAAGGGCGATCTTCGCCCGCTCCCCCATCGCCGCGGCGTCGCGGGGACTGTCGAACAGGCGGCGGAGCGCCGGGAGCAGCGCCTTGTCGTCGGCGATCGGCTCGCATCCCTCCGCGGCGCGGAGGAGCTCGAACGCTTCGCGGAAGTTCTCCATGTGAGGGCCGAAAACGATGGGCTTGCCCATGGCGGCGGGTTCCATGATGTTCTGGCCGCCGCGCGAGGTCAGGGAGCCGCCGACGTAGGCGACGGTGGCGAGGCCCCAGAGGGTGCGGAGGTCTCCGACGGTGTCGACGACGACGACGGCGTCGGGAGGCGGAGACTTGAGGGCGTCGATCTCGGTTTTGCGGATCGTCTCGAAGCCGGCCTCGGCCGCAGCCTTGGCGACGTCGGCCCCGCGCTCGGGATGGCGGGGCACGAGCACGAGCCTGAGATCCGGCATCGCGGCCTTCAGCTCCTCAAATGCGTGGAGCAGGAACTTCTCCTCGGGATCATGGGTGCTGCCGCCTACGAGGATCCGGGCGTCCGGGGCGATCCCGAGCTTCGACGCCAGCGCCGCCTTCGCTTCCGCCGACGGCGCCTCGGGCAGACCGTCGAGCTTCATGTTCCCCGTTACGCTCACCCGGTCGGCCACGAACCCCGCTTCCTTCGCCCGGGCGGCGTACTCCTCGGTCTGCGCAAGGAAGCGCGTAACGGAGCGGAACGCGCCGCGGATCGGCAGCTTTGCGTAGCGGCTCGCGCTGCGGGCGGAGATGCGGCCGTTGATCACCACGACCGGGACGCCGCGGCGGCGGCAGGCGCGGACGAAGTTCGGCCAGACCTCGAGCTCGACGAGCGCCACCGCCGCCGGCTTGACGCGGCGCAGGGATCTCGCCACGCACCACGACAGGTCGAGCGGCCACTGGATGACGGCGAGGTCGCCGAAGTTTTTCTTTGCAACCTCGCGCCCGGTCGGCGTGAACGCGCTCACCACCACGTCCCAGTCCGGGTGCGCCTTGCGCCACGCCGCCACGAACCCCTTCGCCAGCAGCACCTCGCCGACCGACGCCCCGTGCACCCACAGGCAGGGCTTGTCGCCGCCGCGGCGCGGAACGCCGCCCAGCCGCTCCCCCAGGTGCCGCCGCCAGCGCCCCGAGACGAGCAGCGCCACGATCCAGAACGGCGCGCCTAGGAGCAGGGCCAGCAGGTAGAAGAGGTCGAACACGCGAAGGCGGCCTCAGGAACGCCGCGGGCGCGGCGTCCCCTCATTGCGTCCGAACCCGGCCGTCGCCTCGCCCCTCAACACTCAACCCTCAACGCGCGCCCCTCCAGCGGTCACTCCTTCTCGTCCTCGTCCTCTTCCTCCGCCCCGCCGCTCACGGGCGCCACCTTCTTCCCGTGGCACTTCTTGTACTTCTTCCCGCTCCCGCAGTGGCACGGGTCGTTTCGCCCGAGCTTCGGCCCCGTCGCCACGAACGGCTTCGGCTTCTCCTCCGGCGGAGGCCCCCCGGCCGCCGCCGACTCGGTGCGCGTCGCCGCGTTCGTCGCGTCCGCCTTCTGCGCCGTCGCCGCACGCAGCCGCTCCTCCTCCGCCTGCTGCTTCAGCCGGTCCTGGTCCTCCCGGCGGATCTGCACCTTCAGGATCAGGTCCGTCACCTCTTCCTTGATCGACGCCAGCATCCCCTCGAACTGCTCGTACCCTTCCTTCTTGTACTGGATCTTCGGGTCCAGCTGCGCGTACGAGCGAAGCCCGATCCCGCTCCGCAGCGTGTCCATGTTGTGCAGGTGGTCCTTCCACTTCTCGTCGATCTTCATCAGCAGCAGGTACCGCTCGAGCTGCCGCATGTTGTCCGCCCCGATCTCCTTCTCCTTCGCCTCGTACACCCCCATCACCCGCTTCAGCAGCTCCTCCCGGACCGCGTGGTCCGGGCTCTGCGCCAGCGTCTCCGGGAGATCGGCCACCTCGAAGCGCGACTTCATGAATTCCGAGAGGCCTTTCCAGTCCCATTCGGCCTTGGCGCCGGAGGGGAGGAAGCGGTCCATGACGTCGCTGACGCGCTCGTCGAACATCTCGACGATCTGGTCGCGCATGTCCTTGCCTTCGAGGATGTCCTGGCGCTGGCCGTAGATGATGTGGCGCTGCTCGTTCATGACCTTGTCGTATTCGACGAGGTTTTTGCGGATCTCGAAGTTGCGGTCTTCCATCTTCTTCTGCGCGCGGCCGATCGCGTTGGAGACCATGCCGCTCTCGATCGGCTCGCCCTCGGTCATGCCGAGGCGCAGCAGGATGCCGGAGACCCATTCGGGGGCGAAGACGCGCATGAGGTCGTCCTCGAGCGCGAGGAAGAACTGGCTGGAGCCGGGGTCGCCCTGGCGGCCGCAGCGGCCGCGGAGCTGGTTGTCGATGCGGCGCGCCTCGTGGCGTTCCGTGCCGAGCACGTGCAGCCCGCCGATCTCCGCGATCCCCTTCTCGAGCAGGATGTCCGTGCCGCGGCCGGCCATGTTCGTCGCGATCGTCACCGTGTCGCGGTAGCCGGCGCGCGCGATGATCTGCGCTTCTTTCTCGTGGAACTTCGCGTTCAGCACCTCGTGCTTCACGCCGCGGCGCTTGAGCATCGTCGCCACGATCTCGGAATTCTCGATCGAAGTGGTCCCGACGAGGATCGGGCGCCCCGTCGCGTGGACGCGGCAGATCTCCTCGATCACGGCCTCCCATTTTTCCTTCTTAGTCCGGTAGACGACGTCGGGCTTGTTCTCGCGGATCAGCGGACGGTTCGTCGGGATCGTGAGCACCTGCAGGCCGTAGATCTTGTCGAGTTCCATCGCCTCGGTCGACGCCGTCCCCGTCATGCCGCCGAGCTTCTTGTAGAGCTTGAAGTAGTTCTGGAGCGTGATCGTCGCGAGCGTCTGCGACTCCTCGCGGATGCGGATGCCTTCCTTCGCCTCGACCGCCTGGTGCAGGCCGTCGCTCCACCGCCGCCCGGGCATCATGCGGCCCGTGAACTCGTCGACGATGATGACTTCGCCTTCCTTGACCACGTACTCCTTGTCGATGCGGTACAGGTTGTGGGCCTTGAGCGCCTGCTCGAGCAGGTGCGGCCACTCGAGGTTGTCGCCGGTGTAGAAGTCGTCGACGCCGAGGAGCCGCTGCGCCTTCTCGATCCCCGCCTCCGTCATCATCACGAGGTGCTCCTTCTCCTTCACCTCGTAGTCGACGCCCGCCTCGAGCCGCCTCGACACCCGGTCCGCCTGCGCGTACTTCTCCGCGCTCTCCTCCGCCGGGCCGCTGATGATCAGCGGCGTCCGCGCCTCGTCGATCAGGATGTTGTCCGCCTCGTCGATGATCGCGAAGGGCATCCGGCGGACGACCTCGCCGTCGACCTCGACCTTCACGTACCGCTGCACCTGCTGCTCCAGGCTCGACTTCATGTTGTCGCGCAGGTAGTCGAAGCCGTAGTTGTTGTTCGTCCCGAAGGTGATGTCCGCGCCGTAGGCGTCCTTGCGGGTGCAGGGCCGGAGGCAACGCATCTTGTTCTGCGGGTCGTTTTCGTAGCTCGAGTCGAAGCGGTACGCCTCCTGGTAGTCGTGCTGGATGATGCCGACGGTGAGCCCGAGCATCTCGTACACCGGGCCCATCCACTGCGCGTCGCGCCGCGCCAGGTAGTCGTTCACCGTGATGATGTGAACGCCGTTTCCCTCAAGCCCGTTCAGCGCGGCCGCCGTCGTCGCGACCAGCGTCTTTCCCTCGCCGGTCACCATTTCCGCGATCATGTGGTTGTGGAGCGCCCATCCGCCGATCAGCTGCACGTCGTAGTGCCGCAGGCCGATCGACCTGCGCGCCGACTCGCGCGTCGCCGCGAACACATCGGGCAGGATGTCGTCCAGCGTCTCGCCCTTCTTCAGCCTCTCGCGGAGCTCTCCCGCCATCTTCGGGAACGCCGCGTCCGGCAACGCCCGGTACTTCTTCTCGAGCTCGTTGATCCGCTCGATGATCGGCAGCACCTTCTTGATGACGCGCTGGTTGTGGGACCCAAAGAGCCGCGACAGGAACTTGTTGATCCAGCCGACGAAGGACTCGAAGGACAGGCTCATGGGGGGCGCGGCGCCGATTAGGGGAAGCGGGGAACTCTAGCGTGAGGGCGAGGATGTCGCAAGCGTCGGACCGCGGGGCGGAAGCGTGCGCAAGTTGGTATTTGGCCGCAGGTAAGGGCGAAACGGCGCCTCCACAGCCCGCGCGATTTCATGTCAGTTAGGCAGGGTTCACCCCGCCGCCGGCCTACTTCTCCTTCAACTTCGCGATCGCGGCCTCGGCGAGGGTGCGGTCGGGGTCGCCTTGTGCGCCGGACTTCACCGCCTTCTCGTAGGCCTCCAGCGCGCGATCCTTGACGCCCTTCGCCCGGTAGACGTCGCCCAGCTGCCGCCAGATCCCGGGATTCGCGGGCTCGGCCCGCGTCCCGTCAATCGCGTCGAGCATCGCCGTTTCCAGGTCGCCCTTCTTCGCCATCAGGCTCGACCTCAGCTGGAACCCCGCGGCGCTCTTCGGCGCCGACTTGATGAGCTCGTCGGCGTCCTCGAGCGCGCCGTTGGCGTCCCCGGCCAGTTCGCGGTAGCGTCCCCGCCGCGCGCGAAACCCGGCATCGGAAGGGCTGGCCTCGAGCGCCCGCGTCATGGCGTCCGCGGCCTCGCGATTGCGGCCGGCGATCGACAGCACGAGCGCCTTCGTGTCGAGCGCTTCGAGGTTCTTCGGCGCCAGCGCCAGCGCCCGGTCCAGGTCGTCCAGGATCGCCGCCATGCCGGCGGCCGACCCCGGGGCCCTCGAGGCCGTCTTCACCCTCGCACGCAGGACCAGCGCTTCCGCGTTCCGCGGATCGATGGAGAGCATCTTCTCGCAATCCTCCAGGGCGCCGGAAAAAGCGCCCTGCTGGAGGCGGCTGGAAGCGCGCACGTGGAGCATCGTGAGGTCGCGGGGGTATGCGGCGAGGACCTGGGTTGCGTCGGCGACCGCGTCGCTGAAGTTATGGTGAAGAAACTCGATCCGTGCCCTCAGGCGCACCGCCATGGTCAGGCCCGGGGACAGTCGCAGCGCCTTCTCGCAGGAGTCGCGCGCCGAGGTTGAATCGCCGCGATTCAGGCTGGCCGTCCCCAGCACCACCCACGCGGTGGCCGATCGCGATTCCAGCTCCAGCGCCTGCTCCGCGTCCTTCACCGCCAGCGCGTCTTTCCCCGTCAGTAGATTTACGTACGCCCTCAAGATGAGGCCGCCGGCCTGGGACGGGCTGGCCCCGATGGCGAGCTCCGCCTCGACCAGCGCCTTTTCGTAGTCGCCGTCGTAAACGTAGATCCATCCGCGGATCCGGAACGTCTCCGGGTCGCCGGGAGAGATCCTCAGGGCGCGTTCGCAGTCGGCAAGCGCCCCCGCCCGGTCTCCCATCCGGGAACGGTACTCGGCGCGCAGGTGCAGCGCATCCAGGCTGTCCGGATCCAGCGCCACCGCGGCATCGGCATCTTCCAGCGACGCGTCGAGTTTCTGCAGCCGCTCCCGCAACTGGGCCCGCAGGACCAGCGCTGCGACCAGGGCGGGTTCGCGCCGAAGCGCCTCGGTGCAGTCGCGCTCCGCGTCCTCGACGTGCCCGGCGACGTACCGGACGAACGCCGCGGTGACGAGCGCCGCAGGGTCCCGATCCTGGGCCGCCTCGCACTCCGCGAGCGCGTCGTCCTCGCGGCGAAGGGTGTACAGGCTCCAGGCGCGGGCGAGCCGGACATCCGTCGAGGACGGGTGCAGCAGGGGCATCCCGTCAATCGTGCTGAGCGCTTCCCGGTACTGGCACTCCAGGCGGAGGGAGAGCCAGAGGGAGACGGCGAAGAGGGGGTCCCAGGGGCGGGCGTCGCGGGCGGTCCGGAAGTGTTCGACGGCGTGGGCGGGGTCGGCGGCGCCGCGGATCCACGCGAGATCGGGGGCGAAGGGGTCGCCGGGGGCGGGGCGGACGGAGGAGGCGATGCGGAGGGCGGCGGCGGGGTCGAGGGACAGGAGGGCGCGCGCCGACGCGTGCCAGGCCGCGGCGGAGGGGGACTGGCCTTCCCACGCGGGGCCGTCGGCGACGAGGCGCGCGACGCGGCCCGGGGCGGCGGGGTCGGGAGACGGAAGGGGCGTGAGGGTCGAGCCCGGGAGCGGTGCGGGGGGCGGGTAGAGGCCGATGCGGCGGCAGATATCGGGGCAGCCGCGGCGGCTGACGGCGAGCCCGTGCGGGCCGAAGCAGGAGAGCGCCCAGGCCTGCAGGTCGGCGCGGAGGACGAGGGCGGGGCTGAGAAGCGGCTGTCCGTCTGCGGTTTTCGGGAGGCGCGCGAGGTCGCCGGGCTGGAGCAGCGTCGCGGCCTGTTCGAGGAGGCGCAGCGCGGGAGGGTGGCCGGGGCGGGCGCGCAGGGCGGCGCCGAGGGCGTCGAGTACGGGGGCGAGGAGCCGGTCGAGAAGGGCGCGGTCGGTCTTTCCGGAACCGGCGGCCGCTTCGGCGGCGTTCAGCGCCGCGCGGGCCTCGACGACGCGCCGGTCGGCCTCGCGGCCGGCCGCCTCGGCGTCGCGCGCGGCGGTGATGGAAGCGTTGCGGGCCGTGACGGCGGCCTCCAGCCGCTTGACGGCCTCGGCTGCGGCGGCGCTGTTCGGGTCGGCGGCGAGCGCGGCGCGCGCGAGTTCCAGCGCGGGCTCGAGGCGCCCGGCGGCTTCGGCGGCGGCGGATTCGGAGAGCGGCTTCGCGGCATCGCCCCCGGCGCGGCGGGAGAGGACGACGATCGCAATGAGCGCGACGGCGGCAACGCCGGCGGCGATCGCGATCCACTTCCCTTTTCCGGCACCGGCCGCGGCGCTGCCCCGCCCGAGCCACGCTCCGAGTTCGCCGTCCATCGCGGCGGAGGTGAGCTGCCCGTCGCGGGCCCGTAGAAAAATCCCCGCGAGCGCGCCGTCGATCGCGATCCGACCCTCCGAGCTGGCGTCGCGCGTCGTGTCGCCCTTCACCTTCGACAGGTCCGTCGTCTCCCCCGCCGGCGAAGGCGCGGCTTTCGTCGTCGGCCCTCCCCCGGGGGAAGGCTGGCCGGTCAGTTCGCAGAAGATCCGCCCCAGGCCGCGCACGTCGCCCACGGCGTCCCCGTCCTCCAGCCCGAACTCGGTCACCTTCACCTGGTGTTCCCAGCCGCCTTCGCCCTTCGGGCTTCGGCGGCCTCCGCCCGCCTTCGACTCGCGGCTCACGACGAGGACGTTCCCCGCGGACAGCCGGCCGTGCGCCAGGCCCTTCGCGTGTGCCGCCGCCAGCGCCTGCGCGACCTCGCGCGCGATCGTCGCCAGCGTCCGGCCGTCGAGCCACGGGATGTCGCGGACCGGCAGGGCCTCGAAATACGGGCGCGCATACCAGAGCTGCCCCGCCTCGAGCCCGCCCCCCGCCGGCGCCACGATCCTCGGGTCTCCCGCCGCCTTCGATTTCTTCCCCGCCGCAAGGACCTTCTCCTTCATCCCCGCCGGCGGACGCGGCCAGACCCGGAGCGCCAGCCACTCCTTCCTCTCGGGGTCCCACGCGTGCCACAGGTCGTGCGCCACGCCGGCGCCCAGCCGCTTCGAAAGCTGGAATCGGCCGAAGCGCTCGCCGCCGCCGTCGCGCGCCAGTTCCGGCGGGATCGGCAGGGTGGCGTCGCTGCGGGGCGGGTTTTTCGGAGGTTGGTCGGCCATGATCCGGGGACACAGGTCCCCCGGAAGATGATACGGGAATCCGGGCCGTCCGCGAGACGCGGCTTACGCCAGCGCGTGGACGATCGCCGCGCCCGCCGCCCCGGCCGCCACCAGCCAGACCGCGGCCTTGCCGCAGCCGCCCTTCTTCGCCGGCGCCGCTTGCGCCGACTCCGCGCCCGCCGGGAAACTCTCCTGCACCCACGCGTCCAGCGCGTCCGCCAGCTCCGCCGCCGTCTGGTGCCGCTTGGCAGGGTCCTTTTCCAGCGTCTTCATCACGATCGCGTCCAGCTTCGAGTCGATCGTCGGGTCGATCGCCCTCGGGCGCTGCGGCAGCGTGTCCTGCACCAGCCGCAGCCCTTCGAAGATGTTTTTCGACTCGAACGGCGGCCGCCCGACCAGCCGGTCGTACAGCGTCGCGCCCAGCGCGTACACGTCCGTGCGATGGTCCACCTGCTTGCCGCTCGCCTGCTCCGGCGACATGAACGACGGCGATCCCATCACCGTCCCCGGGATCGTCAGCTGCGTGCTCGCGTCGCTCTCGCGCGCAATGCCGAAATCCATCACGAAGATGTGGTGCGAGCACCCCTCGATCGACTTCGAGTTGCCCCCCGGCTTCGGCTTGCTCTGCACCATGAAGTTCTCGGGCTTCAGGTCGCGGTGCACGATCCCCTTGTCGTGCGCGTACTGAAGCGCCCGCGCCGCGTCACGAATCAGCTCGACGCTGATCCTCCGGCTCGTCCGCGGGAACGCCCGCAGCGTGTGCCCCGCCACGAACTGCATCGCGATGTACCACAGCCCCTTGTCTTTCCCCGCATCGTAGATCCGCGTGATGTTCGGGTGATTCATCCCGCTCGCCATCTGCGCTTCCCGCGCAAATCGCGCCAGCTGCACCATGTCGTTCGACCGCAGGATCTTCAGCGCCGCCCAGCGCCCTTCCTTCAGGTCCCACGCCTTGTACACCTCCCCCATCGACCCCGTCCCCACCTTCTGGATCTTCACGAACCCGCCCAGGTGCGCGCTCTTCGACGCTGCGGCCACTTCCGGCGGCATCGGCTTGCGCGAAGCGGTCACGGGGGCCGCGGCTTTCTGGAGTCCGGAGGGGGAAGCGGACTTCTGCGCGCCGGGCGCGGCGAGGCGCAAGCCGGAAGCGGGCGGCTTGGGTTTTGCGGGCACGCCCGGCCTCTGGGGCGGGACCGGGGGACCGGCGCCGCGGGGCTTGCCCTGCGGATTCGGTGGCGGGTTGGGAAGCGGGCTCAAGGGGCGAAGTGTAGCACGGGTCCGGAAGTTGGGAGGACTACCAGCCGGCGCCCGGGAGGACGATTTTCTCGCCGAAAATGCGCTCGTAGTCGCGGAGCGCGTAGCGGTCGGTCATGCCGGCGATCCAGTGGGCGACGACGAGCTCGCGCTCCTTTTCGCCGGCGGTCTCGAGCTTCTGCCGCTCGAGCTCGGGGAGGAGGTTGGGCTCCTTGAGGTACCGGATGTAGAGCGCGCGGATGACCTTCGACCCGACGCCGCAGGCCTCCTTGACCTTCGCGGACAGGTAGAACTTGTCCATGAGCAGCCCGCCGAGTTCCTTCTGCTCCTTGGCCATCGCGAACGACCAGCCCACGAGCGGCTTGCGCGCGGCCCGCACGTCGGCGAGCCCCTTCACGCCGGCCTCTTCCAGCCTCTGCGCCGTCGCCGTGATCACGTCCTGCACCATCACGCCGATCGCGCGCCGCGTGATCCGCGCCAGTCGCAGGCTCGGCCGCATGTCCCCCGACAGTTCCGTCTCGATGCGCCGCCAGAACGCGATCGCGCGGAAATCCCCCTCCTGCATGATCCGAGACTCCAGCCCGTCCTCGATGTCGTGCGCCCGGTACGCGATGGTGTCCGCGAAATTCGCGACCAGCGCCTCCAGGCTCGGCGCCAGGTTCGGGTTGAAACGGTACGTCCCGATCCGGTCGTAGTCCGTCTCGTGCTTCTCGATCCCCTCGAGCACGTCCGTCGTCAGGTTCAGCCCGGGGAATCCGGGGTAGCGCTTCTCCACCTCCGTCACGATCCGCAGCGAATGCTCGTTATGGTTGAAGTGCCCGCAGATCGCCTGGAGCTCGTCTTCGCCCTTGTGGCCGAACGGCGGATGGCCGAGGTCGTGGGCGAGGACGATCGCCTGCATGAGGTCCTCGTTGAGCCCGAGGGCGCGGGCGATCCCCATGCCGATCTGGGTGGCCTCGAGCGTGTGCGTGAGGCGGTTACGGACGAAGTCGGACCCGAGTCCGTGCGGGAGGACCTGCGTCTTGTACTCGAGCTTCCGGAACGCGCGCGAGTGGACGACGCGATTCCAGTCGTGCTGGAAGTGCGTCCGGGAGTCCGTGAGCGACTCGGGGTGGATGCGGCGCGCGCCGCGGGAGCGGACGGCGATCGGCGCGAGGGCGCGGTCCTCGATGTCCTCGAGCACGGCGCGGGTGCGGATGAGCGGGCTCATGGTTCGACGGCATGCTACGCCAAACGAGCGGAGGGTGCGAACGCGAGTTCGGAGACGGGAGTTCGGAGACGGGAGGGCCGACCTGCTGCGGTCAGCGAATTCGAGCATCGCACTACCGTCTCCGAACTCCCGTCTCCGAACTGCCGTTCGCGCGGAGTTTGACAAGACAGGTCGCCCGCGCGAACCTCGCGCAACGAACCGCGCCACCGGAGACCCCCGCATGCCCGCACCGAGAGTCCTGATCGCCGACGCCGTGAGCGACGCCGCCATCGAAGTCCTGAAGAAAGGCGGCGTGGAGGCCGTGAAGAAGACGGGGATGACCGAGGATCAGGTCTGCGCGGAAATCGGCTCCTACGAGGGCCTGATCGTGCGAAGCGCGACGAAGGTGACGCCGAAGGTGATCGCGGCCGGGAAGAAGCTGAAGATCGTCGGCCGCGCGGGCGCCGGCGTCGACAACATCGACGTCCCTTCCGCCGTGAAGGCCGGCGTGATCGTCGAGAACACGCCGGGCGGCAACACGACGAGCGCCGGCGAGCACGCGATCGCGCTGATGTTCGCGCTGTCGCGGCACATCGCCTTCGCCGACCGCTCGATGCGCGCCGGCGAGTGGCCGAAGAAGGGGACGACGGGGGTCGAGCTCACCGGCAAGACGCTGGGCCTGCTCGGCCTCGGCCGTGTGGCGACCGTGCTCGCCAAGGTCGGCCGCGCGCTCGACATGACCGTCCTCGTCTACGACCCCTACGTCAGCGACGCGCGCGCCGCGGAATTCGGCGCGAAGAAAGTCTCGCTCGACGAGCTCATCCCGAAAGCCGACTTCATCTCCGTCCACTCCCCCCTCACCCCCGAGACGAAAAATCTCATCGGCCCCGCGCAGTTCGCGAAAATGAAAAAGTCCGCCCGACTCATCAACGCCGCCCGCGGCGGGATCGTCGACGAGGCCGCCCTCCTCGACGCGCTCAAGACCGGCAAGATCGCTGGCGCCGGCCTCGACGTCTTCGAGACCGAGCCCCTCCCCGCCGACTCCCCCTTCCGCTCCCTCCCCAACGTCGTCCTCACTCCCCACCTCGGCGCCAGCACCGAGGAGGCCCAGGAGCGCGTCGCGGTCGAGATCGCCGAGCAGTTCGTCGCCTACTTCACGAAGGGCGAGGTCCGGAACGCAGTGACGGCCAAGTAGCCTCGGCCGATCCGTATAATGCCCGCGTGATCACCCTTCACTGTTCGTGCGGCGAGACGATCCGGACGGGCCTGGGGCCCGCTTCGGTCACGTGCAAGTGCGGGAAGGTCCACGGGCTGCCGAGCCCGGCGCCGTCCGCGCCGCCGCCGCCCCCGCCGCCCGAGCCGCCTCCGCCTTCGAGTGGCGTCCGCGAAAACCCCTTCGGCCCCCGCCACCGCGTCGCGATCCACGACGGGCTGCCGGCGCCGAAGCACGAGCCGCGCATTTTCGCCGCGCTGCAGAACCCCGCGGTCGCCGGCGGCATCACGCTCGGCGTGGTCGCGATCACGCTGGTCATCGTGCTGCTGCTGCGCAACCGCGCGGGAAAGCTGCGCGAAGAAGCGGCCTCGACGGAGCACGGCACCGAATGCTCGTTCGTGAACGCGGGAGTGACGTTCACGGCGCCGCCGGGGTGGAAGATCACGAAGAACGAGGGGATGACCTTCGCGTTCGAGACGCCGCGCGGGCAGGTCTCGGTGAGCATCCTCCAGGTCACCGGCGAGACCCACGCCGAGCGGGCCAAGCAGTTCCAGCCGACCGGCGACTGGGCTCCCGCGACGTCGGAGCTCGCCGGGGCGGAAGCGCTCGCCGCGAGCTGGACGTCCGACGCGGGGCGCGAGGCGGGGTCGTGGTGGCTGGACCGCACGAATCACCGCCTCTGGATCGGCGCCGAGGGGAAGAAGGGCGTCCGCGCGGACGCGGCGGTCCTGATCAAGACGATGAAGCTGTCCACCCCCGCGGAGAAACGCCCCGATGAACATTAACGTCAACTTCGGCAACGCCCCGCGCCGGCGCCGCCGCCGGCGCACCGGCGTCGCGGCGGCGATCCTCGCCGTGGCCGCGGCGATCGCCGCGATCGCGGGGAAGATGGCGAAGGACCAACAGCGCAGCCAGCAGCCTCTTCCCAAAGCCGGAGCCCCCGCGCCGAAATGATCCGCGCGTGCCCCCGCTGCCGCCAGACCTCCGACCCCGCCCGCTCCGGCGGCGTCTGCCCCCACTGCGGCTATTCCGGATCGCTCCCGCGCTCCGCCATCCTCCTCCTCGGCATCGCCGCCCTCGGCGCCATCGTCGTCGGCGCCGGCATCCTCCTCGGCCCGCTCCGCCCCCGCGATCCCCTGCCCCCGCCGGCCCCCGCCGTTCCCGAAATCCCGGACACCGAATTCCCCGCCGCCAACGCCTCCATCCGCCCCCCGCGCAACTGGCGCTACCTCCAGCGCGACAATTCCTCCATCGCCTTCACGCAGGTCTTCGGCGCCGCCGCCCTCCGGTTCCGCGTCGCCCCCGCCGCCGCCGGACGCGACGCCCACCTCGCCCTCGTCCGCGAAGTCGTCCCCGGCGCCGAGATCGTCGACCTGTCCCTGCCCGAGTGGCCCGGGGCGGAAGCGCTCGCGGTGCGACTCGCGGGGGACCCGCGGGTCGGCGCGTCGTGGCTCCTCCCGCGCGGAGACCGGTCCCTCCAGGTGATCTTCTGGGGCGCCGAGCCCGAGCTTGCCGACGTCAAGGCGTTCCGCGAGGGACTCCGTCTGCAGGACATCCCGCCGGCGAAATAAAAAACGGGGCGGAAGGGCTCGCGCCCCTCCGCCCCGCCTGGTTTCCGGGTCCGCCTACCGCTCGGACGTCACGTCGAACTGCGCGAGGAACGCCGAGTTGCTCGGCCACTTCTGCACCCGCGGGATCAGAGCTTCCATCGCCTCGATCGGCTTGAACTGGGCCAGCGCGCGCCGCATGCGGTAGACCCGCTCGAGCTCCATCGGGTGCCGCAGCTTCTCCTCCTTGCGCGTGCCGGAGGCATTGATGTCGATGGCCGGGAAGATCCGGCGCTCGGCGAGCGGGCGGTGCAGCACGAGCTCCGCGTTGCCCGTCCCCTTGAAGTCCTCGAAGATCACCTGGTCCATCTTCGAGCCGGTGTCCACGAGGCACGTCGCGATGATCGTCAGCGAGCCGCCTTCCTCCAGCGCCCGCGCGCTGCCGAAGAACTCACGCGGCTTTTCCATCGCCCGCGTGTCGAGGCCGCCGCTCATCGTGCGGCCGCGGTCGCCCGACTCCCGGTTGTAGGCCCGCGCGAGGCGCGTCAGCGAGTCCAGCAGGATCACCACGTCCTTCCCGCACTCCACCAGCCGCCGCGCCCGCTCCAGCACCAGCTCCGACAGCCGCGCGTGCGCCGTCGCCTGCTTGTCCAGCGAGCTCGACACCACCTCGCCCTTCACGTTCCGCTGCATGTCCGTCACTTCTTCCGGCCGCTCGTCCACCAGCAGCATGATGATGTGGCACTCGGGATGGTTCATCGAGATCACCTGCGCCAGCCGCTGCAGCAGCATCGTCTTCCCCGTGCGCGGCGGCGCCACGATCAGGCACCGCTGCCCCTTCCCGATCGGGCAGATCAGGTCCATCACCCGCAGGGAAATGTCGTTCATCTTCCCCTCGAGGTCGATCCGCTTGTTCGGGTCGATGCTCGTCAGCTGCTTGAACACCGGCAGCTCGCGATGCTTCTCGGGCTCCATCCCGTTGATCCGGTCCACCGCCATCAGCGCCGGCCCCTTGCTCCGGTCCTTCGCCGGCGCCAGCGGCCCCTCAAGCCACGCCCCCTCGCGGATGGCGAAGCGGACGATCTGGGACTTGGCGACGTAGATGTCCTGCGGGGTGGAGAGGTAGTTGTTCTTCGGGTCCCGGAGGAATCCGAACCCCTCGGGGTGGATCTCCAGCACGCCTTCGCCGCGCCCGATCGGCTGGATCGGCTGCCCGGGAGGCGCGCCCGGCGCGCCTTCCGCCCCGACCGCCGCCGCGTATCCCGGGTCGCCCGGGATCGGCTGGCCGGCGTAGGGGTCCTGCGAAGGGGGGTTCAGGACTGCGGCGCCCGGGCCCTGGTTCGGCCGGGGCGGTCCGCCCCTGCGGTTGCGCCAGCGGCGCCCGCCTCGACGGCCACGGTGCCGGCCTCCGCCTCCCTGGCCGCCGCCCTGCCCGCCACCCTGTCCTCCGCCGCCGCCACGCCCCATGCCCCCACCGCCGCCGCCCTGGTGCTGAAAGTTCATGACCTCTCCGCCAATAGAATGGCCCGCTCCGGACGGAGCTCGAGCCGGTGACCTTCTCCCCTGCGGAACCGCTGCACGGCCGCCGCTCTTTCCGCGGCGCCACGCCGATTCGATCTCAAGCCGGGACTCCCCGATCGCCGCCGCGCCGCACGCGCTTCACCCTCTGCGCACGCGCCTCGATGCCGTACGCACGTTTGAACCCGTGACCGGCCGGTGCAACGTTTGGCTGGACTTGATGCCCTGTCCGGAAGTGTGAACTCCAGCACCGAAAGGGGCGGTCGAAGTGGTCCGAGCCGGACCGCTGAGCCGGCCTGCGATGTGCGCGCAGGCGGACGAAACTGATGACGGGGAGAAGCGTAGCGTTCGCCGGGGGGCGGAGTCAAGCGAAATGGCGGGCGCGTGGCGGAAAGTTGGCGCGCGTTCGATTCATACCGCAATCGGCCCGGACCTGTAGGATCGACAATACAGGAATGCGCTTCCGCCCCCTCGCCCTGCTCCCCGCCGTCCTCCTTCTGGCCTCCGTGGCCGGGGCGCAGGAGGACCTGCGCCGGGTGACCGACTGGCGCGTGCTGGACGCCGGCGAGTTCCAGATCCACTACCCGGGGGACAACTTCCTGCCGCGGGCCCGGGAAGTCGCGCAGTGGCTGGAGACGGCGCGCGTCCGCCTGGAGAAGGAGCTCGACCACCGGCTGGACGGGCCGCTCAGCGTGGTGCTTTACCGGTCGCACCTCGAGGCGGGGCAGCACCTGGAAGTGGCGGACAACCCGGGAGGTTTCCTGCCGATCCTGACGCAGGTGCGGAAGCGGCGCATCCTCGTCCCGTGCGTCGGCTCGAACCGGGCGATGCAGCGCACGCTCGAGTACCAGCTCGCCCAGATGTTCGTCGACCAGCGCCACTACAGCTCGAGCACCCTCAAGGCGTCGCTGCTCGAGGTGAAGAAGGACCTCTACGCCGACTGGGTCCTCATCGGCATCGCGGGCCACTCCGCGGGACCCCTGTTTCCCGTCGAGGAGATGCTCGTCCGCGACGCCGTGCTCGACGGCGAGCTCCCGAGCCTCTCGGCGATCCACTCCCCCAACAGCATGAACGTCCACGAGCGCTACCAGATGTACGTCGAGTCCACCCTCGCCGTCGGGTGGACCAAAGGCGGCACGCCGCGCGGGTCCCCCAAGCGCCTCATGCACGTCTTCGACTCCGACGTCCCCTGGCCGGCCTCCCGCCTCATCGATCGCGCCTGCGGCATCTCCTACGACGACGTCGAGCGGCGCTTTGAAAAGGCGATGAAGGACCGGTACCTCCCGTGGGCGGCCCGCGAAGACGCGGACCGGTTCGCGCGGCGGATTCGCAGTTTCGAACAGCACTATCGTTTCTACGAGCTGTGCCCGGTCCCTTCTCCCGAGGGACGCCGGGTCGCGTTCTTCGAGGACGCGTCGGGATATCTCGACCTGGTCGTCCTCGACCAGGAGACGGGAGAAGAGTCGCACCCGCTCCGGATCCAGCTCCACGTCACGATCGACAACCTGCACGCCGACCCGCGCGGCATCGACTGGTCGCCCGACGGCAAGACGCTGTGCTTCGTCGGCGACCGCCAGGCAACCGCGCTGCTCTACCTGCAGCCCTCCGACGGCGGAGCGGCGCGCTCCATCCAGCTCCCCCTCGACCACGTTCTCTCGCCCCAGTGGTCGCCGGACGGCCGTTCGATCGTCTTTGCGGGGCTCCGGCACGGGTCGCAGGACCTCTACGTCATGGACGTGGCGACAGCGGACGTGAAGCGCCTGACGACCGAGCCCTGGCCGGAGAGCGAGCCCGCGTGGTCCCCCGACAGCCGCTCGGTCGCGTTCACCGGCGAGACCGACGGCCAGACCGACCTCTGGCGCGTCGACGTCGAATCCCGCAAGCTCGATCGCGTCACCCGGACGCCCTGCGACGAGTCCTCCCCCGCTTTCCGCCCCGACGGCGCCGCCGTCACTTTCGTCGCAGACCCCGGCGGCAGCCTCAATCTCTTCACCCTCGACCTCGCCTCCGGCCTCACCACCCGCCACACCGACCTCCCCGGCGGCGCCTTCTCCCCGCGCTGGACCCGCGACTCCCGCGAAATCGTCTTCTCCGTCTACCGCCACGGCCGCTTCACGACCTGGGCCACCCCGCCCCGCGAATGCCCCGCCCCGGCCGACTTCGGCGACCCCGCCCGCGCCGAGGCCGCGGGACATTTCACGCTCGGCCCCATCGAGAAATTCGAGGTCCAGCCCTACGAGTCCCGCATCCGCTTCGAGTCCATCCTCCCCACCGGCGCCGCCCTCTCCGACATCCTCGGCTACCACCGCTTCGACACCGGCGTGGACTACAAGTTCCGGAGCGGCGGCTACGACCTGGCGTTCGACGTCACGTACACGAACCGCATTTTCCGGCCCGACCTGTTCATCACGGCGGGGGGATCGACGCAGAAGGATGCGCACGGGACGGAAGCGATCCTGGGCGGGGCGGTGGGCATTTCCTACCCGATTGACGCCGACACGAGGGTCGCGCTGAGCGGGTTCGTGCAGGAGCACATCCGGCGGATCAGCACGGCAGAGGCAAGCACGACGGCGCCCAAAACGTTCGAGGACGGGTTCCGGCTGGACTTCGCGCGCCGAAACGTGACCAAGCGCCGGGACAACCCGGTTTCCGGCTACTCGATTACGGCGCAGGTGACGTGGTGGACGCCGCCGCTGGCAAGCGATGTCGACCGCGTGAATTACGGCGCCGAGGGCCGGTTCTACGTCGAGCTCTGGCACGACCACGTCCTCGCCGTGCGCGCGGCCGGCATCCACAGCACCGGGCCCGACCGCGAGTCCCTCTCGCTCAAGGACCGCGTCCGCTCCTACGACTCCGGCGACCCGAACGGCACCGACGTCCTCTGGGCCAGCGCCGAGTTCCGCTTCCCCATCTGGCGCGACATCGACTGGGCGATGCCGATGCAGGTCATGCTGCTCAAGGACATCCGCGGGATCGTGTTCGGCGACGTCGGCGTGATCAGCAACGAGGAGAACGTCATGAACATGCTCGCCTACCCGGTGCGCGACGAGTGGCACTACGCGGCCGGAGTCTCCCTCCAGTTCGACACCTACCTCGTGGAGCGCAAGTACTTCCCCATCATCATCACCCTCGTCAAGGCGCTCGACCGCACCGAGCACGCCCCGCGCGGCATCAAGTTCGAGGTCAGCTTCGAGCTGGCCTTCTGATCCCTACTCCGCCGGCGCCGGGGCCACGGGCGTTCTCCGCTTGTCGCCCACGATGAAATGCTCGAGCGCGAAGAGCGCCGCGCCGACGCAGATGAAAGAGTCGGCCACGTTGAACACCGGGAAGTTGATGCAGTAGACGTAAATGAAGTCGCGCACGGCGCCAGTGTCGATGCGGTCGTAGAGGTTGCCGATCGTCCCCCCCGCGATGAAGGACAGGGCGACCGTGAAGGGCCACGTCGGCGACTTCGAGCGGAGGAAGCTCCCCGCGATGACGGGAAGCGCGATGATCGAGAGCGCGGCGATGAACCACCGCGCGTTGTGCTGGGACAGCATCCCCCAGGCGACGCCCTTGTTGTACGCCGTTTCCCACTTGAGGATGCCCGGGATCACGATCGGCGCCGGTCCCCGCCCCGGCTCCCCCAGCGTGCGGAACGCCAGCGACTTCGACCACAGGTCCAGCCCCGCGGCCAGCGCCATCACTACAAAAAAAACAGCGCGACGGATGTTCTTCGTCGCGCTGCCCATTTCGACCGGTTCGGTCATCGGGATCACGGGCGCCTATCCGCCCGATTCCCCCTCTTCCTTGCGCTTGCAATCCAGGCAGAGCGCCGCGTGCGGGATCGCCTTCAGGCGCTCCTTCGGGATCGGCTTCGAGCACTCCTCGCAGACCCCGAACGTCCCCTCGGAGATCCTCTCCAGCGCGTCCTCGATCGCCCCCAGCTCCTGCTCCTCGTTCTCGATCAACCCGAGCGTGAAATCCTGCTCGAACGTGTCGCTCCCCATGTCCGCCATGTGGATCGGCATGCTGGAAAGGTCGCCGGTCGCGTCCTGCCGCGAACGCCGCAGGGCCTCGTCTTCCATCTTCGTCACGTTCCCGGAGAGCGCCCCGCGCCGCTCCAGCAGCCAGTGCCGGTACGTCTCCAGCTCGGACTTCGAGTACGGGCTCTTCACCACCGGCTTCTCGGGAGGAGGCGCCTTCTCCTTCTTGCCGCCGCCGTTCCCGTCTTTTTTCGCGTCCTTCTTCATCACACCCCCAGTCGCCGGCGGCCTCTATTTGCCCTTCTTCTCACCCTTCGCTGCTGCCTTCTTCTTGCCCTCCGCCTTCGCGGGCGCCTTCTCGGCTGCCTTCACCGGCGCCGGGGCCTTCTCGGCCGCCTTTGCGGGCGCCGGGGACTTCTTCGCTTCGTCCATCTCCCTCTGGCGCACCACCGTGTGGATCCGCGCCAGGTCGCGGCGGAGCTCACGAAGGGCCTGCGGGTTCTCGATGACGTCGGTGACGCGGCGGAAGCGCAGGTTGAAGTGCTCCTCGTGGATCTTCTTGACCTGGGCCTTGAGCTCGTCGGTCGACTTCTGGCGGATTTCGGCGATTTTCACAGGCCGTGTCTCCTGCGGATCAGGCGTGTCCTGATCGGCATCTTGTGGGCGATGATGTTGAGGACCTCGCGGGCGACGTCGTCGGTCACGCCCGAGAGTTCATAGAGGACCTGGCCGGGACGGATGACGGCCGCGTAGAACTCCGGCTCGCCTTTGCCCTTACCCATGCGGGTTTCGAGCGGCTTCTTCGAGATCGGCTTGTGCGGGAAGACGCGGATCCACAGGCGGCCGTTCTTGCCGATGTGGTGCGCGGCCGCCATGCGGCCCGCTTCCAGCACCCGCGCCGCAAGCCAGACTTCCTCGAGCGCCTGCAGCCCGTACTCCCCGAAAGCCACGGTCGTGCCGCGCGTCGCATTCCCCTTCATGCGGCCACGGTGCGCCTTGCGGTACTTGATGCGGCTCGGCATCAACTGCATGACACGTCTCCTGTTCTGGGTCTTCGGCGCTCAGGGCGCCGTTCGCTTACGAAGGTTTCGCCGGCGGAGGTGCGGACGGGGCAGGACCGGACGACGGACGCGGCCCCATCGGGGGACGCGGGCCGCCGGGACCACGGGGACCGCCGGGACCGCGCGGGCCGCCAGGACCACGGGGACCGCCGGGACCGCGCGGGCCGCCGGGACCACGGAACCCGCCGCCCCCGGGACCACGGTCCGGGCCGCTGCCGGGACCGCCGAACGGACGCGGCGACATCGGCCGCGGCGGCTTCACCGGCGCGGGCTCCTGCAGCCCCGTCCGGCGCTTCGCCTCCGGCAACACCTCGCCCTTGTAAATCCAGCACTTCACGCCGATCGTCCCCTTCGCGTGCACCGCCGTCGCACGGCCGTAGTCGAGGATCGCGCGGAGCGTATGAAGCGGGACGCTCCCGAGCGACAGCGTCTCGGAGCGCGCGATTTCCGCGCCGCCGATGCGCCCCGCCACCGTGAGCTTGATCCCGCGGGCGCCCGCCTTCAGCGTCACCTCCGCGGCCTTGCGCATCGCACGCCGGAACGGCGCGCGCTTCTGGAGCTGCTCCGCCACCTGCTCCGCCACCAGCGTCGCCGAAAGCTCCGGCGTGTCGATTTCCTTGATCTTCAGCTCGGCCTTGTGGCCCACCAGCTTCTCGATCTGCCCCTGGAGCTCCTCCACCTTCGCGCCGCGCCGCCCGATGATCACTCCCGGGCTCCCCGCGTGCACGATCACCGTCGTCGTCTCGCGCGTCCGCTCGATCTCGATCTTCGGGATCTGCGCGAAGGCGTAGTTCTTCTTGATGAAGCGGCGGATCTTCTGGTCCTCGACGAGGAACTTGCCGAATTCCTTCTTCGTCGCGTACCAGCGGCTGCGCCACTCCTCGGTGATGCCGAGGCGGAAACCGGTCGGGCAGATCTTCTGACCCATGGTCGGCTATCCCTTCTTCTTCTCAGGAGACGGCTTGTGCCCCTTTTCGTGCTGGCCGCCGTGCTTGTGTTCGGGTTCGTGCCGGTGCTGGTGCTCGTGATGCTGGTGGTGCCCCTCGGGATGCTCGTGCCCCTTCTCGTGCACGTGCCCCTCGCTGCCGTGAGCCTTGTCCGCCGTGTGGTCGTGCGAGTGCTCCTTCGCGTGCCCCTGGTCCGGCTTCGCGTCCTTCGGCGCAGCCTTCCCCTTCGCCCCGCGACGCCCCTTCGCAGGAGCCTCCGGCGCCGGGCCGAGCACCACCGTCACGTGGCTCGTCCGCTTCAGGATCGGCACCGCGCGCCCCTGCGGCGCCGTCCGCCACCGCTTGAGGGAAGCGCCGCCGTCGATCATCAGCTTCTCGACGCGCAGCTCCTCGACGTCGATGTCCAGGTTCCGGTCGCTCGTGATCGACTCCGCATTCGCGATCGCGCTCTTGAGCAGCTTGTGCAGGAACCTCGCGCCGCGGCGCGACGTCGCCTGCAGGATCTCCAGCGCGCGGTTCACGTTCTGCCCGCGGATCACCGTCCCCACGTAACGCAGCTTCTGCGGGCTGATCCGCGCGTGGCGGAGGCAGGCGCTGAAGCGCTGTTCCGGGGCCGTGGTTGTGTCAGCCATGGTTCAGTCCTTAGCCTTTCTTCTCGCCGCCTGCCGCGGCCGCAGGAGCGGCGCCGCCGGCAGGACCGGTCGTCTTGATGTCCTTGGCCTTCGTGCCGCTGTGGCCGCGGAAGGTCCGGGTCGGCGCAAACTCACCGAGCTTGTGCCCGACCATGTCCTCCGTCACGTACAGCTTCACGTGCATCTTCCCGTTGTGAATCAGGAAGTTGTGACCGATGAACTCCGGCACGATCGTGCAGCGCCGGGCCCACGTTTTGATGGGCGTCGCGTCACTCTTCTTTTTCTGCTTCTCAACCTTCTCGAGAAGCTTCCCGTCCACGAACGGGCCCTTCTTCATCGAACGGCTCATGGACTCTCCTTACGTCTGCTGGAAGCGGCCCTTCTTGCGGCCGCGGATGATGAACTTGGAGCTGTTCTTCCTCTTCTTGCGCGTCTTGCCGCCCTTGGCGAGCTTGCCCCAGGGGCTGCAGGGATGACGGCCGCCGCCGGACCGGCCTTCGCCGCCGCCCATCGGGTGGCTGACCGGGTTCTGCGAGGTGCCGCGGTTCGTGGGCTTGATGCCGAGCCAGCGCTTGCGCCCCGCCTTGCCGAGCCAGATCGAGCCGGCCTCGATGTTGCCGAGCTGGCCGATCGTCGCGCGGCACGCCAGCGGGATCATGCGCATTTCGCCGGACGGGAACTGCAGGTGGGCGTAGTTGCCTTCCTTCGCCATGACCTGCGCGAAGCAGCCGGCGGAACGCACGATCTGCGCGCCGCGGCCGGGGACGAGCTCGACGCAGTGCACCAGGTGGCCGAGCGGGACGCTGCGAAGCGGCATGTTGTTGCCCGGCTTCGGGTCCGGCTTCTCGCCGGCCACGAGGACCTCGCCCTTCTTGAGGTCGCGCGGCGCCACGATGTACCGGCGCTCGCCGTCCTTGTAAAGCAGCCGCGCGATGCGGACGTTCCGGTTCGGGTCGTACTCGATCTCCTCGACCTTCGCGGGAATGTCCAGCTTCGTCCGCTTCCAGTCGATCACGCGGTACATCTTCTTGTTGCCGCCGCCGTGATGCCAGCAGGTGATCGAGCCGCTGTTGTTGCGGCCGCCCGTCTTGCGAAGGGGCTCGAGCAGGCCCTTGTGGGGCTTGCCCGTGGTGAGATCCTTGAAGTCGCTGGTCGTCGCGAAGCGGCGGCCTGCGCTGGTCGGCTTGTAGGCTCGAAGACCCATGGCTTTTCCTTCCTCTTGACCTGTTTCAGTGCTCTACGGTCTCGTGCTCAACGGCATCCTTCCTCTTGCTCAACGGCATCCTTCGACTCGCCCTTCGGGCTCGCTCAGGATAAGCCGAGCCGATTCCGGCCCGGCCTAGAAGCCCTCGATCGGCTTCGATTCCTCTGTCAGGGTGACGATCGCTTTCTTCCAGTCGTTCTGGTAGCCGATGCGGGCCTTGAAACGGCGGGACTTGCCCTTGACCTGCATCGTGCGGACCTGCTTGACCTTGACCCCGGAGTAGATCGACTGGATCGCGTTCCGGATCTCGATCTTGTTGGCGTCCTTCTTCACGACGAACGAGTACGCGCGGCTGCGGCCCATGGAGCCCATGGACTTTTCCGTCTGCAGCGGCTCGACGATGATGGTGCGGGCTTCGCGCATTTACTTCGTCTCCTTCTTCTTGGCCGCCGGCTTCGAAGCGGCCGGGGCTTTCGGCGCCGCGGTCGCCGCGGGGGCGCCCTTCGGCTTGCCGCGCTGCTTGACGTCCGGCCTCGTGAACGCCTTTTCGGCGGGCTTCGTCGACTTCGGCACCGGCAGGTCCACGCCGTCCCGGCGGTTCTTGACCAGGGCGTTGAACGCGTCCTTCGTCATCAGGAGCCGCTTGTAGTGCAGCACGTCGAGCGCGTTCAGGTCGGCCACCGAGCAGGAGTGAACCCGCGGGATGTTCCGCGCGCTGAGCCACACCGTCCGGCCCGCCGCGTCCGCCTGCTCGATCGAGATCAGGCACGACTCCTTGATCCCGATCGCCTCCAGAGCGCCCGCCACCGCCGACGTCTTCGGCTTCTCCAGCTTCAGCGAGTCCACCACCGCCGCCTCGCCGTCCTGGAACTTCGAGAGAAGCGCGCTGTCCAGCGCCGCGCGCCGCATCTGCTTCGGGAGGTCCCGCGAATAGTCGCGCGGCTTCGGACCGAACACGATGCCGCCGTGCCGCCAGATCGGGCTCCGCTTCGTGCCCGCGCGCGCCCGGCCCGTGTGCTTCTGCTTCCACGGCTTCTTCTTCGAGCCCGCCACCTCGCCGCGGCCCTTCGTGCTGTGGGTCCCGGACCTGAGGTTGTTCTGGTAGATCAGCGTCGCGTCGTGGATGAGCCGGCGGCGGACGATCCCCCCGAACCAGGCCGGATCGACCTTCTCCGCGCCCAGCTTCTTCCCCGCGACGTCAAAGACAGGAACTTCCAGCATCTCAACCGCTCCTTAACGTTCGGTTCGCCCGGCCCCGCCTGCGCGGGACCGCGGCTCACTCACGTCTTACTTGCCCGCGGCCTTCGCGAGCGCCTTCTTCGGGTCCTTCGAAGCCTTCGCGTCCTTCTTCTCGAGGCTCACGGGAACCGGCACGTGCTGGTTCGCCGACTTCTGGATGATCACGAAATTTCCGTTCGGGCCCGGCACCGCCCCGCGCACCAGCAGCAGGTTCCGCGCCTCGTCCATCTTCACTACGACGAGGTTTTTCTGCGTGAAGCGGTCCATACCCATGTGGCCGGGGCGCATCGTGCCCGGGCGGATGTGCCCCGGGTCCTCGGCCGACGACGCCGATCCGACGAGCCTCTGCTGCATCGAGCCGTGCGTCTTCGGGCCGCAGTTCTTGTGGTAGCGCTTGATGACGCCCTGGAACCCCTTGCCCTTGGTGATCCCGATCACGTCCACCTTCTTGATCCCGTCCAGGATCTTGAGCGTGACCGAGTCGCCCGCCTTCTGCGCGGGCTCGACGCCGAGGCGGAATTCCCGGATGTAGTGCACCGGGTCCTTCACGCCCGACTTCGCCAGGTGCCCGGCGACCGGCTTCGTCACCCGCTTGCGCTTCGCAAAACCCAGCTGCACCGCGTTGTACCCGTCCGTCTTCGCGGTCTTCACCTGGGTCACGGGACACGGGCCCGCTTCGATGACCGTCACTCCGACCCAACGACCCTGCTCGTCGAAGATCTGCGTCATGCCGAGCTTGCGCCCGAGAATGCCCTGTAGCATGTCGATCCTCCTGTGCGGAGACACTCCTCCCCGCGGGGGACACGGCGACCGCCACGATTCCCCGCGGGCTGCCGGCGGAGCACTCGGCTCACGGAAGCGGCGGGGGAAATGACCGTCGTTGAAGTGTCAATGTACTGTCGGTACGGCTACGCCTTGTCGGTCAGCACTTTCACCCGGATGTTCACGCCCGCCGGGAGATTGTTCAGGTTCTTCATGGCGTCGATCGTCTTGCCGGTCGGCTCGCTGATGTCGATCACGCGCTTGTGGGTCCGGATCTC
Source organism: uncultured Planctomycetia bacterium (assembly GCA_964590435.1). Classification (GTDB taxonomy): domain Bacteria; phylum Planctomycetota; class MHYJ01; order WSZJ01; family WSZJ01; genus WSZJ01. The sequence goes on from CAZPWT010000029.1 coordinate 126,784, forward strand.
GAACTGCTCGCGCGACTTCTTGTCGACGTGCGGCGAGCGGAGCACGGTGTACCGCTCGATGCGCGTCGGGATGGGGATTGGCCCCACGACCTTCGCGCCCGTCTTCTTCGCCGTGTCGACGATCTCGGTGACCGACTGGTCGATCACCTCGTGGTCGTAACCTTCAATGCGGATCCGGATTTTCTGGCCCTTCATCGAATTCCTTCCGTCGTCTGTGGGTTTCTTGAGGGGCGGGCATTGTACGGATGGAAGAGTCGCTGTCAACGGAGAACGCGAAAAAATGGAGTTCGGGGCCGCTATTTGCGTTCGAAGCGGACGACGAGCCGCGCGACCTCGCCGGTGGGGGCCTTGAAGTAGAAGTCGTGGGACTTTCCGGGGAGGAGCTCGACCTCCTGGGACTCGGCGGCGCCGCCGAGGTCGCGGCCGTCCTGGGAGACGAAGGACGGGACGGCGCGCACCTTGACGTTCTCGTTCTCGTTGTTGGTCAGCTTGAAGGACCACGCGCGCAGGCTGGTGCTCTCCCGGCGGTCGCGCAGGTCGGACAGGAGGAGGTTGATCCCCAGGATGTCCTGCGCCTTGTCCGAGGTCGCGATCGCGACCTCCTGCTGGCGGTCGGCGGAGGAAGAGCACCCGGCAAGGAAGACGGCGGGAACGACCGCGAGGAGAAGAAGGCGCATCGGATTAGCTCCCGAAGAGGTTCTTCGCGACGTGCTCGGGGACGGGACGGTAGTCGTGCGGCTCGAGGCTCGAAGTGCCGCGTCCCTGCGTGAGGGACCGCAGCGCGTTGGCATACCCGAACATCTCGGCGATCGGCGTGAGCCCGGTGACCTTGCGCCGGTCGTCCTCCTGCTCCACGTTCTGGATCTCGGCGCGGCGGCGGTTCAGGTCGTCCAGCACGTCGCCGACGTTGTCGACCGGCGCCACCACGTCGAACTTCATGATCGGCTCGAGCACCACGCCGCCGGCCTTCGACGCCGCCTTGCGGAACGCCATCCCCGCCGCGGCGCGGTACGCGCCCTCGAAGCTGTCCGTCGGGTGCGTCGACCCGCCCGTCACCCGCACCTTCACGTACACCATCGGGTATCCCGCGACCGTCCCGGTCAGCGCCTCGGACTTCACCGCGTCCTCGATCGCCGGCCAGAACCCCTTCGGAAACGTCCCCTCCGGCGCCTCGTTCGTCACCGTGACGCCTGACTTGCCCGGGTCCGGCTCGATCGACAACTTCACGTGCCCGTACTGCCCGCCCTTGCCGTCCGGCACCTTCCGGATGAACTCCGCTTCCCCGTCCCCGGCGCCGGAAATCGTCTCGCGGTACGCCACGCGCGGCTCGCCCACGTTCGCGTCGAGCTTGTACATGTGCTTCATCCGGTTCTTGATGATGTCGAGGTGAAGCTCTCCCATCCCGGAGACGATCGTCTGCCCCGTCTCCTCGTCGACCTTCATGTGGAACGTCGGGTCGTCGCGCTCCATCTTCCCGAGCGTGTCCGCCAGCTTGTCCTTGTCAGCGCTGTTCTTCGGCTCGATCGCCATCGACACCACCGGCTCCGGGAACGTCATCGCCTCCAGCGCCACGGGATGCTTCTGGTCCGTCAGCGTGTCCCCCGTCCGCGCCAGCTTCAGCCCCACCACCGTCACGATCTCCCCGGGCCCCGCGCTCTCCACCGCTTCACGCGCCTGGCCGTGCATCAGGTTCAGCCGCGTCACACGCTCCCGCTTCCCCGCCCTCGGGTTCCACACCACCTCGCCCGCCTTCAGCGTCCCCGAGTAGATCCGCACGTAGACCAGCTCGCTGAACTCGTCCGTGAAGATCTTGAACACCAGCGCCGACAGCGCCTCGTCCGGCGCGGGCTTCCGCAGCGCCGGCTTCCCCGTCTCCGGGTTCGTCCCCTCCACCGGAGGCATCTCCAGCGGGCTCGGCAGGTAGTGGATGACGCCGTCGAGAAGCGGCTGGACGCCCTTGTTGCGCAGGCTCGTCCCGCCGAACACCGGGACGATCTTGCGCGCGATCGTGTTCTCGCGCAGCCCCTTGCGGATCTCGTCGTTGATGAACGTGCGGCCCGAGAGGAACCCCTCCTCCATCCACGGCGTGATGTTCGCCACCGCCTCCACCATCTCCGACCGCGCGACTTCGGCCTCGTCGCGAAGGGCCTCGGGGATCTCCTCGACGCGGACGGTGGCGCCGTCGTCCTCCTCGCTGAAGTACAGCGCCTTGCGCTCGATGAGGTCGATCACGCCCTTGAACTCCGCCTCTTCGCCGATCGGCCAGTTCACGGCGACGGCGTTCGCCTTGAGCTTCTTGCGGATCTGCTCGACGACCTTGGGGAAGTTCGACCCGATGCGGTCGAGCTTGTTCACGAACGCGAGCCGCGGCACCTTGTAGCGGTCGGCCTGCCGCCAAACCGTTTCGCTCTGAGGCTCCACGCCTCCCACGCCGCAGAATACCCCGACCGCGCCGTCCAGCACCCGCAGCGACCGCTCCACCTCCGCCGTGAAATCCACGTGCCCCGGCGTGTCGATCAGGTTGATCCGGTGCCCCTTCCAGTAGCACGTCGTCGCGGCGCTGAAGATCGAGATGCCGCGCTCGCGCTCCTCGAAGTACCAGTCGGTCGTCGTCGTCCCCTCGTCCACGTTCCCGATCTTGTGCTCGCGCCCCGTGTAGAAAAGGATCCGCTCGGACGTGGTGGTCTTCCCCGCGTCGATGTGCGCGATGATCCCGAGGTTCCGGATTTTCTCGAGGGGGATGGGAGGCATGGGGGGCGGAGTAAACCAGAAGGTGTGCGAAGGGGCAACACGGCGGACCCGGCATTTTGGGCGGAAGCCGGGCGGAATTCAATGCCCGGCGGCCCCCCTTTCCATCCGGGGCGGGGATCATTACAATCCCGCCCCACTCCATGACAGCCGATCACCACTCTTCACCACCTGCGGCGACGAAGCGCTGGGTCCGCGACAGCGGCGGCCCGGGCTCGCAGGGCGCGGTGATGGTCGCGGACCCCGATCCCGGCCGGCGCGCCGCCTATGCGCGGGCGCTCGGCGAGCTCGGTTTCGCGACGCACTCGACCGGGTCGGGGCGCGAAGCGCTGGATTCGCTTCTGGTCCCGGGGCGCTACGACGCGGCGGTGCTGGACATGGAGCTGGCCGACCAGTCGGGGGCGCAGATCCTGTCGGGGCTGATGAAGCGGAAGTGCATCGTGCCGGCCGTGCTGACGGGGAAGGTGTCGCACCAGCAGGACGCGGAGGTGCAGCAGTACCCGACGAGGACGTTCATGCAGGTGCGGGACCCGGACCTGGTCGCGCTGGCGGTCCGCCAGCTCGTGCCGGCGCGCCGCCCGCCGGTGTCGCGGCTCGAGGACGACCTTTCGTCGGAGGAGCGCGCCCGCTGCCGGGAGATCCAGGAAATGCTGGTCGTCCAGCAGCTTCCCGACTTCCCCGGCTGGGACTCGGCGGCGCTGTACCAGCCGTGCTCGGTGGTCGGCGGCGACTATCTCGACATCTTCCCGCTGCCGAACGGCCGTGTCGGCATCGTGGTGGGGGACGTCTCGGGGCACGGGTTCCCGGGCGCGCTGATCATGGTGATGGTGCGGACGGCGTTCCGCCTGATCGCGCCGCACCATTCGCCGCGCGAGACGGTGGTCGAGGTGAACAAGTTCGTCACGGCGGACATCAAGAAGCGGATGTTCGTGTCGGCGGTGTACGCGGTGCTGGATCCCTCGACGGGGGCGCTGGAGATCGTGAACTGCGGGCAGAATCCGCCGATCCTGGTCTCGGCGACGGGGGGGCCGAAGGAGATTCCCGCTTCGGGGCTGGCGATGGGGCTGAACGCGGGCTCGGTGTTCGAGCGCGAGCTTCGCGTGCAGCAGCTTCCGATCGAGATCGGCGACCGGCTGCTGCTCTACACGGACGGGGTGCCGGAGGCGAAGAACCAGGCGAACGAGGATCTCGGGGAGGACGTGCTGCTCCGGATCGCGGGGGACCAGAAGGAAGGGAGTTCGCAGGACCTGGTGGACTCGATCGCGGAGGCGATTGTCGAGCACCGGGGGGCAGCATTGCAGAGTGATGACATTACGATCGTGTCGTTCAGGAGGCTTGCGTTCATTGGAAGTGCGGACTCATCGACGCTGCTGGATCAACTCGAGTAGGCGAAAAACGGCCGGGAAAGGAAAAACGAAAGAGGAAAAAGGAAAAAAGAAAAGTACGGCATCAGGAGGCGGCGCGGATCTGTTTCTCGAGGTTGGTGATCATTCGGTTCAGGATGGCGACCAGTTCTCCGGTTTCAATAATGTCCGCGCGCACGTCGATTCGCGCTGCCCACTTTTTCTGGACGACCTTGAGCCAGTACAGGGTTTCCTGGGCTTCCTTCCTTGAAGTCACCAGGCTCTTTCTCCTGTCCGGCAACGTCAACGCGGTGTCCGCTTCGTGGTAATTCGCGCCGATGGATGTCCCCGCCTCGGCCAGTTGTCCCGCAACCTTCCGCGCCCCCACTCCACCGGGCAATCCCTCCACGACATCAAGCACCCTCACCGCAAACTCAATCGTCCTCTCCCTCATATCCCAAGGCCTGTTCCGCTCCATCCCTCCTCCGATCTTTTCTTTTTTCGTTTTTACTTTTTAGTTTTTCGTTTCCCGGCCTTTGCCTTTCCTTAGTGCTAACATTCCCCTAACAATGAAGTCAACCCTCCACCTCAACATCACTTCCTTCCCCATCTCCGCCGAGCGCGCCCTCCGCCCCCGCCCCCTCTCCGGCCGCCCCATCGCCGTCGCCGTCCCCGTCGCTCGCGCCACACTCCTCGACGTCTCTTCCGAAGCCCGCATGGCCGGCCTCCACCGCGGCATGCCCCTCTCCCTCGCCGAAAAACTCTGCCCCGGCCTCCTCGTCCTCCCCCCGCGCCCCGAACTCTACGACCGCGCCACCGCCGCCTTCGCCCGCGTCCTCGCCGCCTTCTCCCCGCGCTGCGAACTCGCCGGCCCCGGCCACGCCTGGCTCGACCTCACCGGCACCTCCCGCCTCTGGGGGCCCCCCGCCGACGCCGCTTCCCTCATCCGCAATACCCTCGGCCGCGAACTCCGCCTCTGGCCCGCCGCCGCCGCCGCCGCCAACAAGCTCGTCTCCCACGTCGCCACCCGCGTGGTGAAGCCGGACGGTGTGGAAGCGGTCGCGCCGGGGACCGAGGCGGCGTATCTCGCGCCGCTGGCGGTGCGGCTGCTCCCGGGGCTAGGCGCGGAGACCGAGCGGCGGCTCGAGGAGCTCGGCGTCCTCACCGCCGGGCAGCTCGCGGGCACCCCCTCCCCCGCCCTCGCCGTCGCGTTCGGTGCCGCCGGCCCGCCGCTTCGCGACCGCGCCCGCGGCATCGACCCCTCGCCGGTCTGTCCCGACGCGGGGGAGCGCACGGTCCACGAAGAGAACTCGCTCGCCGACGACACGAACGACGCGGACCTCCTCGCCGACGAAATCTCCCGCCTCGCCCAGGCCGCCGCGCGCCGCCTCCGCACCGAGGGGTTCCGCGCCCGCCGCGCCGCCGTCACCCTCACCCACTCCGACGGCGTCCGCGCCACCCGCCAGAAACTCCTCCCCGCCCCCTCCGACCTCGACCCCGACCTCATCCCCCCCGTGCTCGAACTGCTGTCCCTCGCCCTCCAGCGCCGCGTCCGCGTCCGCACCCTCGCCGTCTCCTTCGCACGCCTCGGCCCCGCCGATATCCAGCCGGGATTGTTCGGCGAAGCGCCCGAGTCGAAAAAAAAACAGGCCCTCGTCGCCGCCGTCGACCGCGTCCGCGCCCGCTTCGGCCCCGCCGCCCTTACGTACCGGAGGCTGGGGTAGCCAGCCGCTTCAACCTCCCCACCGGCGACCACGCCGGCTTCTCGTCGAACCCCAGCGCCGCGGCCACCCGGAGGGCCTCGGCGGCGGCGGCGCGCGAGCCGGCCTCGTCGCCGAGGCGAAGGAGCGCTTCGGCCAGCACCGTGCCCGCCGAAACGGTCGTCATCCGGATCTCGGAACCGCCGCGGCGGCAGAATTCGATCGCTTCGCGCGCCGCTTCGCGCGCCTCGGTGTCGCGGCCGAGCAGGGCGAGGACCGTGGCCCGCGTGCTGGCGACGCCGGCAAGTTCGAGCGGCTTGCCTGCGGCGCCGAGGACGCGCGCGGCCTCGGCGGCCAGCTCGAGGGCCTCGGCGGCGCGGCCCCCGGGGGCGATCGCGGCGGCGCGGCCGCAGAGATGCGAAGCGATCTCCGGGCGGGAGTCGAGCTCGCGGGCCAGGCGCTCGCCCTGCTCATGGAGGGAGAGCAGCGCGGCGAGGTCTCCCCGCGCTTCCGCGACGTTGGCGGAGTCCGAGAAGGTCCCGAGAATGGCGCGGCGGTCGCCGGTCCGGAGGAAGATGTCGCGGGCTTCGGCGTAGGCGCGCTCGGCGCGGTCGACCTCGCCGACCTGCATGAGAAGGTGGCCGCGGCCGCGCAGCACGTTTCCCAGGGAGGTCGCCCGGCCCAGCGCCCGCTCGTGCTTCTCGGCCTCGTCGTAGCAGGCGAGCGCCTCCGTGAAACGCCCCGTGCGCCGCAGGACGTTGCCGCGCAGGCGAAGCGCCATCGCGAGGTCGCCGCGCATCCCCTCTGCGCGCAGCAGCCGCTCCGCTTCCTCGAGGCGCGCCAGCGCTTCCGGCATCCGTCCGTCCTGGGCGAGGTAATGGCCGAGACGGGAAGTGAAATGGGCGACGAAGCCTGCGTGGCCGAGGCGGCGGCCGGCGGCGAGGCCCTCCTCGACGGCGGCGAGGGCGCCGGCGGTGTCGCGGAGCGGGTAGAGGCAGGTCGCGAGGATGTCGAGGGCGGTGACGAGCTGGGACAGTTCCGATCGTTCCCGGGCGGAGGCGGCGCACGAGCGAAGGAGATCCGCGGCGGCGGCGAGGTTCCCGTCGTGCTGGAGGTGCGACGCCTCGGCAATCCGGACGGCGCAGGACGTCCAGGGATTGGAGACCCGGGGGACGAGGGAAGCGGCGGCGCGGACGTCGGCGACGGCGGCGGCGTAATCGCCATGCGTGCGAAGGAGCCCGCTCCTCTGGATGAGCGCCCACGCGAGCGGCGCGGGATCGCCAGTGAGCCGGGCGAGTTCGACGCCTTCGGTCGCAAGCGCAACGTCGCGGCCGGGGACAGAGGCCTGGTCGAGGGAGTGGGCGAGGGCCGTGCAGCACCAGGCGCGCGCCGCCGGCTCCGTCGCGGCCGGGACCGCGGCAAGGCAGGCCTCGATCATCGCGACCGCCGGGACCGTCCGGCCGCGGCGCGACGCGACCGGGTAGTAGCGCCGCGCCAGCGCGACGGCGGGAAGAGCGCGCCCGGAGGAGACGCGCCCCTGCACCGCCGCGACCACGTTCGGCGCCTCGAGCTCGCAGCGGTCCGCCGCCTCCGCCTGGGAGTCCCCCTTCAGCTCCGCCACCCATCGGTCCAGGTACGTGTCGCACCAGGCCGCCAGCCTCTCCCGCACGACATCCGCCGCGTCGCTTCCCAGCCGCGCTTCCCCGAACTCGCGCAGCGTTCGGTACATCGTGAACCGCGTCTCGTAGGGGGTCTCCTCGGTGCGCAGGAAGCTCTTCTCGCGCAGGCGCTGCACCGCGTCCATCGCCATGGGGGCGTCGGGGAACGCGGAGAGGTCGAGGACGGCCTCGGCGGCCTCGAGGAAGAAGCCGCCGCGGAAGACGCAGAGCTGCGCGAAGGCGGCGCGCTCCCATTCGGCGAGGAGGGACCACGACCACTCGACGGCGCCCTCGAGCGTGCGGCGGTTCGCGGGGAGATCGGTGCGGGTGGAACGGAGGAGCTGGAAGCGCTGCGTAAGTTTCTGGCGGAGCTGCGCGGGCTTCATGATGCGAAGGCGCGCGGCGGCGAGTTCGAGGGCGAGGGGGATCCCCTCGAGCTCGGCGACGATGGCGCGGACGTCGGCGTCGTTTTCGGGGGAGAGCGTGAAGCGGTGGTCGGCTTCGCGGGCGCGCTCGACGAAGAGGCGGAGGGCGTCGGCGTCGGGGCCGGCGGCGTCGAGCGGGGCGAG